>DASXNN010000080.1:0-1662 GCA_036495045.1 Candidatus Udaeobacter sp.
GTCAAAATATACGAGAAGCTTTTCAAGTGCAGCCAGACGACGTAGACGCCGGTGACGCCGGCAATGCCCAGAGCCACGCTGGCGATTCTTGAAAACGAGGTGAGCGCGAACGCAGCCATCCTCGCGTTCCGCGATTTCCGGATTAGAGGGGAGAGCAGCCACACCGTCGCAATGATCCCGCCGATCCAGGCGTCCTTAAAAAAAAGATGCACGAAGTTCATCATCACGCCAAATGCCGGATGGAAGGTGGAGGCCGCGGCGTGGCTGATGCGCGCACGCGCCAAATCGATGAGGGCCAACACCACTAAAAACATACATTCGATAGAGGTGATGCGCTCGGCGGCAAATATTCTTTTTCGCAGCGCCAGGAATCCGGCGAGTATGAAAACAGCGCCGATCATTCGATAAATTGTGTAAAGCGCGGAGTTCGTCGAGAGGAATGAATTCCACGCGCCGAAAAAAGTTGTTTCCCGAAGAAGCACGAGCTCGTTTGTTTTATAGATCAGGTAGGCAAGACCGCCTGCAAACGAAAAAATACAACCGGTAATGAGCAAAAATTGGAATCGTCCTGCAAACTCGCGCTCAGCCGATTTGGCTTCGGGGAAATAATGGCGCATTGGTCGCCAAATAAACGCGAGCACGAAGAGAGCGCCCAGGATCAGCGCGCTTCCGATCAATTCGACGGCAAGTGTCAGGGCCTCAGGGGCGCTGGAGCTGTGAATGGTCTGGAATCCGCCGGATTCTGCGGACGCACCGGGTTTCGCGATTCCCACTGAAAAAACATAGGCGCCTTTGGTGAAGTGTCCATCGTCGGAGGATATAACTTCCCATGAAACCGTATATGTCCCAGCGCCCGCATCCCGCAGGTCCACACTGTAGTTTCTGGGATCCACACGATCGAGTGCGGAATCTGAAAGGTCGGCGCGCGAACCATCGGGGCCGAGCACGGTAATATTTGAAACTCGAGGCTCGATGCGTTCGCTGAAATGGATTTGCACTTTCGCAGGCGCCTTCGAAAGAACCGACGATGCCGCGGGATCATATTGCAAAGGCGTTGCGTGCGCGAAAGCTTGATCGGCTAGAGCTGCCGTGATGAGCAGTAAAAGAAAAAATCGGCGGATTGCCATAAATTTCTTAAACATAGGACAAATCAAAACATGCCGGCACCCGATAACTGTTAACTGAACCAAGTCGATTCAAGCAGAAAGCCCGCGAGCGCATCGCGCCACTTTAACCAGTAGCACGTCTCCGAGCTCCCCAATATCCCGCAGCAAGGCCCAGTGCAATACATCCAAACAATGCAACAGGAATCAACAATCGCATTCTGCTGCGTGATCCCGCGATCGTAAGCGGAAACGATGCGGTGGCGAGCTGCGGCGGCGAACGCTTTTCGTCGAAAAATGTCACCTTCAGCGTGTAACTGCCGCCTTCCGGAAAAGAATAGAACAGAAATGTATTCGGCATCTCGGTAATGAGGTCGCAGTTCAAGATCGATTTACCGTTGTGCGCGATGTCGACCCCAATACTCGTCGGCAGAGTAACCGGTTCCCGGGAATCGCTTCTAAGCAAATTGAAATCGAATTCAATCGGCTCCCCGGCCACCGGCGTCGCGGTTTGATCCGTACCGATATCGACAATTAGATCGCCTACCACTTTTTCCAG
>DASXNN010000081.1:0-5292 GCA_036495045.1 Candidatus Udaeobacter sp.
GGAAACACAAACCAACCTGGTATGTCGTAGCAAAAAACGATAAAGCGATACATCCCGATTTGGAGCGTTTTATGGCGAAAAGGATGAACGCCAAAACCATGGAGTTAGCGTCGTGCCACGTGGTGATGCTCTCGCATCCCACCGAGGTGTTACAGGTAATTGAACAAGCAGCAAACTCTAAATAATTAAAGAGATGAAAGAATTCCAATTATCCTGGCGCTGCAACGGCTAACCAGAGGATCAAGCCGATGGCACCCCATGAATCGACCACGCGCATGTTTATCACCGACCCCGCCCACGGCTTATCCCTGTCTCGCTAGATGCTAATGCGCGTCGTTGCCGTCATGTTATTGCTGTCCGCGGGCATCGCTGCTGAGGCGGTGTCATCCTCGTTTGTTTGCAAGGCGAGCGGGCGATTGGGCGGGCCGATCCGCTTCGAGTTTTACCGTGATTCGACCACACGTCCGAAGACCGATATCGAGTCATTCACCGTTTCTATGCGGACCGCCGATGACCGGTGGAAGGCGATGTGGTCCATCTTGAGCGGCCGTGGTCTGACACAGCCGATCGAGTACGGAGTTACGCCTCCCGGTTTTACCACGATGATTCAACCGCAGAAGCTCATTCCCGGTCGCGTTTACGCCGGGTTCGCTACTGATGGACACGGAGGCTCATCTCGCGTGACTTTCGGATTCGATAAAAACGGGAGGATGACCTTCCCGGATTCATTCGATCGATGAGTGGCGAATGAAATCATCTAACCAGTTGATGAGCCAACGGCAGGCGACTGCGCGGCAAGGATGAAGGATGAATTATGAAGGCCGAAATGAAAACAGGTCGCGCCATCGCATGCCGTGGCTTATCTCTTTTCTCGTTTGATCGTGAGTGCGCTGTTCGCAAAACCTGCTGTCGGCGAAATGGTGGGCAAAAAAATCGTCTAGAGCGATCGACAGAGTGCACTTAACGTTTCCGGCAAATGCAGGACGACGAGAAAACCAAACCGCGCCTTGAGATCGCGCATGTCTTGTTCATCGATATCGTGGGGTATTCCAAGCTGCTGACCGACGAACAATCAGAAGCGCTTCAGGAGTTGAATCAGATTGTCCGCAATACCGAAGCAGTGCGTGAAGCAGAAGCAGCCGGACACCTGATCATCCTGCCGACCGGCGACGGCATGGCCCTCGCCTTCACTGGTTCGGTGGAGAGGCCTGCCGAGTGCGCTTTAGAAGTCAGCCAGGCTCTGCGCGCGCAACCGAGCCTGCCGGTAAGGATGGGAATCCACAGTGGGCCGGTGCAACACGTCAGGGATGCTAACGCGCGCGAAAACATTTCCGGAGTAGGAATCAATATCGCGCGTCGGGTGATGGATTGCGGCGACGCAGGTCACATTCTGGTGAGCAAACGCTTCGCGGATGATCTGGCGCAGCATCGTCGTTGGCAACGTTACCTGCATGAACTAGGCGATGTGGAAGTGAAACACGGAGTTGTTGTTTCGTTGGTCAACCTTTATGCCGAGACGATTGGCAATCCCGCGCTGCCGACATGTGTCGCCGGGGTACGACGCACCGCGCCTGGCGCCTCAACGCGCAAAGGACTTTCTCCGGTTGCGCGCGCGATGTTTATCATCGCGGCGTTGCTCCTCATACTTGCCACAGTGTCAGTGATTTTCGCGCCGGCGATCATGCGCTCGGTTGATAAGAACAGAGCGACGTCAGCGCCTCAACCGAGCGCTACTGCGTCACCTTCGCTTACCGATGCCATTCAGAGCATGGTCAAACAAAAAATCACAGATGAGTTGCAGAAAGACCTTTCCGGGAAGCGTAACGCACCTACACCAAGAGTAGCCCCGACCCCGAAGAATCAACCGACGCCCCCGGCGCCCCCGTAGTTCCGAGCGCTGAATCTAACCAATCGATGAAGCCGACCCAGCACTTTGTTGTAACTCACTCGATAATGCACAGCTTCACTGTCAAAGTGCTGGGGTGGCTGATCTTGTTTTCGCTCGGCCCTTCATGCTTGTGCCACGATTCTTCGTTATTTTTGTCGCGGTAGCGCTGCTCTTACCAAGTTTGATGCTCGCCAAGCGTGTCGCGCCAGCAAAGGTCGAGCCTGTAATTGATCAGGGGGTTCGATATATCGCACCGAATGATGATGGTCGTCGCGCATATATTGAAGCCCGGGATGTTCACACCAACAAAAAGCTTTGGGATTTGACGATCTTCACGAACCGGATTGACCCAACGCTCGAGGAGGACATTCAGTGGGTTTTTATCAAAACGCTGAACATTCGAGATGGAACGCTGGTTGTGACATCCGAGCGGGACGAGATTTACCGAGTTGATTTGAAGGCAAAAACTGTGACAGAATCCGAGCGGCCTGGCCCGCGGACGTAAATAGCAAGCTGGCTCGCACCACGTTCAAGGAAATCTAAAATGAGCATCATCGGAAAGGTCGACAGCCTTTGGCGTTATCCTGTCAAGAGCATGCGCGGCGAGGAGTTGGACGAAGCTTTTGCGGGTTTTTCAGGAATTTATGGCGACCGCCTCTTCGCGTTCAGGAGCTCAGCCAGTCGCAAGGGGTTCCCCTATCTGACAGCCCGGGAGCAGCAAAAACTTCTGCAACACCGTCCGCGCTTTCGTTATCCGGACAAAGCAGCGCGACCTGTCAATTTGGCCGAAGCCGAGGCCATGGGCGCGAATCCGGTTTCAGCCGATCTTGCAGACTTGATCGTCGATGTTGAGACACCGAGTGGAGAAACACTCGCGATTGATGACCCCGCTCTGATCGGCACACTTCGCAATGGGATCGACCAAAAGCATCAACTCGCGCTAATGCGATCGCAGCGGGCTCTGACCGATTGCCGACCGGTATCGATCTTTAGTTTGCAATCGGCGCGGCAATTGTCAGAAGAGATGAGCACGCCGGTTGATAAGCGCCGGTTCCGAGCAAACATCTATGTGGACTTAACGTCCGCCGAAGGTTTCGCTGAGAATGAGTTCGTCGGTCGATCCCTCCGGATTGGGCCGAAGGCGGTTGTCAGGATTTTGGAGCGCGATTCGCGCTGCATGATGATCACGCTCGATCCCGATACCGGAGAAAAAACGCCGGCGCTACTGAAGAAAGTAGCGCAAGCTCACGATGGCATGGCCGGTGTTTACGGTGCCGTGCTGGTGGAAGGCATGCTGCGCAAAGGCGATTCGGTAGAAGTGCTGGACCCCGTCTGACGAATCCTGTAGCCACGCCCTTGTGGGGCGTCTCCACTTCAAGGTGGTCGACGTACGAACGGCGCACAGCGCCGTGGCTACAGCGGAATCTAAAAGCGAATTTTGCGTAGCCTCTTTCTTTGCGCGAAATGAAAGCGTCGTATGGCGACTGGCGAAACGATCGAATCGTACGTGCCCGCGCGGCTCGACCGAATGCCGTGGAGCCGATGGCATTGGTTGATTGTTGTGTCACTCGGCGCGACGTGGATTCTTGACGGTCTTGAAGTCACGCTCGCCGGTTCGTTAGGCGCAATTTTGACGCATCGCGAGACTCTTGGGCTGACCGATACGCAGGTCGGCGCGAGCGCGACGTTCTACCTCGCAGGCGCAGTGCTCGGCGCTCTTCTTTTCGGCTACGGAACCGACCGGCTTGGCCGAAAGAAATTGTTCTTCATTACGGTCGGCGTCTATCTCATCGCGACAGGATTGACGGCATTTTCCTGGAGTTTTGCGAGCTATGCTTTCTTTCGCGCGATTACTGGTGCTGGCATCGGTGGCGAATATGCGGCGATTAACTCGGCAATCGACGAACTGATTCCGGCGCGCGTCCGCGGTCGCGTAGATTTGATGATCAACGGCTCCTACTGGCTTGGCGCGGCCCTTGGATCCACAGCGACGATAATTCTTCTCGATCCGCGCTATCTGCCGATCTGGTTGGGTTGGCGCTGCGCATTTGGGATCGGCGCGACCCTTGGTCTGATCATCATTTTCTTTCGCCAATGGATCCCGGAAAGTCCGCGCTGGCTCATGATCCACGGACGAAATCCTGAGGCTGAACAGATCGTTGGTGAGGTGGAACGGATGATCACGCTGCACCCGGAAACGTTGCCCGCGCATGATTCTCCGCCGACGCGAATTCACACGCGCACGCATACGCCGTGGCGGGAAATTTGGAATGCGATCGTCCACGAACACCGGCGGCGTTCGCTGCTCGGTCTTGTCCTGATGCTGACGCAGGCCTTTTTCTATAACGCGATCTTTTTCACTTATGCGTTGGTGCTGATGCGGTTTTATGCGGTGCCAGCAAAAAATGTCGGCGGTTATCTGTTGCCGTTCGCGCTGGGAAATGTGCTCGGGCCGCTGCTGCTCGGGCATCTTTTCGACACCATCGGCCGGAAAAGAATGATCACAGCCACCTATGGACTCGCGGGAATTTTGCTCGCCCTGACCGCATGGCTTTTTCAAGCCGGCATGTTGACTGCGCAAACGCAAACGCTTGCGTGGACGGTAATATTTTTCGTGGCCTCGGCAGCGGCGAGTTCAGCTTATTTGACCGTGAGCGAAATTTTCCCGTTGGAAATTCGAGCTTTAGCAATCGCAATTTTTTACGCGACCGGAACACTTGCGGGCGGAGTCGGTGCGCCGGTGTTGTTTGGCTGGATCATTGGCACGGGATCGATTACTGCTTTGTTCATCGGATATCTCGTCGCCGCGGCGCTCATGATTTTTGGCGCAGTGGTCGAGGCCTGGATTGGCGTGCCGGCCGAACGGCGATCGCTTGAGCACGTGGCCGCGCCACTCTCGAGCCGCGGACTGTAGTTGGTTTGATTTCGTCCGACGGTCACAAACCGCCGCTACATTGCACCGTCAGCTCGCGGGTATGAATCGGGCCCGCGGGCGTCAGTCTGCTCGAATAAAGATGAAACGAATCGACGCGGATCATTCCCGCATCGAGATCGGCATTCGCTTTCAGGAATTTCCGAACTGTTTGAGGTGAGACGCGCCGGCATCGTGCGAGGGTGACGTGCGGATAGAACGGTCGCAACTCCGGCTCAAGGCCCGCGCCTAGCGCAGCTTCCTGCACCCGTTTGTGCAATTGGAAGAGATGGGGATGTCCACGACCAACGCCGATCCAAATAATCTTCGGCTCACCCTTCGGTGGAAATGGTCCCACACCGATGATCGGCAGAAAAAAAGCGCCGAAAACAATAGCGATCAACTTTTCCCGGAGTGGTGGATCCACATCGTCCCGGACATCAGCAAAGAAACCGAGCGTAAGATGCATCTTATCGGGTTCAATCCAGCGTAC
>DASXNN010000082.1:0-1622 GCA_036495045.1 Candidatus Udaeobacter sp.
CAACGAACAGCTTGAATGGCTGGAGAGCGACGTCAAAAGCCGCTCGGCCTCGACGCCGATCGTCGTCTGCGCACACATCCCGCTCTGGACTGTGTATCAGGACTGGGGTTGGGGCACAGAGGACGGCGCTCAGGCGCTGTCATATCTCAAGAAGTTCGGTTCAGTCACCGTGCTCAACGGCCACATCCATCAGGTGATGCAGAAAGTGGAAGGCAATGCCACGTTCCACACGGCGCGATCGACCGCCTTCCCACAGCCGGCGCCGGGCACCGCCCCGTCACCGGGCCCAATGAAAGTGCCGGACGATCAGCTGCGCAAAATGCTCGGCATCGCCAATGTCACCTTCAAACAAAACGAGCAGCGCCTTGCGATCGTCGATTCGCCACTGCAAGGCTAACGTACGCTGCTTCCCGCGTCGACGACGAGGTGATCAAATGAATGGCGGAATGTCCGCTTTTGACCCAAAGCGGAGATTGTCACATCAAGCCGCCTCGTCGATCACCTGGTTAGTTGTGTTGTCAATTACGATGGGCGTCTCGAAATATTGAAACTCTGGTTGGCTTCCAAAGGTGGCCTGGATTCGTTTTTGAAATTCAGGCCCATGCCCCAACTTCGCGGCCTCGATGCTTTTCCAATTGTAAACCGCGCCGCCCCGACGAGATTTTTCATCAAACAAGAATGTTTTACGGATCAGATCTGGATTAGCCCGCCAACCCGGTACCGAAAGACGATACTTCGCAATAGCTTCTTCGCGGCTCATTCCATCTGGCAGTCGAAACAACACGATCTCGGTAATCATGGCACGACCTCCTTATGGTGAGGCCGATTTTACTCCGGAAAATGATCGTGGTTAAGCGACACGCCAAAGCGTTTGAAGGACGAGTTGTCTAAGGGGCGGGCGCGACTGCTTCGGAACTCGCACTAATGTCTGCTTTTGGCACAAAGCGGACATGGCAATCCCGCTCGGCAATGTCCGCTTTTTGGGGGTAAAGCGGACATCGACAGGCGGCAATCCGATGTCTGCTATTGACCCAAAGCGGACATCGTCCAGCAGTTAATCCGCGCGGCCGTTCCTAGCGGAAATCGGGTGGGCGGACCCGTTGATCGGTGCCAGAAGTAGGCAAGCGGAACAGCCAATCCACGGGAGCAACCGAGATGAATATCCACAGCGAAAATATCTCTTCGGCGAAGCCGACCCCAGTAGCGCGTCACCTGAAACCGAGCACGGAAGAAATCAAATTCGCAACCGGCAAAAGCGAATTGGGTGCCGTTTTGGTTGCGCGCAGCGCGGCCGGCGTTTGTGCAATTCTGATTGGTGATGGAACCGAAGTTCTAAAACGCGACCTCGCCGAGGAGTTCACGGACGCGAAGCTCGTGCGCGACGACTGGGCCTTACGCACCGATCTCGAAAAGATTTTGACGTTTATCAAAACTCCAGCAAAGGGGCTCGATCTGCCGCTCGATATTCGCGGAACACCCTTCCAGCGGCGCGTCTGGGCCGCCCTGCTCGGTGTTCGGGTCGGCTACAAGATTACTTACGCCGCGCTTGCCTCTCGGATTGGCGAACCGCACGCGATCCGTGCCGTCGCGAACGCCTGCGCGGCCAACGCAATTGCCTTAGC
>DASXNN010000083.1:0-13759 GCA_036495045.1 Candidatus Udaeobacter sp.
TCGCACCGCAATCGAGCACGCCCTCGTGCATTCCGATGCGGTGACCGCAGTTTCGGAAAGTCTTCGGAATCAAACGCAGGAGATGTTCCGTTTGAAACGAGCGATTGAAGTGATTCCGAATTTTTTCACTCCCAATAAACCAAAGCGAAGCCGCGAAGAGGTTCGACGTGAACTGGGCGTCACCGACGAATTTCTGGTATTGCACATGTCGAGTTTGCGACCCGTCAAGCGTATCGATCTTTTACTGCGCACTATTGCCACGTCGAAAAACCGGGAGCGCGTTCGATTGTTCGTTTTAGCCGGCGGCCGTTTTGATCCTTACCAGCCACTACTCGATGAATTGCGACTTCGGGATGTTGTCATTATTCGCCAAAACACAGCTGTGGTGGACGAGTATTTGGAGGCCGCGGATGCAGGACTCTACACATCCGAATACGAAAGCTTTGGTCTGAGCATTCTCGAGACGATGTTTTACGGTAAACCGGTTGTCGCCTTTCGCGTTGGTGGCATTCCCGAAGTCGTAGGCGAGTCGTATCCTCTTTATCCATTCGGCGATGCAGGCGCGGCTGCTGCCGCGTTGGACACTCTGATTGAATCTCCCAATCTGGCGCGAGAGCTAGGTGAACGCAGTCGCAATCGCGCGCTCGAAATGTTCTCAGTAGATCGCATCGTGCCTCGATATGAGGCGCTGTATCGCCGCGTAATTGCCGGTCGCGCATGATGCGCCTCCGCTGCATGCCGTTGTTGCGCCGCTCCTGATTCAAGCGACGATCCGTTGCCGCACGAGCACGATCTTGCCCGTCACGCCCCCCTTCCCGAGCAGCTCGTGCGCCTGTCTTGCCTCAGCAATCGCTGGAATTCGCTTGTGTCATTAGGAGTCCGCAAGCCGCTGCATTGCGTAGTGTGGACCTTGCAGAAATTCCTTGCGCAAGGCGCGCGTTAGTCAGAAGGTCGCAGCGCAATGAGCACGTTCGCGCATTCAACAAATCGTGGACGGGCGTTGATTGCGATTTGCCTATCCGCGGGATTTCTCTGGGCGCTCGCGCTGAGCGCTTCCCCGCAGTTGCACCAGCGCGTCCACCCGGACGCGGGTAGCGCCGACCACAACTGCGCAGCGACACTGATTGCATCGGGCAGTTACAATCATGCTCTTCATCCGCCAGTACTCAGCGCACCTGTTTCGACGATTCAATTTTCCAAAATTCCGGCGTTGACCCCGCAGTGGGTTGAATCGCCGTTTCTTGGCGCGTGCATTCTCGAGCACGCGCCGCCCGCGCGCGGTTAAGCGCGTAGCTGAGCCGCGTTTTCGCGCGGAGCATTAGCAGTTCAGTTCTCTGCCTGAGTTCGCGGCACGGTCTTCGTGCAAGACGCGCTGCTTTCACTTGGCTTCACGCAAATCGTGAACGCCGCAACCAATCACAATTTTGAAAACCTTATTTGAAGAACCTCGCAATGAAAAAATTTCTGATCACATCAATCGCATCGCTGCTTATGCGCACCCTTACTTTGGGTCAAGACGCCGCTCCGGCATCGGCCAGTCCGAGCCCTTCGCCCACGGGCACATCGGAAGTGGAGCGTGTGGTCGTCCAAAGTCAGGAGTTCGACATCTCGCGTGAACAGATCGTGCCGAGTCTCGGTGCGACGCGCTACACCGTCGGCCCCGATCGTCTCGAGTCTCAGGCACTGGGCGAAAACGCTCCTTTTAATCAAACCATCCTTCGGTTTCCCGGTGTGGCGCAAGATTCATTTGGCCAACTGCACGTCCGTGATGAACACGGGAACCTGCAATTTCGGATTGACGATGTGCTCATTCCGGAAAGCATTCCCGGTTTTGGGCCAGAACTCCAGACTCGCTTCGCCGACAACATCTCGCTGATCACGGGGGCACTCCCGGCGCAGTTCGGTTTTCGCACCACTGCCATCGTCGACATTCATACCAAGACCGGTGCCGACTTCCAGCAAGGGGAAGCCTCCATGCAGGTCGGAAGTTTCGACACCTTCAACCCAAGCTTCCAGTACGGCACCGTCACCGGAAACCTGAGCTCCTACGTCTCGCTGAGTTATTTACATAATGGCATCGGCATTGAAAATCCAACGCGCAGCAGCGATCCCATTCACGATGATACGGATCAGTTCAAAGAGTTCGGCTATTTCTCTTACATCATTGATGACACGAGTCGGCTGACGTTTCTCGTCGGCGACAACCACAGCGATTTCCAGATTCCGAATAATCCTGGGCAGAAGCCGGTTTTCACCGTCGGCACAAGATCGACATTTGATTCGGCGAAGCTGGACGAAAACCAGGCCGAGGATTCTTATTATAACGTTCTCACGTACCAGAAGAAGGTCGATGATTTCAATTTTCAGGCGTCGGTCTTTACCCGGTACAGCTCGATACTCTTCCGGCCAGATGACGTGGGCGATCTCATTTTCACAGGCGTCGCATCGCGTGTCGATCGCGACATTCTTTCAAATGGATTGGAGTTCGACGCGAGTTACAAGCTAAACGATCAGCACACACTTCGCGGCGGTCTCCTTTTCACAGAGCAGCATGCCACTAATGGAACTGTCACCCTCGTTTTTGATGTCGATGCCAATGGCAATCAGCTCAGCACGACGCCGCGGCGGATCGTCGATAACAGCGACATATACGGTTACCTCTACGGGTTCTATTTGCAGGACGAATACAAACCATTCGAACAGTTGACCATTAATTTTGGGGGCCGTTTGGATTTCGCCGACACTTTCACGAACGAGAACCAGCTCAGCCCGCGCATCAACGTGGTTTACGAACCGTGGCAGGGAACTGCGGTACATGCCGGCTACGCGCGCTATTTCACGCCGCCGCCTCTGGAGTTTGTTCAGCAGACCACAATATCCAAATTCGTCGGTACGACTAACGCCTCCGCCGTCACGAGAGATGATCCGGTCAAATCCGAGCGCGCTCATTACTTCGATGTCGGTGCAACCCAAAAAATCATGGAGGGATGGAACGTCGGATTGGACGGTTACTATAAAAGTGCGCATTCGCAGCTCGACGACGGACAATTTGGCGCCGCCCGTATTCTCTCCTCTTTTAACTACAACAGGGGAGAGATCTATGGCGCGGAATTTACAACCAGCTACGATCACGGCCCGTTCTCCGCGTATCTAAACGCTTCCTACGAATGGGCGCGCGGAAAGAACATTAGCTCAGCGCAGTTTCTCTTCAGCCCGGATGAGATCGCTTACATCAACAGAAACTGGGTCTTTCTTGATCACGACCAACGCTTCACCGGTTCCGCGGGTATTTCATACACGTGGAAAGACTGGAAAGCCGCCATCGACGGACTCTATGGAAACGGTTTGCGCCAAGGTTTTGCCAATACGCAGAAGCTGCCGGCCTATGAAACATTCAACCTCAGCTTGCAGCGGCGGATCCAGATCACGGAAAAAACCGCCGTCAAAATTCGTTTCGATGTGGTGAACATTTTCGACAAAGTTTACGAACTCCGCAGCGGGAGTGGCATCGGTGTGTTCGCGCCACAGTTCGGCCAGCGTCGCGGATTCTATGGAACCGTCGCTTACGATTTTTGAGGTTGCTCGATCGCTGTTACGCTTATGATCCGACGTTTTGTATGTGCTCTCATTCTCATCTTGTCGGCGTACGCCGGCGCGGCTGAGCGAGATTCGACGTTAGCAGCGAGTTCGCCTACGCCGAATGGTCCGAGCACTGAGAAAATTACGTTCACCGAGGTCAACGTCGATGGGCCATACATAGCGATGACCTTCGATGACGGCCCGCACGCAACCAACACCCCGAAGCTGCTTGATATGGCCGCGGAGAGGCACATCAAACTGACCTTTTTTGTCCTTGGCGAATGCGTCGAACAGAACCCAGACGTTCTCCGCAGGGAGGTCGCAGAAGGACATGAAATAGGCAATCATTCCTGGTCGCACCCTAATCTTGCTAAACTCTCGGACGCGAATGTTCGAAGCCAGCTTCAGCGGACCGAAGATATGATCGGGACAACCGCCGGTATAAAACCGAAGTTGATGCGTCCTCCGTACGGCGAATTGACGAAACGGCAGCGCATATTGGTGAATCACGACTTCGGCTACAAAGTCATCCTGTGGGACGTTGATCCACTCGATTGGAAGCGACCCGGCTCTGACGTCGTCGCGCATCGCATCATCGCGGGAGCACGGCCGGGCTCCATCATTTTGTCACATGACATCCACCCGCCGACGATTGCGGCGATGCCCCAAGTTTTTGATGCGCTTCTCGCAAAAGGATTCAAATTTGTGACTGTCTCCGAGCTGCTCGCCATGGATAAAGGCGGCGAGCGAAAACCGTTGAAGTGATTCCGCCAGAGCTATCTGAAATAGCAGGACGCTTGAAACCATGAACACCGAGGCAGCATCCGGGCGGGACACAGGCGACGACCACATTCACAAGGATCATCATGATCACAATGATGATCATGATCACGAGTACGAGCACTCGTCCGTCACGGCCGAATATGTTCGCCTCGGGCTGATGGCCCTCGTCATCGTGGCCAGCCTGACCGGATGGTGGCGGCATTGGATGTTGAGCGACTGGCTTGCATGTACGGCCACACTTGTTGGTGGATTCCCCATTTTCAAAGAGGCGTGGGAGAATCTGCGCAAGCGGCGCATGACGATGGAGCTGTCGATGACGCTGGCGCTCGTCGCCGCGCTTTGCATCGGGCAGTTTCTCACAGCGCTCCTCATCGCGTTTTTCGTGCTCTTCGCCGAGATGGTTGAGGGTTACACGGTTGGCAGTGGGCGCCGTGCGATCCAAACCTTGATCGACACCCTGCCGCGTAAGGTGAGAGTGCGGCGTGGTGGCGAGGAACGTGAGTTGCGTACGGACGAAGTTGTCGCCGGCGAAACCATCATCATTCGGCCTGGCGAACGCATTCCGGCCGATGGCGTGGTGATCAAAGGTCACAGTTTCGTGGATCAATCCTCGATCACCGGCGAGTCGTTGCCAGTTGAGAAAGTCGAACAGAGCAAGGTATTCGCCGGCACGATCAACAAGGATGGCGTGCTCGAAGTGACCGTCGAGAAAATCGGGCGCGACACCACCTTCGGCAAAATCATCGAAATCGTCGAGCAGGCGGAAAAGTCTCGCGCGCCCGTGCAACGGATCGCCGATCGGCTCGCGGCGGGACTGGTCTACTTCGCGTTCGGCGCGGCGGCGTTCACACTTATTGTCACCCGCAATTTCACTTCGACTATCGCGGTAATCATCGTCGCTGGCGCGTGCGGAGTAGCGGCCGGTACGCCACTCGCCATCCTCGCGGGAATCGGAAGCGCTGCGCGTCGCGGCATCATCATGAAGGGTGGGCTTTACCTCGAGCAGCTCAGCCGCGTCGACACTATCGTTCTGGACAAAACCGGCACGCTCACGCTCGGAATTCCTGAAGTGACCGCCGTGCGAGCAATCAATGACGCGACAGAGAATGATGTGCTCCAGACCGCTGCCATCGCTGAGCAACATTCCGAGCACCCGCTTGGAGAAGCGATCGTGCGTTGCGCCCACGAGCGCAATTTGCCGCTGCACGAATATTCGCAACTGCGTTATTCGCCGGGAAAAGGGATTGTTTGTGAGGAATCGAGCACACGCATCTTCGTCGGCACGCGTGCTCTTTTTGAAGAGAATGGCGTGCCGGTTCCGGCAGACGCACTTTCCGAGGTTGACGGTGGTAACGGCGCGGGCAAAACCGTTGTGCTGGTCGGGCGCGACCGCCGCGTTCTCGGCGCCGTGACGCTGGCCGACCAGCTTCGGACCGAGGCGAAGCAGGCTGTGAACGATCTCAAAGCGCAAGGCTATGGCGTCATCTTGCTAACCGGTGACAGCTCCGACACAGCAAAAACGATCGGTCGTGAACTGGGCGTCGATGAATCGATCGGCGATCTTTTGCCCGAGCAGAAAGTGGAAAAAATTCGCGCGCTGCTGCACGCGGGTCGGAAAGTGGCGATGGTCGGCGATGGCGTGAACGACGCGCCCGCGCTGGCCGAAGCAACAGTCGGCATCGCGATGGGCCAGGGCGCCGACGTGGCGCTCGAGACCGCGGATGTGACCCTGATGACCAACGACCTCTCGCGCCTAGTGGAAGTGCTAGCGATCAGCAAACGCTGCTATCGCGTGATCATGTTCAACTTCTGGGGAACGATTGGTGTGGACACCGCCGGCATCGTGCTCGCCTTTTTCGGAATGCTCGCCCCAATCATTGCCGCGCTCATCCACGTTGGCTCGGAATTGGCGTTCATCCTAAACTCCGCTCGCCTATTCCAGAAGAACTAAGTTACAAGCTGTAAGCATGCGCTGGCTTTTCGCGGCTGACACAATCGCCGCTACAATTTTATGTGCATTCGTTCCACTATTGCAACGAAAGCCCTAGAGCGTGATTAAGTGTTGTTGCGACTGAATTCATGAAAACTTAAGGCAAAATCATGTCTTACGACCACGATCGCTCTTACCGTCGAGATTCACGCTCGCTCACGAATTTCGATCGCGCATTCATCATCGGAATTCTATTAAACTCCGGGTTTGTCGCGACCGAAGCCGTCTTTGGTTTCTTCGCCCACTCGCTCGCATTGCTGGCCGACGCAGGTCACAACTTCGGCGACGTGTTGGGGCTGGTGATGGCTTGGACGGCCAGTTGTCTCGTTAAGCGTGCGCCGACTCGCCGCCACACTTACGGATTTCGTGCGTCTTCAATTCTCGCTGCGCTCGCCAACGCGATTATTCTACTGGTTGTTACGGGCGCGCTTTCGTGGGAAGCAATTCGGCGGCTGATCCATCCCGAGCCAGTCGTGGGAATGATCATGATCTGGGTCGCTGCGGTTGGCGTCGTTATCAACTGCGCCACCGCTGTGATGTTTATGTCGGGCCGCAAGCGTGACCTGAATTTGCAGGGCGCCTTCATGCACATGGCGGCCGACGCGGCGGTCACGTTCGGCGTCGTGGTCGCGGGCATCGCGATTTACTTCACCCAATGGCTCTGGCTTGATCCGCTCATTAGTTTGCTGATCGGTATCGTCATCGCGGTCGGCACTTGGGGATTGCTCCGCGAGTCACTTAATCTCTCGCTGGCCGCCGTACCCACGGGTATTGATTCCACCGCCGTGGAAAATTATCTCTCCAAGCTGCCCGGGGTTGCCAAAGTCCACGATCTCCACATTTGGGCCATCAGCACGACGGAGATCGCGCTTACAGCGCATCTCGTAAAGCCAGATGGAAAGATCGACGATCCGCTGTTGGTTCGGATTCAAGGTCAACTGCACGATCGCTTCGGCATCGGGCATATGACCATTCAACTGGAGTGTGGCGGCCCCGATAGCTTGTGTGCGCAGGAGTCCGCGCACGTGGTATAGCCACGCTCTTCATTCGTGGGTAGCTTTGGTTAGTGCATTCGTTTCGTTATCGCGATGGCCAACTTTACTGCGAAGATGTCGATCTTGCCCGAGTCGCCGACAAGTTCGGAACACCTCTTTACGTTTACAGTGAGGGAACAATTCTCGACCACTACACGCGGCTCGACGCCGCGCTGACGCCGCTGGATCATCTCATTTGTTATGCGGTCAAAGCGAACTCGAATCGCGCGATCCTGAAGTTGCTCGCCGGCGAAGGCGCCGGGTTCGATATCGTTTCCGGCGGCGAACTTTATCGCGTGCTTGGGGCGGGAGGCAATCCTGCGAAATGCACTTTCGCTGGCGTTGGAAAATCGCGCGAGGAGATCGAATATGCGCTCGAGCAACGCGTTTATAGTTTCAACGTCGAGAGCGAAGCGGAGCTGGATTACATCGATCGGATCGCTGGCGCAAAGAGTCTGCGCGCGTCCATTGCTTTGCGGGCGAATCCCGATGTCGATCCGCGTACACACGATTACATTTCCACCGGCTCGCACGAGAACAAGTTCGGCATCGCGCTCGACCATCTCGCCGCGGGTTACGAGCGTGCCGCGAAAATGCGTAACATCGACATCGTCGGTGTGCAGATGCACATCGGCTCGCAAATAACCGAGGCGAAGCCGTTCGCCGACGCAATTAAGAAGGTCGCGCCGCTTGTTCGGCAATTGAAATCAAAATACGGGATCAAGTTCTTCAGTATCGGAGGCGGGCTTGGGATCGTTTACGAGTCGTCCTTCGAAAGTGGAGCAAAAGAATGGTGGGATTGGAGCACCCGCCTTCGCAATGTTACGGCGCGCCAAGCGAGCAAGAGAAAAAATGCGTTGTCGATCCAGCAATATGTCGATGCAATCTTGCCGCCGCTGCGCGAATTGAAACTGCGAATTCTGCTCGAGCCAGGACGCTTGCTGGTAGGAAACGCGGGCGTTCTGTTAACCCGGGTTCGTTATATCAAGCGTACCGGTCAAAAGAAATTCGCTATTGTCGATGCGGGAATGAACGATCTGATCCGGCCGGCGCTTTACCACAGTTATCACGAGATTGTGCCGGTAGAAGAACCGAGCCGCAGAGCGTGTGTGTTCGACACCACAGTTACAGGTAAGAGCACCCGCCTTCGTCTGGCCAGGGCGCGGCGAGAGAGCAAAACCGAGAAGATCGATATCGTCGGTCCGGTGTGCGAGAGCGGAGATTTTTTTGCGCTGGATCGGCAGATGCCAGATCTCCACGAGGGCGACTTGCTCGCAATCATGAGCGCCGGCGCTTACGGATTTGTGATGGCTTCGAACTATAATTCGCGGCCGTTGCCGGCCGAGGCGTTCGTGTGCGGCGACAAGTTCGTGCTGATTCGACACCGGCAGACGAATGAAGATCTAATCCGCGGCGAAATCGATCCGCACTGGCTGTAGAGGCGCGCGTCCTCACGCGCAGAACTCCGCGGATTGTGGCTGAGGAGAGCCGTTCCTACACCCAATTTGCAGAATTTTGCCTCCTGCATAAATAGTCTTGCTGCTTTTATTACATGAAACGGCTTTTGCTCATTTGCGCAGTGTCAATCTTTGCATTGGCATCGAAGGCCGCGCCGCCACCGGGCGAATACATTATCTTGGTTGGCGGACCCTCCATATATCAGTGGGAGAAATATAAAGTTTATCCGCACGATCACTGGTGGGCGAACTTTGTTCGGGCGGCACGATTGCGGACTGAGCAAGTGCGCGCCCAACTTGGACCGGAGGCGAAAATCACCTGGCTTGTTTATAAGCAAGGCTATGTGGATCGTGCGAAACAGGAGAACCAGGACCTGATTAGCTTAATCGATTCGGTGCGCGAAAAATTTAACCTCAATCTCGTTTGGTTTCATGCGGGATCCGAAGTCATCGATTACTTAAACAACGGTCGTGATCAGATGAAGATTACCGGGTTCGAATACTTCGGCCACTCAAACCGCGCCTGTTTTATGTTCGATTATAGCAACAATATCGACAGCGCCTGCAAATCGTGGCTGCACGAGGATGAGTTGACCAAAATCAATCGCCGGGATTTTGCGCGTGGCGCTTACGTCAGGAGTTGGGGTTGCCATACCGGTGAGAGCATGTCGAAGAAATGGTATCGGGCCACCGGTACCCATATGATCGGCGCGCTTGGGAGAACGCAGTTCATGATGGAGGAACTGCCGATCCTTGTTTCCCAAGGCGGCAAGTGGGTGAACTGAACTGCGGATTGGCGATTGCGGATCGCGCATTGCGCATTGCTGTCTTGTCATTCCGGGCGGAGTCGAGGAATCTCTTATTGTTCTTTAACCTGACGTTGATCCGCACGTTATGAATCTCGAAGAGCTGCACCCGCTCTATCATCAGCCGTTCTTCGATTTGATTTCGCAAAGCCGGGCTGTGCATCTCAAGCATTGGACCGGCGAGGCGGTGCAGCGTTGCAGTTTGCTCAGCATCAAAACCGGTGGCTGCAGCGAAGATTGCGCTTATTGCGCGCAATCTTCGCATTATTCCACCGGCATCGAGCGCGAGGAGTTGTTGTCGGTCGAGACCATAGCCGTCGGAGCCAAACGGGCCCGCGCACTAGGCGCGACCCGGTTTTGCATGGGCGCGGCGTGGCGAGGCGTGCGCAACGGCTCGGCAAAATTCGAACGGGTTCTCGAGATCGTGCGCGAGGTGAGCCAGCTTGGGATGGAAGTGTGCGTCACACTGGGTGAGATCGGGCCGGCCGAAGCGCGTAAACTGAAGGCCGCCGGAGTCACCGCTTACAATCACAATATCGACACGTCACCGGAGTTTTATCCGGAAATTGTGAGCACTCATACCTTTCAGGACCGTCTGAACACGATTGCCGCCGTGCAGGAGAGCGGGATGTCCGTTTGTTGCGGCGGAATCATCGGCATGGGCGAATCGGAAAATGACCGCCTTCGCATGCTCGAAGTTCTGAGCAATTTCGATCCGCCGCCAGAAAGCGTGCCAATCAATTGTTTAATGGCGATGCCTGGCACGCCGCTGGCCGATCAACCACCCGTGGATATTCTTGAACTGGTTCGCCTGATCGCGGTCACGCGGATCGTCTTGCCAAAAGCGCGCGTGCGCCTTGCGGCTGGCCGCACCCGAATCTCGCGCGAAGGACAGGCCCTCTGCTTCTTCGCCGGTGCAAATTCAATTTTCTTTGGCGACAAGCTTCTCACCGCGAAAAATCCTGCAGCTGATGTCGATGTTGGGCTTTTGCGCGAGCTAGGATTGCAGATTGAAAACTAATTAATTGTGCCAGGTCCTGTAGCCACGGCTCTGTGAGCCGTCATCAAGAACATTGTCGCTCTGACTGGCAACGGGCGGTGGCTACGCGTCCTTGCAGCAAAATTTTTAGATCGACAGCGGAATCTGCTTTTGCGATGAAGATCCAGAGCTTGATGGGACTCGCCAAGAACCTCAACAAAAAGAAATTATGAACTGGAAGAAATTCTTTTTCGCATTCATTGCAGCCTTCGGTTTCATCTTCCTGTTTGGCTTCCTTTGGTACGGAAAACTGATGCATGGCGCGTATCAGGAAGTGCCAGCGCTTTGGCGAACTGAAGCCGATTTTGGTAATCACTTCTCAACGCTGGTTTTTGGGCACATTGTGATGGCATTCTTCCTCACACTAGCTTGCGCCCGGTTTGTTCCCGCAGGTGGCGCAGGCGCGTGCGCGACACTGGGAATCCTGGCGGCGTTGATATATGCCGGCGCTGACTTGATCACGTTCGCGGTTCAGCCACTCACGACCAAGATCCTCTGCGGCGGGATTGCCGGCGACTTGATCCAATTTGCGATGGCCGGCGCAATCATCGGCGTGCTCTATAAGTCCGATTCGCGCACGACGGCTTAGGTAATCACATCAAATCATGAAACGATTCATCCTCGCATTCATCACCGCATACATTTTCTTATTCTTGTGGGGCTGGCTGCTTAACGGCGTTCTTCTCAAAGACGTTTACGCGCAAACGCCAAATCTCTGGCGGACGCAAAGTGAAATGCTCGGCTTTTTCCATTGGATCCTGATCGGCCAGGACTCATAGTTTTTGCGTTCGTGATGATCTACGTAAGCGGTTTCGCTGGCGGCGGGGTAATCGCAGGAATCCGGTTGGGCATCCTGTTGGAAATCGCGGCGATTGGCATGCGCATGGGCGTTTACGCCGTGCAACCTTTTCCGGGAAAATTGCTCATCTACGCAAGCATCGGCGGCTTGATCGAGATGGTCATCACTGGCGCAATCGTCGGCGCGATTTACAAGCGCCCAGCTGCGCGCACGCCATAGCGGCAATTAAGCTCTGGCAATTGGATGTTGGACGTTTGTCCGATGACTGCGCAAACCCCAGCTGCTCTTGGCTATCGCATGCCCGCGGAATGGGAACCGCACGCAGCGACCTGGCTCTCGTGGCCGGGCCGAGAAGGGATCAGTTTCCCCGATTCATTCGATCGCGTTCTGCCGGCTTTGCGCGCGATGGTGGAGGCGCTCATCGAATCGGAGGAAGTTTGCATCAATGTTTGCAACGACGCGCATGAAGCAGAGGCGCGCGCAGTTCTGCGTGGGTTGTCGATGGAACGCGTCACGTTTTATCGGGTTCCAACAAACGAGCCGTGGTGCCGCGATCACGGGCCGATTTTTCTGACCCGGGATGCGGAGCCAAAACTCGGGATCGTCGACTGGGACTACAATGCCTGGGGCGGGAAGTATCCGCCGTGCAATCTCGATGAAGTTGTGCCAACCCGTATCGCACAGATACTCGATCGACCGGTTTTCTATCCGCGCATGATTTTGGAAGGCGGCTCGATCGAAGTGAATGGCGCGGGTTCCCTGCTGACAACCGAATCGTGTTTGCTGAATCAAAATCGCAATCCCAATTTGGGTCGCGTCGAAATCGAGCGACGCCTCCGGGATTATCTTGGCGTTCAGGAAATTCTCTGGCTCGGCGAAGGCATTGAAGGCGACGATACCGATGGCCATATCGACGATCTCGCACGTTTTGTTTCGGAAAATATCGTCGTCACGGTCGTGGAGAAAAGCCGCGAAGATAAAAATTACGAACCGTTACAGGAAAATCTGGCGCGCCTTTGTGAAATGAGGATCGGCAACCGGAAGATCGACATTATCACCTTGCCGATGCCGAAAAAGATTGTGCGCGAAGGTCAACGCCTGCCCGCGAGCTATGCCAATTATTACATCGCGAATTCATGCGTGCTCCTGCCCACATTCGCCGACCCAAACGACGAAATTGCATCGTCGATCTTGCAAAACCTTTTTGCAGACCGCCGCGTCATCGGAATCGATTGCCGCGAATTGATCTGGGGGCTGGGCACATTCCACTGCCTCACTCAGCAGCAGCCTGCCGTTTAATCGCGCTGTCATCCGGAACGAAGAGAAGGACCTCACAAAGACACGCTGGATCTTCATCCGGCCAGCGGCTAAAGGTGTCGATCCCGCGGTCCCTTACTTCGCTCGGAATGACGTGTGTTGGGCGTTTTGCTTTTAGTCCGCCCTCGCCCCAGGCTTATAACCGCTTTCCAGAATCGCGTCGTGGAGATCGGGCGGATGCGTCTTGCGCGCGTCAAATGTGACGATGACCCGCTCATGACCGAGATCAACTTTCACACTCTTTACGCCTTTGACTTTCCGGAGCGGCCCGCGCAACTTTCGCACGCATTCGTCACAATCTTCGCCCTCCGTTGCGATCTCGATTGTTTCCAGGATTACGTGATCGGCTCGTTCAGGATTAAACGGATCGCTCGGGTCGGGATCGTTGGGTCGGGCAGGGTCCATCCTTTCTTTATCTAACGTGCGACGATGGCTCTGCGGCTGTCTTGCGCGCAATTGGTTCGAGTACACGCCAGACATTTTCGGCCAAAATCTTCTGACCGGCGGCGTTGGGATGAATGCGATCCGACAGATTCAGCGAAGGATCGCCTGCCACGCCCTCGAGGAGATACGGCACCAGTGCGGCGCCATTTTTGGTCGCGACCTCGCCAAACATTTTGCCGAAAGCGGACACATAATCGTCGGCCCCGTAATTTGGCAGCTGCATTCCCGCGATCACCACGCGGACATCGGGATTTCGCGCCTTCACTCTATCGATGATCTGCTGAAGATTGTTTTGAATTTGCTCCACTGGGACCCCGCGAAAAGCATCGTTAATTCCAAGCTCCAAGATGAAGATGTCGATCTTGCGTTTCAAATGGGGCGGAAGGCGTTTCAAGCCGCCCTCGGTCGTACCGCCAGTTGCGCTGGCATTGGTCACTTGAAGATTCAGGCCGGCGGCGCGCAGTTTGTTTGCGATCAGCGCAGGGTAAGCTTCGCTGCGTTGGAGTTGAAA
>DASXNN010000084.1:0-4996 GCA_036495045.1 Candidatus Udaeobacter sp.
TGCAAGCGTTCGCGCCGCGTCAACCCCGGAGCGAGCGAGGCGAGAAAATCCACGGCCGCCGCGGCGCCAGCGATTCCCTCATGATTCTGGGTGCCAGTTTCGGCCCGTTCCGGGGCAGAATCGGGCGCCGGGATCAGTTTCGGAAAATCAAGCGAATCGAGCAGGTCGTGCCGGCCGTAGAGAATTCCGATATGCGGCCCGTAGAACTTGTAGGCGGAGCAGGCGAGAAAGTCGCAATTCCAATCGCGCACATCGACCAACTCATGCGGAGCGTCGTGGACGGCATCGACAAAGATTTTCGCGCCTAACGAGCGGGCCATCTCCCCGGCGCGTTTTACATCGTTGATTGTGCCGAGAGCATTCGATGCCGCGCCGAGTGCGACCAGCTTGGTGCGTCCGGTTAATTGCCGGGCAAAATCGTCCCAATCCAGCTCGCCGGTTTCAGGAATCATTTTCGCCATGCGCACCTTCACATCGCATTCTTTCTCCAGCGTCCGCCAGGGCGCGATATTGGCATGATGATCGAGCTCGGTGATCAAAATCTCGTCGTCGCGCTTGTAACCGCGACCGAGCGCGCGCGCGAGGTGAAAGGTTAATGTCGTCATGTTGGCGCCAAACGTGATCTCGGTCGGATCCGCGTTCAGAAAATCGGCCAGCACGCTTCGGGCAGAGTCGATGATCGCGTCGGTTTCCGCGCTTGTCGGATACGCCCAATGCGTATTCGCGTTGTGGCGGTAAAGATAATCGTTCATTGCCTCCACCACCGTCCGTGGCACCTGGGTGCCGCCGGGCCCGTCGAAATAGGCAACCGGATAACTGTTATGAGTGCGCGCGAGCGCCGGAAAACATCGCCGGATTTCTTCGGTCGACATCACCGTAGCCGGGGATAGCAGTGCGGTCTGTTTTAGAGCGATTGACATCGAAGTTCGATGGTAAAAAGAAATTAGGCGCTCGGTTCGTGGTCGCGTGTTGCGAGGAGCTCGGCGTTAGTCCGGCTGATTGCGGTCATAAGGAATAATATTGTCCCATTCGTCGGCAGATGAGCGCGCGACAAAGGCGACGACCGGTTCGGTATTGCTCATGTTAAAAACCTCATGCGGCACGCCCGGTTTGATGTAAATGAAATCGCCGGCTTCGTTCTCCAGGACCTGCTTGAGTCCGGGTCCGAATTCGTGGCGCACTTTTCCTTGGACTATGTAAAGGATCACCTCGAAGCCGACGTGAATATGAGCATAAGCGACGCCAGCGGGCGGGATTGTTGCAATGTTGGCTGATAAGCTCTTTGTGCCCACATTTTTGGCGGACATACCCTGCTTATAATGAATGCCGTTCCAATCTCTGCGGGCGCCGCCACCACGAATAGTCAGGATGCCATCGTGATCTTCTACCGCACTAAGTTGGATGTTGTCTTTGTCGTCTTTCATAATAGCTGATCTTTGTTTCCAAAAAGATCGTCGGGTCTGGGTGTCATGTAAATTTGATGCCTCGGAAAATCTAGAGCGCGCGATTCTTTTCCAGCACGACGAGCGCGATTCCGCCCAAGATCGCGAGGGACGCGAGCAGATAACGCGAGGTAAGCGGTTCGCCCAGCAATAGTATTCCGCCGGTGGCGGCGAGAACCGGGACACTAAGTTGGACCGTGGCGGCGCTGGCAGCTTTCAGGTCCTGTAGCGCACTGTACCAAATCACGTAGCCAAGACCTGACGTGATCGCCCCGGAGATCATGGCATAGCTGACCCCAGCAGGATTAATATCTACCCAATGAATGGAAATGATGCTCACAGCAGCCGCGAACGGAACCGCGCGGACAAAATTTCCGGTAGTCACGCTGGCCGGATTTTTTTCTCCTTTGCCGCGCAATGAATAAATACCCCAGGCTACGCCAGCTCCCAGCATCAGGATCGAACCAATTAATGGAGGAGCGGAAAGGCTCGGAAACAGAAGGATGATGAGCCCGGTCACGGCGACGGTGAAGCCGACGATCTGGATCGCATCCAACCGTTCGCCTTTGTGCAGACCCCAGAGAATCATCGTGGCCTGAACTGCGCCAAACAAAAGCAACGCGCCCGTTCCCGCTGAAAGATCGACATACGCAAATGAAAATGCAGCGGCATACGCAAAAAGTGCGAGCGCCGAAAGCCAGTTGCCATGAATGCGACGATCGTCCGCCAGAGCAGAAGGATGACGCATCTTCACGATGAGCCAAAGCGCGGCGGCGCCAGAGAAAATCCGGACGAGAGTGAAAGTGGCGGCATCGACGGTGGTTTGTTTGAGTGCAGCCCGGCAGAGCAGCGAATTGCCAGCGAATGCAATCATCGCCAACAGCGTGAGTACGAAAACTCGAGTCGATTTCACCACTGATGAGATTAGGAACCGAGTCCTTTGCGAAAAACGCAATATGAATCAAGAACACTCGACATGTTACGAGATAGCAAAGCGTTTAGTGGTTTTTCGGCCAACGACATTGAGAAGGCTAAAGAATTCTATGGCCGCACACTTGCGCTCAAGGTTTCTGAATCGAATGGCTTGCTGCGTTGCATCTCGCCGGCGGCAATAATGTTCTCATTTATCCGAAGCCGAATCATACTCCGGCGACGTTCACCGTCCTTAATTTCCCGGTTGGTGATGTGGATCAAGCGGTTGATAAACTCACAAAGCGCGGCGTGCGTTTTGAGACTTATGATCTGCCTGACATCAAGACTGACAAGAAAGGGATCATGCGCGGGAATGGTCCCCCCACCGACTGGCTCGCGGGCGCACTTGGTCGGCGTTTCTTCATTTGCGTCGCGGCGCGCCACCGAGTTCCGCGTGTCGCGCACATGTCACCAGATGATCGTTGACCATGCCCGTCGCTTGCATCAACGCATAGCAGATCGTCGAGCCGACGAATTTGAATCCGCGCCGCTGCAGATCGCGGCTCATCGCGTCGGATTCGGCTGCGCGCGCGGGTACGTCGGCCATGTTCCGCCAGCGATTCTGAATTGGTTTGCCGCCGACGAAGCTCCAGAGATAAGCGTCGAATGTTCCGAACTCTTTCTGCACCGTGAGAAACATCTTCGCGTTTTGGATGGAGGCCGCGATCTTGAGTCGGTTACGCACGATCCGGTCGTCGCTAAGCAGCCGCTTCACATCGCGTGCACCGTAGAGGGCGATCTTTTCTGCGCGGAATCCATTGAATGCCTTCCGATAGTTCTCTCGTTTCTTCAAAATGGTGATCCAGCTCAACCCCGCCTGCGCGCCTTCAAGGATCAGGAACTCGAACAGCAGTCGATCATCGTGCACAGGGACGCCCCATTCCTCATCGTGATAAGAGATGGCGGGTTCTGTGGTAGCCCAGGGACAACGCGGCACTTGCCGAGCATGCACGAATATCGCCGCTGCTGAAATAGCAAATCGGGTCGCTCGCGGAGTCCGTTGATTTTTTAGTTGATCTGTTCAGGGTTGAGAGATGGCAGAACCAGAAATTACCGAAAGACGTCGGCTTCCATCGCCGGGGATAACGCCTCAGGCGCTCGCCTGGCATTCGAACATTTTGTGGATGGGCTCGCGCGATCTTCGCCGGGTTTATGCGATCGAGGTAAAGACATGGACGGTGCTGGAGGAAACGGTGGCTCCGGGAATTCCATGGGCCGCGGTTTCAACTGACGGAATAATTCGTTTCACGATCGGTGAAGATCCGGACGATGATCGTTATCTTCGCACCTACATTCCGGCGAGCGGATTTGGAGAGGGTCGAATCGCGTGTCCGGAGTTTACCGGCTCATATCTGAGCTTCGACGGCGATCTTCTTTACCTGAGTCAATGGTACAGGCATCGCATTCTAAAACTCGATTCGAGCGGAAACATTCTACGCGCGATAGATGTCGGCGCTGAGGTCAGCGGACATGTCTTCGTCGATGGATCAATCTATGTCTTGCGCGGGACCGAGCAGGGGAACGAAGATTGGCGCATCGCACGACTCGATCCGCGGCAAGGAACGCCGAAGGTGAACGACCTGGCGCGTGTTCCGTTCGCGTGCCGCTCGCTTACTTTCGACGGCGCGACTTTCTGGACGAATCATCGCGCCGCTAATGAGATCGTATCGTTCGCGCTGCCATCGTAGCCACTGGTGTTGATTGCGGTGCAACATTAAACGGACTTTCCGCGCCGCAACCGTTTTGATTGGCAAATCTGCGGCTGAGGACTGGCGCCTCTCCAGCTGCTACTTTCCAAAGCAATCGGTGACAATGAATTCTATAAGGAAAGATTTTTATGAAACGCATCTTTAAGTTTTGTCTCGCCTTATTGTAATCGCGCTGTTCGCCCTATTGGCGACGATGATTCATGCTGAAACATCAGACAAGAACATCGTGTCGCACACAGCGGAGGTCGATGGCGTGAAGTTACATTATCTGATCGCGGGTCATGGACCGACCGTAATTCTGTTGCACGGCTTTGCGGAGACTTCACGGATGTGCGACCGATCATTCCTTTGCTAGCGAACCGATTCACCGTGATCGCGCCAGATTTGCCCGGCATCGGTGATTCGAGCATACCAGCGGACAAGATCGACATGAAGACTTCTGCAACTCGCATTCAGGCGCTCGCGCACTCGCTAGGTGTGGAGAAGGCGCGCGTGGTCGGCCACGATATTGGGCTCATGGTTGCGTACGCGTACGCGACGCAGTTCCCCACCGAAACGGAGAAACTGGTGGTGATGGATGCGTTTCTTCCCGGCGTGCCCGGATGGGAGGCGATCTACAACGACCCGAACGTCTGGCATTTTCGTTTCAACGGCGAATACCCTGAAGCTCTCGTGAAAGGACGGGAACGGACTTATTTCGAATATTTCTGGAATGTCCTCGCCGCCGATAAGACGCACTCGATTCCGGAAGCGGACCGCAAGGCTTATACGGAAGCGTACTCGAAGCCGGGGCGCATGCGCGCGGCGTGGGCCTATTTCGCTTCCTGGCCACAACTAGCCAAAGATTTCGCGCAACTGTCGCAGAACAAGCTG
>DASXNN010000085.1:0-10449 GCA_036495045.1 Candidatus Udaeobacter sp.
GGGGTTGCGCTCGATGCGCTTGGGCTTTATCTCACGAAAAACGGGTACGGTGGAGCGCAGCTCATACGCGTTGGAAACTTTTACCATCTGCCGATTAATTCGAATGGTAAGCCAGCCAATCTTATCATCGACACGGGGTCACCCGCCACGCTGATTTTCCGATCTAGCATAAAGGCGCTCGGTCTTTCTGAACTAAGAACAAACTCGCAGATAAGTACCGTTTTTGGACAAAGCCGCGAGTTTTACGGCACAGCCACGATCAAGGCGCTTACAGCAGGCAATTGCACATTCACAAATGTGCCAGCGGATGTGGTTCCAGCGTTAAGTTACAGTAATCACAGCGGCGTGCTTGGATTGCGCGAACTGTTCAGATTCGGAGCTGTTCTGGACCTGTCGCACCAGCTGATTTATTTCAGTCCGTTGCGTCCAAGGATCGAAACGAGCGACATGGCGAGATTGATGAGGACCAAAACAGGTTGGAGACCGGTCGCAGCAGGCGGTGAGGTGAGTCAAACGGTGCGTTCGATTCTTACCGAACAGGGCTGGACGCCCGTTGCATTTTCGATCTCGCGTCGGCACCTGCGCGTTCCAGGAGCGGTTAACGGAGTTGCATGTTACTTTAGCATTGATACGGGCGCGTATTTCACGATGCTGGACGCTGATTTCGCGAAGCACGCCAAGATCGGCGGCGTGCGAACGCATATCTCAGCGCAAGGCATCGGAAAGTCTGTCAGCGACGTCAGTTTGTCAGTTTTCCCGTCGCTGCGCATCGGTAGCTACGAAATCAAAAGAGGGAGCGCAATGATTGGCTTTCTAGACCCAGAAGCAATCGGCCGCGGCACAGATTTCGAGGTTGCGGGCTTGCTTGGGATCGAGCACCTGGCAATAAACTCAGCCATCTTCGATTTCGTGAGCGGCACGATGTACCTGCGACCGCCACGGCGTTGAGGGGTCAGGCTATAGCTTTTCCGCAACAATCTCCAACACGAGCGGCGTCAGCATCAATACATTGCGATTCCTCTCCGCACTCGCCAGTTCGCCGCGGACTTTGTCGGCGAATTCTTCATCAATCCGTCCCATTTCAATGAGCCGGGGTAGATAAATTTCAATAAACGTGGCAGGCCACTGCCATATGTAATCGTTCGGACGTACACAAAATATGAGTGGCGCGGCCGAACGAATGACAAAACCGTTCGCCGACAACAGCGCCGGTAGGCCGGGAGCAGAATCCGGTTCGCCCCCGGATTCGCGCCAGGTTGCAATCACGTGTTCCCTAAAGCGTTCCTGGTTCGGAAGTCGCGGGAAGAACCGCCATGTCTCGTAGTGTCCGTATTCGTGAAAGATCGCCATACTCCCTTTTCGCATGGCGTTGCCGAGTTTCTGGACAAGAAGCGCCGGATCGGAAACGAATGATAAGACCCAACGACACCAACTAAAGTCGTAATCATTTTCAGGAAGACTGTCGGTCATCAAATCGAGCTCGCGAATCTTGACGTTCGTGAGCGAGCGCGCACGAACCGCTTCCTTTAACGCGTTCACAAATTTATTCGAACGTTCGAGCGCAACCACTTCGCCGGCCGGTCCAACAATTTCGGCAAGATCGACAGTCGCGTAGCCAGGCCCGGCGCCAATATCAAGCACGCGACTGCCCACGGTAATACCGGCTTTTCGCCAGCAATCCAAAACCATCGGGCGCCAGACCCGATGTTGCAGACCGAGTCTCGCAAGTTCCTCATCGTGTGTGCCGAGGACGTAATCGCGCTCCTTACTCATAATCTTTTGCGGGCTTGCCCTCACCGGAGTACCCACCTCAAGGGAAAAATATCAGCAATAAAAACACCGCGAACAGCAGAAGGTGGATGCAGCCCTGTAAAACATTCGTTTTGCCGCTGGCAAACGTGACCAGGCTCACGGCAAGCGTCAGCAGGAGGAGCGGAAGATTGCCGCCTTGCACGCCAAGTATGACCGATCGTTTCGTGAGGAGCCCGATCGTCAGGACTGCTGGAATAGTCAGTCCAATCGTTGCCAGCACCGAACCGAGCAGAATGTTTACTGAACGCTGCAGATGATTGCTTAGGGTAGCGTGGATCGCACCCAATCCTTCCGGCGCAAGCACTAACGCGGCAATAATCGCTCCGCCAAATGCCTGCGGCATGCCAAATTGTTCGATGCTGTTATCCAACGGAATGGCAAGTTTTTCTGCCAGCAAGACGACGGTGAGAAGGTAAACAACCAACATCACGGCGTGATAGGGAGTAGAGCGGATTTGCAATTGATGATGCGCCGAGGCCGACCTCACCACCACATCCTGCGATTCCATGAAGTACTGGCTGTGCCGCATCGTCTGAATGAACAGGAAAATCGTGTAAAGGCCCGCTGAGGTGACCATGAGAAAAATTTCCTGGTGTGTGGAAAATGTCGGTCCGCTCGTAGAAGTAGTGAAGTTTGGCAGGACTAAACCCAGCACCGCCAGCGCCATGATAACGTTGAGATAGGAGTTGGTGCCTTGCAGATTGTAATGTTGCTCGCGATGGCGCAGCCCGCCCAGCAACAGCGATAGTCCAACCAAACCGTTGAGCGCGATCATGATCACTGCGAACATAGCGTCTCGCGCAAGTGTTGGATTATTCGCCCCGTGCAGCATTGCGGCAGAAATCATCGTTACTTCGATGCCGATAGCAGAGAGGGTCAGGATCAGCGTTCCATATGGCTCGCCAAATTTGATGGCGAGACAGTCGGCATGCCGCACCACGGACAGGACAGCCCAAAGGATCACCATGAAGAGCCACAGAAAGACAACGATCAGCCCGATCGGATGCGTAATGTTTTCCACGAACCGATTTCCGGTCGCGTAAAAAATGGCTGCTGTTCCCAGACCGATACCCAGCACAAGTTCGGCTCGCATTGAGGCGCGAAAACCGGCGACGCTTTTCGCAGCAGGCTTCGATTCGTTCCTTTCAGACACGGGCGCGAGCATATCCAGTGCGCCCGCGTGATGCAATCGACGGATCAGAAATCCAAGCGGCTCTGTTTAGTTTTTGGCAGCAGTGCTGTTGCGATTCGAGTCCAGATTCGAATTTAGCTTTTTCGATTTTTCTCGCCGTAATTCAACCTGGTGCCACTAATTTAAATTGCGGCAACGGCCTCAATGCGGCAGAGCGCGCGATGGAATTCCATGTGATATATTCCTTCGCAAGCAAATCAATCCAATGGATTATGTGATTCGGCCGCTCACAGCTGCGGATGAACCAATTCTCTGGGAGATGTTGTATCAAGCCCTGCAGACGTCCGAGGGCGCGCCGCCGCGCGACATCGTGCGGCAACCGCAATTCGCCCGGCACGCCGAGGGTTGGGGCCGCGCCGGCGACACCGGCTTTCTCGCATGCGATGCGAAGCAGAAGGATGAGCTGCTGGGCGCGGTTTGGTTGCGCTTACGAACGGGCGACCAGCGTGACGAAACCAAAGCCACACCAGAGCTTGCTTTTGCCGTCAAACCTGGACTTCGGCGCCGCGGCATCGGGGCCGCGCTGCTCACGCAGTTGGTCAAAGCGACTCCGCAGCAATCAACCATTTCGATAAGCGCTCCGGCAAACAATCCGGCGGTGCGGCTTTACGAGCGATTCGGATTCAAAGTCGTCGAACAAAGCGAAGGCGCCCTCACAATGCGACGAGAAGCGTGAAGACAAGCGCTCTCAGTAACGGAATCGCGGCAGTGACCAAAACGCGACGGCCTCGCAAACAAACGTCGATAATTCCATCTGCGAAAGGCGTGCGCTCCGATTGAAATGTGAAAAGCGCATCTTCGTCCATGAGCAAATCGCGCAAGAAATCAAAGGCGCGGACGCGCTCGAAAACCCGGCGGTGGTCGGCTCGAGTCGCACAGCGAAGCAACGCGCTTGACCTCCAGCCAAAGGTTTTCAAATCAACTAACCCGCGTCGAATTGCACTCTCGCTGAAACGTTCTGCTCAGGCCAGCAAGCGGCGTAAGGGCACGCCCTACCAATCAGCGATGTCGATGCTCAACTTCTACGTCAATCGCGCAGGCAAATCGCTGCCTCAAAAACAGAAGCGTGCTCTGGAACGGGCCAAAGCCGAATTGCGGGACGTCTTTGGTCGAACGTAAGCACAACCTGTTTGTGTCACAAATGAACTGATCTCGACGAGCGCTTTGCAGACGATGTCAGGCAGTCTTAGCAGCACGAACAACCCGCGTATCGCCAAGCCTGCAAGGCGTGAACTCAGGGAACTCTTCCGGGTGCAGGATTCCCGCGAGCAATTCGAGGCTATCAACGATGCGCGGCCCCGGTCGTGCGAAGTAAGCTCTGGCGTCAACCAGATACGTTTGGCCGCGACGCGAAGCGGGAATGGAATCGAAACCAGGAAACTGTCGGAGCAGTTCATAGTCGCGTCGCGCAAGATCGACACCGTAGCCACAGAGTGCGAGAACGATGACCTCCGGACGAGCATTGAGCACTGCGTTCCAATCGATCTGCACTGAGGGCTGATACTTGCGGCCTAACGGATCTTGTCCACCCGCGATCTCGACAAGCTCGGGTCCCCAATGACCGGAGCAAAACGGCGGATCCACCCATTCCATAAAAAAGCATCGCGGACGACGCGCAGTTTGCGCAGCTCGATCACGCACCGCTTCCACGCGCGCCGATAATTTTGCGATCACTTCGTCCGCGCGTTCCGGCACTCCGCACGCTTGGGCGACGCGCCGGATATCGTTAAAAATATCAGAGAGACTTGACGGCTCCAGATTAACGACTCGAGGCGGGCCCGGCAAAGTCTCGGCCAGCCGCGCGACTGTGCCATAGCCGACTGCGCATACGTCGCACAACTTTTGTGTCAGGATCACATGCGGCTCCAGCTGGCGCAGGAGCGGCTCGTCGATTGTGTAAATCGTACCATTCTCGCGCAAAGCGCGCCGCACCGATTCGTCCACTTCTCTACTCGTTAGGTCAGTATGGTGGATTGGACAATGCGTGACGCGAGGGCGCTGGTTGGCCTCAGCTGGATAGTCGCACTCATGCGAAACGCCAACTATTTCGTCCACCAATCCGAGTGCGGCCGCGATCTCTGTGGCGGCTGGCAAGAGCGAAACGATCCGGCGCGACTTCATCTTCAAGTCTAAATATAGAAAACAGTCTTCTCATGCCGAACAAAAAGGGCTGACGCCCATTGCGCCAGCCCTTTATTGATCATGCGGAAAAGAAATTCCGCGAATCAGTCCTTTTACTCTGCCATCGGCAAAAATTCTTCGCGCACGATCTTGCCGTCTTTGACGGTGTAAACGCCAACCTCCGACAGCTGCATCCGCTTCTTCGAATTCTTGTCCGTCACGTCAATGTCATATTGCACGACGAATCGATCGTGTGCGACAAACGGTCCGCTGACTTTGGCGCTGTGCACCTGCATGTTCTCCACCCACCAATCGGTCTTCCCGCGCACGCCGTCGATGCCACGCGTCTCTGGTGAACTGCCATCCATCGTGCGCGCCTCCACGCTCACGATGTTCTTGTCGTAAAGCGTATCGATCGCTTCCTTCCACGCTTGCTTACGGGTTAGCTGCACTACTTTCTTTGCCACTTCTTCAGTATTCATTTTTACCTCCTATTTTTAATCTACGATTTATCTGCTGGAAAATTTCTCCAATTTGTCGAGCGCGCTGTTCCAGCCTCGCGTGTGACCGTCGCGTGACTCTTCGTTTGGCAATCGCTCGTGGGATAAGCGGAGCTCAGTGCCGTCGTCGGCGTCGTCCAGTTCTACCGTCACGATGCTGACATGGTTTTCCCAATCTTCGTCGTCTTCCCATTGCCATGTGAACACGATCTTCTTATCCGGCTGCAGCTCACGATATTCGCCGCGGCACGTCATCTTCTCGCCCTCTGAATTGGTGAGGTTCCAGCGAAACTTTCCACCCACGCGCACATCCACGATTAAATCGTCTGTCTGCACATTCTCCGGCCCGAACCATTGTTTCAGTTGTGCTGGATCGGTCCAGGCGGCGTAGACCCGGTCGCGCGGAGCCTTGATAAAACGGCTGATCTCAAGTGAGAGTCTTTCCATTCTTTTCGTAATCATGATTTTCCTCCTTTTTCAACGAATTGCTTGAGTTCCGACCCAATAATTTCTGTCCAGCCTTTTTCGAAATTTTCGCGTGCGTAAGCCGGCGTCTTCGGGAAAGTGTCCAGGCCTTCATGCGTCAGTTTCAATCGCGTCTTGTCGCCGTCGGCGAACAATTCAAACGTAACCAATGAATTTCCCTTGTGTCCCGCGTACCGCCAACTATAGACGAGTTTCTTTTGCGGAATCACCTTGGTGACCTTGCAACGATGATCGTAGGTCGTGCCATCGTGCTCGACCACGAATTGAAATTCGAACCCCACCTCCGGCTTGAATTCCTTTAAATCGAAATACCACTGCCGCATCTGCGCCACATCGGTAAGCGCCTTCCAAGCCCGCTCGACCGGCGCGTTGAAAGTTCGCTCGATTACAACTGCTTCCGCCAAGTTAATTTTCTTCGTCATATCATCTCTCTTTCTGTTTTAAGAACTGTCCTGATCATGGCGGCGAACCCAATCCATCGTTGAGTCCTGGTTTTCGTCATGATGTCTCTCCTTATGGTTTGTTGCTAATTGCGTTAGTAGTTGTTCCATTTTTTCACTAAGGGTTCGCTCCGCCTTCCGGCACGAATCCGGCGAACTGGCGCTCGAGTGCCTTGGCTGCGCCTGCGCGCCAGCCCTCTGCGATGGCCTTGGACGCGGGATCGGGAAAGATTTCCTCTTCGCCTTTCTCCAAACCGTCGAAGATGCCCTGCGCCGCAGACTCCGGCGAAGCCTTTGGTATATTGAAGCCTCTGTTCATATCGGTATCAATGGGGCCTAAAACAACCCCATGAACGGTCACCCCCTGACGAGCGAGGAGCGCCCTCAGTGCCTGCGTCATGTTCAACGCGGCCGCCTTGGAAATTGAGTAAGCGGATACAACCGGCACGGGAGCGAGCGCCACCATGGACAGGTTGTTGACGATGGCCCCCTTGGAGCGACTCAGCAACGGCAAGAAAGCTCGCGTCACTTTGAACATTCCGAGGAGGTTGACGGCCAGATGCTGCTCGATGACGTCGGAATTGCTCAGGTCGTCGTAGATAGCGATGCCGGCATTGTTGATGAGCACGTCAAGGGTATCGACCTTGTTGACCGCCTGCTGGATCTGCGAAGCGTTGGTCACGTCCAGCGTCAGGGGCGTGACGCGTTTGTCAGAATGTTCTAATGCGTTGCGTGTCCCCGCGTATACCCTCTTCGCGCCCCGTTTGAGCGCCTCAGCGACGAGCGCCTGACCAATGCCGCGGTTGGCGCCGGTGATTAATATTGTCTTATTAGCAATGTTCATAAATTTCTCCTTCTTTGTTGGATATAACGCTTCTACAAGCGCCGCGTACTAGCTCTCGATCGCTTTGGCCGCACCGCTTGCCTGGGCGGCGCGGAGTTGCACCAGGCCGGGCCGATCGGACTCCGGGGTTGGTTCGTCGTGCCAGATCCACCACTCGTACGTCGGAGTCTTGGGGTAGCCGTTCGGCGAATCCTCCCACTCCTCCTGGCGCCCGAGCGCAGTGATGTCGAGGTAGTTCCAGGTGTTCCCCATCTGCTCGTCGCCGCGGTTGTTAATGAAATAGGTGCGGAAGACGCGGTCGCCGTCATGGATGAACGCGTTCGTGCCGTGCCACTCATCCACGCCGAAGTCCTTGTCGAAGTCGTCCGTTATTGTGTACCAAGGCATCTCCCAACCCATCCGGGCCTTCACGCGCTCGATATCAGTCTGCGGCGCGCGCGACACGAATACGAGCGTGGTGTTGCGCGCGTTCAGATGGGCGACGTGCGCGACCTGGTCGGCCACCATGGAACAGCCAACGCACGCATGTTCGGGCCAGCCTTTCACGCCGGGTTCAAAGAACGCGCGGTAAACGATCAACTGACGGCGGCCGTCGAACAAGTTGAGCAAGCTCGCCTTGCCCTTGGGCCCGTCGAACTCGTACTCCTTCTCCACGGCCAGCCACGGCATCCGCCGACGCTGGGCGGCCAGCGCGTCACGGGCACGGGTCAACTCCTTCTCCTTCACGAGGAGTTGCTGGCGCGCAGCCTCCCACTCAGCTGGCGACACGATTTCTCGGTTCAATTTCATTTGTGCAGTTTTCATTTTGTTTTTTCCTGGTTGTTTGTTTCTTCTTTAAAACTTTCCTCAGAGCAAACCCCGCTAAACCGCCAGTCGTGCTCATGCCGCTGGCCAACAGCGCCAGATTTGCGATGCAGAGCGGACACATTGGGTTAGTTCTTTCCTTTCTTGCCGGTTCGCTTGTGCGTCTTTTCCAAATACTCAGCCAGGCGATCGAGCGACCCTTCCCAAAATTTGCGATACTCTTCCACCCACTGCGCGGCCTGTTTCAGCGGCTTGGCTTCCAACTGCATTTCGTGGACGCGCCCATAGCGGCGACGCCGGAGCAACCCCGCCTTCTCCAGGACGCGTAAATGCTTCGATACCGCTGGCAATGACATCGAATGCGGTCTCGCCAAATCGGTGACGCATCGATCGCCGTGCGCGAGATGAGCGAGGATGCGCCGCCGGGTTGGATCGGCCAGCGCGGCGAACGTGCGATTCAGAGTATTTGGCGAATATTTAACCATCTGGTTAAACATTAGCAGAAATCTATCACGATGCAAATGCAAAAATTTGCCTCCCTGCTCGCCGGCAGCGGGCGGCTCGACCTGCAGCGTCGCCGTTGCGTCTGCCTACTGCGGCTGAGAGGCCTGTTCCGATGTAAACCCTGGCTCGATCGAAGTGTCTTGCGTACTGGCCTGTGCCGCCGCTCTCTTGGCCGCCCATCGGGCTTTCATAGCAGCCGCGAGTTGCGCACGACGTTCTGGTGTAAGATTGAGTTTTCTCTTCACTTTTTTGGCAGCACCTGGTCTTTCGACGGCAGCCGCTTGCACTTGGGGTACCTTCTTGCGAGCTTCACCAACGCGGCCGGCCGATTTCCTTTTTTTCTTAGCCGCGTCGGCGGTCGCTGCGGTTTCAAGTTTCTGTTTCAGCTTGGCGAGCTTCTTCGCACCCTTTTGCAGACGAGCTTCCAGTCGCCGGATTTTCTTGCTTAGATTCTTAGGCTTCATAATGAGGATCAATATTGCTTTCGCCAATCGCGGCGCGATTAGCGTTGGCTATCGAGTTAATGACAAAACCTCCCAATGTCACGTCATTGTTTCTTAGTGAGGTCCGGCTCGGACCGCTTCTCTAGCAAAAATGCAGGGCCGGCAGAAAGTGTGTAGAAGATCAGAGCCCTGATTGCGAATGCTCGATCCGAACAAAAATGTTCCCGCCTAGGTCAGAATGGATACGACACCGAAGGCGACGATGGCGGCGCTTCGCGCGACCGAACGGTTTCTTTGAATAGATGAGGATTCCGCCGACAAGCAAAGGCTACCCAGTAATGTCGACGAGCATGTCCTCTCGTTTCCGCAAGTTCCGCAGACGACATGCGAGCTCTAAGTATGCCGGCTTAGGTGCAGGCGCCTTGACCGGGCGGCTTTGGCACTGTTAAGCGGATACGATGAAACGTCTCCTTTGGCTCGATATTTCGAATGGACTGGCGATTCTCTTTGTCGCTTACTTTCACTTTTTCAGGACCTATTTCGAGCACGGCACGCTTCCGCCACCCGATTGGGGCGGGCTCATGACTAGCGCGCTGACCATTCTGAGACTGGTTTGGCTAAAGATATCGGGACTCGGTTTCCATGCTGTCGGCGTTTTTATCATCCTAAGTGGTTGGACGCTCATGGAATCGACCACGCGCCGGGCCGAATCGGGCCGGGTGGAATGGGGCGCGTGGTATCGCGCGCGGTTCCTACGGCTCTATCCAATGTACTGGGTCGCGCATTTGGTTTATTTAGTTTCTCCTTTCGTCGCGCGGCTCGAACCAGTGGACAGCCGCATTGTGCTGAGCCTGCTCGGCCTGCGCTTCATCGATATTCAGATGAACTTCATGTACCTCAACGCAGCGTGGTGGTACTTCTCCATGCTGATCCAATTTTATTTGATTTTCCCGGTGCTCTTTTGGACAGCGCGACATTTTGGACCGTGGAAGTTTCTGTTAATCGCGTGCGGTGTCGGATTTTTCGCGCGCTATTTGTTACTCGTCGGTTACCCACAAAATGGCTTGTGGGTCCTGGGCGGTTTCGCGATTTGTCGTTTGCCCGAATTCGCGCTCGGCATGGCGCTGGGAATGTGGCATGGGGGATCGCCAGCGCGGGTTGAATGGTTTCTCCTGCGGGGAGCGGGATTCGTGACAGGATTAATCCTCTATCCCGCGGCTCTGCAGCTTTATGATGGCCTCTACAGTTACATTTTCGTCGATTTCGCCACCGGCGTCTGTTGCATGCTCGAAATCGTCGGCAT
>DASXNN010000086.1:0-15449 GCA_036495045.1 Candidatus Udaeobacter sp.
ACGGGTAGAACCTTTCGATTCGGCGCAGTTTGATCATAATTTATGTACTATGACTCAGCGCGATCATCGGGTCGGCGCGGGTTGCGCGAAGTGCCGGGATGTAACTAGCAAGTAATGCGATCCCGCCCAGGACGAGCATGACGAAGATGAAAGTCGTCAGGTCGAATGTGCCTACGTTGTAAAGCAATGATGACAAAGCGCGGGTTGAAAACAACGCGAGAACAAGACCGATCACAGTTCCGATTCCGACCAGTCTTAGCGCATGTCCGACGAGGAGTCTGAGCACATCACGACGTTGCGCGCCCAACGCCATGCGCACGCCGATCTCGTGAGTGCGTTGCACGGCAAGATAGGAGATCACGCCGTAGGTGCCAACAGCGGCAAGGAGTAACGCAATGGCGCCGAAGAGACCCACGAGCACCGCCGCAAGCTGGCGCGGCGCGACTGAGTCGGAAATGACCATGCCCAAGGTACGAACATTCGCGACTGGCTCATCCGGATCGATCGATTGAATTTCGCGACGAATCGCCGACGTAAGCGAACGGGGATCTTCAGCGCTGCGAACGACAAGAATCATGCTCCGCACGGGCAGCTGTGTGTGCGCCAGGTAATACTCGGGCTCTGGATCGACATCGAGGCCGCGATGTCTGATGTCGCCAACGATTCCGACAATCGTGGCCCATTTCGGATTGCTCTCCGGATTGTCCAACGTGATTCGCTTTCCCAGAGCGTCTCCATTCGGAAAATATTTTTGGGCGAACGCACGGTTAATAATCACAACCTTTGGCGACTGAGCAGTGTCGGCATCATTGAAGAAGCGGCCCTGTAAAACCGGCATTTCCAGCACCCGGAAATAATCAGGCGTGATCGTTCGAATCTCCTCGTCTGGAACGGGGTGGCCGCTGCTGGTGATGCGATTTTCAATTTCAAACGAGGAGTCATTGTTACTTCCGCTGAGCGGAAGAACTGTGGTCGCACCACTCGCCTTCACGCCTGGCAATTTCGCGATGCGTTGGTTCGCTTCGGCAAAAAAATTGATCGTCGTCTCCGCTCCGAGATAAAAAGCGCCCGGCGACGGATATTTCAGCTGCGGCAACGAGATCTCCATTGTCAGGACGTTGTTCGGATTAAACCCGGGATTGACGTTTTGCAGTCGCACGTAGCTCTTCATCAAGAGTCCGGCACTAACCAACAGGACCAACGCAAGGGCGATTTCGGCCACCACCAACCCGTTACGAATCTGATTGCGGCGCGGGCCGGCAGTTGCACTGCGACTGCCTTCCTTTAATGCTTCCGTCAATTCTGGCTTAACACTCGACAGAGCTGGCACCAGTCCGAACAGAATTCCGGTTCCGATCGTGACGATTGCCATTACAAAGAGCACAGTAAGATCGACATTCACTTCAGCCAGGCGCGGCACGGTGCGCGCCCCGGCATGTTTCAGGAACTCAATGCCCCAAATGGACGCCATCACGCCGGCAGCGCCGCCGCCGAGGGCAAGCAAAACACTTTCGGTCAGCATCTGTCGCAGCAACCGCCATGGACGCGCGCCCAGGGCAACGCGAATGGCCAGCTCACGTTCCCGCACGCTTGATCGCGCCAGCAACATGGTGGCGAGATTTGCGCACGCGATCAGCAAAACAAAAGCAACCGCACCAAGGAGGATGACGAGACCGGTTCGCATTTCGCCGACGACCTGCTCCTGGAGAGGATAGATTTTCGCGCCGAAACTTTCTCCACTCCGATAATTGTCGCGGTATTGTTGACGCCAGTTGGCAATCAAGCTATCAAGTTCGGCTTGCGCCTGCTGCGCAGTGACCCCGTTCCGTAAACGCGCAATCACGCCGTAATTTCGATCACCGCGGTTCTTCAATTCATTTTGGGTAAACGCAATTGGTTTCCAAAGATCGACCCGCTCGGCGAATTGATTGCCGCGGACATTGAAAAGCGGAATCGGAAACTCGAAGCTTGCCGGCATCACTCCGATCACTGTGTAACTGCGGCCGTTAAGGAGCAGAGATTTGCCGACCAAAAATGAATCGGAGTTAAAACGGCGCTTCCATAATCGTTCACTAATGACAACGACATCGTCGTGCCCCTCACCTTGTTCCTCCCGCGCAAAGCCCCGCCCAGCAATCGGTTCGACACCCAGAAGTGAAAACAATGTCGGCGATACGACTGCACCGGAAACTCGTTCGGGCGTGCCTTCACCACCGAGATTGAAACTCCGGTAATCGAAGGCCGCGATCTGCGCGCAGTTGTGAACTCCATTTTCAAGATCGACATACTCCGGTGGTGACACCGGGATTCGGTCCAGCCCTTGTGTCTTAAATTGCTCCCAGATCAAAACCAGGCTCGCCGGGTTCTGATAGGATAGCGGCCTAACGAGTAATGCATTGACCAAACTGACCACGGCGCTGGTTGCGCCGATAGCGAGGGCGAGAGTGGCAATCGCAATAACGGTGAACCCGGGGCTCTTCAACAAACCGCGCAGCGCGACTTTGACCTCATTTAACATACTAGTCATTCGTAACGAAGCGCAACCATCGGATCGACAGTCAACGCACGACGCGCGGGCAGGAAACATGCGAGCAATGCGATTGACACGAGCAAAAGCGAAATCGAAGCAAATGTCGTCGGATCGGTTGCGCTCACGCCGAAAAGCAAGCTAACGAGCAATCGCGAAAGGCCCCAGGCGGCAGTCAAACCGATCGCTACACCTAACAACGTTAGTTTTACGCCCTGACCGAGGACGAGTTGCAACACGTGTGCGCGTTGTGCGCCTAGTGCGACGCGCAATCCGATCTCGGCCGTGCGTTGCGAAACCGAATACGCCATGACACCGTAAAGGCCGAGCGCCGCGAGCAGAAGACCAGACGCAGCCAGCACGCTCATCAAAATCGCGCCGAAACGTTCGGTCACGAGAACGCCGCTCAGATTTTCGTTCATGGTCATGACATCTGAGATTGGTTGATCGGGATCAATCCCATGGATGGCTTCACGAACTGCCGCGGCCAAATTTGTCGGATCGCTATTCGTTCGCACGACCACGTTTACCGGGAAATTATTTTCGACCTGCGCGTACGGCACATACCACACCGGACGATTGACGCGGTAATTGAACAAATCCTCTTTCACGTCTTTGACGACGCCGATTACGGTCATCCACGGGAAATTCTGATCTGCCCGGACCCGCTTGATCCGTTTGCCGAGCGGATCTTCTCCGAGCCACGCTTGACGCGCCAGCTCTTCGCTGATCACAACAACAGGCAAGCTCCCAGCGCGGTCGCTCTCCTCGATCAACCTTCCTTTGATCAACGTCACGCCCAGCGTTTTCAAATAATCCGGACTGACGAGACGGTGCGATGTGATTGGGACATCGTTCGGATTGGCTGACGGGTGTTCTTCGACGTTGAAGACGGAGTCGTAGGCGATCTCGCGCTCCAGCGGAATGTTAGTCGTCGTGCCCGCAGCGAGAACGCCCGGCAAATTTTTTACGCGCGCAAGAACCTGATCGACAAACGCAACGCGCTGTGGGTACTCGGAATATTTCGACGCCGGCAAAATCGTCTTCATCGTCAGAAGATTGTCCGGCCTGAAGCCAAGATCGACATGTTGAAGTCGATTGAAGCTTTGCAACATCAATCCGCCACCAACCAACAATGTCATCGCCACCGCGATTTCTGCGACGATCAAAATATTCAGCCACCCGCGGCCAGCCACGCCCGCCGTTCGCTGATCCCCCTGTTTGAGACGCGGCATCACTTCGCGTTCACCCGCACCCTTCAAGGCCGGGACCAATCCGAAAATCACACCGGTCGCGAGCGTGACAAGCAGCGCGAAAGTTAAAACGCGGCTGTCGATCCTGAAAGTGTGAAAGAAACCGGCGAGCGAAATACCCTGGATCGGATTCATCGCAGCGATCAGCGGAAGGATCCAATGGGCAAGCAACAAACCGCCCGCGCCGCCGACCAACGCTAGCAACACGCTTTCGGTGAGAAGTTGTCGAACCAAACGCGATCGTCTGGCGCCAAGAGCACGTCGCAATGCCAGCTCGCGAGTGCGTGCGACGCCGCGGACGAGCTGAAGATTCGTCACATTCGCACAGCAAATGAGCAAAAGAAATCCGACACCGCCCATGAGCGCGATGAGCGCCTTATTCACGCGACCCGCGACGTCGCCGAGCAATTCTTGTCGCAGCCAAACCAATTTGACACTCCATCCGCCGCGGACCTGTGGAAATTCCTGTTCCAACTGGCGCGCGATAGATTTTGATTCCGCATCCGCCTGTTTGAGGCTGATTCCCGGACGAAGTTTGGCCACGACTTCATAGCCAGGGACAGCACGGTCCGCGAATGGCAAACTGTCGATCTTGGTTTGCAGCGGCAACCAGATTTCAGCCGCCTCGGGAAGATCAAAACCCGGAGGCATCACCCCGACGACCGTGCGGCTGCGACCTTCGAGATTCAGCTTTTCACCAATCACACTCGTGTTTCCGCCGAAATGCTTTTGCCAAAAGCCGTAACCAATCAGCGCCACACCCGGGCCGCCGGGTTGATCTTCTTCAAGTGTAAAACCGCGACCGAGAACTGGCTTGACGCCGAGCGTTGTTAAATAGTCCGCCATGACCGACGCGCCGCGAATGCGCTCAGGTTCACCGCGTCCAGTTAAATTGAAAGAGCGTAGCATCGCTGCGCCGACACTCGCGAATGAATGATTTCGTTGCCGGTACGCTTCGAATTCCAGCAACGACGACCCGAATGGATCGAAGCCTTCGCGCAGCGCGACACTGAAAACCAGCCGGTCCAGATCTTCCAGCGGCAGCGGGCGCAGCAACAGCGTATTGACTGCGCTGAAAATGGCGGTGTTGGCGCCGATGCTGAGCGCGAGTGCCATTACCGCGATGGCGGTGTAAGCCGGAGACTTCAGCAAAATCCGCGCACCATAGCGGAGGTCCTGCCAGAGTTCTTCAAACATAAGATGTCGATCTTGTTTTCAGGCAGCGATTGGATGCGAATACGTTCAGCATATTCATCACTGATCCCGTAAGGCCTGAGCTGGATCGATGCGTGTCGCGCGCCAAGCGGGCAAAAAGCACGCAGCCAGCGCGACGACAGTCATAATCACGAATGCAGATGCGAACGCGAGAGGGTCGCGCGGGCTTACTTTGTAAAGCAGATTGCCCATCAAGCGAGTAAGTGCGAGCGCCACCACCGCGCCGATAACGATTCCGGCCGCGGTGAGGCGTAAGCCGCGTGAGATAACCAATCGTAGTAGGTCGTCGGCGCGAGCACCAAGCGCCATGCGCATGCCAAGCTCGCGGGTACTTTGGGAAACGGAGTAGGACATGACTGCGTAGAGCCCGATTGAGGCGAGGAAAAGCGCCATTCCACCAAAAATTGCCAGCAGCGCCACCGCCAGGCGTTGCGGGTAACTCATGCGGTCGACTTGCTGCTGCAACGTAATTGTATCCACCGGCGCGAGATTTGGATCGAGCGCGTGAAGTTCGCGCGCGAGCGCGTTCATGATAGCGAATGCGCTTTGGTCCGTCCGAATAATGAAACCGTTTTGGACGAAAAAGTTCTGGCGAACCGGCACATAGAAAAATGGTTTCGGCGTCTCGAGCATTCTTTCGTATTTGGCATCTTTCGCGACACCGACCACTTCCATCCATTTGTCTTTGACTTTGAGGCGCTGCCCGATCGCGTTTTTCCCCGGCCAATATTTTGCCGCCATCGTTTCGTTCATGATCGCCACCGCCGGCGCGTTTTCGTCGTCATTTCTAGTGAATTCGCGGCCAGCGATAATCGGAATCCCAATCGTCGCAAAGTATCCTTCGCCAACTTGATTGTAGTCAGCCACAACCTGCTCATTGCGCGGCGGTTGATAACCTTCGATCTCCAGCGGTGCAGACGAGTAAACCGTGTAGCTGAAAGGCCTGACCCGCGCCAATGCCACCGATTGAACCCCCGGCAGTGCCCGGATGCGCTCGAGCATTTGTTCGTAGAAAATTTTCGCAGGATCGGGTCTGTAGCCGACAGAAAAAAGATCTGCCGCCGACACCACGACGTTTCGTCTCGAAAATCCCGGATCGGAATTTTGCATCCGCACGAGGCTTCGAAGCAGTAGTCCAGTTGCGGCAATGAGCACAAAACTTAGCGCCACTTGAACGAACACAAGCACCGAGCGAACTCGCGATCTGCCACTTCCGCCAACCAAGCCGCTGCCTTCACTCTTGAGCGCGCCCGAAAGATCGACATGGCTCGCTTGAATTGCCGGCATCAGCCCGAATAACATTGTCGATCCGATGCAAACCGCGACGCTCAGAGCCAGCACACGCCAGTCGAGCTGCCCGGGATAATCAATTGTGATACCCGGAGTGCGGGTTGGAGATATCAGCACAAGAGCGTTGCGACACCAGTACGCGACCATGATTCCACCGGCGGCAGCGATTATGGAAAGAAGGAGGCCTTCGGTAAAAAGTTGTCTAATCAAGCGCCGGCGTCCGGCGCCGAGCGCGAGACGCATCGTCATTTCATGACGTCGAAGCAATGAGCGCGCGAGCAGAAGATTGCTGACATTCGCGCAGGCGATTAAGAGAACGAAAAACGCGACACCGGTTGTGATGTCCAGCGTAGGCGACAGATTGGCGACGGCGTTGAATGGCGTCTTCCAGAGCGGCAGAATTTCAAAGCCGTGTCCGCGGTTTGTCTCCGGAAAATCATTCTCGAGGCGTTGCCCGATCGCGGAAAGCTCGGCCTGCGCCTGTTGACGCGTCACGCCCGGTTTTAAAAACGCGTAACCTTCAATCCAGCGCGCGCCTCGGTCTTCGAGTTTGTAGCCGGTCGAATCAAAAGTCTCTTGCATCGACGTTGGCACCCAGAAGTTGAACGAGTATCCGATGAAGGTGCCGTGAAATTTTTCCGGCGCGACGCCAATGATAGTGTGTCGAACGCCGTCGAGAACTTGCGTTTTGCCGATGATGTCCGGGTCACCCTTGTAGCGATCCTGCCAGGTCAGGTAACTAATTACGGTCACCGGATGCGCGTTTCGTCCCTCGCCTTCTTCTAGTCGAAAGCCACGACCGAGAATCGGCTTGACCCCGAGCGCATCGAAATAATTCACCGAAACGATTCCGCCCGAGGCGCGTTCGGCGCGATCGCCGATGCTGAGCGTCGTGCCCGTGATTCGATCGACAATAAACGACTCGAAAAGCGTCGAGTCTTTTTGAAGATCGAGAAAGTCGGGATAGGAGAGGCCTTCCTTTTCCGTAGTTCCTTGTCTGGTACCAAAAAGCGCAACCATGCGGTCCTGGTGCGCGACGAGAGGATAAGGCCGAATCAGAATTCCTTCGATCCAACTAAATACTGCGGCGTTGGTGCCGATGCCGAGTGTCAGACAAAGAATCGCAAGGATCGAGAAACCCGGACTGCGCCGGAGCATTCGCACCCCGAAACGAAGGTCTTGAAAAAACGTTTCCATTTATCGCTCCGTTAGGCAGCGACGCGATCTTCAACGACTCGACCATCAAATAAATGCACTGTACGGTCGGCATGCTGTGCGAAGCGCTCGTCATGTGTGACCATGCAAATGGTCGCGCCACTTTTGTGCAATTCACTGAGCAGGTTCATGACTGCTTCACCGTTGCGCGAATCAAGGTTCCCAGTGGGCTCGTCAGCCAGTAGAATTGCCGGTCTGCCCGCGAGAGCGCGGGCCACCGCTACCCGTTGTTGCTGTCCACCCGAGAGCTGGCTAGGTAAATGTTTTGCGCGATGCGCCATCCCCACGCGCTCGAGTGCTTCGGTGACAAACGATTTGCGTTCGCCGGCACCCATTCCACGATAGGTAAGCGGCAATTCAACATTCTCAAAAACAGTGAGATCGCCGATTAAATTAAAGCTTTGGAAAATGAAACCGATTTCGCGATTGCGAATCCGCGCCCGATCTGCAAACGACAGATTAGCAACTTCGTGTGCTTTTAACGAATAGCTGCCTTCCGAAGGAGTATCGAGGAGACCCAGAATGGACAGTAAGGTCGTTTTACCGCAGCCGGATGGCCCCGCGATCGACACATATTCGCCGGTCCGAATATCAAGATGGATTCCGGACAGCGCATGGGTCTCTACTTCATCGGTGAGAAAGACTTTAGTTACGCCATTTAATCGTATCAAGGGAATCGAGCCGTTTGTCGTTGGAGTTTGCATGGATTCGGTAGCACTTGATGTTGAATTCATTGAGATTGGTTTTGTTTTAGTTAAGGCGAATGCGCTCGTGCGCGTCCCACGCGCTGGTGTCAGAGAGAATCACCTGATCTCCCGGTTGAAGGCCGTTTAGAATCTCAATGGTGTTGACCGAGCTCTTGCCCAGCTTCACCGACGTCCGGCGAGCCTCCGAGGTGCCGTTGAGGAGTTTGAACATTCCTACGGTATTGTTCTCCTGGCCAAACGCTGGACGACCGACATAAACCACATTCTCGAGACGTTCGAGCTCGATTGTTCCATCGACACTAAGATCGGGGCGCGCGCCTTTCGGCAATGGCTCGTCGAACGCTACATCGACAGTGACAGTTCCCTGTTCGACTCCGGGATCGACGCGCGTGACGTGCCCATTCACGGTGCCATTGCGAGTATCGATCACGGCTTTCTGTTTGATCTGAATATCTTTCGCCTGCGTTTCGGCGATTTTCACCTGAGCCTTGAGCTTCGATGGATCGGCCACGCGGGCAAGATTGTCACCTACCTTGAGTCGCTGGCCGATTTGCACCGGCAATTGCTGCAACACGCCCGACATTCCGGCCTTCACGTGCAACGCTTCGACCTGGTCGAGTTTCAATTTTGCCAATTGGTTGGCTTGATCGACTGCGGCTTGCTTCGAGGCCAGCTGCGGCTCGATGGAATCGCGCGCGAATGCCAAACGCTTTTGCTCGATTTCATCGCTCTTCGCAAGTTCCCCTTCTTTGATCTTCGAGGTCTTGTAAACGAGGTCCGCCACGAGGCCGTTCTTTGCCAATTGGTCGTTCGTCTCGCGCTCCATTTTCGCCTGCTCGTACTGGGAGTGCGCTGCCGTTGTCTTCGACTCCTGGTCGAGCAATTCGCGCTGCAAAGTCGCGCGCATGGTCGCCAGTTCCGCCTCCGCCGCTTTCGCCTGCAGCTCGGCGTCATGCGCGCTTTGTTCTAGTTCCGGACTGGTCAACTCTAATATAACGTCACCTGGTTCGACTTTTGTTCCCGGCCAGATCAAAATTTTCTCGACGCTGCCTTCCGTGTTTGCCGGAATCCAGCGGATGTCTTCGGGAACGAGCGTCCCAAGGCCACGCACCTGACGCACCATTGGGCCGCGTTTGACCGTGTCGATCCACACCGTGGAACGCTCCACGCTCGGCACGGCTGGTTTTAAACGCGAGATTGCAATCGTCGCCAGAATCAATCCAAGCGCAGACCCAGCAATGATAATGATGCGCCGCTTGCGCTTTTTTTCCGCAACGCCTGCCCGCGGCACGTCCATCGACGAGAGAGTCGGCGTGAATCCGGCCGGTCGGACGATCGTGCCGTCTTTTGGTTGCCGCTGTGGAGTCACAGTTAAATCAAAGTTGACCGAAAGCCCGACAAAGTTCGATGACGGCAGATGCTCCGCTGACCAACGGCACGGCCGCGGTGATCACTAGGATCGCGAACAAAACCGTTTCGCCGACGAAATCACGCCGCGCTTCCCTTTGGAAGTACTGACGACTGATATTGCGAAAGGGTTGCGCCACCGGTTTCACGCAGCGGCCACGATAATCGCGAAGAGTCACCGAATAGTAATTACAGTCAGTCAATGGGAAGGTCCTGCGATTACGAGCTGCTACGGAGTTTGGTTTCATCCTTCTTTAGAATGCGTTCCGGGATCTTGTTGGATTCAAAAATTCTTCTGGTTGGCAATATGTATCGCAATCTCCGTGCCAATGACGAAATGAAGCCACATCGGCTACCGGGTCAGGCACTTACGTTTGCTGCGCTAAGAACGACGAACGCCCGATTACTCCGCTTCTGGGATTCCGCCGTCCCGATTTCGGGACGCGCCTCTCCATTGGTCTCTTTCAGACCGGCAGTTGCAGCAAAGCTTCCGCGCCTTTGCCGCTGCGTCGGTTCATCAGTACCAGCGATCCTCCGTGGGCTTCGGCAATTTGACGGCTCAGCGGCAGACCAATTCCGGAGCCGTCGGGCTTTGTCGTAAAAAACGGCACGAAAAGATTCGCGGAATTCATAATGCCCGGCCCTTCGTCTTGAACGAAGATCTCAACTGAATCTTCTTTCTCGCGCCAGCCGATGGCCACATTTCCGTGCGTTTCGAGCGCGGCATCAACAGCGTTGTGCACCAAATTAATCAACAACTGCTCAATCTGTGCTGCGTCGACGTGAATCTTTTTCTTCGGCCCGGCCATGATCTTGACGTTCAGTCTTGGTTCCAAATCCACGACACGATGCACGAGTTCAGCAACATCGACATCTTGTTTTTGTGGCGGCGGAAGTTTCGTCAGGTGCGTATAGGCTTGTAGAAAGCGGCTGAGCGAATCGGCCCGGGACGCGATTGAGTTCAACCCGGTGCGCGCGTCATCCTTCCAATCTGGTGGAGGCGGTTCGCGGCACAGCAGCGATTCCAAGCTGGCGGCAAGCGACTTGATAGGCGCGAGCGAGTTATTCATTTCGTGACCGAGCACGCGCACCAGCCGCTGCCAGGCGCGGCGTTCTTCTTCGCGCAACGTGCGACTGAGATCCGTCAGCACAAGCAAGTCGTGCGGTAAACCCTGTTCACGAAACGTGCTCCTCCGAACGCCCCAACGACCCGATCCCCCAGGAAAGCTGAGCGCGAGCGGTTCGTCCTGGTCAGTATGATAACAGGCGTCGAGCCCGAGTTCCTTTGCCGTTTTGCCAAGTAATTTATCCATTGGCTGACCGAGCAACGCTTCGCCGGCACGGTTAACGAGACGCAAACGGCGCTCTGGATCGAAAGTGAAAATCGCGACATCGATTTCGCCCATGATCGTGCGCAAAAGCGCCGTCGCTTCAAAGGCACCGAGACGTTGCAGGCGCAACGTTTCGCCAAGCGAGTTAATCTCCAGGAGGACTTCTCCTAATGCATTATTTGCGCTGGCGCCCCGCGCCCGGATTGAGTAATCGCCTTCGCGTAATGCGGCGAGCAGATTGGACATTGTTTGCAACGGATGAACGATGTGCTCACGCGCGCTCGAGATGAACCCAATGAAGCATGCAACTATCAGGATCGTCAGCGTCCACTGCACTTTCGCGCTGTAATCGCCGAACCAAAGGAGAGCGAGAGCAGCGACCATGGCGGGAGCTGCCGCGCCGAGCGTGAGCCAGCTTAGTTTCCCTTCATGCGACAGCCGGTAGCGACTTTTCGGTACCCCATTCATTTCTGCTGTTCCCTTTCAGGGAGAACACGTGGCACATTCGATTTGCAAAGAGAAATTCACCGCGAGGCGCGTACTCTCCCCAGTCATAACCCATATTGCTGTAACCGCCGGTAAAATGCGCTTCTGCTCAAGCCCAGAGCTTCCGCTGCTTTGCGCGCATTGCCTTCGTTTCGCGCCAGTGCTTTCTTAATTAGAAATGCTTCTACTTCTTCGAGACTCATCTCCTCAAGACTACGAGACTCAGCCCCCGCAGATGTTAGGCCGAGATCGGCTGCTCTTATTTGTCGATCTTGCGCCATGAGTACGGCTCGTTCGATGACGTGATCGAGTTCGCGAACATTTCCCGGAAAGCGATGGTGTAGTAACCGCTCGCGCGCCTGCTCATCTAAACCTGTAATTTCCTTGCGATATCGCTGCACGTGTTGCCGCAGAAAGCTGCTAGCAAGGAGCATGATGTCCTCGCGGCGGTCGCGCAGCGGAGGTAATGCAATCTGAATTGTGTTTAAACGAAAGAGGAGGTCTTGTCGAAAACGCCCAGCCGCGATTTCATCCTCCAGATTTGCGTTTGTAGCAGATATGATGCGCACATTTGCGTGCAGTGTTTTCGAGGAACCGACACGTTCAAAATTACCTGTCTCGATTACGCGGAGCAGTTTTGACTGTTGGGCGACCGGAATGTTTGCGATCTCGTCCATGAAAAGCGTACTTTCATCTGCAAGTTCAAATCGACCGGCCCGGTCGGCCTTCGCGTCGGTGAACGCACCCTTTACGTGTCCGAAAAGTTCGCTTTCAAACAACGTCTCGGACAAACCGCCCATGTTGACAGTGATCATCGTTCGCGATGCGCGCGGGGAGAGTGCGTGAAGCGCCCGCGCGATCAAGCCTTTGCCTGTTCCATTTTCTCCAGTGATGAGCACGTTTGCGTCAGACGGCCCCACCCGTGAAATCATTTCCACCACCGGCCGCATGGCGGCTGATTCGGCGATCAGGTTTGGCATGCTGCCGCGTAGCAGCTGATTTTCGGCTTCAAGTTTGCGGCTCCGGCGAAGAGCCATCGCCAGCTCAGTTTGTGTGCGCGCGATTGTCAACAGGCGCTCGTTGTCCCACGGTTTCGTGACAAAATCTCGCGCCCCGCGTTTCATTGCTTCGACTGCGAGATCGATCGACGCCCACGCTGTCATTACAACGATCGGCAACGTGCTATCGATCTCCTGTATCTTGGGAATGGCCGCCAGGCCTTCCTCTCCCGAAGTCGTGTCGCGGGTATAATTGAGATCCATGATCAGCAGCGTGTAATCTTTCTTTCCCAGCGCACTAAACACCGCGGCGAGCGACGTGACTGCTTCGGTCTGATACCCCTCACCCTTGAGGAGGATTCGCAACGCTTCGAGGATGTCGCGCTGATCATCCGCAAGAAGAATCCGAGCCACGACTTAACTCTCAATCGCGAATTTAATTCGCTGTCAACCACGCACTAAGGTCTCTTACATTTCAGACAACACTTTACTAGCTGGCGACTGGGATACCCGCGGCCAGCCCACCAGGCGAAGCGACAACGTCCGAAGGCCACTTCTTTTTCCTTTGCCGTAGTTGATCGAGCGCTAAATAAATCACTGGAGTTGTATAAAGTGTGAGGATCTGTGAAACAATCAGGCCACCAACGATGGCAATGCCGAGCGGTTTGCGGAGTTCGCTGCCGATGCCCATCCCGATGGCGAGCGGCAGCGCGCCGAACATCGCGGCCATCGTCGTCATCATGATCGGCCGGAACCTAACGAGACACGCCTGGTAGATCGATTCTTCGGGACTGAGTCCTTCGCGGCGCTCAGCGTCGAGCGCGAAATCGACCATCATGATTGCGTTCTTTTTTACAATCCCGATGAGCAGGATAATTCCGATGACCGAGACGAGATCCAGCTCATTGCCGGTTACCAGCATGGCTAAGAGAGCTCCAAGGCCAGCGGATGGTATTGTAGAAAGGATCGTGATCGGGTGGATCAGGCTCTCGTAAAGCATTCCCAGGATGATGTAAACGGCCAAGAGCGCTGTGAGAAGCAACCACGGCATTGTCACCCACGAGGCCTGAGCAACCTGCGCAGTGCCGGCGAAATTTCCGCGAATGCTTGATGGCATTCCGAGATCACGTTTCGCCTGCTCGACGATTTGCGTTGCCTCGCTTAACGAAACGCCTTGCGCAGTGTTAAAGGAGATTGTCACGCATGGAAACTGGCCCTGGTGATTGACTGAGAGTGGCGTGTTGTCCAACTGGAAATGTGCGATCGTGCTCAGAGGCACCTGGCTTCCGGAATTTGATTTGACGTAGATTTTTTCGAGAGAGCTCGGATCGAGCTGGAACTTCGGATCGACCTCGAGAATGACGTGATATTGATTCTGCTGCGTGTAAATGATCGAGACCTGCCGCTGGCCGAACGCGCTGTAAAGCGTGCTGTCGACTGCCTGCGGTTGAATGCCGAGGCGCGCGGCCGCATCGCGATCGATTACCACGGTTTCCTGCAATCCGCGAAATTGCTGATCGCTCGTGGCGTCCTTGATCTGCGGATATTCGTGAAGCTTGTTCACAAGCTTCGGCGCCCACGAATTGAGCTCCTCGATATTTTGATCCGACAACGCATATTGATATTGCGCTTTTGACGATCTTCCGCCAACACGAATGTCTTGATTTGCTGTGAGAAAAAGTTGCGCGCCGGGAATTTTCGAGAGCGTTCGCCTCAGACGCGCGATAACTGTGCCCGCGTCATCTTTGCGTTCTCCTTTGCCCGAACCTTTCGGTTTCAAACTGATGAACATGCGGCCGCTATTCAACGCCGAGCCGCTCCCGCCGCCGAAGAATGAGCCGACGGCCTGCACAGCGGGATCGGCCATGACAGTTTTCACGACCTGCTCTTGCTTTTCTTTCATCGCCTCAAAGGAAATGTCCTGCGCGGCCTCGGTCGTGCCCATCATTTGTCCCGTGTCCTGTTGCGGGAAAAATCCCTTTGGCACAACGAAGTAAAGGTAAACGGTCGCGATGATCACCAGTCCGGTGACAATGAGCATGGTGTATTCGTGTTTGAGGACCCACTTCAAGCCACGTTCGTAAAAATCGTGCATTGCGTTGAAACCGCGCTCGCTCAGTCTATCGACCACTCCACGCTGCCGATGTCGCTCCTCGTTTTTCAAAAATCGGCCGCATAGCATGGGCGTGAGCGTTAACGAAACGACGCCGGAAACGAGAATTGCGGCGCTCAACGTCACGGCGAATTCGTGAAACAAACGCCCGATCAAGCCGCTCATGAAAAGCAGCGGAATGAAAACCGCGACGAGCGAGAGACTAATCGAAATGACGGTGAAACCAATCTGACGCGCGCCTTTCAACGCGGCTTGAAGCGGTGGCTCGCCCTTCTCAATGAAGCGCACAATGTTTTCGATTACGACAATCGCATCATCGACAACGAATCCGGTCGAAACCGTCAACGCCATGAGCGAGAGGTTGTCGAGGCTGTAACTGCACAGCCACATCACGCCGAAGGTGCCCGCGAGCGCGAGCGGCATCGTAATACCGGAGATGAACGTCGGCCAGAACCTGCGCAGGAAGAGAAACATCACCATCACCACAAGGGCCATTGTGATGACGAGCGTCAGTTGCACGTCGCGCACGGAAGAGCGGATCGTGATTGTGCGATCGCTCATTACGTCGAGATGCACGCTGGGGGGCAGCCATGTGCGCAGTTGCGGAAGGATCGCGTGAATCTGGTCAGTCGTGCGAACGACGTTCGCGTCCGGCTGTTTGAAAATAATCAACAGCACAGCGCGCTTATTATTGAAGAGGCCCGCCTGGTCGCGATTTGCCTGTGCATCGATTGCCGTGCCGACATCGCGTAAAGGCACTGCCGCACCATTGTGGTGCGCGACGATGATAGGCTGATATTGATCGGCCTGCGTTAGTTGATCGTTGCTCGCGATGACGAAACTCTGCTCCGGGCCGTCAAATGCGCCCTTGGGTGAAAGGACATTCGCCTGTGAAAGCGTTGTGCGA
>DASXNN010000087.1:0-23142 GCA_036495045.1 Candidatus Udaeobacter sp.
GCCGTTCAAGAAACTCGATGGTCTCTCTGAATTGCTCGCCGACTACCCAGTTGCGATTTCGGAATTCAATCGCCAGTTGATAATCGCGCAGCATATCGATTAAAAGATCCAGTTCTTCCAGCTTGTGCCTCCGGGGTGAAAATGCAGGTGAAAGCTGCAGAAGAAAGGCGCCAAGTTTCCCGGCCTCGCGCAAGATCGACATCGAACGCAAAAAGAGTTCAATCATCGTTTCTACAAGCGCTGGCGTGAGATTCACTTTGCCCTTGTCATCAATTTTCGCGAGTTTTTGCAGACCCGGGGGCAATAATTTCGCCGTCGTCGAGTGAAACGAAAAAAGCTGATGTAGCTTCGCGTCAAAAGTGAAGCCGTCAGGCGTGGCGGCACACCAGCGCTCAACCATTCGCGAATCAGGAACCGAATAAAACGTCGAATTTACTTCGACCATTTCGAAATGTTGTGCGTACCAACCAAGTCGCTCATGCGGGCGCAGCTTTTTCGGGTACCAACTCCGAACAAAACCTGGATCGGACCAGCTGGCGGTGCCGACAAGAATTTTCCCGGCACGCGACTGCGGCGAATCTTTTGCGGGCACGTGAAAGAGGCGAGGCGAGAAAATTGGTTGCGGGGGCGACCCCGCCAGGGCGGGGCGCGGCCTTCATAACTTTCTCAGTCCAGTCTTTTGGTAGAATCCGTTCCCGCCTTTTTGCCGTTTCAAATCAAACTCAAGCTTTCTGGCATCTGACAATTTAAGCTTATCACTTTGCCAAACTAATTTCCATGGCCCTCTGCCGCGGGTCGAGCGTGTTAATCCGGCATTATGTTGCTGGACTCTCAAAGTGACGTTTTCACTAAAGCCGATGTAAAATTTGGCATCAAGATTTCGCAAAACGTAAACGCGATAAACTCCCGACATCCAAAAAGAAAATTGGTTGCGGGGGCGAGATTTGAACTCGCGACCTTCAGGTTATGAGCCTGACGAGCTACCAGGCTGCTCCACCCCGCGTCTTTACTTATGCTGATGGAGACCGCGAAAGCAAACTGAAAAAGCGATCTTTAGTGCGGTCGGTTTCGCAGATCGAAGAATTGGCTCCAGCGGTAGGATTCGAACCTACGACCAATCGGTTAACAGCCGACCGCTCTACCACTGAGCTACGCTGGATCGTTTCGCGCTTAATTGAGGGGCGTATATCTTGCCCACACCGTATCGAACGGCAAGCCGTAGTTTAATGGCGTCGTCCACCAAATCAAAACAGCTCCGAAATGTATCCGCCGCGTCTTGATTCCGCCGTTCAGTCTGGCATAGATCAGGTCGAATAATCGGCTCCGACCGCTGAAGCGACAAACCACCGGTGCGAGCAGTCTCACGAAACAAACTATTGTAACCTTTCGAATCGAACTACTGTCTTTCCTTAAGATCAATCGATGGCCACTCGCGCGCTCCTTCAAAGATTGTTCTCCGGCGGATTTGCTCGTCGCGCCCTGCTTGCGTTGCTGGTGATTGTTCTTCTTGTTGTCGGCATTCAACTGCGCCACTGGACTTGGGCAAAAACCAGGCACGTGCGTTTTCAGCACGACATCGTCAATGGCTTCTATTGGGGAAGCAAGACGTTGACGGAAGCTCGTCATTTGTCCCCTGACGAAAGCTCCGCCGATTCATGGGCTGCGTTCTTCCGCGGCTACTTCGGATTGTATGATCGGGTGAAACGCGAGGCTTACGAAAATGATTACGGCCTCGATTATCCGCCTTTGAGACTGTTGGCGATGTCGATCTGGGCAAAACAGGTAAGCAGTGAATTTCCCGGAACGGACGATGCGCACCCAGGCCATGTGAAACCGTTGCTGAACGCGAATCTGGTCTGCGAATTAGCCTCGGCGGTGGCGATTTTTCTCCTTGTTCGCTTTTGGCTCCGGAGAGCAACTGATGCGAAGATGTCGATTTTTTTGCGCAGTTTCCCGACGAAACATCGCGGCTGGATTTGCGGCTTGCTCGCGGCGAGCGTCGCGTGGCTTGAACCTTCGATGATTCTCGATGCGCACGGCTGGCCACAATGGGACGTCTGGATCGTACCGTTTTATCTATTTGCTCTGCTCGCAGCGTTGAAGAATCGCTGGTTGGTTTGCGGATGTCTTTTGGCCGCTGGCGCAATGCTTAAAGGACAGCTCTTATTCGTCGTGCCCTTTTTCCTCTTCTGGCCGTTGTGGCAAAAAAGATGGATGCGCGCATTTCGCGTACTCGTCGGCTTTGCCATAACAACGGCCTTTCTGGCTTCGCCCTGGCTCCTGCGTAACCCGGCTGCGTGGATTGCGGTCGGGATTGTGGCCAGCGTTAGCTTGCTATTTCTTTTGTGGGACAGGCCGCGACATGCGGGAACATGGATTGCCGGTCTCACCGCGCTCGCCGTATTTGTCGTGGGTGCCTTCGATGGCGGCAGCTTCGCATGGTTGCAAGTCGGGTTTCTCTACGGCAGCGAGCATTACCCGTATCTTTTCATCAGTTCGTGCTACAATTTGTCATCGCTTCTTGCTAATTCAGGATGGGATCTGAAGGATTCCTTTTGGTCGGCTGATTTTGGATCTCTGCATTTCGATCTCACTCTGCAGTGGACATTGCGCTTGTTTTACCTGGGTGGGCTTGCTCTTTGCGCGCTCGGCGCCGCACGGCACGTTCGTAATCGCGATCCCCGGCTGCTGATAGCGATTGTCATGCCTTGGCTGTTAATGTTCGCGCTGCTTGGTCAAATGCACGAGCGCTACCTGGTGTGGGGCGCGATCATCAGCGCAGTTGCGCTTGGTGCGAACGTCAGGTTGAGCGTACTTCATTTCATTATCTCGCTCGCGAGTCTGACCATGATCGTGCACGTGATGCTAATCGATAAGAAATTGGTTGCGACTCTCGGAGCGATCGAGTTTCTCAATGACCTGCGGCCCTATGCCTCAGGTTTAGTGCTGGCCTGTGTGGCTGTTTGTTTGTGGGATGCATTGCCAGTTCGTCTTCCGATGTTTCAAAGCCGGCGTTATCGCTGGCTCGAGCCAGCTTCTCTTTCCCTTGGGCCGGCAGCGGAAGAAGTCTGAGAGAATCATGAGAGAATCGGACGGTTCATTAAGACTCTAAAATTCCAAGCGGCCTCCTGAGCTCGAATCAGGCCCCATCGATTTTGTCAGAATTCCTCAGGCGCAGTGCAAGAGAAAAGGCAATTACTTGGGACTGTTCTGGGAGGCTGCTTTCCCAAGCAGTAGCTGGTTAAAGATTACTAAACGCGCGATCCAATACATCCAGAAGGAAATCCGCGTCCTGTTCATTTACGCACATCGGCGGCGAGAAGCGGATCGTTTGTCCCCAAAGTCCGCCCTTACCGAGGAGCAATCCCATTTCCTTACATGTCTCCAGAATTTTCGCGCACTCTTCTTTGGCAGGTTCTTTTGATTGTCGATCTTTCACCAGCTCGATGCCGACCAGCAGGCCTTTGCCACGCACATCGCCGATCAGTTTGTATTTTTCTTTTAATCGATTCAGTCCAGCGAGAAGCCGGTTTCCAATTGTTAGGGAATTTTCCTGAAGCTTTTCCCGCTCGATCACTTCGAGGACCGCCATTCCTTGGGCGCACACAACCGGGTTTCCGCCGAAAGTGTTAAAGTGAATGCGTTGCGTGAGTGTGGCCGCGATTTCTGGCGTAGTTACAACTGCCCCGAGTGGAGAGCCGTTGCCAATTCCTTTCGCCATTGTGACAATATCTGGAATGACGCCCTGGGTTTCGAATCCCCAGTAATGCGTGCCGGTGCGGCCGAAGCCCGTTTGTACTTCATCGGCGATGCACAAGCCGCCGGCTGCACGCACATGTTCATAAACATGTTTGAGATAACCATCCGGAAAAACGACGCAGCCACCCACGCCTTGGATTGATTCCGCGATGAATGCGGCGACCTGGCCGGATGTGGCGAAGTCGAGAAGATTCTTTACATCATCGGCGTAGTTCTTTCCCGCATCGTTATCCTCGCGTCCCCACAATCCGCGATATGGGTCGGGCACGATGGCATGATGCATGCCGAAATTGTGCGGCACATTAAACTTCCAGGTGCGATGCGCGGTCAGGCCCATCGTCGCCGCGTTCCCGCCATGATAAGCATTGCGCAGCGCGATCACATCGTAGTTGCATGTGTAAGCGCGCGCCATGAGCAATGCGAGATCGTTCGCTTCTGAGCCAGAGTTAACGAAATAACAAACTTTCAAATCGCCCGGCATTTTCGCGGCCAGCGCTTGCGCGTACTGGGAGATGTTCGGATGCAAATAAATCGTAGTGGAATGTTGCAGCGTTTCGTTTTGCCGACGCGCAACATCGATAACATGCGGATGACAATGGCCGACGCTTACAGTCACGATCCCGCCAAGCGCATCGAGATATCTTTTACCGTGCTCGTCCCACACATATTGCATCCTGCCTTCGACGAGCATGATCGGGTTTTTGTAGTAGAGAAAAATTCCCGGATTCAGGAATTGCTTGCGTAACCGGAGAACTTCGTCGGCGGAAGGACCCACGTACGGTTTCGGTTGATAATCAAAGTGCGGCAGAACAGGCTTTTGCATAAGCATCGATCAAATGGTTCGCCGCGAGTCAGGTGCGGTGAGATTTCTTCCACGAAGATAAATCGGAGATCATAATTCCTGCAATTGGCCCGAGCAACGCGCTGAAACTGATGAGCCACGTGATTGCCTGCTTCCAATTCATTCCCTGCTCGAGGACAAATTGAGCCTGCATCTTAAAGCAATCTATTGTCGCGCCAGTCGCCGAAAGAGAAATGCGCCGAGCACGATGAAAAGCACGTTTGGAAACCAGACAAGCAGTTCCGGATGCACTGTTGGGTTTCCGCGCAAAGTGTCACCGATGATAACGAAGAGGAAATAGCTGATGGCGACGATCAAACCCATGGCAAAGCCGACTGAAGTCTCCCGGCGGTGGGAAGTAACGCCAAGCGGCACACCGATGATGGCGAACGCGATGCAGGCGAACGGAAATGAAAAGCGTTTGTTCATTTCTGTTCGGCTGGCGCTGCGCTCATGTTTGTTCTCGCTCTTGAGCTGTTCGAGCAGTTGCTCGATCGATAACGCGGAACGGTCCGGCCGTTTTTTCTGCTTCTCGTATAGCTCCTCGAGGCTAATCGGCAACGTGCCTTCCACCATGTTGATTCCGTCACGAATCTTTCGCAGGTCGAGCGGGTCGTTTTCATCACGCGCCTGATAACGCGCCTGATAAAGATGCATTAGAATTTGTTTGTTCGCTAAATCGGCCTCGAGCGTGCCGGTGCGCGCATAAGTGACTTTTACCGGAAGCGAATTTCTGTTCAATTCAAAGACAGTAATGTTCTTGAGCTTGTTGCCTTCTTTTTTCCCCACATAAATCTTTCGTCCGGGAAATTGATCAATTACCTGATCGCTACCAAAAAGTGCCATCGGGTTGCGCGTAGCGAGATCAAAAATCATGCTGCGTAATTTCTCCTGCGCGGCCGGCGCAGCCTGCACGTTGAGCCATAGGCAGATCACCGTGCAGACAAGCGCAATCCCGGCGAGCGGAATGCAAATACGGGAAATGCTGACGCCGCTTGAACGCAGCGCCATCAGCTCGTTATCCGCAGAAAGCCGTCCGAATACGAGCAGAATCGCGGTCAGCAATCCCCAGGGAATGGTGAAAATGAGTGAGAAAGGCAGCACGTAGGCCATGAACGTGATGAGGTATTCCATCGGCACGTCGTGGTTCACCAACAAAGGAAGAAGTTTGCGGAATATGTTTCCGACAACGAGGACCAGACTCAGCACCGCGATTGCGAAGAGGACGTTGACCAGCAATTCACGGCTGACAAACCGATCAATTAGTTTCATTTCTCAGTGCAGAAGTTAGCACAACTCAGATTTTTCTTCATGACTGGATATGTGAGTCCCTATTCAGAGAGTGGCCCATCCACTGACTGCGCGAAGCGCGGGCACTGGAGACGGTCGCGTCGACGTGTCGCTGTTGCTGGGTAGTTTGCACCATCGCGAGCAACAATGCACTTTAGAAGGCGCGAATACCTATCTTAACACGATCCATCTCTTCCCCCAACAGATGGGGCCATGATACAACTGGCTACACTTTCGGACATGTTCAGTTGGAAATGGCCAACATTGGCGCTCGCTTTTTTGTCTGCGGCGCGAACTTCGCCCGCGGCGCGGGCGGCGCATTGGTCCAACACCTTGTCTCCGGTTATTGGGCCGCCCAACTGCCACCTCCGGGAGGTTCCTGAAATGTGTGGCATCTGCGGCAATGTCGCCTTTTCCAGCCTAAGGTCTCCCGAAGCTGCCCATCTCCGAGTGATGGCAATGCTCCGGTCGCTGTCCCACCGCGGCCCGGATGCCACCGGCCAGGTGGACATCGAGTCGGCGGTCCTGGGCGCGACGCGGCTGGCCATTCGTGGGCCGAAAGATCAGCCCAACCAACCGATGGTGGACGCGGAGAGCGGTGTGATAGCCGTCTGCAACGGGGAGATTGACAATCACCGTGAGTTACGCCGCTGGCTGGCGGAGCGGGGCCGCCCGTTGCAACAGGAAACGGACGTGGCAGTGATCCCCGGGCTTTATCTCGAACTTGGCGAAGCGTTCGCAACGCGGCTCGTCGGGGCCTTTGCCATTGCGGTGTGGGACCCACGCAACCGGCGCCTTACCTTGGCGCGAGACCGCACGGGGGAACGCCCGCTGTTTTATGCAATGAACCAAAACGAAATCATTTTTGCGACCGAGATTGCTGCCTTGGTCGCCCACAGCCGGTTGCCAGTTAGCCTCGACCAGGAGGCGTTGCGAAAATATCTTCAGCTCGGAATCTTCCTCTCACCGGACACGCCGTTCGGCGAAATCCGAAAGGTCGCGCCTGGTGAATTGATCCAGTTCGACCTGAGCGGTGTGCGCCGAAAATCCTACTGGCACTGGCAGATCACGGAGACGGCCAAACAACCGCCATCGTTCGAGGCGTTCGATCAAACGTTCCGCACTGCCATCGGTCGCCAGACCGACGTGGACGTGGACTTCGGTGTCTTTTTGAGCGGCGGCATTGACTCGTCACTGGTGTCGGCGGTTGTCCGCTCACTGCACCCAAAGCGACCATTCAAAGCCTACACCCTGCGTTTCGAGGAACAATCTTTCGATGAAGGCCGCTTCGCGGCGGTGGTGGCAAAACAATTGAAATTGGAACTCGTGACGGTGCAGGTCAAACCCGATGACGTGCGGGATGGATTGAAATCGCTCATCCGCATGGTGGGTGAACCGCTGGCTGACCCCGCGTGGATTCCAACGACTTTGCTGGCCCAGCGCGCGGCACAGGAAAGCAAGATGGCGCTGGTCGGGGAAGGTGCCGACGAATTGTTTGGGGGTTACCCGACTTACATTGGGGTGGAGATTGCAAAACACTTCGTCCAGCTGCCGAGGTGGCTTCGGTTCGCCATCAGGCGCGTGGTGGAAGCGCTTCCTCTCAGCGAGAAGAAGGTGACGATTTCGTTCTTACTCAAGCGTTTTCTGGAGGGCGCCTGTTTGAATGGCATGTCGCGACACCGGTTCTGGGTTTCCAGCATCACCCCGGCGCTACTGCGCCGACTGGGGGTGGCGCCGATAGACTTCGAAAGCCATGACGCGGATGACGGTGATCTACTGGACCGAGCGCAACGGTGGGATTTGGAAACGCTGCTGGCTGAGGGGTTGCTGACCAAGGCCGACCGCGCGAGCATGAGTTCAGCGCTGGAACTGCGTGCGCCGTTCCTGGACGAAGCGGTAATAGAGTTCGCGAAATCGCTGCGGGTCGAGGACCGGCTGCGGGGATTCAAGACGAAGGTTTTTCTGAAGCGTTACGCCCGGCGTTACCTGCCGGATGAAATCATAAACCGGCGCAAGCGCGGCCTCTCGGTGCCCATCGGCAGCTGGCTGCGCGGCCCTCTAAAAGAATGGGCGACCGCCACGTTAGAAAAGGGGCGCCTAGAACAGGTCGGTATTCACAAGTCCGCCGCCATGGAACTCTTCTCCGAACATTGCCAGCGGAAAGCCGACCATGCCCGCCCCCTTTGGACCCTACTCGTCCTGGGGGAATGGCTGGATTGGGTGGCGACGGAAACCGACTGCGGCTAAGCAGACCAAGGCCACAAAGGCGCTTTCGCTTATTCGCTGCACAACTTGCTGGAAAAAGATCGTTCCGCACCCGTCTGTAACGGTTCACCCCGCAGCTTCTGCCGATCAGTCGTTCAGGAGGAAATAGATATGGAAACGCGTGGTCGCCCGGCCGCGGTGTTTCGACCAGAAATCATCAACCAACTGCGAGTGGTTGAAATCGTCCTTCATTTTTTGCGGCAATTGCGCCTTTCCAACGGTAACAAAGAGTGCCCGCGTTCCATGTCTGAGTGTATAACCCGGCCAGAGCGTGAACTGGCTTTTGCCGTAAGCCTCGGGTCGCACATACGCAAACGGATGGTCTGGCAGATAGAACTGCATCATGCTGGCGGGTGAGTAGCCGCTGGCGATCAATAGGTCGGGGTGAGTCTGTTGGCGAGCTTTCTGTACGTGCTGCGCGAAATCCAACCAGCCCTCGGCCCGGCGGAAAGGGTCATATTTCAAGGGCAAGCGAAGAAAAATTACGGCATGAAGGAAGATGGTCGCCACCAAACTCAGGCCTAGCGCGGACCATGCCGCCCAGCGCCATGTTGGGGTCCGGGCAATGAGTTGCCGCCAAAAGACCACAAGCAGGACAATTCCAGTGATCATGGACGGAGCAATCCAGTTGGGTTCTCCTCTGCTGTTCAGGCCGAGGAGCAAATACATGACTTGGACAGGCAAAAATTGACTCAAGAGGTGTTTAACTCGTGCTTGATCGCCTTGGAGGCGCCAGAGTCCGATGGTGGCGACGAATATGCCAGCCATGATCAGCGGCGAGACCACCGCAGACATTGCGCCTAGATATTGGAGGAATTCCCAAGGATGGATGCCGAAAGAATGCTTGATGCCACTGCGTTCATGAAGCGCCTGAACATGAAGCCAGCCCGTCTGCACATTCCACCAAAACACTGGAAACGAACTCACTCCAAACGTAAACAACGTTGCCAGACTTTGCCGGCTGAAAAGAAAATGCCGGTGTGGCTGCGACCAGCAGAGGAACAGCGCAAGTCCAACCAGCTGGACCACGTTGATGAACTTTGCGAGGAAACCGACGCCCACGGCCAGTCCCAGCAGCAGCCAATAGCGCATTTTCCCGGTTTCGAAAGCCGTCCACGACAGATTCGCGCCCCAAGCCCAGAAAAACACGCTCAAGGGATCTATCGTCATCAGAATGGATCCGACCGAGAACAGTGGGATTACCGCCGCGACGCCAACACACCAAAGTGCGGTGCGGTCGTCGTACAATCGCTCGGCAAGCCGAAACAACTGAAATGCGGTGCCGGCGCTAAGCAGGACCGCAAAAAAGCGGACACCAAATACCGTGTCACCGAAAAGGTGCGTGCCCAGCGCGATGGTCCAAGCGACCAGGGGACCCTTGTCCCGGTAGGAAAGGGCAAAGTGTTTTGACCAGACCCAGTAATATGCTTCGTCAGGAACAAGGTCGACGCAGCCGATGTACCAAAATCGAAAGAACGTCGCCAGGGCCACCCCCAACAAAACGAGGTGTGCGGGACGCATGCCCCAAACCAGTTTGTCTTTCGTTGCGGTTGTCCCGGTGGGAACGGCGGTCAAATTCATATTGGGAGATGGTTCACTGAACGGTGCTTCTTTTCTTCCGGCTTCTCTTCTGGGTAATGGCTCTATCCATGCTCAATCTGCGGCTGGCAAATGAAGTAATTTCCCGATAAGATTAGCTCAGAGATGAAAATCGACATGTACGACGTCGCAATCATTGGCGGAGGACCGGCTGGTAGCACCGCTGCCGCGTTGCTCGCGCGGGCCGGGCGACGCGTGATCGTATTTGAGCGCGAAAAATTTCCGCGCTTTCATATTGGCGAATCGCTTCTGCCCTTTAGCATGAAAGCGTTCAGCCGACTGGAGCTGCACGAAAAACTTTTGCGCGCCGGTTTCCTGAGAAAATTCGGCGGCGAAATCTTTGGAGCGTGTTCCGAGCGGGGAACCAAATTTTATTTCAAGGACGGGTTCCGTTCGCAAACCGATCACGCTTATCAGGTCACGCGAGCCGATTTCGACAAGGTGCTGCTCGATCACGCCGCCGAATGCGGGGCGGAAGTGCATGAGGAAACTTCAGTCAGTCGAGTCGAATTCCTAAAGAATGCTGTTGAATGTGGCGTCAAATGGAATGGGTCCTCCCGAACCGTTCGCAGTCAATACGTAATCGACGCAAGTGGGCGCAATTCCGTTCTCGGCAGGCAGTTCAAAATTAAAACGACATATGATCATCTTCAGAAATTGTCAATCTTCGCGCACTATGATGGTGTTTGGCGCGCTGAAGGAATCGACGGTACACTTACAGTTTTGGTTCGTGGAATTGATCGCTGGTTCTGGGTCATTCCGCTTACCACCGAGCGCACTAGTATTGGTATCGTTCTTGACAGCGAAATATTCCGTAAATCAAAGCTCAGCGCCGAAGATTTTCTCGAGCAGGCGCTCACCGAACAACCGATCATCGCCAAACGAATGACGAACGCGCGGCGCGCATCGGAAGTTTATGTGGAAGCGGATTTCTCCTATCGCAGCGCACGGCTGCAGGGCGATCGCTGGTTGCTCGCAGGCGATGCTGCCGGATTTATCGATCCAATCTTTAGTAGCGGCGTTTTTCTCGCTGTCTTCAGTGGCGAACGTTGCGCCGATACTTTGACTGAAGTGTTGGAGTATCCGCATAAGGCGCGCCGGCTCTTTCGCCGTCACGAGCGAGCAGTCCACCGTGCAATGGATATTTATCTGCGTTTTGTCAACGCCTGGTACACAAAGGAATTCATCGAAGTCTTTCTGGCACCGCGAGACCTGCTCGGCCTCCCGCCGGCGGTAAACGCGGTGCTCGGCGGAAACGTCGGCAATAGCTTTGCCATCCGCTGGCGGATGTGGGTCTTTTATTTCCTAGTCTGGTTACAAAAATATTACGCGATCGGCCCACGGCTCACACTTGTTCCGAAAAAAGAAGAAATTGCAGACATGGTAACCTCTGAAGCCGCATCCGCGTGAAAATCTTAGTACGGAGGGCCAGGCGCCGTCATCTTCTACGGTTTCAGGGGCGCGGCGGCGCACATCCGTCCAAATCGGCTTTTTTTCGTGCGATAATCATCGCGCTGTCGATTGTCGATCTTATCAGCTGCACGACAATCACGCGGTATCAATTTGCCGAACCCGCAGGCAATTGGGACGTACGCAGCGGACAACTTTTATATCGCACGGCAGGAACGACGCTCATCGGCGACGTTATCATTCGCTTTTCAAAAGATGGCGATTTCGCGCTCACGTTTTCCAAAGGACCCGGGGTGTCATTGCTATCATTGCGCCAGGACGCGAGCTTCGCTGAAATCAAAGGCCCTCTGGCGCAAGGCGGTTGGTCCGGTCCGATTGATCATGCGCCGCAACAATTGCGCGGCTGGCTCGGGCTCCGCGACAAACTGATTCACTCGCAAGATCAACAATCGGTGCGACACATCGCTGGCAACGAAACTTTTCTGTTCCGTTTTTGACGCGCGGAGTTTGAAACGCGACGGTCGCGCGAGTTTATGCGCATCAGCGATCTCATCGCACGAGTTGTCACGCAGTCGCGTGCACAAGTTTGGCTTGGCGTCGGTCTAGTTGGCATCGGCTGCATTGGGATCCTCGTCACCCAACTGCGACTTGATTCAGACGTCCTTAACATCTTGCCAGCGAGTTTTCGTTCCGTGCAGGGACTGAAAATTTACGATCGCGAGTTTGAGCAAACCCGGGAATTGACTTTCGCGCTCGTTTGCCGTCCGGATGATGTCGATAAATTGGAAGGATTTGCGCCGGTTTTCGCTAACAAATTGCGGCAGCAACCCTGGTGCACGCGAGTCCTGGCCGGTTCGCCAATGCAGACGCCGGATGGGGTTCGCGATCTCCAATCGATGGCAGTGCCATTGCTCCTGAACCTCGAACCGCCCGTTTTCAAAGAAACCGTGTCGATCTTGCGACCACAAAAAATCCGCGAGCGCTTACAGCGCTTGCATCAGCAGATCGAGGCAGGCTCGCCGCGCCCGGAGTTTGAGCTCGCGTTCGACCCGCTCGGTTTGATTGCTCCGGCGCTCAAACCTTTTGCAGAAAATACCGCGATCGAAGAAGAGCAGCCCCTCGCTTCTTCTGACCGGACGATGCGGGTTTTTCTGGCGGTAACGAACCAGCCATCAATTAGTGCGTTCGCATGCCAGCGTTTGATGCGTGAAGTAAACGCGTTTCGTGCAACGGCACTCCAAGGCTGGGATGGCGGTCCTCTGGAAGTTCTCGTGACCGGTCGCTCAGCGTATGTGGCGGAAATTTCCCTCAGCATGCGCTACGACATCGTCGCAACGCTGGCAGGTTCAGTTTTACTCGTAAGCAGCATCTTCTTTGTCGGTTTCCGCCGGTGGCTGCCACTGATCGGCATGGGATTTTCGCTCCTGCTTTCATGCCTGGTGGCGCTGTCGCTTGGTTTTCTCATTTTTGGACGCCTGAGCATGGTGAGCGTGGGATTTTGCGCCATTCTCGTCGGCCTCGGTGTTGATTTTGCCATCCTCACTTTTGGCCGTTATCAGCAAGCGCGGATAGATGGAGAATCACATCGTCAAGGGATCGCCACTTCCGTTGCCAAACTTGGCCGGGCAATTTTCTTTGGCGCGCTCACCACTGCGGTCGGATTTCTTGCGCTAATTCTGAGTGGGTCTCTGGGTTTCTCGCAGCTCGGTGCGCTGATCGCAATCGGCATCTTCTTTGCCGGTCTTTTTATGTGTACGATTTTGTTCCTGTTCATTCGCGAACGGCAGCCTCCGCTGCATCACGATTGGGTCTTCGAGATGGTAAAAAAATACGTGCGATGGAGCGTGCGGCGCCCTGCCCCCATGTTGATTTTTGCGAGCGCGGTTCTCGTATCGCTGACCGCAATCGGGTTTTCACCTGTTCCGCCGCTTCACTTCGAGGCAAGCACACGTTCACTGGAGCCGAAGAACAGTCGTGCCAGTCTCGCGCTTCAAGAGATCATGCACAAAATGCCGATGCGCTGGGAGCCGGTCCTCGCCATCCTGCACGCGAGCAATCCGCAACAACTGCACGACGACTGGCAGAAGATTGCCGCGCATTGGAGCGACCTTCGGGCCGCGGGCAAAATCAAAAACTTCTCCACGCCCACTGCGCTTTGTCTTTCACCACGATCGATGCAGCGGAATCGCGAACAGTTGAGCAAAATTGATTTTCAAACGGCGCGTCAAACACTCGAAGAAACACTCGAAGCCGAAGGATTCAATCGCGACGCATTCACGCCGGCTTTCACTCTCCTTGATAATTTGCAACATCTTGTCGATCCAAGGGCGCCTTTACCCAATTGGCGCGAAAGATTGCCCGTAGCATCGAACTGGTGGTTTTTGATCGATCGCTACTTCGCCCATGATCCATTGCTCACGACCGGATTTGCCACCACAAATGTACCCGTGTCCACTCATGCGCAACGCGTAGAGTTGGGTCGCGAGCTGCCAGTGGCGGAGATCCCAATGATCCTGTCGGGGTGGAGCTATGCGCTTGCCGATTTGCTGCCGTGGTCGCACCGGCAACTTCTCTTTATCAGCGCGTTGATGGCCATTTTCGACGTTTCCCTATTAGCGATTTTATACCGCGACTTGCGCCTGTGGATCATCCAGGTCATCACGCTCGCGTTTGGGATTGGTGCAATGATCGCTTCAATGAAACTGCTCGGCATCCAGCTAAACTTGCTCAACGTCCTTTCCTTCCGTCTGGTGCTGGCGATCGGCGTGGACTACGGAATTTATCTGATATTGGCCTGGCAGAAAACGGATGACATCGAGCACGATGTTGCCGGTGTGGTAAAGCCTGTCTTGCTTGCTGGATTAACAGCTGTCGCTGGCTTTGGTTCGCTTGTGCTGGCGCGCAATCCTTCACTGAGCGGTCTTGGGAGCGCCTGCGCGATCGGCATTTTTTGGAGTCTGGTCGCGACAATTTTCTTTACGTTACCAGCGATGGCCGCGACAGAATCGAAGTCTTTAAACGATCTTAGCGCATTTGAAGGTGATCTTCGATAATCTCATACGGACGGTCCTTGTAACAACTCTCAGTCTCGTTCCGCTGACGAGTTTTGCCAACTTTGGTCCACTTTCGACATCCGAGCTCGAGAACCTTCTCGCGCGAATTCGTGAGAATCGGATCACGCAAGCTGGTTTTCAGGAACAACGGTTTTTGCGTTTGATGAAGAAACCCATCGTGAGTTCGGGCCACGTTTGGTTCCAGCCGCCGAACAAGTTTCGGCGTGAAGTGGAGGGTAACTCACCCAGTCTGACTGTGAGCAACGGTCAACAGCTTTGGATTTATTATCCGAATTTTAAATCCGCCGAGCGTTATTCCATTGGCTCGCGTTCGCCGCTCGATTCGATCATTGCGGCAATCAATTCCGCGTTGAACCTCGAAAACGTCGAAAACAGTTTCAACATCATCGGCACGAAGATCGACAACGGTTATGAGTTGGCGCTAACACCACGGACGCTGGCGATGAAACGGATCTTTCAAAAACTCAACTTGCGCATCGACGGCAACCTAAGAGCTGAGCGCACGGAAATGTTGCAAGTGAATGGCGACCGAATTGTGACTAGTTACTCAAACCAGACGCGCGCGCCACTTTCTCCATCGACATTCGAATTCGCACCACCGCCCGGCACCGAAATCACGACGCCGCTTGGACAATAACGGTAAGGCGCGACCGCCGGGCGCACCGTTTTTATCTCAGCATAAGTTTGCTCGACCACTGAGCGGCGAGAATCTAAAACAACTCGCGATCATGCGACGCGTTTGATTATCATTTTGGTGCTGACTGCAGTCGGGCAAATATGCTGCGCCGATCGACCGGAATCCCCCAGTTCGCAACCGATCATTTCCCACATTCCGCGGCAGCGCGTTGATTCAGCTGCAATCGCAAGAGTTGGCTACAGCAAACGCCGCCACATTCTTGAAATCGAATTCGCGAACGGCGCGGTCTATCGCTATCTCGATGTGCCATCTTCGATATATCGCGACTTGATGTCGGCGGAATCAAAGGCTGCGATTCTACGACTTTAATATTAAGGGAAAGTATCGCTCCGTGCACGTTTGGCCCCAGATCAAAGCCAAATCAGCGAATTGAAGGGACGTTTGCATTTACGATTTGAGGCACTGAGGCAGCGCTTCGTTCTCACTCGAGAGGAAAAGCGCGTCATTGCTTTTGTCTTGCTCGCCTTCGCTCTCGGCTTGGCTGTCAAACATTATCGCGACACACATCCCAAGCCATTAGCACCGCCATCGAAGAAGAATCACCGTTCTAGCTTTTATTTCCCCTCGCCGACACCAACCAGCACCGTACTGCTTAAATTCACCGCCTTTCCATTCGTTTTGTGGATCCATGTTTGCGCACAGCCTTTATCCTGCGGATCGTTTCGGCGTGAGGGAATACGTTGAGGCATTCACAAAGCAGATTTGCGAAGTCATCGTGGGGAAGACCGCGGCGGTGCAGCTCGCGGTCGCTTGCCTGCTCGCGCGTGGCCACCTTCTGATTGAAGATATCCCTGGCGTCGGCAAGACGACCCTTTCCCAGGCACTCGCACGCTCACTCGCGCTTCGCTTTCAGCGTATCCAGTTCACCAGCGATCTGCTTCCAGCCGACATTCTCGGCAATTCCATCTTCGATCGGGATGAACAGTGCTTCGTGTTTCATCGCGGGCCGCTGTTTTCGCAGGTTGTGTTGATTGATGAGGTAAACCGTGCGACGGCCAAAACGCAGAGCGCGCTCCTTGAAGCGATGGAGGAACACCGAATCTCGGCTGACGGCGTGACCCACGAATTACCGCAGCCGTTCTTCGTCATCGCGACACAGAATCCACAGCATCAAGTTGGCACCTTTCCGCTTCCCGAGTCGCAACTCGACCGTTTCCTAATGCGGATTGAGCTGGGAGTGCCGGACCGCGCCAGCGAGCGGGCGATGCTCTTGGGAATGGATCGCCGCGACATGCTGAAGGAAATCAAGCCGGTATTTGGCTCGGAAACGCTCCTCGAGCTTCAGGAGAACGTTCGCAAAGTACATGCTTCGTCCGCACTGCTCGATTACCTGCAGGATCTGCTTGACGCCTCGCGACAGCGGCACAGCACCGGCCTATCGCCACGCGCGGGCCTAGCTTTGTTCCATGCATCACAGGCGTGGGCGCTGATGAACGGACGGCACATGGTGCTCCCTGAAGACATTCAGGCGGTTGGGGCCGCGGTAATGGCGCATCGCCTGGGGCACGATATTGAGAAGCCCGGTCAAAGCGGGCGCATGCTCGCTGACGCCTTGCTGCGCAGCGTACCAGTGCCATGACAGCGCGCGGATTTCCTTTCGTTTCTCCGACTAGGAGCCTGGTCGGCCTGATGTTCATTCTCGTCGCGATGTGGTACGCAGCATCGAGTCAGAATAACGCCGCGGCCTACCTGCTCATGTTTGGTCTGACAAGCGTATTCCTGATTTCGATTCCGCACACCCTCTTGAATCTGGGAGGTTTGAAAGCGACTGCGGAATCTGTCAAACCGACGTTTGCGGGACAGGAGGTTTCGCTGCCGTTCGAGATCACGAATGAATCCCGCGCCGCACGGCATGGGATTACGCTGAGTTTGCCGCGCTTTGATGGGGATCCTGAACTCATCGACGGCATCCCATCCGGCAAAGCGGCGCGGGTGATCCTTCGATTTTCCGCGCCGACTCGCGGCGAACACGAGATCGGAAGGTTGTGCCTCGCTAGTGTGTATCCGCTGGGCTTTCTCCGCGCATGGAGACGTGTCACGGTGCCGCAGCGCTATCTTGTTTATCCGAAGCCTGCCGGTGATCCAAAGCTCCCGCTGGGCAGTGCGCGTTCAACGCAGAACCGGCCGCGGCCGGAGCTTGGAGAAGGCGACGATTTTGCAGGCGTGCGTGCCTATGTCACCGGCGAATCGCAACATCACATCGATTGGAAGGCCGTGGCACGCGGGCAGCCGCTGATGACGAAGCAGTTCGCGGCCGAAGCGGATGGCTTACTCTATCTCGATTTTGCGGCAGTCCGGTTCAGCGATCTGGAAGAGCGGCTTTCGCAGCTCGCGCTATGGGTAATCGAGGCTGAGCGCGCACGACATCCATACGGCTTGCGTCTTCCTGCCGCCGAGATCGCGCCGTCACTTGGTGAGTGGCATTTCCATCGCTGCTTGCGGACACTCGCCTTGTTCAAGTGAGAACATTTCGCAAAAGAGACAGGCGCATTCCCCGGCAGCCGCTTCTGTGGCTGGCGGCGGCGTTGCTTTTCACATTGCCGCCGATGTTCGGTGCCCTGGCAACCTGGGTGCCAGTGCTGTTTCTCATCACGCTCGCGGCGAAATTTTGGATGGAACCGAAAGGATATCGGTTGCGCTCCGTGATTTGGAAGTTCGTTCTCGTGGGCGTGACGCTCGCCGCCATTTTTTTAAGCTACGGCTCTTTGAAAGGACTCGAGGCCGGCGTGTCCCTCATCGTCGTTCTGATGTCGCTCAAGATTCTGGAAGCGCACACCGCGCGCGAGTTTCAGTTCATGGTCATGCTCGCGTGGGTGCTCTGTCTCTGCGGATTTTTTCTCTCGCAGGATTTGGCGATCGCGCTTTGCCTGATGATCGCGTTTGCCTTGCTGCTGGTGTCGCTAATCCAATTCTATCGCGGATCATCGGCCGGTGCTGTCTGGTCGCCCGTGCTTGCGGCATGCAAGCTCCTCGCGCAGGCGTTGCCGCTCATCCTCTTACTGTTTCTTTTGTTTCCGCGCATAAACACCGGATTTCGATTTCAGGTCGCGCAACCGGCCTGGATGGCTGGCGGTTTTTCGGATCGACTTTTCCCGGGTAGCGTCGCATCGCTCGCGAAATCTTCGAACGTGGCTTTCCACGCGGAATTCCCCGACGAGCGGATACCGCCGCTCGCGGCGATGTATTGGCGCGGCGGCGTCATGTCGCAGGGCGAAGGTTTGGAATGGCGCAGTCCTGTAACCCCTGTGTCGATTCCTCGGTCCGTCCGGCAGGCATATAAGGGTCAAGCAATCCGACAATGGATAACGATCGAGCCGCACGGTGGCCGCTGGATGTTCGCGCTGGATTCGCCGTCTGAGCCGCCTTCCGGGTCAACGCTCGTGACCGGCAATTACCTGTTGAGCGATCACCTGATTCGAAAACCGCGTCGATACGAAGTCATATCTTTTCCCAGAATTTCTGTCCAAGAACTTCGACCGCGCGAACGCAAGATATTACTGGAAGTCCCGCTTTGGATTAGTCCGGCGGTACGCGAATTGGCGCAATCCTGGACTGCTGGCAGCGTCAGCCCTCGCACGGTGGTAAACAACGGGCTACGATTTTTTCGCACTCAAGGCTTCCGCTATTCGCTTTCACCGGGCGAATACAAACGAAACGATCTCGATGAATTCCTTTTCCGTCGGCGCTCCGGCTTCTGCGAGCACTACGCCGCCAGCTTCGCCACCCTGATGCGATTGGCTGGAATTCCAGCGCGCGTCGTCGTCGGCTATCTCGGCGGCGAGTACAATGAATTCGGCCGGTTCTTTATCGTGCGACAAGCGGATGCACATGCCTGGTGCGAGGTCTGGCTTCCGGAGAGCGGCTGGGTAAGGGTCGATCCGACGAGCGTGGTCGCGCCCGAGCGCGTCAACCTCGGACTCGCTTCATTTCTCGATCGACGGGCCACTTCAAGCCAGACGAGCAACAATGCCTTCGCGAGGAACCTTGCGAGTCAGCCATTATTTACCACGGTTCGGCTCGCCTGGGACACACTCACTTACGCGTGGGACACTCGCGTTCTTAGTTTCGATGCTGAGACGCAGCGGTCATTCGTTGCCGAAATCGGGATTGCCGATGGCACACCGGTCTCCCTGATCATTCGAATACTGCTTATCGCTGCCGCTCTTCTCGCAATTTACGTCGCATGGATATGGTGGCGGACGCATTCGCGCAGAGATCGCGTCAAGGCATTGTACGAACGTTTTTGCCGCAAGGCCGCCCGCGTTGGCGCGCGGCGGCACCTATGGGAAGGCCCATCCGATTTCTCAAATCGCGCCGCCCGGCTGCTGCCTAACGAGTCCAACCGGATTCGACAAATCTCGAGTGCGTACATCGCGCTCCGTTATTCGGCCGAATCCGCTCCATCCGTTCTCGACCAATTTACCAGGGAAGTAAACGCGTTTGTCATCGCCCGGCACGGATCTCGAAGTAGCGAAAGCGTTCGGAACCCGTAGGTGACGCGAGCGCTCCGCGCTCATCAACTCTCAACCTTCTGTTTCGAGATATTTCTCTGGAATCGGGTGCTCAGAGCTCTCGTGCTGCCAGTAAATGCTCACGATCCACCAACGATTCTCATCATAGAACAACTGAATGCTGTTGACCCCGCGCATGAACGGTTTCGCATCATCGGCATTGTGGCGCGACTCGTATCTATTCCACACATGCGCAATTCGCCCGAACCGCTCAACACGACGCGCGATCTCCGTTTCGTAAAAGCCAGCTTTCTCAAAAAGTGGTTCTGCCCGCGCTATGTAACCTTCGACATTCAATATTTGTGGCTCCAGATCGACATCGTTTCTTCCGGGGACGCTCGCGGTCGGAATTAAACGCGCGCCCGGATAAAACAGCGAGCGCTCACGGTTCCAGTCGCGCTTCTTCCCGGCCGGGTCCGAGATCATATCGTATGTTGCGCGAATGATGGCGTTGATTGACGCGACATCGGCAGAATCAGCATTCCGAGTTTCCACTTCGAACATTCTTTCTCGGCACTTGTCACTTGTCACTTGTCACCGGCCATTTGTCACGATCTCAAGCACTTTCTTCGCTGCATTATGCCCCGGAATGCCGCTGACTGCCCCGCCGCGCAGCGCGCTTGAACCGCAGAGAAACACATTCTCAAACTCGGTCTCGACTCCCCATTTACCGATCTGCGCCTTTGTCTCGGCAAATGGAAACGTCGGCGCGCTCTGAAAAATATTGCCGTGGTACATTCCAAGCGCGTCCTCAATGTCGACCGGACTTTTGCTTTCGATGCAGAGACTCCCGTCGCGCGCAACGGCCAGGCAATTTTCCAGTGGCTCTTCCAACCACTGATTCATGCTCTCGAGAAACTTGGTCTCAGCGAGTTTTCGCATGGTCTTGTTGTCCCGCGCAAACAAACTCCACGGCGCGTCGAGCCCGAACAACGTCATCGTTTGGAAACCTTTTTCGCGCAGCTCCGGAGCGAGAATACTGTTATCGGTTAGGGTGTGGCAATAGACTTCGCACGGTGTTTTATTCGGCAGTCGCCCTTGGCACGCCTGAGCGTAGCTGACATTCATTTGCTCGTAGCCTTCGTCGCTGTGAAATGTTCCGCAAAACGCCTCAGCCGACGGATATTTTTTTGCTTTCAATTTCGGCAAACGGCGCAAGAGCATGTTGATTTTGAACACGGAACCTTCGTCCGTCGGATCCGGCTGATACAATCTGCCAACAAACTTCGCCAGCACGTTCCGACCAAAATTTACCAGGAGAAAGCGCGCTTCAACCGTTTGCGGTTGTTCGTCAATCTCAAACTCCACACTGCGCGTCTTTCCATTGAGATCGAGTGCCCGCAGATCGACATTCGTCAACATTTCGGCGCCACTCTTGCGCGCGACCCGCTCCAACTCGCGCGCGACTGCTCCCATCCCACCGACCGGCACCTTCCATTCCCCGGTCTTGTTGCCGACGACATGGTAAAGAAAACAGCGGTTCTGCACCAGCGACGAATCACGCGGATGGGTCAAGACGCCGATCTTTCCGTCGGTAAACACGAGACCGCGCACCAGATCGTTTTGCAAATACCTTTCGATCGCCAGACCGAGCGGCTCTTGTGCCAGACTGCGCCACGCTTCGCGCGAAAAATCGCCAAGATCGAACCGACGCCGGAAGTCTTCTTTCGCAATGAGCGGTTCAAGCATCGTGTCCCAGGTATATTCAGCAAAAACGTGCGACAAATTGTAAAATTTTTTCATCTGCTCATACTCAGTGTCGTTTCCAGTAAGGTCGACAATCGATTGCCGGCTCTTCCCTTCATCGACATTGCTCAAGAGCAGTCCGTTATGCAGGCCGTCCTTCACGTACGGCGTAAATGATGCGATCGCCCGACGCCGCAACTCAAGATTCAGCGCGAGATCGCGAATGATCCTTTCCGGGAACAAGCTGACCAAATACGAATAGCGCGACAGCCACGCATCGTAATCGGGAAACACTTTCTGCGAAGTAGTCGCTCCGCCAATGTAATTATTCCTTTCCAAGAGAAGCACGCTTAACCCGGCCCGGCCGAGATAAGTCGCTGCGACCAGCCCATTGTGGCCAGCTCCCAAAATCACAACATCATATCGAGACTTCATTCGGCGATTTAATTATGATCTTACTCGCTGTTTGCAGATTCTGACCCAATAACCAAGAACGGATAACCGTCCTCGTGCCTTCGGCCTTCTGATCTCTGATCTCTACTTCCCCCGTTCCATGCTGAGAACGACTCGGAAGCGCGCTTTGCCGCTCATCATTCGTTCGTAAGCTTCGTCCACCTTTTCCAGCGGGAAAATTTCGTTTATCGATTGGACGCCGGCTCGCGCACTGAACTCGAGCGTGTCCTGCGAGTCGATCGATGTGCCGGAATACCAGCCTTTCAACGAACGCTGGCGACCGATGAGCAAAATCGGATCGACGGATATGGAACCGGCTGCGCCAATCACGACCAGCGTTCCGTTCGGCCCGAGACCGCCAATCACCGCGGCCATCGCATCGGCGTTCGTTACTGTTGCGATCACGACCTTGGCGCCACCTAATTTGCCCAGTTCCTCCGCCGGATTTTTTTCCCGACTGTCGATGTAATAAAACGCGCCTAACTTTTTCGCCAGCGGCTCCTTGTCTTTGCCGCGCGCGATCGCCACCGTTTTGAAACCCATCTTGTTGGCAAATTGTACGCCGAGATGACCGAGTCCGCCGATGCCGACCACACCGACAAGATCGCCTGACCGCGCGCCACTATTGCGCAGCGCGTTGAAGGTTGTGATTCCGGCGCACATCAGCGGTGCGCTTTCAACCGACGAGAGACTGTCGGGAACTGACGCGAGCGCTTGCGCGGGCGCGACCATGTACTCGGCGTAACCGCCGTCGAATGAAATTCCGGTAGTCAGCAGCGCCACCGTGCAGGCAAAGAACTCGCCGCGGCGGCACGGATCGCAGTGTCCGCAATTTCCACCGTGCCAGCCGACGCCAACTCGTTGACCCGTTTTCCAGTCAGGCACTTCTGAACCGACCGCGTCGATGATTCCGATTACTTCGTGTCCCGGCACTCGCGGATATTGAATCCCCGGCCAGAGTCCTTCTTTGACTAACGAGTCGCTATGACAAATGCCACACGCCTCCACTTTTACTCGGACCCAACCTGCCTGTGGCTCCGGAATATCCCGCTCAACAATTTCAAGCGATCCCCGCGGTTGCGGGACTTGTACGGCACGCATTTTTGTCGCCATAATTTTTTATCGTCCTCTTCTTCCGAAAAACAAGGGATCGAACTCGTGCCTGATTGAAGTGCTAGATAAGCTGCTGCCGAATGGAGCGAGCTGGGAATCCGCGACATCGATCACAGAACCCGATGGGAAGAGTGAGAGCGCGGGAAGCGATCAAATCAAGTCTTTCGGAGTTCAAACGCAACCCCGACTCTTTTCTTTAATTGCGCAAAGGCAGCATCGCCTCCGGCAGCAATCCCCGCGCAGACTAGTCATCATCGCCGTGACGATGTCCATGCCAATGCCCGTCACCATTCCCCTGCTCATCCTCCTCAGCGTATTCATCGCCATCGTCGCCGCCATGATGCTTCCGCCAGTTCACCTTCCACTTTCCGTGTTTGAATTCTTTGTGCACCCACAATCTGCTTTCATATCGCCAAGGCGCCGATTCCAAGTACGCCGAGTTCT
>DASXNN010000088.1:0-9887 GCA_036495045.1 Candidatus Udaeobacter sp.
TCAATCGATCCAATGCCGGCCCGCGCAATCGCCGCCACAGTGAAACGCCAGTATTCCCCGCTGGGTGCAAGCAGTTGCACGGTGTCACCGACCCCGGCTTGAAGTGTCTCCGCCAGACGCGAACCAATGATGATCGAGCTGGTGTTATTTCGAAAATCATCAAAGCTGCCCTCGACCAGCTGGTGGAGAAGATCGGTCGATTGCGCATGGAGCGCGGGCTCAATCCCATAAAGATCGACAGTCGCATTTTCAAACCCGGCGCGCGCGCTCACAGTCCCTCGCAACACGGGCGAACAGGAGACGACGTTGGAAAATTGCCTGCTCACACGCATGATTTCATTTGCGTTGGTGATCCCCTCGAAATACGAGCGGCGTCCCGCCCTTCCGTCTGAAGTCTTCGAGGAGACCATGAGCGGCTCGTAACGGGGGCGGAACCGCGACCGGATCATCAGCGCGCCATTGCTGCCGATGGTGGAATCGATGAAATAGCGAGCAAACCCCTGCGTTTGGGCCTGCGTGCAGATGAAAATGGCGACTCCGAAGACCACACCGCTCAGGCTAAGGAGCAATGCGCGTTTGCGATGGGTTAAAAAACGCAACGCAATGCGAAGAGACGGCGTCATGGTTATTTCGCGGCTTGCGACACCTCCTCGAGTCGTTGTCGCACAGGCTCTCCGGCATGCAATTTGTCCTGGTCGGACAGGACCACGTGATCGCCTTCGTTTAGGCCGCTTACAGCTTCCGTGAAATCGAGCGTTCGATAACCCACCTGAACAGTGCGAGCGTGCACAATGCCGCCTTTCACGATCAGGGCTTGATCAACGAGCAGGGCGCGTGTGGGCACGAGCAGAACGTTTTCGTGTGTGCCGGTAATAATGTTCATTTCGCCCGTCATTCCGGCCATCAAATTGTCGGGGGGATTTTCCATCTCCAGGACAATGGTGTAGCGCTGGGTTGTCGGGTCAGCGGCCGGTTGGATCGACGTAACGTGGGCCGTAAAGGTTTTGGTCCGATAAGCATACAACTGCAGCTTCGCCTTCATCCCCGGCTTCACTTCGCCCACGTCCTCTTCGTTCACTTCGCCACGGACGTAATTTTTACGCGAAGCTACCGTGAACAGCTCATTGCCCTCCGAAACCAGTTCGCCATCGATCGTCTGGATATTTGTGAGGAGACCATCGATCGGCGCCCTCACTTCCGAGTTCTTCATCTGCGCTTCCAGTTTTTTCGCAGTATCTTCCAAAGCATTGAGGTTACGGTCTCGATCGATCCGCTCCGTCTCCACGGCGCTGCGCAAGCGATTGACCTCGCTTTTCGCCTTCTCGTACTCCACCGCTGGAACGTTTCCTGAGGAGACCACTTTGGATAACCGTTCCAGGTTATCTTCTGCTGCTTTCAGCGGTTCCGATGAGGGAACCGGGACTGCGGCCCGCTGGATTGCGGCCTGTAAGTCCGCGCGCGCTTGCTTCAGTAGCCGGGCAGTTGCTTCATCAGCAATGGTCGCCAGCAACTGTCCTTTCTCCACGCTTTTGCCGATTGCACCGCGCCCGGCCGAGAAAGGTTCTGCCAATTGAATGAATCCGGAGTTTTGAGCGCGAACATGCGGCGCAAACGCCGGCTCAATTCGCACCGTGCCATAGACCGCGGAGATCGCCGTGCCGCGCTGGACCCTGGCTACTTCCGCCACTGGCAGGAAAAAATACCAGACGATGGCTAAGAGAAGCACCAGAAGCATCCCACCAACCCACCAGACCCTTTTTGATTCCGGCAATTTCAATTGCTGGAACTAATGCACGTTTTGCGCGGTGTCTTCGGAAAATTGAAAATAGCGCCCGGTGGCGCGGTCCCATTCCGCGACTGCCAGATTGTGCTGATAGATCGCGTCCAGCAATCCGCTTCTGGTTTCCAGAAAGGCGTTTTGAGTAGTGCGGTAATCGAGCGGCGACGCCAGACCGTTGGCCAGATTTTGCTGGACCACCTGCGCGCTTTCCTCCGCGGCCCCGGAGGCCGCGGCGAGCGATTTTTCGCGAACCTCGGTTGTCTTAAGATAGTTTGCGATATGCGAGACGTCGCGGGGGATATCCGCTTCCAGCTTATGGCAGGTCAGTTCGTTTATCTCCTTCGCCGAACGCGCTCGTAGAACTGCGCCACCTACTTTGCCGTTATCGACGACCCGCCACGTGTACGTCGCCTTTTCACGAATCTCCGATCCGATAAAATCCTGTGTCTTGCTTGTCGAGCCTTGGCGATGGATTCCTGTGACCGGGACGTACTCGCCGTTAATCGCGCCTGCGACGGCAGGATAATAGTCGGCTGCGATAATCAGCTGATCTTCGTTGGCGGCGCGCACGAATAAACGCGCGAGCTTGAGATCCGCCCTTCTTTGCAGAGCCGCCGCTGTTTCGGAGTCAAGATCGATGTGCATCGGGACAAACTGCAGCTTACCTTCGGGTTCGGGCAACGATGTCTTTGCCGGATCGATCGCCATGGCTTCGGCCAATTGCAATTGCGCGTCCAGATAGGCTCGATGTGCGCTTTCAATTTGCGGCTCCAGCTCAGAGGCTTGGACAGTCGCGCTTACAAATGCGCTCCGATCGGCCAGCCCTGCCTCAAAACGATCCTTCTGAGTAGCAACGTTATCTTGCAGTTTTTGTCGTTGTTCTTCTCGAATTGACTCGAGTGACCGATTGTAAACGGCTGCGTAAAATGCCAACCGCGCCGCGTGTAGCTGGTCCACGACGGCGACATTCAATTGCTGTTGGGCGATTAAGACTTCGACGTCTCCACGCCGGAGGGACGGCGGCACAGCCATGTTGAATAAAACCTGATCCAGCGAAGCGCGTCCCACGCCAAAGCCTTTTACTCCGGTTTCACCAGCCCGGTGACCGGCTTGAAGGCCAGCCGGCACGCGCAGTTCGGCCTGAGGCCACACTACGGAACGAAAAACCAGCCGCTGTCCGCTCGCTTGCTCGAGACCCGACTTCGCTTCTTGGATCGCGGCATTTTGTTCCAGCGTAGTTCGCAGGACGGTCTCGAGGGTAACCGCGCAAGCGCCATGCAAAATCGATAAATACAAAGCCCCACTCAATAGACTCATTAATGTCAGGACCCGACCGCCGGGCGCACCGCGATAATATGTCAGAGGTGTGCGGCCTTGCTTCATCGCTGACTTAATTTTTCTGGCGGGCGCGCTAAATCGGAAACCTGCGCCGCGCCGCGTCTTTCGTTCCTCGTATCCTTGATGTTTGATCCGAAATCGAGCGCTTCCGCTGAACTGTCACAAGCGTGCGCCAAGCGGGCGAGAGCGACGTTATGCAGATAGATGGCGCTCAATCGAGTGGTGCGCGTCCGAGTGACATCGGATGCGGCTTGCAGGATGTCGAGTTGTGTTCCCAATCCGGCGGCGAAATTGCCTTTGGCAATTTCGAGAGCCTCATCTGCGGTCTGAACATTTCTTGTCTCCGCTTCGAGCACACGTTCAGCCTGTTCGAGATCGAAAAATGCACTGCGCACTTCCGAGGCGACAGAGCGGCGAGCTGCTGCCAGAGCCTGCACGGCTGCTTCGCGACGGGCGTGCGTGGCTTGCATCCGCCCCTTGGTGGCAAACCCATCGAAGATGTTCCACGTCGCATTTATCCCCACCACGCCGCCATAGTTAAATTCTGATCCGACCGCCGGATCGCGCTCGCTATAAACCTCGTACCCGGAAAAGGCCTGGACATGCGGGCGCAACCCGCTCCGGTCCAGAACATACTGGCGGTCTTCGATCTCGATATCTTTCTGCCGGGCTTTGATGACCCACCGATTCGCGTCAGCCCGTGCGAGACAGTTGTTTAGGTCCGGATGATTGGGCCGATATTGCAATTCGCCCGAAATCTCGAATGGCGGCGCCTGGGCTCCGGGGCGCACGTCGGTACCGAAAAGTTCTGCTAATCGCAGGTAGGAGTTTTTCAATTCAGTCTGTGCATTGAAGAGTTCTGGCTGCTCGTTGGCCAGGGCCACTTCAGCGCGTTGCACGTTCAATTTGCCAACAATTCCGGCGCTGAAGCTCTGCTGCTGGTTCTTTAATTCCTCATCCAAGACGCGCACCGAATCTTGGCGCACGTGGACCTTTGCCCGGTTCAGCAGGAGTTCGTTGAAAGCGATTCTCACATCCATCGTCACCCGGCTGACAATTTCCTGAAGCTCGTAGTTTGCTTTGTCGATGTTCAACCGGGCGATTGCCACCTGGCTGGTGACTGCCCCGCCGGTGTAAAGGTTCTGGTCGAGGCGCAATATTGCATTGTAATCTTCCTGTCTGAGGTTCGTCTCGCTTTGAGTCTGTCGTTTATCGTACAGCCCGCTGGAGCTTAACGACGGAAGATACCCAGAGCGCGCTTCAATCCAGCCGCCGCGGGCTCCTTGCACTTTTTTGCGCGCGATCGCAATTTCCGGATTCTGCGCCTGGGCAAGCGCGACCGCTTCTTCAACGGTGTAATTGGGGACGGCGGCCTGTGATACGACGGGCAACTCAAAAGTGAGCGCCAGCGCTACAGCCGCAAACTCCAAACGCATTTCGATTATTTCCTCGGCAGGGGGCTCTTCTCAATAAAAATCCCTCTGGCTTTTTTCCTTATATCAGTTCTTGCAAGCTGGCGCGACCTCGGACACATTCCGTCTTTTATAGCAGCCACGGCCGCTGCGTCAGGTTGAAACGATGAGGAACCGAAGCGGCCACGCTTTTGTCATTTCATGAGAAAAATACGAATCGCCATTGTTGGGGTTGGTAATTGTGCCAGCTCGCTCGTCCAGGGAATAAATTTTTATCACGGCTCGTCTCCCAACGGGTCAAGCAATGGACTGATGCATCGCCAGATCGGCTCCTACCAGCCAGGGGACATTGAGGTCGTCGCCGCGTTCGATATCGATCGTCGCAAAGTCGGCCTCGATGTGAGCAAGGCCATATTCTCGCCGCCTAATTGCACCAAAGTGTTCTGCGAAAAAATCAAGCTGACCGGCGCAATCGTGAAAATGGGCTGCGTGTTCGACGGTTTTGCCCCTCACATGCGCGATCAGGATCCGTTGCGCACGTTTCTACCGCTGGAAAAGGAATCCACCCGCGAGCAAATCGTCGCCGAACTGCGTGATTCCGCGGCGGAACTCATGGTGAATTATCTCCCGGTCGGCTCCGAAGAGGCGACGCGCTTCTACGCCAGTTGCGCGCTCGAAGCTGGCCTGGGTTTTGTCAACAACATCCCGGTTTTCATCGCCAGCGATCCAGTTTGGGCCAAACGCTTCGCCGAAAAAAATCTGCCTGTGATTGGCGATGACATCAAAGCGCAACTTGGCGCGACCATTCTGCATCGAATGATTGTCGATCTTTTCCGCAAACGCGGAGTAAAACTCGAGCGCACTTACCAATTGAACACCGGCGGCAATACCGATTTTCTCAACATGCTGAACCGCACCCGGTTAGCCTCGAAAAAAGTTTCGAAGACGGAAGCCGTCCAATCGGTCATCGGAGAGCGTCTTGCCGACGAAAATATCCACATTGGCCCGAGCGACTATGTGCCGTGGCAGCTCGATAACAAGATTGCGTTTATCCGCACGGAGGGCCGCCTCTTCGGCGATGTACCCATGGAGATCGATGTGAAACTTTCCGTTGAAGATTCCCCGAACTCGGCCGGCGTGGCGATCGATGCCATCCGTTGTTGCAAGCTTGCGCTCGATCGCGGCATCGGCGGCGTGTTGCATTCGCCCTCCGCTTATTTCTCCAAGCATCCGCCGGTTCAAATGAGCGACGACGAAGCGTATCGCTGCGTCGAGCAATTCATCCGCGGCGAGCGCGAGAGCTAGTTAGCGCTGTAGCGTTGAACGTAGCCAGCTAAGGGCCACCCCTTTGCTCCGTGGTTCTTGTCATTCCATCAAAAGGAATCGGGCGCATCCGGTCGAATCTCATCTTCGAGCTTCGCGGGCGGAAGTTGTTCCAGCCGGCGCCATTCGATTTGCAGTTCCTCAGCAGAATAGAGCAACAAACGGCCAAGCGCAGTCGAGAACAAACCGGCTGCCACTTCGAGGCCCGTAATTTCCGTGACTGCTTTCCAATAAGCGGCCAGCTGGGGGCGGTAACGCGCGCGAAAGATTTCGACCTCGCTTGAGGAAACATCGTTCGTTTTCCAGTCAAGCAGAAGACACCGGCCGGCTTTGCGGTTAATCATGATCGAATCGATCAAGCCCTCGAGGACGCTGCGGTCGTTCCGGCGCCACGAAAATGAAAACTCGGCATGAAATAACGTTTCATCGCTCGCAAGAAAACGACCGATGCTGGCATCGCTGAACAAATTCCGGCGCGTGGCGTTCCAGTCTTTCACCGCGGCTTTTGCATCGGGAGAAATCGGCAATTCTTTTTCGAATAACTTTTGTGCGGAATCGATTCCGCCTTTCCAATCCAGGCGCTGGAAAAATTTGTGCCACCAGCGGCCATAGAGCGTGGCCAGATTATCGAGCCGGGAGTGCGTCCGCAGCTCTGCCGGAATGTCCGAATCGAGCGCGCTCGGTGTTATCTTGCGCACGAATTCCGAAGCGCGTTTCGCGGCGCGCTTGAGTTCGCGAGAAGTTAACTGCTCGATTTCAGCGCCATTTTTATGCGGCGCCTGCCTGACGGTCGGGGAAGGTTCGAGGACTTCATCGATCGTGCTGCTGTGTCGATCGAATTCGCCGGAATAAAAATCCTTGTCGCGAATCAGGCGTCGAAGTTGCGCTGTTTTCAGCAGTTTGCCGTCGCTATTGGTGAAGATTTCCTGATCGAGCACAACTACCAGCGTGTGACGCGCCCGCGTTGTTGCGACATAGAGAAGGCGTTCAAGTTGCTGCTGTTGGGCGCGCTCGATCGCGTCTTTTAAATCCTTCGATTTATCTTGTTTGCCGAACGCGATAATCAGTTCGCCATCCACGGGCGATTTCACGAAATCCGGATAACGCGGCGAGGGCGGCCGCAGATCTCGAGCAAGGAATGGAACGATCACCGCCTGCCATTCCGAGCCTTTTGCTTTGTGCGAGGTGATGAGTTGGATCGCGTCGTCGTCGGCGGAAAACCGGACGGCGCGCGGCGTTGTGAAATCGTTGCGTAAATGTTCGGCAAACTGTGCCAGGATCATTCCGTTCGCCTCTGCTTCCGCCGCTTGTGCGAGCAAGGTATCAAGTTCGCACGCAAGATCGCCGAACTCTGTCGCTGGCAACAGGAGCAAACGCTCGCGTAACTGCGTTTGCTCGATGATCAGAGTGACGGCGTCGAATAACGCCATACCTTCTGCGCGTTGGCGAATTTCTGCGAGCGCACGCAAAAGTGAGGAAATTCTTCCGGTCGCCGACAAAATCTCGTCGATGCGAAATCTCACTTTCTGCCCTTCCGAAAAGACAGCGAGATCGTGATCGGACGTGCCGAAAATCTCGCGCAGCACGCCGACGATTTCGTATGCATTAAGCGGGTCGGTCATGATCGTAAGGAGCGCCGTCAGCCACGCATAAGCCGGGCTGTCGCCTTTGACATCGCGTTCAGATTGGATCGCCACTGGCAAACCGACGCGACGTAACGCTGCGGCCATGGTTTGCAGCCAGGCTTTGCGCGGACAAAGGATCGCCACCTCGCGCCACGAATCGGCCGAAAGTTTTTTCAGCCCTGCGTCCTTGATCCATCGCGCAAGATATTCCGCTTCGATGCGCGCCTTTTGATAGTCTTTTAGCTTTTTTCCATCCGGCAAAAGTCCTTTTGCGACAAGCGGCACGCGAATGACTTTCCCTGGAAGAATGTTCGGGCGCGGTTGCAATTCGACGAAGCGCACCTGTCCGACCTCATTGTTCAGGATCTCACGGAAAGTTTCGCTAACGAAATCGAGCTGCTTCTGGTCGAGCCGAAACGTGACGCCAAATTCCAGACTCTCGCCGTGCTCTTCGGCAATGAGTGCTTCATGAACGGCTCGGTAATAATTCAGGTTCGCGCGCTCGCGGTAAATTGATTGCTGGAAATCGCCGACCATGCAGAAGTGCCCGGGACGCGGGCCCAGATGCCGATCTTGCAACCAAACGCCACTCGCTTCCGGCGGTCGCGTCGCTTCCAGCAGCACGGAAAATTGCAACGGCTCAGTGTCCTGCGCCTCGTCGAGAATGACCCGAAGATTTTCTCCGCGAATCCTCTGCGCGGCGACAGGATGTTGCAGCAACTCCTCCGCGAGCGCGATTTGATCTCCGTAGGTGACGAGTCCGTGGTCGAGTCGAAAATCGAGATAATCACGTTGCACCTCCGCCGCGACGCAGGCGGCCGCATCGCAGACCCATTTTCGCAGCGGCGCAAACTTCTCCTGGCAAAGCTGTGTGAACCGGGCGTTTGCCGCTGTGAAACAAACGGGCCAGCGCAAGTACTCCCAATCGCCGACGTGACGTGCCTCCCATTCGCGCAATTCCGCCTGCGATTTGCTGATGTTTTCATTTCCCTTGTCCGATTGTAAGTAAACCTCCGCGAAATCGAGCGGCGGGCACGGCGACAAGCTTGGAATCTGCAAAACAGCCGAAGCCGCGCGTCGCGCCAGCTCCATGAGATCCCGCGCCTGTACGAAGCGCAAAAGCGTGGCGCGATCTTTTTCGCCTAGCGAACGACCGATGTGGGTTTGGTTTTGCGCAAACTCCTGCCATAGGTCGTTGTCGTCTTCGACCAGTTCGAGCGGCGCAGGCAAACCAAGATAATGACCGAAGTCGGTCAGGAGTTTCATGCAGAACGAATGGATCGTGCCGAAGAAGGCGCGATTGAATGCAGTCTGCACTTCCTGTCGCAAATTTTCCTCGAGCAGAGCTTGCCGCGTGCGCTGTTGCATTTCGTCCGCCGCACGATTGGTGAAGGTGACGACTACCAGGTGCGGCAGAGTGTCCGCGGCGTTCGGCGAACGCGCGATCGACAAAACGCGCTGCGTGATCGCAGTGGTTTTGCCCGAACCGGCCGACGCGACCACAGAAAAATTGCGGTCCAGCTCGCTGGCAAAACGAGCGCGTGCGGATTCATCGCGCGGCTTCACCATGTTTCCCACTCCTCTTTTTCAAGGACGAGCGCAGGATGCGTCAGCGCCCATTTATCTTCCAAAATATCGTTGTCGATCGGCAACGTCGCGAGCGGATACGGCGCGCTGTAGCCGAACGCCGGACGGATTTCACCTTTCATTCCAAAAACCCCGGTGCGCTGCATTTCCGCGAGATCGGCAAAGACGTCGCTATGCGCTGCTAGATCGACAACCGACAATTGTGGCGCGACGTTTTTGACCGTGAGCGAAATAATGCTGACGCTCACTTCAGCGGCGCCGAGCTCGCGCATGGCTAGCGCGTAGAGACCGAGCTGCAACGTTGTGCCTTTGACGAGATTGTCGTGCAGATCGGAGGCCGTCAGTTCCTTGGTCGAACCGGTTTTGTAATCGACAATCCAGATCTTTTGCCCGGCGAAACTGGCCGCGTCATTTTGCGCAAGCACCAAATCGACCTGTCCGTGCAGCTCAAGCTCCACGCCATCGGCAATTTTCACCGCACTTTCGCGACCGACGGCGAACTCCGTCGCTATCCAGTCCCACCCTTTAGCACGTCCGATTTTGGCGCCGAGGTGCCGCGCGAGATAGCGCGCGTTCAACCAGCCGGACTTCCACCAATCAGGGATGACTTTTCCGAACAAGTCACAAAGATGCCGAAGCGCCGCACAGCGTTCGTCCGCGGCAAGCCGGATGCGCTGGTCGATCTTTGCTAGGGACGGAAACGCCGAGAAAATCGTTGCGTTCCGGGGTTCGATGATATTCGCCAGCCAGCCATGCACCCATTTACCGGTCGTCGCCGCCCAAGGATTCGCGCCATCCTCCGGTGCTTCCACGCCCAGATAA
>DASXNN010000089.1:0-8567 GCA_036495045.1 Candidatus Udaeobacter sp.
AACGATGCAGCCAACTGCACGACAGACAAGTAGACTTCCGCTCAGAGACGGATGTCGACGCGGATCAGACCAGTTGAACCTTCACGCGTCATAAAGCCGTTCGCCCAGCCGTCGTCTGAATAAAAATATTGTTCGTAACGCCAGAGCATTTCCAGTTTTGCGCCGTTTTGTTTTTGCCAGCGAACTTGATAGTATAAATGCCGTTTCCATGACGGCGAATGGCCGGTCATGAAATTAAGGTCGAACAGCGTCGGCCAACTAAGGACACTTCGCCGAAGTGCGATCGAAGCATTGTCGCTCGCCGGGGGTATGGCAGCTAGATTTTCTGCTTCTGATTGCGGTGGACCGAAAGCGAAAACTTTTCCGCCAGCTGACAGAGCAAGCTGACCATCTTTTGTTGAGCCGACGTTGGGAGTTGAACAAGTCGACTCCGCGGGATTCAGACTTAGAGCGAGATCGTTGACGCGGAGAATGCCGCCCGTTCCACTCCCTTCATAGGTGATTGAATTAATCCGCGCTGAAGATATTTCAACGGTCCCGAATCGATCGATGAACAATGAGAGCTGTCGCCCACCCAAAATCCATATCGTTAAGCCTGCGATGACGCATGCGACGAGTATCACAAGCGTGATCAGAATCCTTCGCATAACGAAAATATTTATTTGAAACGAACCCGACCCATTTACGAGTCTGTTGTAGCCATGGTTTTACGCGCAGTCGAGCACAGTCGGGCAATCTGGCGTTCTCTCCTAGCTCTTTGTTGCTCGCGCCGCGCTAAATCCTGGTTATAGCCCCATGTAAATGAATGACTCAGCAACGCACGTCGACAAACCAGAACCGCGTTGGCAGGCGCTTCTCGCGTTGGTCGCCATCGGTGGGATTTACCTGGCGCTGCCACCATGGTTCACGATTGGTCCCACCTGGTTGCTTGCAGCTTTAATCGCGGTGCTATTGATTCCGACTGTCGTAACCCACCGGATGGGTCGTCATTCCTTGAACCACGCGCTCGGAATCCTAATCAACTCCATCATCACGCTGGCGTTAATTGGGTCAGTCGCCTTGCTGGTTAGGGCGTTACCTGCTCACCGCGAGGCACCGCTTTCTCTTTTGTTCGCCGGCGCGGAGCTCTGGCTCACAAACGTTCTTGTCTTTGCGCTTTGGTATTGGCGACTCGATGGCGGCGGGCCGACAGTGCGCCACCAGCGCCGCGAATTCGGCAGCCGCAGTTTCGTATTCCCGCAAATGCAGATCGAAAAAATCGAGCGCGGACGATTCAGCGTGGAACGGTGGCGCCCCAGTTTCGTCGATTACCTTTTCATCGCATTTACGACCAGCTCGACTTTCGGACCAACCGATGCACCGCTGCTGGCTCGCTGGGCGAAAGCTCTCACCATGTGCCAGATTTTCATTTCGTTGAGCATTGTTGTTCTGCTTATCTCTCGCGCTGTCGGCATCCTATAATCATCGCGCGCTCTTAGCTCTGTGCGGCAAAAACGACAGCGCAGATCACGCGTATGAATCAAGTTCTGCCGCGCTATCTGCCTATGAGAATCAGAATGCCGGCCGCGAGTGCTAAAAGCCCAGTCACTATTACCGGGATAGCGATTGTGTGGATGAGCGCACTGATTCCGATGAGGATCAGGTAGATTGCCAACAGGAGCATTCCTAGATTTTTTGTGATAGTCATGGCCTTTCTTGGGGCAAACTCGTCACTTTTGCACGCTTAAAAACGACTATCGATCGGCATGATCAGATCAGGAAGGAGAGGAATCCTCGTGGCAACATTCCTGTGGTTCGTCAATACTTACCATTTATTATAATTTGCTTTATATTTGATGCACCTTCTTTGACCTTTCGGAGAGATTCCATGTTGCGCAAAACGAAACGTCTTGAGTTTTCCGCAACTCTTCTTGCCCTACTTTGCCGTCTTTGCAACGCCGAACAGATACATCAACACGAACACGGCAACGGTGAGAAACTGGGGCACGTCCATTTCCCAATTTCTTGCAACTCTGCAGTCCAAGTTGAGTTCGATCGTGCCGTGGCAATGCTTCATTCCTTTTGGTACGAGAAGGCGGGCCAGGCCTTTGCAGAAGTCGCCAGGAAAGAGCCTTCATGCGCAATGGCATATTGGGGTCTAGCTATGACTTTCTACCACCCTCTTTGGGAAAGTCCGAACGCAGAGGCGTTGAAGAATGGCTGGGCCGCGGTGGAAAAAGCCAGGAGAATTGCCGGAACAAATGAGCGTGAGAGAGATTATATTTCTGCCATTGCAACGTTTTATAAGGATTGTCCTGGTACTGATCATGCCACTCGTGCCCTTGCCTACGAGAAGGCAATGGATCAGCTTCATCGTCGTTATCCCGATGACCGCGAGGCGGCCGTTTTTTATTCGCTCGCGCTGATCGCGTCAGCCCAAGCGCTCCCAGCCGATAAGACATACTCTCGAGAAAAAAAGGCTGCTGGTATTCTCGATGAAGTCTTATCCAAAGAGACAGAACATCCTGGCGCGATTCATTACCTGATACACGCTTACGACTCTCCGCCGCTGGCGAATCTGGCGCTCAACGCTGCCCGCAATTATGCGAAGATTGCTCCCGCAGTCCCTCACGCGCTGCACATGCCTTCACATATCTTTACTCGCCTCGGCCTTTGGCAAGAGTCTTTACAATCAAATATTGCGTCAGAGGCCGCGGCGAAGAAGTTCGCTGCCGAGAACCACATGGAGGGTGCTTGGGATGAGCAACTCCATGCGATGGACTATTTAATGTATGCCTATTTGCAAGGTGCGCAGGACAAACAGGCCAAGGCGGTCCTCGATGAACTATATCAAATCTCCAAAACGACTCCTGAGAGTTTTAAAGTCGCATATGCGTTTACGGCGATTCCTGCCAGATATGCCGTTGAGCGACACCGATGGTCAGATGCTGCCAAACTAAAAATCTATCCCGAAAACTTTCCTTGAAGTCGGTTCCCGTGGGCGGAAGCAATAATCTATTTTGCGCGCGGGATAGGTGCGGCGCATTGCGCTGATACAAGTACTGCTCGGCACAGCGCAGAGAAATTAGCTGCTCTCGAAAATACACTGACGGAAACGAAGGACAGCTATTGGGCAAATCAAGTTGAGATCCAACGTCTAGCAGCATCGGCCTGGCTTGCCTATGCGGAAAAGAGAAACGAAGAGGCGGTAAAGCTTATGCGTTCTGCTGCTGACGTTGAGGATGCGTCAGAAAAGCGACCGGTTACACCGGGGCCGATTGTGCCGGCGCGTGAAATGCTGGGCGACATGCTGTTGGACCTAGGGAAGCCCGGCGAGGCTTTGAAAGAGTTTGAGGTAGCATTAACCACGTCTCCAAACCGATTCGGAAGTCTGTCAGGTGCTGCAAAGGCGACCAAATCGTTAGGGGATGCGCAAAAGACGAGAAGCTTCTATTCGAAGCTTGTAGCCGCGTGCAATCAGGCGGATAGCGATAGAGCTGAATTGCAGGAGGCAAACGCTTTTTTGCGACAAAACTAGCCGTCATCTTCATCCCAAAAAACTCAAAGCCATGGAACACGCAAAATCATCTTCTTTCGGAATTTTTTCCTGTGCGCATTTATCATCGGTGTTGTGTTCGCTCTCTTTTATTTTATCGCGACGTGCGTGTTTTGGAATACCTGCGTAACCAGGGCGACGCATTTCTTTAGAATCGACGAAAAGGAGTTTGGAAGACTGATCTTGGTATTTGTCGTCGAACTGTGCGTCGTGCTGGTATTTCTGTTTCTTGTGCCAGCCTTGGCCTTTGAGATGACGAGAAAGAAGGGATAACTAGGCCGCGGTCATGACGCGAACCGCTATTCCTCGATTTGCGATGGGACGAGAATTGCATCGCGCATTCCGTGCAAAAACTTTTTGTCTGCTGGAGCAATAGTCGCGAGCGCGCCTCGCAGCTTTACGCGATCTGGTTCGACAAAATAGTATGGGCAAAGGCGAACACGGCCTTTCATTGTTTTTAACTCGCCTGAATTCGCATCCCAATATCGGTGGTCGAAAAGGCGGCCTTTGTGAAAACGCTGCAAAATCGTTGGTGATGATTCGAAGTTTGAGAGGGCATGATCTATTTGGCGCTGCCACTCGGTATGTGGAAGATCGGCACCGAGTGCAATCCCGCGGCTGCCCCAACCAAGCGGCGAAAATCCGCTGACCTTCAAAAGGAGATCGCGATCTTTCTGGCTGAACTTTCCCGCTTCGCGCCAGTCGTGAATTTCCAAACGCGGAATGACCGCGTGTTGCGGTAAAGGCGTCGGATCGAGCAGCCAGGAGTACGGAATCACTTCTCGTAGTTTGACGAAGTATTTGTAGCCCAGCTCGCGTCGCCAAAATTCTCCAAGCGGCCGCATCCAAAAAAGCGCAAACCACATTTTCTCTTCGAGATAAGGTTTGATGGGCGGCCTGATGGTAATGCGGCCTTCCGCATTCGCCCGCAACGTGTTTTGGATTTTTGGAATGTTCGGCAGGTCAAACAGTTCGAAGAACCGGTAAACAGCACGCCCATTTTGCGGCTCGTAATTTTCGGCAGGAACCACTCGCCAATCGAATTCAGGGTGTCGATCTTTCAACCGCGCGGCGATCCATTCCATCTCGGGGCGATAGGTTGCCGCTTCCTGCGAAATGACGACATCACCGCCCTCGGGCAGAACGCTCCGAAATCCATCGAGCATTCCGTCCGGGCCACCAATGATTTCGCTATTGAAGGCCGAATAAGTTTGGTTGAGCCACGCGGTTAACCCGATCCCACCGGGGACCGAATCGATTTCCGCGATGACGTAGCCATTCTCCGTGAGAATAAGATCCGGCCGAATGACCCGCGGCAGATCATCGCGAATTTCTTTGCGACGGGAAAATTCGATCAGCTCCTTTGGTTTGCCCGCATCGAGATAGCGCGCGATCCATTCCGGCTGTTTCCCGTTTACGCTAAGTTGATAAAGCTGATTACAGGCACGCTGAAAAACAAAGAGCCGATGCCCAAGCTGTTCGAGTTCGGCGACAAATTTTTTCGCGATTGGAAATGAATCAGGCGAAAGCAACCAATCCTTTTCCGCAAAGAGCCCTTCCTTTGGGAATGCGTTGCGAATGGTGTCCAATCTATTTTCCACGACGGTAACCATATCGATCTCGGTAACGTCCAACGTTCAACGCCTAACGTCCAATGATTGGTAGCGCTGCAATGTCCGCGGACGGCCCGACGATTACCTGCCAGCAGCCATTCGTTTTAGGGCTAGCTTAACGAGTTCTTCCGCCGCTTTCGCTCCGCCCTTCTCCTGCAATTCACGCACCGTCTTGTGTGCGTCGATTTGTTTGTAGCCGAGGGCTATCAACGCGAGCACTGCTTCGTTCGCCTGTTCCTGCTCAGGTGTGGGTGCGTGCATGGCACTGGCTGCTTCCCAGGCTGCCGCCACGCCCAGCTTGTCTTTCAACTCGAGAACAATTCGTTCGGCCGTCTTTTTTCCGAGGCCGCTGATTTTCGAAAGCGACGCGACATCGGAGTTTACTACCGCGGCTTTGAAATTGTTAACGCTCATTCCGCTGAGAACAGCGAGCGCCAATTTCGGACCGATGCCGCTCACGTTATTGACGAGCAGTCGAAAAAGATCGCGCTCCGCTGCGGTCATGAATCCATAGAGGATCTGTGCATCTTCGCGCACATGCAGGTGAGTCAAAATGCGAATACCCTGGCCAGCCGCCGGCAATTTGTCGTAGCTCGAAAGCGGAATAAAAACTTCGTAGCCAACGCCGCCAACATCGACAATCGCCTGCGTGGGTAACGCCGTGATCAGTTTGCCATCGAGAAATGTGATCATGAGGTTCGTTGGCTCTTTAAAAGCGTTGAAAGGTTGAAACGTTAAACCGATACAACCGTTTAACAATTTAAGGCGTCATCAATCTGGCTTCAGTACAAGCGTAAGTTCAACGTGCTCGCCTTTCGCGATGTTAAAACCGCGTGTCGAAAACATTTTCCGATCCTCGGGATGATTCGAGAAGAGTTTGGTGGCCAGCGAAGTTGGCACAATGACAAAACGCGGTCCTGTTTGCGCCATGAAATCCGGAGCGCGCCTGTTGTTCAGTGGCGCAAGAAAACCGTGCACCCGGCTGCGAAAATACCAAACCAAACCCGGTTCAGTGAAGCTAACCGCGCCAAATTCCATATCGGCTCGCAAGTACTCACGCGATTGGCGGAAGAGCTCGTAAGTAGGGAAGAATCGTGCGACCAGCGGCGGAACGACAAGAGCAATCGTAAAATAGGCCAAAGCTGATCCAACCGCGCAATTCCTGAAAAAGCGCATCGAGTTTTCTGTGGCCAACCGCTGTGTAAGCAAAAGTGCTATCAGGGGCAAAGCCGGCAGCGTGTAATGCGGCAATTTGGTTTTGATCAAACTGAAAATAATGAAAATGACTGCGACGCCCGCGATGAGGTAATTGTCGATCTTGTCGTGGTTTAGCCACAATTTTCTGATCAGCCAGGGCAGTCTGATCGACCACGGAAAGAAGCTGATAAAAATCGTTACGAAATAAAAAGGCAACAACAGGAGATACATCCCGAACGAATTCGGGCCATGGCCCTCCATCGTGATCAACGAACGGCCGACGACGTGGCGTCCGATTCCGATCGTAAAAAACTCGCCATGCGTCTCGATCAACGCTGGAACTCCCCAGATGGCGACGATTGCGAGAGCAAGCAAAACACCGCGCGCAAATTTGAATCGCCGAGTAAATTGCGTTTCGCGAACGAAAAACATTGTCGATCCAACTGTCAGCAGCGGAATCCATCCGACCGGTCCCTTGGCCAGAAATCCGAATGCGAGCGAGACATAAAAAACCCACCACCAGAGATTCGTTGTTCGATGTTCGATGCCCGCCGCACCGTCGTAGCGCGAAGGCAGGTTCGATCTTTGATATTCTGATCCATTGGAAGAGCGCCTGATAAGCTCGTAACCACTCCAATGCGCAGTTGTCATGAATAAGACCAGCCACATATCTGCGACGGCGGCTTTCGCGTGGAGAAATATTTGTAATGACAGAGTGAAAATAATCGCAGCCGACCATCCAACTTTAGTTCCACCAATTCGCGCCTCCGAGGCCGAAGGTCGCGGTGGTGGCCGAAGGCGCGAACCCCAGCCGAAGATCGACAATGCGACGAGCGCCGCTGCAACTGCGGATGGAAAACGCGCCGCGAAATCGTTCTCGCCAAACAAGCGATAACTGGCGGTCTGCAGCCAGTAGGTGAGGGGAGGTTTGTCGAGGCGAACTTGATTGTTGAAGTACGGGACGACGTAGTCTCCGCGTTCGACCATCTCGCGCGAAGCTTCAGCAAAGCGCGGCTCATCGCGATCAATTAATGGCAAACTCCAGGTGCCGGCGACGTGAAAAAGCAAGCAGCCAAAAAAAAGGAGCGCGTAATTGCGGATTGCGGATTTCAAGTGCGCACCCAAAATAACCTCCGGCAAATGTGACGGGAACTTATTTGTGAATCGCAGGTCCGTTTTTTATTGGCTGATCGGCATCATTGTTGCCGCGGTCGCGATGGTGGCAGCGTTCCACTTCGATCATGCCATGGTAAATTTTATTGCTCAACATCAGGATCGATTGGCGAACAGGATGATGAACAAGATCAGCCACTTCGGTGATTGGCCGGAGCACTTCGCAGTCGGGCTTCTTCTTGCGGGCGTCGCCTGGTGGCGCGGCAGCAAACAATGGACGCGCATCTTCTTGGCGATGTTGATTGCCCTGGCAATTGCGGGGCTGACCGGACGCGTCATTAAGATTTCAACCGGCCGGGCGCGACCTTCAGTGAAAACAGAAGAAGTTTGGCAGGGGCCGCGGTTCAGTTCAAAATTTCACGCGTTTCCATCTGGTCACGTTGTGGCGTCCACCGCGTTTTTTGCTGTTCTGTGTTTTGCGAATTGGCGGATCGGTCTTGCGTGTCTGCCTATCCCGCTGCTCATCGGCTTTTCCCGCATGTACATCGCCGCGCATTATCTGTCCGACGTCGTCTGCGCAGCGGTTCTTGGAGTTTTTTGCGCTCTGTTTACGGTGCGGCTTTTTCTTCGCGAAATCGAAGATTAGATGGCGTGATTCACTGCTGATTTTGTCTGCGTCGCAATTAACTTGGCGTTCACCGCTACCACTCCAAGATTCCACGATTCCACTTGGCGTAATGGCGTAATCGAGTAATGAATTGCTCTGTCCACACGCACTCGCTCAGGTCGGAGGGGTGGCAGAGCGGTTGATCGCGCCGGTCTTGAAAACCGGAAGGCCGAAAGGCCTCGTGAGTTCGAATCTCACCCCCTCCGCAACCTTGATTATCAAGGACTTATGTAAGCGAACAGCAAATTCATAACAGTCCGACATAACAACGCTGCCGATTTCCAGCCGTGTTCGGCATTGTGCGCAGAAGTCGCGCGCGTAAGGTTTCGAGCTGGGTGAGGGGCGGGGATCGCCGGTATTGCGCGGGCGAATCAGCATCATCCGTTAACGCAGACAGAAATTTTTTGCGGCAAAAGGGGATATGAGCGGCACGTCTGGCAAA
>DASXNN010000090.1:0-58332 GCA_036495045.1 Candidatus Udaeobacter sp.
AGGACAAAGCCGGTGCTGATGAGTCGGTGCACCTAGCTGCGGACTACGTACAAACGCATCTGTCTAAACTTATCACTCAGAAACCCGAGATTATCGAAGGGTCGATCAAAGCTCACGATTGGCAAACGTACAATGTCACAACCGGATAGGATTAGTGTTGTCGCTTGCTGTTTGATCCGGTTCACCACTCTTTGAACTCGCCCTTGTGCTCGTGCGTCTCGATCACGTTGCCCGCTGCATCGTAAACGCGAATCACAGCATTATGTGAACGGCTAAAAAACTTGGCGTAGCCGATTGCATTGCTGATTTCGTTTGGCCAGGCACACCACGGGCGATGCAATGGTCAGCTCCCAGAAAAAAGGGAATTCACCCGGGCCGCGGATTCTTTAGCTATCAGTCGAAATACTGAAGGGCAATTACAACCGGGTAGCCGTCGGCTCCAGGGCCCCGTTGTTCCAACTCTCGGCATTTTCAAGCGAAAAATGAGAAAAACGATTTCCCGTAAAATTTCATGACCGTAAGAGTTCCCGACCGGTGTTACTTTTCCGCTACTCACAGCATGAACAGAATGGCACACCTGCACAATCTCCTAACTCGCCTCCGAAGGGAGTTCAGGAGGAAGTACTGTCTTCATCCGGAAGCGCCTCAGGGATGTTCGAAACGCGTTGTTTCGGCTCACGGAATCCAGCGGTCGATGCTTGCGAGGCACATTGCTCAAAATGGACATGTCATACAATTCAAAGTCGAACCCATCGCGGAGCCGCTAACCGGCTTGTTCGTTGCACCGAAGCGTGTCGGCTTAAATGAAGCGACTACGTTTTTTGGTTTCTGCGACAAACATGATTCTGTACTGTTCCACCCTTTGGAAAGCACACAGTTCAATTTTCAGCCAAAGCAAATTGCACTTCTCGGTTATCGAGCTGTTTGCCGTGATCTTTATCAAAAGGAGGCGGAAATCGCCGGCGCTGATGCCATGCGAAACTACATTGCAGTCAATCCAGACATACCCGGATTCAGGCAAAAAGATTTTCGCCACCAAATTATGCGGGTTGCGCGACTGAATGCTCAAAAAAACTTGTCCCGTGCTCGTGATGCGTTCGCTAAGCTTCTGGCACCGGGGGGCGAGAAATCTCTGCGATATTTCGCCATACACTTTTCAGATGTGCCGGTCTATTTCGCGTCATCTGCATTTTTGCCAGAATGGGACTTCAACGGTAATAAGCTTCAGGATCTAAGCCGACTCGACGACTTCTACCCCATCTGTTTTTCAGTGTGGGCTAAGGGAAACGAATCGGCGGTCGTTTTTTGTTGGCACAAATCGGCGGATAACGTGTGCAATCCCTTTATCGATTCTCTGCGCGAATCTCAGGCGCACAGGCTTGCAAATCGGATTCTTGGAATGGCCTTTGAATATTCCGAAAACATTGTATTTCGCGCCGATTGGTGGGAATCAATTCCTCACCGAGATCAGCAATATCTTGCAAAACGTGTGATGAGCGGCGTAGAAGACTCGACTCGCACCGCGAAGAGTCTGTTGGATGGAGGATTAAGGGCTCTCGGTAGCAACGTAGTTGCCACTCACGTGCGGTACGAGTGAACCAATGTGTCGGTTCATCGTCGATTGATTGGTTTGGACAAGCGATGAGCTTAGTAGTCAGTCGCAAACCCGGATTACCCCAATTGCTAGGATCAAAAAGGAAACTGGCTCACTAGGTCGCTTCGGCGCCGGACTTCGATGGACATGTTCCCATATATGTTCCTATTCGGCGATATAGATAGACGTAAGTATCTGATAATCAATTAAGTGGAGGCGAGGGGAATCGAACCCCTGTCCTCGCCGCTCTCCACGCGAGCATCTACATGTTTATCCGATGCCGGGTTTTAAAGAGCCAAACGATGCATCGGCACACTGCCGGCTCCCGAGCGTCCGCGAATTTCGATTCACAAACCGGCGCGGTCGCTCCGCCGATTTGCCAGCCTGCTGTCCACGTTTCCGACGCTAGCAGGCGTCGCTCCGGAAACGTCGCGGTCAATTAAGCCGCGAGAGCGAGATCTTCGTGATCTGCGTTTATTTGTTTTGGTCCGGTTTTTAACGAGGCCAACGAACCATCCTCGACATGCCGTCCGTGCTTCCAACGATGAGTCGAAGCCAGTGCGCCCCCATTTTGTGCTTGAACAAATACAGTAGATTGAGGTCTTATTCAAGCTTGCCTGAACGATTTTCGTAACGTTTCGCCGTCGAGGTTTTTTATGGAGCAGTCCGAATGGAAATTGAGATAACATCTAGATCTTTGCCTGGAATGCCGGACAAAGCTGCCTCTTACAAGGAGATGCAGCGGCTGCCGCCAGCCGCGAGGGGGAAACGGGTTTCTCGATCGTTACGACTAGCTCCGCGCTTGGTACGCCGCAATTTCAGCAGTCGGGCGCTCGAGCTTTCCGGAGGCAAGGCGATCATCCTCTCAGTCCCAAAAAGCGGACGCACCTGGATTCGCGCATTTCTTTACGCTTATTTTTGTAAACGCTATGGTCGCGAATTCACGCTCCGGCCGGAACACTACGGCGAGCCGGGCATTCCCCGATTCATCTTTTCTCACGATTTGTTCGAGCATCGGACGAAAGGCGATCTTTGGGACAGGATTCGCGGCAAGTATCTGGTCCCGAAGAAGGAGCTTCGCCGCGCAAGGATCATTCTACTCGTGCGCGACCCGCGCGATTGTTTCGTTTCGCTCTACGTGCAGATGACGCGGCGTGATCCCGGAGCGCCCGCAGAGTTCAAGCGGAAAACGGTGAGTGAACTGCTGCGCGACAAAAAATTTGGAATTGGCGCGATCGTTAGAACGATGAACGCCTGGCTCAACGAGTTTTCCGGTCGCGACGATTTCACGATTATCCGTTACGAATCGCTGCGTGAATCGCCTGCGGAGAGTTTTCGGGCTCTCCTCGGCGTTCTTGGCGAAACTACGCCTGACATTTCGATCTTTCAGGACGCCCTCGATTTTTCGCGGTTCGACAATATGCAAAAATTGGAGGCAGCCGGCGCATTTGATTCCAAAATCCTGCGGCCGGGCGATGTGCGCGATCCGGAGTCATTCAAGGTTCGCCGGGGAAAGATTGGCGGATATCGCGAATATCTTTCCACCGAAGATCAACTACATGCCGCTGGTGCTTTGACCAAGCTCGATTCTCGCTTCGGTTACTAGCCGGCCAAGAACAGGCGCGATCCAGACGCGACGACCTGAGTGAAGTGCCGAGCATAGATGCAGTAGTCATTTTATTTGCACGGCGGCCGAATTCATACTTGCGCAGTAGGATTTTTCTGATTTCCTACTAGCCAAGTAGACATGAACTTGTCCAAACGCGGCGAATACGCCCTACGCGCTCTCATTGATATCGGCATCGCCTCCGAGCTCGGGCGTCCCAGATTGCAAGTGAGCGAACTGGCCGCAAAAGAGAAACTGCCGGTCAAGTTTCTCGAGCAAATTCTTACCCAGCTAAAAGCCGCCGGTTATGTGAAGAGCAAACGCGGGAAATTTGGCGGCTATTCGCTAGCCAAGAGAATGGACCGAATCAGATTCGGCCCGGTCATTCGTTTGATCGACGGACCACTCGCGCCCATCCCATGCGTGAGTCAAACATCCTATGTGCGCTGCACCTGTCCGGACGAGGTGCATTGCGGTTTGCGAATGCTGATGCTCGATGTGCGCAACGCGATCGCAAAGATCCTCGATCGATACACGCTCGCCGAGATTGTTGAAATCACATTGCGCAAGCTGCGCCGGGACAAGGTCACGCCACTTTTTCTTCAACCATCAAAGCCGCTCGTATCAATTTTGCCGTCACAGTTAACCGGCAGGGTCATGGCCAGTCGAAATTGAAGACTTAAATAAGTATCCGGGAGGCAGAGGAAATAAAAACTCAGAGGAATTGACCGAAGAAATTCAGTAGAACCGAAAAACACGACGCAAAGGAGAAACCCATGTTTATCAAGAAATTCGTCTTACGGGCAGCGGGCAGTAGCCTGGCTGCAATTATTTTGCTGGCAGCGCCAAGACTTGGCGCGCAGACGCCGTCCGAGTCCGAACGGCTTCAGAAACTTGAGCGCGCCGTTGACCAACTGCAAAAACGCAACGCCGAGCTGGAACAGGAAGTTGCCGGCTTGAAAAAACAGGCTGCGGTTGCTTCTGAGGGCAGAATGAAAACGAAAGTCTCTTACGATGGGAAAACGTATGTCGAAAAGGCCGTTGTCGAAGAAGAGAAATTACCGGTTTATGTTCAACAGCGCGGGCCGGAATTAAAGCTGGTCCTCGGCGGATACATTCAGGTCAATTTCGAAGACGGCGATGTCTCCGCGTTCGAAGGCCGGTTTGGTCAGACTGCGCTACAGGATCGTTTCCGTCTGCGCCGGGCAAGGATCAATCTAACAGGCGATTTCGCGGAGCAATTCGACTTCAAAGTTGAAGGCGACTTTGGCCAGGGCGATGGCCTGAACTCGAACCGCCTCGCCTTTTCTGGAACAGACATCTTTGTTAACTGGCATCAGTTTCCAGCAGCACAAGTTAAGATCGGACAATGGAAAGCGCCATTCGGCTTGGAGCAACTTACTCCAGACCCTTCCCTGATCATAATCGAGCGTAGTTTACCTACTGGGGCGATTACGCCCGACCGGCAAATCGGTGCTCAACTTTGGGGAAAGCCGTTTACGAACATTTGGCCTGATGAGAAGGATTTGCTGACGTATTACGCCGGCATCTTCAACGGGAACGGACGCAACGTCAGCGTTAACGACAACAATAACTTCATGTATGTCGGTCGGCTGGAGTTGATGCCGTTCGAAGGCAAAGTATGGGGGCAGGAATCGAGTCTGAAGCTTGGCGCCGATGTGCTCAACAGTCGCGACGATAAGGGAACAAATATCTCACAAACATTGAACCTGTTGGTAAACGCTGATGGATCCCTCTCGCCGTTCATCCTTCCGGGGGCGGATGAAAGAACGGCGTGGGGCGTGGACGCTTGGCTTAAACTGGGTCCATTTGATCTAATCGGTGAATATCTCGAGGAATATGTTAACGGCCGCACAGTAAACGGGGTACCTCCAGGATTCGCCGACTTTACAACAAGCGGGTACTATATAACGGCAGCCTATTTCCTGATCCCGAAAAAGCTTCAACTCGCCGTCAGGTGGGAAGATTTAAACCCCGGGCAAAAGGGCAACGACGGCATTCACTCCATCACCGGTGGGCTCAACTATTACATCCACGGCGACGACATCAAACTGATGGTCGACTACATCCATACGTGGTCGGATTTCCGCGAAGCGAATCCGGAGTTTGGCGACGATCAATTCGACGAAGTCATCGGGCGCGTGCAATTGATGTTCTAAATTTGGAACAAGCGAAAAATATGAAGGTAAAAGCATTGATTGTAGCTGTTGGAGCTTTGGCCCTTCTGCCGCAACTCGGCCGCGGAGAAGCCAAAACGGTGATTCGCTCGGGACATTTCCCAAACATTACGCACGCGCAGGGCGTCATCGCGCATGCGCTGACGCGGCAACACAAAGGTTGGTTTGAAGAGCGGCTTGGGCCCGGCGTCGAGATTCAATGGTACACTTACAATGCGGGCCCTTCCGCGATGGAGGCGATCTTCGCCGGCTCGCTCGACCTGACTTACGTCGGCCAGGGCCCAGCTCTGAACGCGCATTTCAAATCGAACGGCGAGGAAATCCGGATCCTCGCCGGCGCAGCGAACGCTGGCGCCGCGCTCGTTATTAAACCAGAGGGGCCAATTAAGACCGCGGCGGATTTTCGTAGAAAAAAAATTGCAACGCCACAGCTCGGTAACACACAAGACATTTCCTGCCGCGCGTGGCTGAAAGCGCAGGGATTCAAGGTTACGCAAACTGGAGGCGATGTGCTGGTCGTACCCACCGCAAATCCGGATCAGCTTGGATTGTTTCAGAGCGGCGGCGTGGATGCTGTATGGACGGTTGAGCCATGGGTCACCCGGCTGGAGCGCGAGGCAAACGGCAAAGTTTTTCTGGAAGACACAAACATCATCACCACCTGGCTGGCGTGCAGCGTGAAATTTCTCAACGCGCACCGCGATCTAGCGAAGAAAATCGTTAGCGCAAATAAGGAATTGACTGACTGGATTCAGGCGCATCCTGAAGAAGCGCAAAAGCTCTTGGTCGCCGAATTAAAAGAGGAAACCAAAGCTGACTTTGCGCCTGAGGCGGCGGCGCAGGCCTGGAAACGGATCAAATTTACGACCGAGGTTTCACGCGATTTGCTCGCGAAAGCCGTCCAAGACGGAAAGGATGCCGGATTCTACAAAAGCTCGACTGACACCTCCAAGCTGATCGAAAATCCGTAATGCGTCGTCGAGCCGCCCGCCGTTCCTCAGCGAGCCAGGAGCTCGAGGTCATCGCGCCCTCGAAGCTCGCGATCGACAACGTGTCGAAAAGCTTTCAAAGCGCATCAGGCACTGTCCTGGCGCTCGACCATGTGAGTTTGCAAGTAAACGAAGGTGAGTTCGTCTGCCTCGTAGGCGCGAGCGGCTGTGGGAAAACGACGTTGCTCAACATCATTGCTGGATTGGAAAAGCCGGACAGCGGAAATGTGCTCGCCGATGGAAAGCCGATAACCAATCCCGGGCGAGATCGTCTAGTGATGTTCCAGGAACCGGCGCTTTTTCCGTGGCTGAATGTTTTCGGCAACGTGCTTTTCGGTTTGAAGCTGAAGCCCAACCTTACGAATAAAGATCGCCGGGATGTCGCGCGATATTATCTCGAACTGGTCGGGCTGACGCGTTTCGAGCGAGCGAACATCCATGAACTGTCCGGCGGCATGAAGCAGCGCGTTTCGCTTGCTCGCGCACTGGCGCCGAATCCGCGCGTGCTTCTCATGGACGAACCATTCGCCGCCCTTGATGCGCTGACGCGGGAACAACTCTACGGCGACCTTCAGAGAATTTGGAAAGAGCGCAAAAAGACGATCGTCTTTGTCACCCACAATGTTCGCGAGGCTGCCTGCCTGGGCGAGCGCGTGTTGCTTTTTTCCCCACATCCCGGGCGCATCCAAGAGGAATTTGCGGTAAATTTGCCGCGAACGCGCGATATCAATAGTGTCGATCTTGCGAGTTACGCGACGAAAATCATCCGTTCGCTGAGAGAGTTTAGCCAGGAGCGCGGCCAGAACGCCAAATGAAAAGATTTCTTTCCGCTGCACTTTTCTTCGTCGCGCTTCTGTTCCTATGGCAAGCGGTTTTTCGCGCAAAGATCTGGTCGCCGGTATTGCTGCCGTCTCCGCTCCAGGTGGCAAATTATCTCAAGGGCGCGATTGGGGATGGGACGCTCAGCCACGCAACAGTGATTACGATGCGTCGCCTTTTAATCGGATATTTCATCGGAATCGTCGTTGGTTTGCCGCTCGGACTTCTGATTGCTCGCTGGAATTTGCTGCGCGATACACTGGGAACGACCGCTCTTGGATTGCAAACATTGCCGAGCGTTTGCTGGGTCCCCCTTGCGTTGCTTTGGTTCGGGCAAACCGAGGCGGCGATGTTGTTCGTGGTCGTGATGGGCACTCTGTGGTCGGTCATCATCGCCACCGAAACGGGTGTGCGAAATGTGCCGCCAATTTATCGGCGGGCGGCCCTCACCATGGGTTCAAAGCGCCTGCATATCTGGTTGAAGGTCATTCTGCCGGCGTCGCTGCCATTCATCGTCAGCGGCATGAAACAAGGCTGGGCCTTTGCCTGGCGCTCGCTCATGGCGGCGGAAATTTTCGTGACGATCCTGACCGGTTTCGGACTTGGCCAACTTCTGCATTATGGACGTGAATTGAGCGCGATGGATCAAGTCATTGCCATCATGCTCGTGATTGTCGTTATCGGTTTGCTTGCGGACAAAATCTTCTTTTCTCCGATAGAGAAATTTCTGCATCGCCGCTGGGGCACGAGTCAGGCATGAAATTCGGTGAAAAGCGCGCGCCGGTCTCGGCGAAACGAGAAGTCCACATCACAAACAAGCTCGGTTTGCATGCGCGGCCTGCTGCCGAGTTCGTTAAACGTGCGAATAGTTTCCGCTCGGAAATTTGGATCGTGAAAGGCGGAAAACGATATTCGGCCGCCAGTCTCATTGATATTCTTCGGGCCAATCTCGATTGCGGTGCTACCGCCACAATTGAAGCACGTGGCGTGGATGCGGAAGAGGCACTGGAACGATTAGAGAAACTGCTCGCGGAATTCCGGGAACACGAGACTGATTAGCGCAGCGGCCGCGCGACTAGGATTCCGCTGTCTGTCCGGTAGCGATAGAGATATTTCGAAGGCTGTGCGTCCACGATGACGCGGCCGGAATTTCCCGGTGAAGAAGCGTGCATGAAATGAAGAACGCCGTCATTGGTGCGGAGCGCCAACCCGACGTGTGCGGTCGAATAAAGTCCATTTCGGTCTCGCGAAATAATTCCAATGACGTCGCCGCTGCGTAATTTTGCTTCGATTCCAGCGACGCGATTCTTCGGGATTTCATAGAGCGGACGCGACGAAACATTCGCCTCCATCCGTGCGAGCGGCCCGAGCAGCGAGCGGTTCGCTGCCAGATAACGGTAATGCCGCCAGCCCACGCTCATCTCGCGTGCGGAATGTGGAACGCTGCGGCCGCCAAGACTGCGCGTCAGATCTTCCACCAGGCCGCGACGGTCATTGTCGTAAAGCCAATCCTCCAAATAATGCAGACGCGAAAGATATTCGCCGGTGCATTCCCCGCTGCGATAGCGGTCGATTTCAATGTAATGCAACAGACGTTCCGGAGTCCAATTCGATTCCGGCTCGTTCAGCATCCGAGCAAAGCTGAGGGCGATTTCGAAAAACGTCCAGCAATCCATTCCTTGAAAATTCACGGACGGCGACTCGATCCGGTTATCGATTTCAAGGGTAAAATGTTTGTAGCGCGTGCCGACGAGGGCCTGACCGACAGCGGCCGTGCGTTCACCGATTGGCAACGCCGCCCAATTCTCCGACTTGGCCTTCGCAACCAGCCGATTGAATTGGTCTTGCCCTCTGAAAACCGTGCTGAATGGCAAGCGCGATTCCATCGCCACCGCCGCCGAGCAAGTCAACACTAGCGGAATCAGGATTTTCCAACAGCGCATACTGCGCACAAGTCAACGCGGAATTCTCATTCAATCAACCCGATCGTTAGTCATCATCGCCCATCGACGCAAAAGCTTTTGCTTCACTCGGGCGAGCTTATATGCTCTTTCGGTCGTGCCGATTCGTTTTTCAAAGAAGAGCCGGAGGAACATCGTTCGCCAGACGTCCGGGGATGGTGCAGGTAACAAGCGTTCCACGCGTGTGCGATTGCGCCCGTCGTCGGACTGGCACAAGCGCAATTTCCTGACCAGCGTTCTCATTCCTTCGCTTTTCACCAAGCGCGCCGGTGATCATGCGCCGCCCGAATTTCCGAAGATTCGGCAGGGCGAAATTTGCGTCACCTGGATTGGACACGCCTCGTTTTTGATTCAAACTCACGAAGTCAATGTCTTGATTGATCCGATCTGGTCGAAGTGGCTCAAGGTCGTCAAGCGATTGAAGCAGCCCGGCTTTGAAATTCATCATCTGCCCGCAATCGATTTTGTTCTGGTTACGCACGCCCATTTCGATCATCTCGACCGGCGGACTTTGCGGCGCGTGGCGGCCGATCAACCGATTGCTGTTCCCATCGGAGTGGGAAATCTGGTCCACGATCTCGGTTTTCACATTGTCCACGAACTCGATTACTGGCAAACGGTGGAGCTTGGGCCGCTCAAGATTTCGCTGACGCCGTGTCAGCACTGGGGGGCGCGATTTCTCGCCGACTTGCATCGCGACTTCGGCGGATTTGTCATCGCCATGGATGGTCGCACGATTTTTCACTGTGGCGACAGCGCTTATTTCCCCGGGTTCAAGGAAATCGGCGAGCGCTACAAAATCGATATCGCCTTACTTCCCATCGGCGCTTACGAAACGCCAACCGGCCGGGAAGCTCACATGAACCCGGAAGAAGCGGTGAAAGCGTTTCTGGAACTTCGCGCCAAAACTTTGGTGCCGATGCACTATGGAACTTTTCGCCTTGGTTTTGAACCGCTCCACGAACCGCCAGAGCGATTGCTTGCATGCGCCCGCGCCCGTGGCATCGAGGATAAGGTCCTCGTCATGACTGAGGGCAAGCCGGTCGTTCTATAAGAAAATAATTTTCTGGCCACAGATGAACACAGGTGAAACGCAGACCAGCAGATTTCTTTTTCTGCATCTGTGAAAATCCGTGTTAATCCGTGGCTAGATTTCTTCGGCGCGATCAGCGCTGGTGGGATTGTCGTTGCGTTTTGCCTCATTCTTCTGTGGCACGATCCACTCGTTTTTTGGAATGATGATTACGAACTGTCGGTTCTGCCGGTGTTCGCCGATGTAGCGCGCAGTTGGTCGGAAGGTCACTGGCCGCTCTTAAGTCCGTATTCCTGGGTCTGCGGCAATCTGGCGGGCGAATTTCAGTACGGAATTTTTTCGGTTTTTGTAAACGCCGCTGTCGTTCTCGTCTGGAAGTTTCCGCTCGCATTTGCCCAACAGGCTGCCGCGCTTTCCATCACGCACCTGAGTATTCTAGCGATCGGCGCATTTTTGCTCGCGCGTGACCGCCGATTTTCCATTGCGTTGTCGATCTTTGTCGCGCTCGTCGCGTCTTTGAACGGCTGGATCATCTGTTGGGGCGCGACCGATTGGTTCGGCGCGCTCGGCGCGTTCGCCTGGTTACCGTGGGCGTGGTTGGGGGCGGAACGCGCGCTGGAGCAAAAACGGACGAAATGGAGATTTCTCTGGCCCGCGCCGTTCATTTACCTGGTCGTTACCGGCGGGTTTCCCTATACAGTGGTGATGTTGGCGTTACTGCTGGCATGGCTGTCGATTAAGTCGTTAGGGCAAACGCGCAGCATCATTTCGATTTTGCCATTGTGTTTCGGCACGTTTCTCGGGTTGGGACTTTCCGCGCCAGCGTGGCTGTCGATTCTTGATCTGATTCAGGGTTCCGCGCGCGAGCTGCAGCCCGCATCAGCGCATTGGCAATGGCTCGTTCCGCCTGTTGCATTGCCAGGCTTCATTCTTCCATGTTGGACCGTAAACTGGGCCGATTTTTCTACTCGTTACGTTCCGCACGCGGCGACGGAACTGGCGTGCGGGCTGGTTGCTCCGATCGCGCTCATGGCTGGATTCATATGGCGAGGGCGTATGCTCGTTGCGCGGACCAAATGGGAACTGATCTTACTATTGTTCGTGCTCTTACTCGCGATGCTGCCCACCGCGGGAGTTTTTCGTTGGAGTTTTCGCTGGCTTCCTTTTTTTCATCTCACTCTCGCAATTTGCGCGGCTGAAGCGCTCCAAATGAGACCGCGGTCAGCGCCCGCGGCTACAACGGGACTTGTAATCGTTGTCCTGACAGCCATTATGATGGCAATCCGGCATGCTGGCGGTCAATATGCTTTCCCGCTGACGTGGATTTTTCTCGGTTTGGCTGCCCTTTGGGCTTGTTCGGAGTTTTTTCTGCCCGATTCCGAGGTTCGCGGATGTGTGCTAGCAGCGATCACATTTTTTGCATTCCTCGCAACATATCTCTGCATTCCGCCTAACTGCGGTGTGCCGAAGTATAACCTCTCTCAAAAACTGCGTGAACCTGCGCCGCTCGATCCACAACGCCTTTACCTCAGCATCTACCCATGGGCAGAGTATACGTATCGCGTCGAAAAAAAACCTCAACCTGTCGGACAAATCGTGCGTCCGGGGAGCACGTCGATGTGGGCGAAATTGCATTTCATCAACGGCTATAGCCCAATCCGGCCCGCCGGTATCGCGCGTGAACTCTACGCTACGATTCACGGCGAAATTGATGCTGGAATGGGAATGTATTTACTCAATGACCAGGCCGGCACCGATGGCGAGTTGGCGCGCCTGGGCGTTGACGGGATTGTCGTGGCGCGCGAGTTGGACATCGCTCCTCAGCCGCCTTCCGAGTGGCAGTTGATTGCTTCGACAGATGAAGGCTGTGTCTTTCATCGGCGCGGTGCGCCGTTTGCGCGAGTGCGCTCGGTCGCTTCAATTGATTCGCGGCCTAACGAGCAATTTGTCTCCGCAATAATTTCGCAAGTTACCGATTCGCGAAATCGCGTAGCCGTGGATGTAGATGCACCAAACGGCGATCGGTCGGCGTTGCTGATATTTTCGCGTCCGTACTTTCGCGGATACGAGGCGCGTCTGGGGAATCAAAAACTCGCCGTTAGTTCTTATCGCGGATTATTTCCGGTTATCGAGGTCCCGGCCGGCTTACATGGACGGCTTACGCTCACTTACCGACCGTATTCGTTAACGTGGGGAAGCGCTGCAGCTGTCGCTTGCGCTCTGGTGTTTACGCTGAGCTCTTTCGCTGCGATTTCTCAGCGGAGGTAGGTCACCGCTACAGCTTTTTCGGATCGCCCAAGAGTTCAATCACACGTTTGAGCAAGCGCCCGGCGCCGCCGCCGTCGATACTGCGATGATCGAAGCTAAGTGTGATCTGCGCCTCTATTTTTGGAACAAATTCCTTTTTCTCTTCATCCCACGAGGGAACTTTTTTCCCAACGCCTAAGCCGAGCAGCAAAGTTTGATCGGGCAGGGGAATCGGCGTGCCCCATTCCATTCCGAATGTCCCGAAATTGGAAACGGTCGCGATGCCGCCAGCCTGCATGTCGGGCGAAATCCGCCGCTGTCGCGCAAGGTCGACAAGTTCCTTGTATTTCGTCGTAAGATCGACAAGTGACGTTTCGTCGGCGGAGCGAATCACGGGCACCATGATTCCATCCTCGGCCTCAACGGCGATGCCCACGTCGATGGAGCTCGATTGCACAACGCGGTTGCCGATTAATTTCGCCGCTGAGCCCGGATTTTCTGCAAGGGCTAGCGCAAGCGAGCGCAGCGCGTAAAGGCCGGGGCCGGGTTTGGGATCGCGCGATTGTCGATCTTGCAATATCGGATCGAGATTCACTGATGAGCCAATCGTCGAAAGCGGCCGGGTCCAACTGCGTCGCATCGCGTCCGCCACGCCTGCGCGAATCGCCGATGCCTCGTGCACGGTCTTGTTCTCAATCTTGCGCAGAAAACTTTCGAGATCTTTGATGGTGATGCGATTGCCTGCGCCGGTTGGAGGAATTCCGGCAAGATCGGCATTCGTTAGTTGCAACTCCGCCATGCGAGCGCGTACTCGCGGAGACAAAAATCCCGCGCTTTTTGTTGCGACAGGAACAGGCAATCCTCCGGAGGGTCTTACACCCTCGCCGTCCCTTTGGCGTGCCGCGACGGCAGTTTGTTCTTCGCGTCCAGGAATTTCCCTGGCCATTCCCTTTGGAGGTTCGGGCGCTGTTTTCTTAAATCTGGCTGCGTCTTCTTCGCTTGCTTCTACGTATCCGAGCACTGCGCCCACCGGATAGGTTTCCTTCAATTGCACGATGATTTTGTCGATCCTGCCTTTGCAAGGCGTGGTCACGCCCATGACCGCCTTGTTTGTCTCGACGTCGATGATTTCCTGATCGACCGCGACTTCTTCACCCGGCTTCACTTTGATATCGACAACGGTCGCTTCGGCAATCGATTCGCCAAGCTGCGGCATGATGATCGGGACCTGCGGCATAAGATTTATTCTCGAAGCAATGCGCGGGCCTTATCGGCAATCGTCTTCGCATTGGGGCGATGCGCTGCCCAAAGGTTCGGATGATAGGGAATCGGTGTATCCTTAGCGTTGACCCGCTGCGGCGCAGCGTCGAGCAAATGAAAGCCTTCGCTCGTGACTCGCGATATCACTTCCGCCGTTGCGCCGCCCCACGGAAAGCATTCGCCGACGCAGAGCAGACGCCCAGTGCGCGCAACCGATGCGAGAACGGTTTCGGTATCGAGCGGTTTAACCGTGCGAAGATCGACAACTTCTATCTCAAAGCCTTCATGGGTCAATTCGTCTGCCACAGCCAGCCCTTCGTGCAGCATGGCGCTGTAAGCGACGATGGTAAGATCGCGACCTTCGCGCACGATCCGCGCCTGACCGGTGGACAAGCCTCCTTCGGTCGGAAGTTTGTCGGCCTTGAGATGGTAATAAAGATATTTGTGTTCGCAGTAAACAACCGGATCGTCGATTGTGACTGCCTCAATCAGCATCGTGTAAGCATCTTCCACAGTCGCCGGCGTCATCACGATGAGCCCTGGATAGTGAGCATAGATGGATTCCATGCTTTGGCTGTGAAATGGGCCGCTTCCTTTTGTCCCGCCGCATGGCAGACGGACAGTGATTGGGACCGGCACATTCGTCCGCCAATAATGTGTGCCGGCGTTGTTTAGAATCTGATTCAGCGCAGTGCTGGAAAAATCGGCAAACTGCATTTCGACAATTGGCCGCATTCCTTGAATGGCGGCTCCAATCGCGGCGCCTACCATAGCGTCTTCGCTGATCGGGGTGTTCAACACGCGCCCCGGAAATTGTTTCGCGAGCCCTTTGGTTGCTTTGAAAGCGCCGCCAAACGTTCCACCGACATCCTCTCCGTAAATAAAAACGCGCTCATCGTCGCGCAACAGTTTTGCCTGCGCTTCGCGGATCGCTTCAAGATAAGTGATGCTCATTCGATTTGATCGGCAACGCGGCGCGTGGAGATGGCGCACCAATCTTCTTCGTCAGCCTCGGGCGCGGCTTCTTTTTGCGCGGTAGCAATCGCTTGATCCACTTGTGTGGCCGCATTTTCCCGCCATTCGCGCAAGGTTTCAGGGCTAACCAAATTAAGATCGACAATCATCTGCTCGGCGACCTTCAAGCAGTCGCGAGCAAATGGTTGGTGTTTCATCTCGTCAGTTACGTAACTCGCGTCATCGTGCTCGCCGTGCCCGGAGAGCCGCAAAATCGAAGCAACAACCAACTGCGGCGGTCGCCCGGCACGCGCACGTTTTACCGCACCACCGATTACATCCAAACAATTTGTGAGATCTGTTCCATCGATGGTGTAACCTTCGAAACCATAACCGATCGCGCGGTCAACCAGATCATGGCAGGCGAACTCGCGTTCATTCGGCGTCGAGTACGCGTAATGATTGTTCGTCGCCACAACCACGAGCGGCACCTGTTCGACTGCGGCGAGGTTCATCCCTTCGTGAAACGAACCGGTTTGCATCCCACCTTCCCCTATGCAGCTCAGACCGACAAAATTCTTTTCGCGCTTGAATCGTTTCGCCAGCAGCGCACCCACTGTGACCGAAACCATCGCGCCGAGATGACTGATCATCGCAAGTTGGTTGTCGCGCGGACGGCCCCGATGAATGTTACCGTCCCGTCCGCGCATTGGTCCCTGACGCGAGCCAAGGTAAGTGCGCGTAACATCAACAAGCGGTTCACCAAATGCCGAGCGACCCGCCTGATCGCGGATCAGCGGCGCAAGGATGTCGCCCTTTTGCAAAAATAGACCGCAGGCTACGCTAACCGCCTCCTGACCGCGGCCGATATAGACTCCACCTGTGATCAAACCGCCACGATACAGACTGACGAGTTTGTCTTCGAGCGTGCGCGCGAGCAGCATCCAGCGAAACGCTTCGAGGAAGCGCTCATGCGGCGCCGCGTTCGATGCTGTGGATTTTTTGCGGCGCGGCGCGGTCTGAAGCATCCGGGAATTTTACGCAAGATCGACAATCGCGCGCAAATTTTTTTGTGTTCCGCCAACCTATCTCAGCGCGTGGCGAGCAAACTGCGCTTAGTCTCCGACTCCGCGAGTGGGAAGCGGCGTTGCGTTGGGTCCCGCTCGTTTCCGTTCGACGTCACTTCGGTCGAAGCTTCGCGTGGCGGCGTCAGCTTCATGCCAACGAGCTTGCTTACCCCGCGTTCTTCCATGGTCACGCCGTAAAGCACATCCGCTTTTGCAATGGTGCGCTTGTTGTGGGTCATGATAATGAACTGGCTCTGGGCAACGAATCGCTCAAGCACCCGGATGAAGCAGTTAATATTCCCTTCGTCGAGCGGCGCATCCACTTCATCTAGAATGCAGAACGGGCTCGGTCGCACCATGTAAATCGCGAACAGCAATGCGACAGCTGTCATGGCCCGTTCGCCGCCGCTTAGCAACGAAATGCTTTGCAGCTGTTTCCCCGGCGGTTTGGCGCTGATCTCGATCCCGCAGTTGAGCGGGTCGTTCTCATCGAGGAGGGACAAATCTGCGCGTCCGCCGCTGAAAAGCTCGCTAAACATTTCACGGAAGTTTGTCCGCACTTGAGTAAAGGTTTCGGCGAATAATCTTTTCGTCGTCGAATTAATCTGGGCGATCACGTCAAGTAACTCCCGGCGAGACGTTGTGAGATCGTTGTTTTGACTTTCGAGAAAACGGTAACGTTCTTCGAGTTCGTCGTACTCATGGACGGCATCCAGGTTGACCGGGCCCATGTTATCGAGCTGGCTCGTGAGCTCCCCGATCAATTTTTGAAGGTCGATCCGGCTAAGATCGACATCGATCGCTTCTGGAGTAGAAGTGGCCTCGCCGCTACTGTTGGCATCGACCGACGGAGCGCTTGATCCGCCTTGTCGCCGCTTTAATTGCGCGCGTAACGTTTTCTCGAATGCGGCCTGATCGGGCGCCGACTCACGAATGTCGAGCTGATAGCGGCGAGAAATATGTTCGGCCACATTGTCGATTTGTAACCGTAACTGCGTTTCGCGAACCTGATGTTTCGACCGCGAATCGTGCAACTCACTCAACGAGTTTCGCAGAGCGCGCAGGTGCGTCTCTATTTCACTCGTTATCGACAAGCACTGCGTCCGCCGGCTGGCAAATGTGGCAACGGTTGCTTCCAGCTTGGCGCGTTGAGCGGTTTGTTCTTGAACTGCTGCCTCCGCATTCTTCGATTCGTCTGCTTGGGATTTGAGCCGGTTTTCGAAATTGGCAACCTCCGCCTGACGAGCAGCGATCATGGCCGATAATTCAGTTTCGCGGTCAGTCATCGGCCGACGCCGCCCGACGAGGTTTTCGTAGCGCTGCCGCTCAGCGGCGAGCGCAAAACGAAGCTCATTTAATTGTTGAGACCCCTCTTCCTCCTTGGCCGCTACTTTTTCCCTGGCCGCTTCGATCGCGCGCTGTTGCGCCTGTTGTGATTCCAGCTGCGTGCGCTCGGCTGTCAATTCCCGCTCTAACTTTGCAATACGCTTGTCCGCGGCTTCGATTTGTTGCGCAAGCGTCGATTGCTCCGACGTGAGGCGCTCGATCTTTTGTTCGATTTCGTGTGATTCCCGTTCGAGGAAGAGAATTTTGTTTTCGGAAGCGGATTGCTCTCGATCGGCAATCTCGTGCTGAACCCGGATTTTTTCGAAATCGCGCCTTGTCTTTTCCAGTTGCGTACTTGCGTTTTCACGTTCGCGGAGCAACGCGTCACGTTCCTGGCAGATACGGGAATGTTCTACGTTTAGGAGAGAGATCCGCGCTTTGCGCTCGAGCACCGAATCGGCCGACGTCTCACGGCTGCCGCCAAAAACAACTCCCTCGGATGAAACGAATTCACCGGCAAGCGTTGCCGCCGCCAAGTTGGTTTCATTTTTTTTGAAAGCCAAGGCTTCATCGAGACTGCGGAAGATTGCGACATTATGGAGGAGTCGCGTCACAAATGACGCAAGTGAATCTGGGGCTTTCACTTTTTCGATTGCCCAGGCAAGGGCAGATCGCGGAAGCGCTGCCTCGGTCTGCACGGAGATGCTAGAAAACTTCGGAATCGCTAATGCCGCGCGGCCGAGTTTCTTTTCTTTTAATGTTGCTATGATTTCAGGCGCCAAATCAACGTCTCGCAGAACGATCGCTTGCATGTTTTGACCCAACGCAGCTTCAATCGCGGCGACATATTCCGGATCGACATCAAGATTTGAAGCCAGAGCGCCTGCGAGCTCCGGTTGGATGCGCGAGGGATTATCAAGCCCTTTGAGTACCGCCTGTGAACCTTGTGCCAGACCTTCGCCTTCCTGGTCTAGTTGACGCAGAATCTCAAGGCGCGATTCCTTTTCCGCCAGCGCATGCTCAATTTCGATGAGTTTTTTTTCCGTCTCGGCCAGAAGCTGCTGATGCTCACCGCATTTTTGCTCTGCGATTTGCGCTTTCGTTTTCAGACGATCGGCATTTTTTCGTGCCGTTTCTGTCGCCGCCTGCGCAGCGCTCATCTGTTTCTCGATCTCATCGCGATTGTCGTGTGCGTCTGAAATCGAGCGGTCCAAATTCCGCCGGTTCTCCTCAGTCGTTTCCCGGCGGATCGTAATTCCAGAACGATCGTCTTCTAACCCGGTAACGCGGGTTTCGTTCTTTGATCCCGCCAACCGCAACTTCTCCAGTTCTGACTCGTGTTCTCGGCGCTCGGTGCGAAGTCCAGAGATCAACTGTGTAAGCTTTGCGAATTCCGCTTCTTTTGTTTGCAGATCGCCATTCGTCTTTTCAATCAGCGCGTTCGCGTCTTGTAATTCCTTTTCTTGTTGAACCCGCTTTGCCTCGGCGACGGCGATATCTTTTCGGAAGCGCTCAATCAGCTCTGTTAGTTCGCCGGCGCGTTGACGATTTATCTGAATTCGATTTTGATACGCCGTAATTTCGCTTTGTGAATGCTGTAAATCGTTCCGGCTATCGGCGATTTGTGTGTCGATTTTGTCGAGAGCGCTTCGCCGTTGGGTCAGTTCGCTATCGCTCATTTCGATCTTGGCTCGGATTTCTTGTTCGGATTCGTGGACACGCGCGATCTCCGCGTGACATTGGGCAAGTTCTGTCTCGAGTGACTCAAGCTGCTTGCGCGAATAGTGTGCATCGAGGGTTCGCAGATCGGCGAGCAATGTTTGATAACGTCGCGCTTTGCCGGCCTGGCGTTGGAGCGAGCCGATCTGTCGCTTCACTTCTTTAATCACGTCGCCGATGCGCAATAGATTTGCCTCAGTGGCTTCCAACTTGCGCAGCGCTTCGCGTTTCTGATTTTTGTATTTTGTGATTCCGGCCGCTTCTTCAAAGACCGCGCGGCGATCTTCCGGACGCGAGCTCAAGACCATGTCGATGTTGCCTTGTTCCATCATTGAATAAGCGGCGCGCGCTACACCGGTGTCGGCGAAAAGACTTTGAATATCCCGAAGCCGGCACTGGGTCTTGTTGAGCAAATATTCGGAATTGCCGTCGCGATATACGCGGCGGGTCACGCGGACATCGTGCCAATCAACATCCAACTCAGCTGCGCAATCGGTAAATGTGAGCGAAACCTCAGCAAAGCCGACAGGCTTGCGCATATCGGTGCCGCTGAAAATAACATCGGCCATTTCATCACCGCGGAGCGACTTAGCAGATTGCTCCCCAAGCACCCAGCGCATGGCATCGAGCACGTTCGACTTGCCGCAGCCATTCGGACCGACAATAGCAGTGATGCCTTCATGAAAGTTGAAGATCGTTTTGTCAGCGAACGATTTAAAGCCGAACAATTCGAGCGATTGTAAATGCATGCGGCCGGGCCCCAATCTCAGTCTTAGACGGGAATATAGTAGCCTTTGGGCCGTTACAAGCAAAATCACACAATTGGTAGACTGGCCGCGGCTCGTGACCGCAACATTTAGTGGCTGGGCCGGGGCCCTGATCCCTCTTGCTTCCGTTGCCAGAATCACGCACGATGCGGCCCATGCCTGCCGAGGAGACGATTTCGATCCAACGCGCGGAGAAGGTCGATCACCAACTCATCCGTGCGATCGGCATTCCCGGGCTGACTGCGAACATTATTAATTCCACAATCGGCGCCGGCATTTTCGTCCTACCCGCGTTGGTGGCGAAAGGTCTGGGGCCAGCAGCTCCACTTGCATTCCTCTGTTGCGCGCTCGCGATGGTGTTGTTCGTGACCTGTTTCGCAATCGCGGGCAGTCGCGTTTCGCTGACCGGCGGACTTTACGCCTACGTGGAGGTCGCCTTTGGTCGTTATGTCGGATTTCTCGCAGGTGTTCTTTACGGAATTACCGCCCTCGGAGCGGTTGCTGGCGTTGTCAACGTTCTGGTGAACTCGATCGCGATCGTCGCGCCTTTTCTCGGCAACCCAGTAATACGGATCGTCGTTATGCTTGCCGTTTATGGCTTACTCGTCGGGATCAATGTCCGAGGTGTGCGCGGCGGTGCCGGCGCAGTGACCATCGTCACGTTTGCAAAATTGCTTCCGTTGCTGTTGTTCATTGGCGCGGGAATCTTTTTCATTCACCCGGCGAACATCGGGTGGTCAGCGTGGCCGAGCAGTAAGTCGTTAGGCGACGCCGTTATCCTGTTGATTTTCGCCTTCGTCGGAATTGAAGTCGCGTTGATCCCGAGCGGCGAAGTGAAGAATCCGGCGCGGACTGTTCCCCGCGCGGCTTACCTCGCGCTCGTATTGACAACGATCAGTTACATCATGATCCAACTGGTGGCGCAAGGAACGCTCGGCAGCCATCTCGCGAATTACAAGGACGCGCCGCTCGCGGAAGCGGCTGCGAAATTTCTGGGGAACATGGGCCGCACAATTCTGCTTGCAGGCGCGACCATCTCCGCGTTCGGCTTCGTCACCAGTGACATCCTTAGTTCGCCGCGCATGATCTTCGCCTTCGGCCGCGACGGAGCGTTACCGGCGTGGTTCGCGCATGTCCATCCGCGTTACCGCTCCCCCGACGTCGCCATCATCACCTATGCCGTGCTCGCCTTTGGCTTGTCTGTTAGCGGGACGTTCGAGCAATTGGCCGTGCTTTCCAATGTCGCCGTCCTCTTGATGTATCTCCTCTGCTCCGCCGCCTGCTGGTTTTTGGTTCAACGCAACATTCGGACCGATGGTCAGTCGTTCAACTTTCCCGGAATGAAAATCGTGCCCGCGCTTGCCATCATTGCGATTACTTGGATCCTTGCGCACGCGACACTTTGGGAATTTGAAGTGAATGGAATCCTGCTTGCGCTCGCGTCGATTGTATATTTGATGCGGGCGCAGTTTCGGCGGAAGTCATAGGCAACGGCCGAAAACTGATTAGCTTTTGAATATGCGCCAAAACTATCTTGAAGATTTTTATTCGTTTCTTCGTTTTCCCAGCGTTTCCACTGACGACGCTTACTCAGAAAAAGTAAGCGATTGCGCCGATTGGGTCGCAAAAAAGCTCACGAATATTGGTTTGGAGACGCAAGTCATTCCGACGCCTGGTCATCCCATTGTTTGGGCACGTAACAAACATCGGCCAGGGTGCCGCACCGTTCTGATCTACGGACATTACGATGTCCAGCCGCCCGATCCGTTGGAGCTGTGGGACTCTCCGCCGTTCGAACCTGTTCTAAAGGACGGCTACGTTTTTGCGCGCGGCGCTACCGATAATAAAGGTCAGATTCTTTCGCACATTCTCGGCATTCAGGAGACGATCGAACAAGATGGCGGATTGCCGGTCAATCTGCATCTGGTGATCGAGGGGGAAGAAGAAATCGGAAGCGCGAATCTCGGCAATTTTCTCAGTCAAAACCGCGATTCGCTGAAGTCTGATGTTGCAGTCATTTCCGATACCGGAATGATTACGCGCGGAGTGCCAACCTTGAGTTACGGGCTGCGCGGAGTGACCGCCCTCGAAATCAAAGTGACCGGACCGAAGATGGATTTGCACTCTGGTGTTTTCGGAGGGGCAGTCGCAAATCCGATCACCGCGCTCGCACAACTTTTAGCTACGCTCCACGATCGCGAAGGTCGCGTGGCCATCGCGGGTTTTTACGATCGCGTTAAACCGCTCGAAGATTGGGAGCGCGAAGCATGGCGCAAGCTTCCGATTGATGGTGACAAGCTCGTTCTGAAAGAAACCGGTGCCCCTGAACTTTTTGGCGAAACCGGTTACAATTCATTTGAGCGTCTTTGGGCACGCCCAACCGCGGAGATCAATGGGATCGGCGGCGGTTATCAAGGGAAGGGGACAAAAACGGTGATCGGCAGTCACGCGATGGCAAAACTGACATTCCGTCTCGTCCCAAACCAGGAAGGCGACGATATCCTAAAGCTGGCGAGAGCGCATTTGCGAAAGAATTTGCCTAAAGGCGTGACGCTCAACATCACTGATGGTCACAGCGGCCCCTGGTATCTTACCGATCCACATTCTTCGGATGGCGAAGCGGCGCAGCGCGCATTGCGCAAGGCATTCAACGCGGATGTCGCGCTCATCCGCGAAGGCGGCAGCATCCCGATCGTCTCGCAATTCCGCGGTATTTTGGGAATTGAAACGCTCCTGATGGGTCTCGCCCTCGCCGACTGTCGGGCGCATTCGCCTAACGAGAATTTTCCTCTCGAAAACTTTGAAGGCGGAATTCGGTTAAACAAAGCTGTCCTTCGGGAACTTGCCGGCTGATCTTAATCTCCGCGATCAATGCAATGCTTCGGCTCTTTCTTATCGTCGCAATCTTGGTTGGAACGATCACTGGGCCGGAAGCTGCTGAAGAGTCGCTAGGCACAAAGATCGAAAAAATCTTCCAGGCCACACCAACGCCGACGCCACCGCGAAAACACCGGAAGCGCTCGACCGGGAAATCGACGCCGAGTCCATCGCCGACCGCTTCCCCGAAAAAGAAAATCTCGCCAGCTCCATCTGCCAGTTCCTCGCCTGCGGCGAAATCAAAGCGCAAAAAAAAGTCTCCCACGCCGAGCGCGTCCCCGTCTGCGACAACCACACCGGAGGAAATCGCGACGCCGGCTCCAACTGAAACTCCGGAATCAACTGCGACGCCTTCGGCAACTGCGCATCCTAGGCCGGAGAAAAAAGGCGCGCCCAATGCCACGATTTCGCCTCGTGAGATCAACGGATATGACAGTTATCCACCAAAGGTGCGGCAAATCATCGAGCGCGGTCTTGATCTGACGAAGCAAAATCTCAATTACACCTATGGCTCGGCAGATCCGGCAAATGGGGGAATGGATTGCTCCGGTTTCATCTATTTTCTCCTCCGCCAAAATGAATTTAACGATGTGCCGAGAGACTCCAGCCAGCAATACGTTTGGGTGCGGAAGGCGGGAAATTTTCACGCGGTCTTGAGTCGACATGAAGATTCATTTGAGCTCGATGCGCTCAAGCCGGGTGATCTGCTCTTCTGGATCGGCACCTACAAAATCGAGCGCGATCCGCCGGTCACGCACGCGATGATTTATTTGGGGCGCGAAAAACAGACGAACAAGCGTATCATGGTCGGGGCGAGCGATGGTCGCACTTATGATGGCAAACAACGATTTGGCGTTAGCATCTTCGATTTCAAATTGTCGAAGCCACCGGACAGCAATGACGCCAAACTCAGTCCAGTGTTCGTCGGCTACGGTCGTATTCCGGGTCTAAGTGAGGACTAGAGTTTATTTATCCTCGGCTTCGGGAGGAGTTGGTGGGGGAATTGGTGTCGCGGTGGCGGTGGCGGTGGCATGAACTGGGAAGTGGTTGGCGCGCCGCTGATAATGCACCAGCGCGCCGATTACCAATACGAAGACGACGATCACGATCACGCGTTGTTCGCTCTTGGAAAGAACAAAGATCCCGGTCGGGCGCCTCATTTATTCGCGTAACGAATTGGATCTTCTAGTCCCGTATCGCGAAAACCTTTGAGCCGCACGAGACAGGAATCGCACTCGCCACAGGCAACGCCCTCCGGTGACGGGTCGTAACAACTGTGCGTGAGCGCAAGATCGACACCGAGCTCGAGCGCTTTGCGGATGATTTCGGCTTTCGAAAATTTGATCAGTGGTGCGTGAATTCGAAAACGCGCGCCTTCGACACCGGCCTTTGTTGCGAGGTTAGCGAGCGTTTCAAAGGCGGCAACGAACTCCGGCCGGCAATCCGGATACCCGCTGTAATCAATTGCATTCGCTCCGATGAAGATATCTCTTGCTCCAACTGTCTCCGCCAAAGCGAGCGCGTAGGAAAGGAAGATCGTGTTGCGAGCAGGAACGTACGTGACCGGAATGCCGTGCCCGATTTCTGTTGCGGATCGTTTCTTTGGCACATCAACGTCGTCTGTGAGCGCAGAGCCACCGAAGATCCGCATGTCGATCTTCGCCACGCGATGCTCTTTTGGACCAAGTGCTCTTGCGATTCGGCGCGCAGCGTCGAGCTCGATCTTGTGCCGCTGGCCGTAATCGAATAAAAGGGCGTACGTTTCGTAACCTTCAGCGATTGTGTTGGCCAGCGTCGTTGTTGAATCTAGTCCTCCGCTGAGAAGAACCACCGCCCGCTTCATCGGCCGTCGCCGCCCATTTTTCTCTCGCGAACATTTTGGTCTGGATACTCAGCGCATATGGTGAGCGCGATTCCGCCTCGCGCGGAGAATTGCGCGGTCACGATTGCTTCGCGCGGCGCGCAGGCTTTCACGAAGTCATCCAGTATCCGATTCGTGACCGCTTCATTGAAAGCGCGCTCATTCCGATACGAGGCGAGATAAAACTTGAGCGACTTGCTTTCGACGCAGTGGCGATCAGGCACGTAGTCGATGTCGATCCTGGCAAAGTCGGGCTGGCCGGTCACGGGACAAAGCGATGTGAAATCGTCGGTTTCGAAATGGACCCGGTAATTTCGTTTCGCCGGGTTTGGAAAAGTTTCCAGGCGCGCTTCCGCAGGTGACGCCGGCAGCTTCGCTTTGCTGCGGCCGAGCAATGTTAATCGCCGGCTATGCTCAAACTTGGCCACGCCGAAACCTAGCGTTCGTCAGCAACGCTTCAATTTAAACATGGAGGGACGTCTTCATCCGATACGTTTTCATCAAGTTGAGAATTCAGCGCAAAGGATTGAGAAGTGTTGCATCAAAAGACGAACGAAAAAAATCAAAGATCGAGCCGGCATCATTGACGTGGTCGCGAACGACCCGAAAACGGGCGAGGTCGTCCTGGTGATGAACGAGCCTGGCGCTTGGAGCGGTTCCGACGAGCGGTTGCTCGGGTTGCAGGAGCGATTCAACGCTTACGTTTCATTTTTGCTCGATGGTGAAATGGCTGAAGCGCACCCGGATCTTGTCGGTAAACTTGCGCGGATCGAAGTTCGTTGCGCGCACATGCCGGACGCGCGCGCGCTCGAGTTACTCGGCATGATTCACGATCAACTGGCGTTTCAGGAGATTAAAATGGAAGTCGTCGTGCGAAATGACGAATGCCGAAGGCCTAAGGAATAACGAACAAGCATTGGATCGTTCATTCGTCATTCGCGCTCCGCCATTAATTAGTACTTTAAGAATGAGATTACCGGAGTCGGTTCGAGTTTTTTGCGGCCAGTAAGGAATTCGAGTTCAATTAGAAATTGTGCCTCAAGCAATTCTGCGCCCACTTTTGCAATGAGTGCCGCGGCCGCCGCCGAGGTTCCACCCGTTGCCAGCAAATCATCAACCAATACAACTCGCTCCCCGCGCATCATGGCGTCGATGTGCATTTCCATTTCAGCTTCGGCGTACTCGAGCGAGTACTTCGCAATTTCAGTTTTGTAGGGCAATTTTCCGCGCTTCCGAATCGGAACAAAACCGACCCCAAGCTCATACGCGACCGTTGATCCAAAAAGAAATCCGCGCGCATCGATTCCGACGATCTTGTCGATCTCTTTCCCACGGCATCGCTCCAAAAACAGATCGATCGATGCGCGAAACAAGGCGCGATCGCTCAGTATCGGTGTAATATCTTTGAAGATAATTCCCTTTTTTGGAAAATCGGGAACATCACGAATTCCCGCACGCAATCTGTCGAGCATATCAGCCATTAAGCGCGATGCTACCGGCGCGCACCGAAACGTCAACGTGTCCCTCTGTATCTGCTTCTGGCCCGGATTAAGTTGCGGAAGCCTTTGGATTGTAAACGAAAAAGGTAACGACACCGAGCAAGATTGTTTGCGCAATGCCAGCAAAGAACCATTTCGCCGCAATTGATCCGGGCATTGGCACGACAACGTACATGATGATCGCCCAGCCTCCTGAGAACAGTCCCATAAGTAAACCGTAGCCAACGGCGCAACTGACTTTAGCTGTCGCGCCGGCGAAGCCTTTTGCCCAGAGGATGACGAAGGTAATGACGAGCAAAAGCTGAGCGCCAAACATCCAAGCCATATGGGACTGCATTTCAGTATCTGTGCGCCAGAGCTGTTGCGTGGCCCGATAATCAGGCGTCATCCAAACTCCGTGGATAAGAAAATCAGTTACCCAAAGAAGGACAAAGGCGACAACGATTGCGAGCACAAGACGTTTGGTGTTCATAAGAGGGACAGTCTTATGGATTTTCTTGCGAACGCGCAAGCAAACGCCTAATTGCCAAGCAGAGATCGCGATTTTAGAGTCCCGTTTTGGTGGATCGACAACTCCTCATTGTCTCGACGGTGTGTTTTCTCGCCGCAATTGGACGGACAATTGTCGCGCTGCGCGCGGGAATTTTTCGACCGGGACGTTTTAATTTTCTGTCGATTGGGCTGGGATTTATTTTTCAAACGGCATTCTTGTCGATCCGCGGCCATACGCTTGGCCGGTGTCCGTTGACGAATTTATTTGAGGTTTTCATCTTCCTCGCCTGGTCGGTGGCGTTGATTTACATGCTGGTCGGCCCCGCGTACCGGCTGTCGCTCATGGGGGCGTTCACCGCGCCATTAGTTGTCTTGCTTCAGGGTTTTGCACTCATCGCGCCGATCGATATCCGGCATCCGGTAAAATTGCTGGCAAATGCCTGGCTGGAGTTTCATGCGTCGATTTCACTGGTGGCTTACGGGGCATTTGCGCTCGCCTGTATCGCTGCCGCGATGTATCTCGTCCAGGAACGCCAGCTCAAGACGCATCAACTGCATTCGATTTTTTCTCATCTCGCCCCATTGACCGATCTTTTTGCTGCAATCACGCGTCTGCTTTGGTGGGGCTTTGCGCTATACACTGTTGGACTGGCCAGCGGCTTTTTTGTGGGGCAACCGCTGCCGTATGTGCAGGTGGTATGTGCTTTTGGCGTCTGGCTGCTTTACGCCGCAATTTTGCAAGGCCGGCATCTTCGCCGTCTCGCGCCGAAACACGTGGCTGCGCTTTGCATCGTCGGATTCAGCGCGGCGGTAGCGCTTCTCTGGGGAATCACTTTCACCGCACAAATGCCGTCGCTACCATGAATCTTTTCTGTGTCGGCTTGAGCCATCACACCGCAGACGTGGAAACGCGCGAGCGCTTTGCCGGCCACGCTGAGACCGATTGCATTTTGCGCGGTGCAGGTTGCACGGAAGCCTTGTTGCTCGCGACCTGCAATCGCGTCGAAGTTTATGCCGCGTCGGAAAAACGTGTCTCGACGGATGAGATTGCGCGCTGTCTCGCACGAAACATCGAGAATGGTCGCAGCGAATATGCTCCACCATTTTATCGCTACGAGGACGAAAAGTGTGTGCAGCATCTTTTTTGCGTTACGTCGGGGCTCGATTCGATGGTGGTGGGCGAAAGCGAGATTTTCGGCCAGGCGAAGAAGGCGTACGAATCGGCGAGAAAATCGGGCTCGGCCGGGCCCTGCCTGCATCGCTTGTTTCAACGCGCTTTTCGTGTGGCAAAGCAGGTTCGCACGCACACTGAAATCACGCGTGGCTCGGTATCGGTCGGATCGGTTGCAGTCGACCTTGCCCAACGCATTTTTGGCCAACTCAGCAGTTGCAAAGTCCTTGTGCTTGGCGCGGGCGAAACGAGCGAGCGTACGGCCCGGGCGCTCGTTTCACGCGGTGTGGCGGACTTGCGTGTAAGTAATCGTTCGACGGATCGCGCGCAGGAACTAGCCCAACGCGTCGGTGGGCGGGCCGTTCGATTCGATGAATGGCTCCAGCAATGCCGCGAGATTGATATCCTGATTACATCGACATCTTCGGAAACGGTGCTGCTTACGCCGGAAAGTCTCGCGCCGATGCTGCGTAATCGGGTCGATCGTCCGCTTTTCGTTATCGATATCGCGGTGCCACGTGATGTCGATCCAAGCGTAAACAAAATGCACGGGGTCTATCTTTACGACATCGATTCCTTGCAGTCAGTCGCGGAGCAGTCCCTCGCGCTCCGCCGCGAGCAAATCAGCGTTGCCGAAGAAATCATCGCTGAACACGTCGCGGATTTTGGCAAATCGGTTTCCGGTAAATTAAATTACAAAACACCGAGCACCGAGCATCGAGCGTTGGGAGAAACACCGCTACACACCTCGGAATTGTGACGAGGGAAGCGCACGGCTTCCCCTACAGAATACCGACGCTACATTGTCGAAATGATTAAGATCGTAATTGGAACGCGTGGCAGCGAACTGGCGCGTGCCCAGGCGCGGCTCGCCGAACAGGCGTTGCGGGAAAAATGGCCGGATCTTTCAATTGAAACAAAAATCGTCCGAACCAAAGGGGATGAATCAGGTTCGCGAGCCGGAACGTCGCTGTATGGTCGAAAAGGATTATTCACTGCGGAAATCGAGAAGCCGCTGCTTGCGGGAGATGTCGATCTTGCTGTGCACAGTGCCAAGGATCTGCCGAGCGAATTGACTGCCGGCACAGAGATCGCAGCGGTTCTGCCGCGCGCGGCACTGGATGACGTGCTGGTATCAAAACGGCCGGGAGGTTTGGTGGCGCTTCGGGAAGGTGCAATGATCGCGACCGGTAGTGTACGGAGGAAAAATCAACTCGCCTGGAACCATCCAGGGCTCGTGATTGTCGATCTCCGTGGCAATGTGCCGACTCGGTTGCGCAAACTCGCAGAGAACGATTGGGATGCAATTGTGCTTGCACGTGCCGGACTCGAGCGGCTGGCCCTCTCGCCGGCGCAAACCGAAATCACGTTCGAAGACCGGCAGTTCTTTATCGAGGTCCTCCCGCGCGAAAGTTTTCTGCCCGCAGGCGGACAGGGGGTCATCGCTCTCCAAATTCGCGCAGGTGATGAAGATATGAGAGCGATTGCCGATTCCGTAAACGATCACGAGACCCTGCTTTGTTTGCGAGCCGAACGCGAATTCCTGCGTTTGTTGCACGGCGACTGCAATTCGCCTGTTGGCGTTCTGGCGACGATCGAAAACGGCATGATGAAATTGCGGGCGCAAGTCTTTGATCAACTATCGGTGCCACCGCGCGAAGGCAGAGTTGAAGGAACACATGACGATGGCGAGGGTTTGGCTGGGGAGCTGCTGCGACAAATCAATGGAGAGTCAGAGTAAGAGCACGAGCAAAGACGAGAGCGGAAAAGTTTATCTGGCTGGAGCGGGACCGGGCGATCTTGGTTTGGTCACCTTGCGTGCAAAGGAGTGCATCGAGCAGGCGGACGTGATCGTTTTTGATCATCTGGCGAATCCGGAAATGCTCGGCTGGGCGCGGGATAACGCGGAGATAATCTATGCTGGAAAAAAAGCGGGCGAACACTCCCTGAGCCAGCAGGAAATCAACGCGCTCCTGGTCGAGAAGGCACGCAAAGGAAAACAAGTTGTGCGGTTAAAAGGCGGCGATCCATTTGTTTTTGGGCGCGGCGCGGAAGAAGCCGAGGCCATTGTCGAGGCCGGAATTGAGTTTGAGATTGTGCCGGGAATTACTTCGGCCATAGCCGGGCCAGCCTACGCGGGAATTCCAGTGACGCATCGGTCCGAGAATTCGCACGTCACATTTTTTACCGGACACGAAGATCCGACGAAGACCGAAAGCGCGATTAATTACGTCGCGTTGGCGAAACTGGGCGGCACGCAAGTGATGTTGATGGGCATCGAACATCTCGAAGCGATTACCAGCGAAATGCTCAAACAAGGTGTGCGGGAGGATTTGCCGGTCGCGCTGATTCGTTGGGCAACCACCGGACGGCAGGAAACGTTGACGGGAACGTTGCGAAACATCGCACAGCGCGCTCTCGATCGTGGTTTCGAAGCGCCAGCGGTCGCGGTGTTTGGCGAGGTTGTTGCCTTGCGGGAAAGCTTGAATTGGTATGAGAAGCGGCCGCTTTCCGGGAAACGGATTGTCGTGACGCGGACGCGAAAACAAGCGAGCGCGCTAAGCAGCAGGCTGCGCGCGCTCGGCGCAGACGTCTTGGAATTGCCAACAATTCGGATCGAGCCGCCGACCGATTTACGCGAGTTCGCGGAATTGGTGCAGGACGCGCACACTTACGACTGGATTGTTTTCACAAGCGTAAATGGCGTCGAGGCGTTCTTTGAGATTTTTTTCAAGCTCTACGACGACGCCCGCGAGATCGGCGGCGCGCGGATCGCTACCATCGGCCCGGCCACTGCGCAGCGGGTGAAAGATTTTCATCTGCATGTCGATCTTCAGCCAGACGAATTCATCGCCGAAGCGGTTGTGCGGGAGTTTCGAAAACAGGGTGACGTGGAGAATTTGCGAATTCTTTTGGTGCGCGCGGAAACGGCGCGTGATGTCCTTCCGAAACAGCTCTCGACTTTGGGAGCAATCGTGGACGAAGCGTTCGCTTATCGGACGGTTTCAGAAACGCGCGACACTACCGGCGCCCACCAGCGGCTGCTAGAGCGAGGGGCCGATCTCATCACCTTTACCAGTTCCTCGACCGTCGAAAATTTTCTCGCGCTTGGATTGCCGTGGCCGAAAGGAATGCAAGTCGCGAGCATCGGCCCGATCACGTCCAAAACTGCGCGCGATCACGGTTTAAAGATCGACATCGAAGCGCGACGACACGACATCGACGGATTGCTAGAGGCGATCCGCAAATTTTTTGTTGCAAAAAACGCCAATGAGCAGCGGTCTTAGGAGGCGTGTGCGTCTTGTAGGGCGTTTGGCTCGCTCGCTCCCGTTCCCTCGCCTATTCGGGCTTCCCATCTATGTCGCTCGCGTCCCCGCGGCTCCATTCTAGGAAATGCCAATCGTTTGACAAATTGGCGTCTGACACAGACGCCCTACAATTCATGTTTCGGCGCGTGGTGGCTTCTTGTTCTTCGCAATCCGCCGGTTCCGCAGTCCGCAATCCAAATTGTCAGGATGGATTAAACCGGAATTTCGTTCGGCCGCGTTTCGCGTTAGCTTTCGCTTTGCGGCGGCTCTTTTGATTCGGTGTCTCGAATGCACGCAGGCGCCGGACCTCCTCGAGAATGCCCTCTGCATCCAGCTTGTTTTTCAGCCGCTTTAATGCGCGATCGACGGGCTCGCCTTTACGAACGATCACTTCTGGCATCAATAATCACTCCTGTCCTCAATTAAACTCGCTTCGTTGACCGGGCCGAGCCTACTCGGGCCGGGCAACCTCGTCAACTTTTGGGAATAGAAGCGCCCGCCGCCGTTATGGAGGGGCTGGGTGGGCCGCAGTAGCTTTTTGGGTGATTTCGCGTCGTAGAGCGGTGTCCCCGCCGCCGCGGGCGCGCGTCCACCAGAGGACAATGGGCGAGGCGATAAAGATCGAGGAGTAGGTTCCGACGACCACGCCGATAATAATGGCAAGCGAAAAGTCGCGGAGCACTGCGCCACCGAAAAAGAACAAGCACAAGATTGGGATTAGCGTCACCGTGCTGGTAAGAATCGTACGGCTGAGCGTCTGGTTGATACTCGAGTTCATGATTTCCTCGATGGTTCCGCGCCGCCCACTGGCCAAACCTTCCCGGATCCGGTCGTAAACGACAATGGTGTCGTTTATCGAGTAGCCAGCGATCGTCAGGACAGCGCCGACCATGGTGAGAGTCAGCTCGCGACCGAGGAGCGAGAACATGCCGACCGTGATTAGGACATCGTGCAAAAGGGCGACGATCGCCCCAACGGCAAAGGAAAGCTCAAAGCGGAAGGTTACGAAGATTAAAATTCCCAGGATGCCGAGGCCGAGCGCAACCAGCGAGTTTTTCGCCAGTTCACCACCCACCAGCGCGCCCACGCGCTCCGAGCCTTCCACCCTAAAGGCCGCGTTTGGCATGGATTGGGTGATTTGTTTTTCCACCTTGTCACTCGTGTTCAATGGCGTGCGCACAGTGATGTAACTTTTGCCGCCCTGCGCCGACTCCTGGATCGATGCGTCGGCAAAGCCAATCGGCTTCAGAGCGTCACGAACTTGTCCGATGTCGATCTTGCTCGGTGCGCTCAACGTGACCAAATCTCCGCCTTTGAAATCGACACCGAAGTTGCGATCGCCACGTTTATAAAATGCCATCGCGCCAGCCAGGAGCAGTGCAAGCGAACACATGCAAGCGATGAAGCCTTTGCCGAGGAAATTGATGTTCTTGGACGAAATCAAATGCAACATCGAGACTCGCTTCAATCGTCCCGTATCGACGAACCAACCGAGAAAATTCCGGCCGACGATGAGGGCCGTGAACAACGAAGCCAAAATGCCGAGCGTAAGTGAGATGGCAAAACCCTTAACCGGCCCGCTCGCTTTCCAAAATAGAATCAGCGCCGTTATCAACGTCGTCACGTTAGCGTCAAAGATGGAGCTAAAAGCTTTCTCATATGCTGCTTTCATGGCGATCTTGAGCGATTTTCCGAGAGCCATTTCTTCGCGCAATCGTTCGTAAATGAGCACGCTCGCGTCCACCGACAGGCCGATGGTCAAAATGATGCCGGCAATTCCCGGCAGCGTGAGCACGAATCGGAACATTGTGAGTGCCCCGATCAACACGATAAGATTGATGATGAGCGCGAGATTTGCGACGAGGCCGGGAATTTTATAGTAAACCGCGACGCAGACAAGGGTGATGGCGAGTCCGACTAATCCGGCGAGAATGCTCGCCCGAATCGAATCCAACCCGAGCGTAGGCGAAACGCTGCGCTCTTCTTCAATGCTAACCGGCGTTTGTAGCGGGTTCTCGAGTACGCTCGCCAGACCGCGCGCCTCCTGCTCACCGAATTTTCCCGTGATGATCGCATCGCCGCCGTAGATAGCATCGCGAATCACCGGGGCAGACTGAATGACTCCATCGAGAACAATTGCAAAGCGGTGACCTTTGTATTGCTCGGTGATCTGCCCGAATTTTTTGGCGCCTTCGCTGTCGAACTTCAACTGCACCGTCCAACCCTCGTTGCCGTAGTAAGCATTCGATGCTGAAACACGGTCACCGCCAAGGTCGGCTTTCTTTTTGACAAGTAACCGCTCCTCCGTCGATTTTTCATTTCCTTCGGGTTGGTGTTTGTAAACTTCAATGCGGTATTCAGGCGGAATAACCTCCTTGCCGGCATCGATCGCCCGCAACCGTTCGCCGCTATCGGGATAAACCAGACGAAACTCGAGCTTGGCCACACGGGAAAGTTGATCCCGCGCCTCCTGAATTTTTGCGGTGTCGAGTCCCGGAATCTGGACGAGAATCCGATCGTTCCCGACCGGGCTGATGATCGGTTCGCCTCCGCCGAAGTAATCGACGCGTTTGCGAATGACCTCAACCGCCTGTTCGAGCATGGCTTTATTGATCGTCTTATCGCCGGGCACGAGCCGGATGAGAAAGGAAGTTCCGCCTTGGATATCGAGACCGAGCGCGATCTTTTTCTGCGGCGGCCAGATCGTGATGATGCTGAACACAACGAGCAAAACCGTTAGCGTTAATGCGAGGAGGCGCTTCCGCAGACCCTGATCGGTCGCAAAATACCAGCCGAAGAGGACCAGCATCACGAGCCCGATGAAGAATGTAAGCGCAGGAGTCATCGCATTTTCGATTTGCTCATTGTTTTGACGCTTTAACTCTTTAACGCTTCAACTCTGCGTCGACAGGACGGTAGTGATCGCCGATTTCTCCACTTCGATCTTCACGTTATCGGCCACCTTTACGATTACTGTGGTCTCCTTCACGTTGGAGATAAGGCCGTGAATGCCACCGTTTGTCACTACGCGATCGCCGGTTTTTAAAGCCGAAATCAATTTTTGCTGCTGTTCCTGGCGTTTTTTCTGCGGCCTGAACATCACAAAATACATGATGATGAAAATGAAAATGAACGGCACGAAAAACCCGATACCGCCGCTGGGACCGGTTGGAGCGGGACTTGGTGCCTGGGCGAGAAGCGCGTGAAGCATATTACAGGGATTGGAGAGCGCACCTTAAACCCGATAGCGCCTGCTGCAACGGCTCTTTGTCATGTCGAGCCAGGTCGAGAGATCTCCTTCTATTCCGTCGCGATATCGGCATCGCGCGTCTTATAATTTGAAACAAAACGCTTTCGAAATTCGTTGAACGTTCCCTTTTCTATTGCGGCGCGCGCTCGGCTCATCAGATCGAGATAAAAATGCAGGTTGTGCAACGTGATCAGCCGCATTCCGAGAATTTCTTCGGCCTTAATAAGATGGCGGACATATCCACGAGCAAATTCGCGACAGGTTGGACATGCGCAGTTCTCTTCGATTGGACTCTTGTCCAGCGTGAACTCGGCGTTTTTTAAATTGATCGTACCGCTTGCGGTAAACGCAGTGCCGTTGCGTGCCAGGCGTGTCGGCAAAACGCAATCGAACATGTCGATCCCGCGCGCGATCATTTCCAATAGCTGGGGCGGCGTGCCGAGACCCATCGCATAACGCGGTTTCTCTTTGGGCAAATACGGCTCGACCGATTCAACGGCCCGCATCATTTCTTCCTCCGGCTCGCCTACGCTCACTCCGCCGATCGCGTAACCATGGAAGTCAAGATCGACAATGGCTTGCGCGCTTGATTTGCGCAGATCCTCAAACGTTGCGCCCTGCACAATACCGAACACGAGCTGGTGTTCGATTTCGGATTTTGTCTTGCAGCGCTTCGCCCAGCGTGCTGTCATTTCCGCGCTGCGTGCCGCGTAATCGTAGTCACACGGATATGGCGCGCATTCGTCAAGCACCATCGCGATGTCGCTGTCGAGCGTTGTTTGAATCTCCATCGCAATCTCCGGAGTGATAACCGCCGGCGTTCCATCGATGTGATTCTGAAAATACACGCCCTCCTCGGTTATTTTGCGCAATTTGGCGAGCGAAAAAATTTGATAACCGCCGCTGTCGGTCAGGATCGGTCCGTCCCAATTCATGAAGCGGTGAAGTCCGCCGAAATGCCGGATCACATCAACGCCCGGTCTAACGAAAAGATGATACGCGTTTCCAAGAATGATCTGCGCGTTTAGCTCGCACAGCTCGCGCGGACTCACGGCCTTAACGCTGCCTTGCGTCCCCACGGGGATAAAAGTTGGCGTTTTGATGAGACCGTGCGCAGTCGTTACGCGTCCGCGACGCGCCTTGGTTTGTCGATCTTGTGCGAGGAGTTCGAACATTTTCGGATTCGGATGAGAAATTCCTCGACCGTGATCGAAATGACAAATCGCGGGCAAAATATTCTTTGCGGCAGCGAATTTTCCCTCTATATTCCGCGTTCACCGCACAGGCGCGTGAGAGTTTATTACGCGGCCTGAGCGGGTTTTTTGTCGCTCGCACTCAAACTGCGCGGCGGCTTTTTGTTAACGAAAATGCCTACGATTAATCAGTTAATTCGAAAAGGACGCCGCAAGGTGTCGGTGAAATCGAAGTCACCGGCGCTGACCGATTGCCCGCAACGACGCGGTGTGTGTGTGCAGGTGATGACGCGCACGCCGAAGAAGCCGAATTCTGCCCTGCGCAAAGTGGCCAAGGTGCGCTTGACGAACGGTCAGGAAGTGATTGCCTACATTCCGGGCGAGGGACACAATTTGCAGGAGCACTCCATCGTGCTCGTGCGCGGTGGGCGCGTGAAAGATTTGCCGGGCGTGCGCTACCACATTGTGCGCGGCACGCTCGACTCACTTGGCGTGGATGGTCGCCGTCGCAGCCGATCGAAATACGGTGCGAAACGACCAAAAGGTGGCGGCGGTGGAGGTGGCGCAGCGAAGGAGGCTGCACCGAAAGCGGCAGCGAAAGAAAGCGCGGCCGAAAAGAAATAATTTTGGATAGGAAAATAGATAATGTCACGGCGGCGGAAAGTTTACAAAAAAGAGGAGCGCGTCGATTCCCGATACGGGAGTCCGGCGGTCGCGCGCCTTATTTCTACCGTGATGAAGCGAGGCAAGAAGTCTCTTGCGGAACGGATAGTTTATACTGCGATTGATAAATCGCGTGAAGGTTCTGATTCGGTCGATCCGCTCGAAGTTTTAAATAAAGCGCTGGAGAACGTCAGGCCGCGCCTCGAAGTAAAATCTCGACGGGTGGGTGGCGCGACTTACCAGGTGCCGATGGAAGTGGCGCAGGCCCGCCAGGTTTCGCTCGCCATGCGGTGGATCGTGCAATACGCGGACAACCGGCGCGGTACGCCGATGGCCGAAGCGTTGGCGCATGAGATCAAGGATGCCGCTTCCGGTCAAGGCAACGCGATTAAGAAGCGCGAAGACACACATAAAATGGCGCAAGCGAACCGCGCGTTTGCGCATTTCCGCTGGTAAAGATCATGCCTGCTACGCTGGAACAGAAACCCGCCGCGAAGAACCCGAATTCGCCGAATCGTAAGTTCCCGCTCGAGCGAACGCGGAACATTGGAATCGCTGCGCACATTGACGCCGGCAAGACGACGTTGACGGAGCGCATTCTGTTTTACACCGGGATGATCCACAAAATCGGTGAGGTGCATGAAGGCACCACCGTCACCGACTGGATGGAACAGGAACGTGAGCGGGGCATCACCATTACATCCGCCGCGACGACGTGCGCATGGACGCAGAATAAAGAGCCCGGCGTTTACAAAATTTTCGAGGGAATCAAGCAGCGCATCAACATCATCGACACTCCCGGCCACGTTGATTTCACGGCGGAAGTGGAGCGTTCACTCCGTGTGCTCGACGGCGCAATCGCGGTCTTTGACGCCGTTGCCGGCGTGCAGCCGCAATCAGAAACGGTTTGGCGGCAGGCGACGAAATACAATGTCCCGTGCATCGCGTTCATCAACAAAATGGACCGCGTCGGTGCTGACTTTAAGATGTCGATCGACAGCATGCGCAAAAAACTCGGCGCAAATGCGTGGCCGGTTCTGCTTCCGCTCGGCAAAGAAGATGAGTTCAAAGGCCAGATCGACGTTATTAATAAGAAAGCGGTCGTTTATTCGGACAGCGACGAGCTTGGATCGACGTATGAATTAGCTGACGTGCCAAAAGAGTATGTCGATCTTGTCGATAAGGCGTACAACGATCTGGTCGAGCAAATTTCAAATCTCGACGACGAGATTGCGGAGGCTGTTCTCGAAGAAAAGCCGGTCGGACCTGAGCTACTGAAAGCGGGCATTCGGCGCCAAACCATCGCGAACAAGTTCGTGCCGGTCGTTGCCGGTTCGGCACTCAAGAATAAAGGCGTGCAGTATCTGGTCGATGCCGTGGTCGATTACCTGCCGAGCCCACTCGATATTCCGCCGGCCAAGGGTCAGGACCCTGACACAGGCGATCCGATGGAAGCACTGACCGATGACAATGGCAACTTTTGTTCGCTTGCATTCAAATTGTGGAGCGATCCGTTTGTGGGCAAACTTGTCTTTTTCCGCGTGTACTCGGGCACGCTTTCGAAAGGCGATACTGTTTACAATCCGCGCACCAACAAACGCGAGCGCATCTCGCGTCTGATTCAAATTCAAGCCGACAAGCGCGAGGACATCGAGACCTGCTACTCGGGCGACATCGCGGCAATTGTCGGCATTAAAAACATCACCACAGGCGACACGTTGTGCGATGAAGATCATCCAATCCTGCTCGAGCCACCCTCTTTCCCTGATCCCGTTATTTCGATGGCGATCGAGCCAAAGACAAAATTGGATCAGGAGAAAATGGCTAATGCGCTGCAGCGACTCGCTGAAGAAGATCCGACTTTCCGCGTTTACACGCACGAAGACACCGGCCAGACGATCATCGCCGGCATGGGCGAGTTGCATCTGGAAATCATTCGCGACCGCATGTTCCGCGAGTTCAAAGTGGACGCAAACGCGGGCAAACCGCAGATCGCGTATCGGGAGACGATTACCACGAGTGCCCACGGCGTTGGCAAATTGATCAAACAATCCGGCGGTCGCGGGCAGTACGGCCACGTCGAGGTAGATGTGCGTCCCGGCTCTCGAAGCAGCGGCTTGGTCGTCGAAAACAAGATCGTCGGCGGCATTATTCCGCGCGAATACATTCCCGCGGTTAAAAAAGGCATCGACGAAGCTGTGCTGAACGGCGTTCTTGGCGGTTATCCAGTTGTCGATGTTGAAGTCGATATCGTTTACGGCAGCTTTCACGAAGTCGATTCCAGCGAGCTCGCTTTCAAACTGGCAGCGATTTTCGCCATGAAAGATGGCTTTAAGCAGGGTAAACCGATTTTGCTCGAGCCGATCATGAAGGTCGAAAATATCACGCCGGAAGAGTTTCAGGGTGACATTTGCGGCGACCTAAGTCGCCGCCGCGGCAGCATCAGCAGCATCGAGACGCGCGGCAATCTGACGATCATTCACGCGGAAGTTCCGCTTGCCGAACTGTTCGGTTACGCCACCGCAATCCGTTCTCTTTCCAAGGGTCGCTCAAGCTACTCGATGGAACCTTCGCACTTCGAGCCAGTCCCGCAGAATCTGGTCGCCGGAATTCTCGATCAAAAGGAGACGAAATGAGCGACGGCCAGCGTATCCGGATTCGTTTGAAAGCATTTGATCATCGCATGCTCGATCAATCCGCGGTTGACATCGTCGAGACGGCCAAGCGCACCGGCGCGCGTGTGGCGGGGCCGATTCCGCTACCGACTTTGATCGAGAAGTTCACTGTGAATCGCTCGCCGCATGTCGATAAAAAATCGATGGACCAATTTGAAATTCGCACCCACAAACGTCTGCTCGACATTATTGAGCCGACCTCCAAGACCGTGGATGAATTGAAGAAACTGAATTTGCCTGCGGGCGTTGATATTACGATTAAAATCTAGTCGCTTGAGAATTCCACGACATCGCCATTATGAGCATCGGGTTACTTGGACAAAAAATCGGCATGACCAGCGTCTACGACGTCAATGGCCGGTTGCGCCCTGTAACCGTAATCGCGGCGGGCGATAACGTTTTGCTGCGACGATTGACCGAAGAAGACGAGGGCTATTCAGCCGTGCAAGTAGGCTTCGGTGCACAGAAGGAGTCGCGCGTGACGAAGCAGCTTCTGGGCGAATTCAAAAAGGCCGGTACCGAGCCGAAACGATTTGTCCGTGAGTTTCGGCTGGATTCTGATGCGCCGGAGGGTGAGATCAATTTGAGCATCACGCAGTTTGAGGCGGGCGACTATGTCGATGTTATCGGCCGATCGAAAGGCAAAGGCTTTCAGGGCGTGATGAAAAAACACAACTTCCACGGCCAGGGCGCATCACACGGCTCGAAAACGCACCGACGCAGTGGCGCTATCGGCAATCGATCTACGCCGGGGCGGATTTGGAAAAACATGGGTATGCCAGGGCATCTCGGCGACGAGCGTGTGACGGTGCAAAATCTTCAGGTGATGCAGGTGCGCGAAACCGAAAAATTAATTTTGATCAGCGGTGCAGTTCCCGGAGCGAACGGAAGTTATGTGGTCGTGCGTCCGGCAATCAAAAAACCAGTGGCAGCCAGAAAATGAGCGCAAAAGTTCTAACCAAAGCCGCCGCAAAAGAAGCGAAGATCGACGTCATTGAAAACGGACGAGGCACACAAGCCGTCCATGACTCTGTCGTCGCGATGCGGGCGGCTCGCCGTTCTGGTTCAGCCAATACAAAAACGAAGGCCGAAGTGGATCTGTCTGGCGCAAAGCCGTGGCGGCAAAAGGGAACCGGCCGCGCACGAGCCGGTTACAAATCATCCCCGATCTGGCGTGGCGGTGGAATCGCTTTCGGTCCAAAGCCGCGCGATTACTCGAAGAAGATTCCAAAATCCGTGCGACGTCTCGCTTTTCAAAAGGCGTTGAGCGAACGGATCAGCGCCGGCGATGTTTTGACAATCGACAAGTTCGAAGTGCCGGAAATGAAAACGAAGTCCTTTGTCTCTTTCCTGAAAAAACAAACTGACGCACGCAAGGTTTTACTGATCTCCGACGCATTTGATCAAACGATCGTTAAGTCGGCCCGCAACGTCAGACCGGTGAAGCTCGCGAGTGCTTCTGATGTGAATACCGAACAATTGCTCGCCTTTGAAAAAATTCTCGTCACGCACAAGGCTCTGGAGCGCCTCGCAGAAAGGACCAGATGAACGAACCGTACGACATTATTCAAACCGCTTCGTTGACGGAAAAATCGACACTGCTGAGCGAGAAGCAGAACAAATATGTTTTCCGCGTCAGTCCGCGGGCGAACAAAATTCAGATCAAAAACGCGATCGAACGTCTGTTCCAGAAAAAGGTGGTCGATGTGAACACCTGTAATTACGCCGGCAAAGAGAAACGGGTGCGCGGACCGCTGGGACGCCGCCCACATTGGAAAAAGGCGATCGTGACGCTGGCGGAGGGCGAAAAGATCGATCTGGTGTAAACAAGAACTTGTTATGGCCCTGAAGAATTTTCGCCCGCTTACGCCGACGCTTCGGTTCAAATCGCTACCTGGTTTCGATGAAATCACGAAGTGGAGTCCGGCCAAGCGTCTCGTCGTACCGAAAAAGAAAACCGGCGGTCGCAATAACTTTGGACGGCTCACATCACGCCACATCGGCGGCGGCCACAAACAAAAGTATCGCAAGGTCGATTTTAAACGGCGCAAGCGCGGTGTTAGCGCGGAAGTAATCGGGATTGAGTACGATCCGAACCGCTCTGCCCGAATTGCTCTGATTAAGTATGCTGACGGGGAGCTGAGTTACATCCTCGCGCCTGATGGACTGCGTGTTGGATCGGCAGTCGCCGCTGGAGAGGATGTCGATCCAGATCTGGGGAATGCACTGCCACTTCGTGCGATTCCGCTCGGCACGAACATTCACAATATCGAACTGACGCCTGGACGCGGGGGTCAGATTGCGCGCAGCGCCGGCCAGCAAGCTACGTTAAACAACCGGGAAAGCGGTTATGCGCTCGTGAAATTGCCTTCTGGTGAAATCCGGCGAATTCACGAGAATGCCTACGCGACTGTCGGTCAGGTCGGCAACGTTGATCACATGAATGTGTCGAGCGGCAAGGCCGGACGTGCCCGCTGGCGTGGGCGGCGTCCGCATGTCCGCGGCATGGCGATGAACCCGATCGATCATCCGATGGGTGGGGGTCAGGGAAAATCAAAAGGTGGCGGTGGCAGGCATCATCCGGTCAGTCCATGGGGACAACTCGCCAAAGGTTTTAAGACGCGCAGCAAACACAAGCCGAGCGATCGCTTCATTCTCGAGCGCCGGCCCAAGAAGTAATTTGATTTTTATGGCAAGATCATTGAAGAAAGGACCCTTCGTTGAGTCGTATCTTTTGGAGAAGATCGACAAGATGAACAGTGCGGGCGCTAAAAAACCGATTAAAACCTGGTCCCGGCGCTCGATGGTGACGCCGGATTTTGTCGGGCACACGTTTTTGGTGCACAACGGAAAGACTTTCAATTCCGTTTTTATTACCGAGAACATGGTCGGTCACAAGCTCGGTGAATTTTCGGCGACACGCGTGTTTAAGAAACACGGTTCGCACACGGCGAAGGTAACCAAGTAGTTGAGAAAATTTCTTGTAGTTTTGGGCTGCGTAACACTGGCTCGATGGCTGGCCGCAGAGGGGAATAGTTCTTTGTCAGAATCCAAAATTGAAAACGCGGAACACGCAGTGACCGCCGACGGATTGCTCACGCAGAATGAAGACCTGCGAAAGCAATTGTCGATTGAACAGGAATCGCTCAAGGCGTTGACGAGCAGCCTGGCGGAATCGAACGCCGAGGCGGAGTTGTTTCGCCGCAAGTATTCCGATTTGGAATTGCGAATGGAGGCGCTGGGTCTGGCTTCAGCGAGCAAAGATCGCGCGAAGCTGGAGCAACGGTTGTTGGCGGCGGTGAGCGATCTTCAGCTCGCACAGAAGGAACGCGATGAGTATCGCGACCAGATGTTGCGGCTGAACGAGACGATGTTGCGTTACTTGAAAACATCGCAGGGCGGAGATGCGCACGCGCGGATGGACGTGGAAACGCAATTGCGCAGCACGAACCAGCTCGTGACAAGATCGACAAACGCGCCGGAGTCGTCGCTGCCGAGTTTGATGGATGGGAGCGTCATCAGCGTGAAGGACGAATGGTCATTCGTAGTCGGCAATCTCGGCGAAAAACAAGGCGTGAAGATTGGGATGCCGATACGGGTGATGCGCGATGATCGAAAGATCGCAACCCTGCGAGTAGTGGATGTGCGGCAGAAGATTTGCGGAGCCGTGATTCAGGAAATGGATTCGGAAAAGCAGAAAATAAGAGTGGGTGACCGCCTCCAGGCGGATGCGCAACCCAATGTGAGTTTAAAATGATCGGAAGGTTAGAAGAGTTAAAAGAGCTACAACGTTACAACGGCGGCCGTGGAGGCGTTTTGTAACTTCTTGTAACGTTTTTTAACCGCCGCGAAACAAATGGAAGTTAGATCGATACATAAATATGCGCGGATTTCGCCGTTTAAAGTGCGCGAAGTCGCGCGTGAGATTCAGGGTCTGCCGGTTTCGGCGGCCCTTGACCTTCTCGCGGTTACGCCGAAAAAAGCGGCATTTTTGATCGGCAAAACCCTTAAGAGCGCCATCGCCAATGCGGAAAACAACGCCAATCTTAAACCAGACGGTCTGGTAGTGAAGGAAGCGATTGTCGGCGAAGGCCCGACTCTGAAGCGAATGATGCCGCGCGCCCGCGGAAGCGGCAGCCGCATTTTAAAGCGCACCAGTCACATTCGGATCGTGTTAAGCGATGAGATCGAAGTTGAAACGCGCGAAACGAGGAAGAAGAAACGAGAGCAAGAGAAGAGAGAATCGCGAAAACATGCGACAGCCGGCGAACCTGCTGAAAAATCGGCAATGACCGCGGAAGAAAAACGGAAGGCAACAAAGGTAACGGGCAAGAAAGGGAAAAACTGATTTATGGGACAAAAAGTTAATCCAATTGGATTTCGCCTCGGTGTGAATCGCGACTGGCGCTCGCGCTGGTACGCCTCGCCGCAGGAGTTGCCGGCGTTTTTGCATAGCGATCTGGAGATTCGCAGTTATGTGAAGAAGAAGCTGCAGTTCGCCGCGGTTTCGAAGATTGTGATTGAACGCGCGTGGAACAGTATTCGCGTTACAATTTTCACGGCGCGTCCTGGCATCGTCATCGGACGCAAAGGCGCCGAGATCGAGAAGATGACGGAAGAAATTTCGAAGATGGCGCAGGGCAAGCAAATCAAGATCGACATCCAGGAAATCAAATCGCCGGAGCTCGACGCGCAGCTGGTCGCGGAAAATGTTGCTTTACAAATTGAGCGCCGCATCGCCTATCGCCGAGCGATGAAGAAAGCGGTGCAAACTGCAATGGATTTTGGCGCAGAAGGAATCCGCCTGCGTTGCTCTGGACGTCTTAATGGCGCGGAGATATCGCGCTCGGAATGGTATCGAGAAGGCAAGGTTCCTCTCCATACGCTTCGGACTGGAATCGATTACGGTTTCGCCGAAGCCAATACAGTTTACGGCAAAATCGGCGTGAAATGTTGGATTTGTAAAAAGGAAGAAGCACCCGCGCAACCGACCCCATCAGCGCCACCCCCACCACCGCCGTTGCCAGTCCCTGAGCAAATTTAAGGAGAAATTGCCATGCCGTTGATGCCGAAACGTGTGAAGTATCGCAAGTCCCAGCGAGGAAGTCGCAAAGGGACAGCCTCGCGCAATCTCAGAATCGATTTCGGTGAGTTCGGTTTGCAGACGCTCGAGCGCGCCTGGATCACAAACACGCAGTTGGAAGCCGCGCGTGTGGCTCTTACCCGCAACATGAAACGGAAAGGAAAATTGTGGATCCGTATTTTTCCGGACAAATCGGTGACCTCGCGCCCGCCGGAAACGCGGATGGGCAAAGGCAAGGGCCAACCGGAATACTGGGTCGCGACTGTGCGGCCGGGCAACATTTTGTTTGAGTTGGACGGCGTGCCCGAGTCGGTCGCTCGTGAATCTCTTCGGCTGGCAGCGGACAAGTTACCGGTCCGCACAAAGTTTCTGAGCCGGCATCATGTTGCCGCCGCCTGACGAACCATGAAAATGAAGGAAATTATGGAGCTTAGCACGGACGAGTTGCTGACGAAAAGACGCGACTTGCGCCAGGAGAGTTTGCATCTGCGTTTGCAGCAGCAGAGCGGTCAGCTCGAACAGCCAAGCCGACTGCGCTTACTCCGGCGCGACGTAGCCCGGATTGAAACAGCCCTCTCGCAGCGCGCGAAACAGAGCGAGAAAAAGTAAATTTATGGCCGAACAAGACGACCAATCGCTTTCCAAACCGCCGCCGCTGCCCGCGTCGCTGACCCGTGGTTCGCGGAAGACGCAGACGGGCGAAGTGATTTCGAGCAGCATGAACAAGACGATCGTCGTGAGGACGGTCACACGGGTACCGCACCCGAAGTTCGGCAAAATCGTTAACCAGATGAAAAAGTTCTATGCGCATGACGAGGAGAACAAGGCGAAAACCGGCGACACCGTTCGCATCATGGAGACGCGGCCGCTGAGCAAACTGAAGCGCTGGCGATTGGTGGAAGTCGTCCAGAAGTAGTGTCGATCTTATGGTGCAAATTCGATCCAGACTTGATGTGGCCGACAATAGCGGCGCCCGAATGGCGACGATGATCGGGGTGATCGGCAAATCCACGCTTTATGCTCGGATCGGAGATGTGATCACCGCCAACGTGAAAGAAGCGAGCGCGACCGGGACAGTAAAAAAAGGCGAGGTCGTGCGCGCGGTTCTGGTTCGCACGAAGCAACCGATCCGGCGTGAGGATGGCTCCCTGCTACGCTTCGACAATAATGCAATCGTGATTATCGATAAAGATTTGAACCCGCGCGGCACACGCATTTTTGGGCCGGTCGCGCGCGAATTGCGCGAGCGCAATTTCATGAAAATTGTCTCGCTTGCTCCGGAGGTTTTATGAACCGGATCAAGTGTCACGTAAAAAAAGGTGACCACGTAGAAGTGATCTCGGGGAATTTTCGAGGTTCTTCTGGGAAGATCCTGGCGATGCTTCCGCAGAAGCAGCGTGTCTTGGTCGAAGGAGTGCGAATTATCAAGAAACATCTGCGGAAATCGCAAGATAACCCGAGTGGCAAGATCGCAGAGCGCGAAGGTCCGATTCATATTTCCAACGTCAAATTGATTGAGCGGGATGGAAAGCCGGTGAAAGGGACCGAATCGAAAGCGAAAAAAGAGAAGAAGAAGAGCCGGTCGACTGAGAAATGAATAACGAATTTTATCGCGATTATAGAGAGCGCGTAATGCCGGCGCTGCAGAAGCAGCATGGCTATAAGAACGTCCACCAGGTTCCGAAGGTGGAGAAGGTCGTGATCAACACTTCGGTCGGCTCGCAATCGGACGTAAAGCAGGCGCTGGAGGAGGCCAAGGCGGAACTGGCCTTGATTACAGGTCAGCGGCCGGTGGAAACACTTGCCAAGAAAAGCATTTCCAATTTCAAGTTGCGAAAATCGCAGGCGATTGGCGCGAAAGTAACCTTGCGTGGTGAGCGCATGTATGAATTTCTCGAGCGCTTCATTAAAGCCGCGCTCCCGCGGATTCGCGATTTTCGCGGCGTGTCGCCTCGCTGTTTTGACAAGCACGGCAACTACACGCTCGGCATTTCCGATCAGTCGATTTTTCCCGAAGTGGAGCTTGATAAAATCAAGCGCAACATCGGATTTGATGTTACAATTGTCACCACGGCACGGACGGATGAAGAAGCCAAATCGCTCTTGAGCGAAATGGGTATGCCGTTCAGCGACCGGGCGCGAAAGCCCGCCGCGCAAGCTGCCTGACTCAAATGAGCACTGTTACTGACCCCATTGCCGATTTTTTGGCGCGTGTCCGCAACGGCACACGTGCGAAAAAGACCGAGATGTTTATTCCGTACTCGAAGATCAAGGCGGAGATTGCCCGCATCTTGAAGGATGAAGGCTACATTTCCGACTATTCGATCGACACGAGCGCCGCGCATCCCCGTATTAAAATCACCAATAAATTGGCCAACCGGACGAGCGCCATCGCCGGCCTGCGACGAGTGAGCCGGCCGGGATTGCGCCGCTACGTTGGCGCGGATGAAATCCCGCGGGTGCTCGGTGGAATGGGATTGGCGATTCTGTCCACGTCCCGTGGCGTTTTATCGGGACGCGAAGCGAAAAAGCAAAAAGTTGGCGGCGAATTGCTCGCCTACGTTTGGTAATTTTATGTCACGAATCGGAAATAAAGCGGTCGAGATTCCCGAAAAAGTCAAAGTCAACATCGACAACGACGGAGCGATTTCAGTCGAAGGGCCAAAAGGGAAGCTGGGCTGGAGATTGCCGCGCGAGATCAAGGCGAGCGTGAAGGACAACCGCGTTTCAGTCGTGCGCGAAGCAGAGACGCGCAGCGTGAAAGCGTTACACGGCCTTTCACGAAGTCTCGTCTACAACATGGTCCAGGGCGTCAGCGAAGGGTTCTCCAAACAGCTTGAGATCGAAGGCGTCGGATTTAAGGGGGCGGTGCAAGGATCGACACTCAACTTGAGCCTCGGGTTTTCGCACCCGATTCCATTTTCGATTCCGAAGGAGATTAAAATTACCGTTACAGACAACACCAAGATCAACATCCAAGGCATCGACAAGAAATTAGTTGGCCAGGTGGCGGCGGACATACGCCGTTTCTATCCGCCGGAACCCTACAAGGGCAAAGGCGTTCGCTATGCGGGCGAGCAGGTTCGCCGCAAGGAAGGCAAAACCGTCCAGTAAATATGGTGACGACTCGTAAGCTCGCGCGTCAGCGCGTCCATCAGCGGATCAGGAAAAGAGTCACCGGCACAACAGAACGGCCCCGGCTGGCGGTCCATTTTTCCGGAAAACATGTTTACGCGCAGGTGATCGACGATGACGCTGGCTGCACGCTGGCCGCGGCATCGACGGCCGCAGATGCCTCAACCGAAAAGAAGAAATCCGCGGCCAATCGCGCTGCCGCCGAACAAATCGGGAAGGTAATTGCCGAGCGTTTGCTGGCGAAGAAAATTGATCGAGTCGTTTTTGATCGAGGCGGATTTCTTTATCACGGAAAAGTGAAGGCTTTGGCGGATGCAGCGCGAGCAGGCGGTTTAAAGTTTTAATTCATGGCACAAACATCCTCAGGCAGGCGACCAGACTCGCGTAATCTCGACAGAACTCCTGCAGCAAGGGGCGACACGACCGAGAAAGTCGTTTTCATCAATCGCTGCGCGAAAGTCGTAAAAGGCGGCCGACGGTTTAGTTTCAGCGCTTTAATTGTAGCGGGCGATCACGATGGAAAGGTTGGCTGCGGATTTGGGAAGGCGAACGAAGTGTCCGAAGCGATTCGCAAAGCCTCCGAGGCGGCACGCAAATCAATGGAGAAGGTTTCGTTGCGCGAGAATACGATTCCGCACGAGACGATCGGCGAGTACGGCGGCGGTCGCGTTTTATTGCGACCCGCTTCACCTGGCACTGGTGTGATTGCCGGCGGCGGCGTGCGCGCGGTGGTCGAAGCAGCTGGGATTCGCGATGTGCTCGCAAAATCTCTTGGCTCAAGCAATCACGCAAACGTAGTCAAAGCCACGATTGAAGCGCTCCGGGGTTTACGCCGGCGCGACGAAATTTTCAAAGTGCGCGGGATTCGGGCCGCCGACGGAAAGGGTGAGCAGTCATGATGCGTCTTCATAACTTCCGGCCACGTCCTGGGTCGCGACATCGCGTCAAACGCCTCGGCTGCGGTGAAAGCTCAGGACACGGAAAAACGAGCGGCAAAGGCCACAAGGGACAAAAAGCACGTTCCGGCGGAAGCATTCGTCTCGGGTTTGAAGGTGGACAGATGCCGCTGATCCGGCGACTGCCCAAGCGAGGATTTAACAACGCTGCTTTCCACCAGAACTATGCCATTGTGAATCTTGACGATCTAAATGAGTTCAAGGCCGGCACAGTTGTAAACGAACAACTGCTGCGCGAATCAAAACTCGTCCGCGGCCACTTTGTCGGCATAAAGATTTTGGGGGACGGCGAATTAAAGCATGGCTTGACCGTCGAAGCCGATAAAGTCAGCGCGGCCGCGCGAGAAAAAATTGAGAAGACTGGCGGAACAATCGTCCCGCGACTGCGGGGCGATCGCCGAGTCCAAACTGAATCGGCCTCGGTGGACGATCTCGATCTAACATCGAAGGAAGCGCGGGATCAGCCGAATGCGGGCAAGGCCTCGAAGGCAAAAGCGGCTAAATCCAAGCCGGGGGCAAAAAAGAAAACATCGCGGGAGAGCTAGCCGCTCGCAGAACTTGCTCCAGATTTAGCGAATGGTTTCGGCGTTTCTAAACACGGTCAAGATACCGGAATTGCGCCGGCGCATTTTGTTTACGCTGGCCGTGATTGTGATTGTGCGTTTAGGCGCGGCGATCACGACGCCCGGAGTCAATCAAGCGGTATTGCAGGAATGGTTCCGCACTGCATCTGATAAAACTGGAGGCGGCGTCGCGGCCCTTTTCAATCTGTTCAGCGGTGGCGCGCTGGAAAATTGCGCGATCTTCTCCTTGGGCATTATGCCTTATATCAGCGCGTCGATCATGATGCAGTTGCTCACCGCCGTCATTCCGCAGCTCGGCAGGATGGCGCGCGAAGATGGCGGGCGGCAAAAGATCATGCAGATGACGCGCTACACCACGGTGTTTCTCTGCATTTTCCAGGGTTATTTGCTGGCGCTGTCATTTCAGCATCCGGAATCGTACCACACGATGCTGCCGGGAATCACTGACACAATCAGAAGCCTCGGCATTCCATTGGTCGATGATCTTGGCTGGACATTCCGAATCGTAACGGTGATTTCCCTAACGGCCGGTACACTTTTTTTAATGTGGCTTGGCGACCAAATTACCGAGCGCGGGATCGGCAACGGAATTTCCCTGATCATTACCATTGGCATCGTCGCGCGTCTCCCGGCCGCGCTGGCCCAAGCATGGAAGACTTTTGTGCCTTCGGCGCAGACCGGGTCGAGCCAGGTGAATCCAATGGTCCTGGTCTTGCTCGTGTTGTTCCTGATCATCGTCATCGCGGCGGTGATTACGATTACGCAAGGCGTGCGCAAGATCACGGTGCAGTACGCCAAACGCGTAGTTGGCCGCAAAATGTACGGCGGCCAGACGCAGTACATGCCGTTGAAAGTGAATTATGCGGGCGTGATGCCGATTATCTTCGCCTGGGCGCTGCTGCTCTTTCCGACCACGATCGTTGGCTTTGCATTTAAGAGCAGTCCGACCGCTGCGAAGATCGCCAGCGCGCTTTCCAACGGCTGGCCGCATTACGTCGTTCTAGCAGGGATGATTTTCTTTTTCAGTTATTTTTGGGTCGCGACCCAGTTTCAACCCTCGCAAATCGCCGACGATCTGAAGAAATACGGAGGTTACATTCCCGGCGTCCGGCCTGGGAAACCGACTGCTGACTTTCTTGATTTCACCATGACGCGGCTCACGTTCGCGGGCGCGATTTTTCTCACTTTGATCGCGGTTCTGCCCAGCCTTATGAGCCAGGGATTGAACGTTCCAACGATCACCGCGCAATTTTTCGGCGGCACGAGCTTGTTGATTATTGTCGGCGTCATGCTCGACACCATGCGACAGGTGGAAACGCATTTAATTCAGCGGCATTACGACGGGTTTTTGCGCAAGGGCCGCATCCGCGGACGATCGTTTGATCGTGCTTCTTACAGTCGCGGAGAAGCGGCCGCGGGTGGCACGCTGATGTGGCTCTACGTCGGTATCGCGGCGCTCGTGATCGCCGGAGTCGCCATTTTCCTTTACGGTCGATAGGTGAAAAGACGACTCGTTCTTCTGGGCGCGCCCGGTTCCGGAAAAGGGACCCAGGCTGAAATGATTACCCGCCAATTCGGTATTCCCGTAACTTCGCCGGGTGCGATTTTGCGGCGCGAAAGAGATCTCGGGACGCCTTTGGGTGAAGAGACCGCTGACGTTATCCAGCACGGCGGTCTGGTTTCGGACAAAATTATCATCGGACTGATTGAGGACTGGCTGCGCTTGCACGGCGGTCATGGATTTGTGTTTGATGGGTTTCCTCGAACGCTGCCACAGGCCGAGAGTTTGATGACGATCCTGGCGCGGCTACGGACGGCGCTCGATTTGGCGATTTGGCTCGAAGTTTCGGAACAGACCGTTCGCGACCGCATTTCGGGCCGCCTCCAGTGCGGTGCCTGCGGCTTCACCACCAGTGTGAAAAGCGCCAAATTCGCGGAGCGCCCGGTATGTCCTTATTGCGACGGTCCGCTCGTGCGCCGGAGCGATGACGACGTGACGGTTCTCCAAAAACGACTCTCGGAATTTGAGACCAAGACCCAACCCCTCACATCGTTTTATCAGAAGACGTCGATCTTGCACCGGATCGATGGCAACCGCGATCGTGAAGCGGTCTTCGCTGATATTTCGCGCCTGATAGAGGACAAAAAAGCGCCCGCATGATTCCAATCAAAAGCGCGAAAGAAATCGAAAAGATGCGGCAAGCCTGCCGCAGTGCGAGCGACATTCTTGATCGTGTCAGCGAGCTTGTCCGTCCTGGAATTACAACGAAGGAAGTGGATGAAGCGGCGGCCGATTTCATGCAAGAGGCGAACGTGAAAAGCGCGTTCCTGGGTTATCGCCTTGGTCACCGCGTATTTCCGGGGAACATTTGCATTTCGCTCAATGACGAAGTTGTGCACGGCATCGCCAGCCAGCGCCGGATCCAATACGGCGATATTGTGAAGCTGGATATCGGCGTGATCGAAGACGGTTGGGTAGGGGACACTGCAACCACGGTGCCGGTCGGAATGGTTGACGAACGCATCGATCAACTGCTGCGCGTGACTGAGACTGCACTGGAGCGGGCCATCCGGATAGCACGGGAAGGCACTCGCCTCGGCGATATCTGCGCGGAGATTGAGGACGAAGCCCGGCGCAACCGCTTTTCGGTGGTACGCGAGTTTGTCGGTCACGGCGTCGGCCGCAAGCTGCACGAAGAACCTCAAATCCCCAATTACGGCAAACGCGGGAGCGGCCCGAAATTGAAAGCCGGAATGACGCTCGCGATCGAGCCAATGATTAATTTGGGCGCGGCCGCCGTGCGGTTACTCGACGATGGCTGGACGGTGCGGACGGCCGATGGAATGCCTTCGGCGCATTTTGAGCACACTGTTTTGATTACCAAAGACGAGCCTGAAATCCTGACATGGCGCGCAAAGACGCAATTGAAGTAGAAGGCAAGGTCGTCGAGCTGCTGCCCAATACCATGTTTCGGGTTGAACTGGCCAATGGCCACCGTGTCCTGGCCCATATTTCAGGAAAAATGCGCTTGCACTTCATTCGCATCTTGCCAGGAGACAAAGTTATGCTAGAGATTTCACCCTACGATTTGTCGAAGGGGCGAATTACGTTTCGCCAAAAGTGACGACGCGGACGTGTCTCCGCGTTTTCCATTTCGCGGATTATGAAAGTACGACCATCAGTAAAAAGACTTTGTGCCAGTTGCAAGATCGTGAAGCGCAAGAATGTGGTGCGCGTGATCTGCAAAAACCCGCGCCATAAACAGCGACAAGGATGATTTTTATTTAGCGATTTAACTTTGTAACCTTTGTAACTTTTTTACCGATCTCCATGCCCAGACTATTAGGAGTTGAAATTCCGGCGGACAAACGCATTGAGGCGTCGCTTACCTACATTTACGGGATCGGCCTGAGCACGGCCAAGCGCATCCTCGAGCAGACGAACATCGATCCCAATTTGCGCGCGAAGAATCTTACGCCGCAGCAATTGAACGAAATCATTCACGCGATCACAAACAACAAGCTTAAAATCGAGGGTGATCTGCGCCGCGAGGTGCAGGGCAACTTGAAGCGTTTACAGGCGATCAATTCCTATCGCGGAATCCGGCACCGCCGCGGCTTGCCCGTGCGCGGTCAACGAACATCGACAAATGCCCGGACACGGAAAGGCCCGCGCAAGACGGTCGGTGTCATCCGCAACCCGGAGGCCAAAGCCGGTAAAGTTTAATCAGTAAGGATCATGGCTGAACCAGAAAACGAGACGGAACCAAAACCGGAAAAACCGAAAGCGAAGAAAGCAAAGGAGGACGCGCCTCCGGTTGAATCGAAGCAAACCGAGGCAGCGCCAGCAACCCAGGATACTGCTCCGGCAGTTTCCGAACAACCGACGGCCAAGACTGAGCCAGCGGTCAAACGAGCGAAAAAACCGGCCAAGACCAAAAAGGAGGAGACAGCCGGCGCCGCGGCGCCGGAGAACCTTTCATTGTCGGCCGACGACATTGAGAAACCGAAGATCGTTAAAGCCAAGGGCAGCAAGAATGTTCACACCGGCATCGCGCACGTTCTTTCTACATTTAACAACACGATCGTGACGATCACAGACATGAACGGAAACGTGATTGGGTGGTCGAGCGCCGGCAAAGTCGGTTTTAAAGGTTCACGCAAAAGCACCGCCTACGCGGCGCAGATGGTCGCGCAGGATGCTTCCCGGCAGGCAATGGGTCACGGGTTGAAAGAGGTGGAAGTATTGGTCCGAGGACCGGGCGCTGGGCGCGAATCGGCCGTGCGCGCTTTGCAGGCAGTCGGCCTCGATCTTACCCTGATTCGCGATGTGACGCCCGTGCCGCATAACGGCTGCCGCCCGCCGAAACAGCGCCGGGTCTGATCTAGATAGTTAAAAGAGTTACAATGTTAAATTTTAAATCCGCGACCGTCGGCAATGCGCTCAACCTTACAAGTGTTGTAACCTTGTAACCATTTTAACGTTTTTAACCTTCCTTCTCCACCATGGGCAGATACACCGGACCAAAAACAAGAGTGAGCCGCCGTTATGGCGTGCCGATTTTTGGCTCCTCTAAATCGTTGGAGCGAAAAAATTATCCGCCCGGCATGCACGGGCCGCGAGGTTCGCGGCGGAAACAATCCGATTACGCAATCGCGCTCGGGGAAAAGCAGAAGCTCCGTTATCAATATGGACTGCTCGAGCGTCAATTTCGGCGCATCTTTCAGAACGCGCTGCGCAAGCGCGGCGTGACAGGCGAAACACTGCTCCAGCTTCTCGAAACGCGACTGGATAACGTCGTCTATCGTCTCGGCCTGGCTAATACGCGCAGCGCGGCCCGACAACTGGTGTCGCACGGCCATGTCCTGGTGAATGGGCGCAGCGTCAACATTGCTTCTTACAATGTGAAAGCAGGCGATGAAATCACTATCAAAGACAAACCGAAATCGCGCCAGCTCGTCCTCCGCAACCTTGAGCTGACCCAAATCGCTCCGGTGCCCGATTGGTTGACTGTCGATCGCGACGCGCTTAGCGGCAAAGTCGCGCACATCCCTTCCCGCGAGGAAATGCAGCCAATCGTCAACGAACAGCTCATCGTCGAGTTATATTCGCGCTAAAAATTTGTAGAGGCGCTCGCCACGGCGACCTGATCAAGCGGTACAGCTTGTGTCTTCTTTAAGTGACTGCTCATTGCACGTGCAGCGTACCCCATCCAGAGATTCAAGATGGCTGAAGCGAGAATCTTCATAAGCCACTCATCGCACGAGCACGCATTCGCCCTATGCCTCGCGGCAAAGCTGAGGCAGCCCGGGCTATCCCCCTGGATCGACTCCGAAGAGATCATCAGCGGAGACGATATCCTCGACGAGCTGGGGCGCGGGCTCACAACGATGGACTTGCTGGTGCTCCTCGCATCGCGACATTCACTCGACTCCGAGTGGGTCAACCGCGAGGTCAAACTTGCTCAGGTCAGAGAAATAGAGGAAAAGAAGGCACTCGTCCTTGTCTACATCGTCGACGAAACGCCTCCAAAGGCATTGCCATGGTTCCTCCGCCACAGAAATGCGGCCCGAATACCTTCAAACGACGATGGCGCAGAACGGATCGTTTCCGACATCCGCAGATCGCTCGCCCGCAGGCAGTCTCGAGGACAACCACAAAGTGAGATTGCTGGTTTCAAACCGAGCCCTGAGGTCGAACGCCTTATCCGCGGCGTCAGCATAGGCAATTGGGATGCCGCACACAGGTCGGCCCTCTCGATTCATTGCATTGACTCAACCATCAGGATCAAATGAGCTCTTCCAACCGCTGTTGAACTACATCGATCATCCGACTGACGATGACATCCGTTGGAGCGCTCTACATGTGATCGAGTCCCTAGCTCAACTGGCCCCGTGGCTCTTCACTCGCGATGTCCTGTTCCGTCTGGGACTACATTCGGACTTATCAGTCCGCTCGTCCGCAGCGTCACTCTGCATGGAGTTTGCCTCATATGCCCCCGAGTTGGTTCCAACCGACCTTGCAATGCGCTTGGCGAGGTACGACGAAGATTGGTACGTCATGGCCCCAGCAACCGCCTGCCTCAAGGCCCTCTGCTCTTCAAGGCCCATCCTGGTCACCCATTTCCTGGCGCTTCTCCAGAGTGACACACCGGCCAAGCGCGAGTATGCAGCCACGGCCCTCGCGGAAATCGCCGAAAAGGAGCCCGAGATCCTCGAGTCGGAAGAACTGGACGCTGAGATAAGCCGCTTACTTGGCATCGGCGACAAGTTGTCGGCTGGCATCCTTGCCGAATCGCTTCCCTTGATTAAGCAAGCAAAAAGGGGCTTCCGATACAAGTATGGCCTTTAGGAATGTGCGCGGCCTAACCAATCAATGGAGCCGACCGCGAGCCGCCGCAATGAGCAGATTTGATTTTGTGAAACAGTTCTCGATGTTTGCCACGCGCGCCGCCTCCAGCGGTGGCTCAGCTCCGTCTCGTTAGACCTTTGCGCACATCGTTCGTCGTTTTCCTCACGCTGGCTTGTGTTGCAGGCGTGGCCGCGCAACAACGTGATTACCCTCGTAATTTATTCGACACTGCCCAGCCCGTTACCGGAGCAACACCATTCCCCGACTACGATCCGTACCGACTCGATCAACTCTACAACAAACGCCACGAAGTCGAGCTTCAGATGTTTGACGTTATCAATGAAGCTGCAGTGCGTCATGACCCGAAGTTGAAGCGCTCGCTCAATCTCTACGGAAAAGATCTCGGATACGTTCCACTTCTGGCTGTCGCCCACTACAAATACGCTTTTGGCGACAAGTCTCAGCTCGATTGGCTTCTCGCCGAAGACAAGAAGCGAGGCATCGGTCGGGATAGCCTGATCATCACCGTTTTCGGTTACATGGATGAATGGGACAAGACCATTCGATGGATGAAGCAAAACCAAGAGTACAACGAGAAGCACGAAGGGGGCGGCGCGTCTGGCGAGGTAGTCGCGCAGGCCATCGAGATTCGAAAGCGCCTCCATGGAGCAGAACGATTTGAGAAGGCATGGAAGGCCGCCAAGACTAAATGAGGTCTAACCATGCGATGCAGCCAACCGCTGGTCGGCGTACGGCTTCACTTTCGATGACTAACACACGTTCATTCCAACCAATGCTTGGTTCAGCCAACGGTGGCTCAGCTCTGTCTCGTTAGGCCCAATAGCATGCCGCAAAGCTTTCACTATTTGATCCACACGACCGATTGCTTAGGACATCATCCGAAGGTTGAGATGGTAGTCATCGCCGCGAACGAACAGGAAGCACGTGAAGAGGTCGCGGAGTATTTCCACATGCAGGACGAGATCGATTCGTGGACTATCGCGGAGACTCTCGAGGTGTCGGAGCTCGCGCTGGATGATCCGTTTGCGCAGGAGTACGCCGACAAGGGTGAGCACTCTTACATCTCCCGATGAGCCGCAAACGATCTAACCAATCGCTGGAGCCAACCGCTGGCCGTTGTGAAGTCTATATTTAATTTCAGGAAACAGTTCCTCGAGTTTGCCACGTTCGCTCTCGCCAGCGGTGGCTCATCTCCGTCTCGTTAGCCGTCAGGGCGCGATTTCGCCGAGCTCGAGCTTTATACGCGATCGAAGACGAGGATATTTGGCAGGCGCTGGTCCGAGAGGCGCCTGGTCATGGTCAGGGTCTTGAGGTCGGGAGAAACGGCGATCTCGCGAGTTTCTACTATCTTGCCTTTGAGTTTTTTGGTTAATTCAATTGAGTGATCGCCGAGGCGGCGCGCGGAAGTGGCGCTGCCAGCAGAGGGACTGGCGCCCGCGGGTGGATAGTCCTTTCCATCGAGCTTCACGTTGTTCACTGGCCCGCCGCCGGAACTGATGAAAGAAAGGCCGTCGCCCTCGTAAGGACGGATTTCAATCTCAAATGGATCCGCCTTTTCTTCCGTCGTTTCCCAAGTGCCCGGGATGCCGGAGTTGCTTGCGCTGCCCTCCGCGCGTTTGTAGACCAAGTCGATGTGCGACGTCGAACCATCCGGCTGGTTGGAAATGAAGGTGTCGGTGAGCGCCTTGCCGTCGTCGGAAAGCTTCCAGATCGCGGTGAGCACGGTGCGGCCGCCACGCTTACGCACGATTTTCCAGTTGCCGGGCGCTTCAATCGTAATGGAAATGGTGCTGTCCAAAACTCCGGGCTGGTCGGTGCCATCGGCCACCAGCGTCTCGGTCTCGCCGACACCGGCAAAGGTGAGTGTGTACCGGTTTGCGCCGGCGGGCGCGATCGTCATTTGGTCTGCGAGTTTGCTCTTGGAGAGGCTGAGCTTCCATTTGCCGATGAAGGGTTCGTCGGCGGCGCCGGACGTAGCAAGGATGAGACAGGCGAAGCAAAGCAATTGAAGGGTTCGTCTTAGCATGAAATGCTCCAGTTCTATAATCTAACCACCATCGACACGAGTCAAAATCCATCGGTCAGAGTCCGTTCTGACATCTGATCTCTGACTTGTGATCTTGAATCACGAATCCACACGAATCTACACTAATATCGAACCAGCCCGCAAAGGCCGCGCTGCGAAAAGTAACGCGATTGTTACTTTTGAACACAAGACGCGCGCGGAAGCTGGAGTTCAGATTGCGAATTGCAGACAGACTGACGCCATCTGCTCCCCTGGGCCGGCAGAAAGACCCGGCGGTCGGCTCCGCCGCCGCGGCGTTCCTTGTCGGTAACGGAACGCACGCTCAAAGCTTGTCCGTAGTTTGCGGAGTTGATATGTTCCATCCCGTGTTCTGGGTTCTCGCCGAGCCACAGTCCGCATGAGCTATCCACGCAATACGCCTAACCAATCGATGGAGCGAACCGCCGCCCGCTGTGTGTCTTTGTCTTTAGTGACCAAAACCCGTTCACTGCGATTCGCGCCCGCTCTCGGCGGCGGTCGCTCATCTCCGTCTCGTTAGGCCGAACCATCGAATCGATATGCGTGGAGTTCGGATTAGCTACCTAATCGAACACCCAGAATACGCCCCGCAGTTAGCGCAGTGGCTTTTTGACCAGTGGGGATCGGTTCTTGGTGAAGAAACCATTGAGGTTCGAATCAAAAAACTAAAGGCGCACCTGAATCGAGATAAGTTGCCTATTGCATGGGTTGCGCACTTCTGGGAACTGCCGCCCTTCGCGTGCATGATCTTGAGGGGCGCGAAGACCTGACTCCCTGGTTCGGCGGAGTGTTTGTCGGCTCGCATTTTCGTCGCCGGGGTATTGGTGCCGCCCTATGTGCCAACGTCGAGGACGCGGCGCGGTCGCGAGGGATACGGACGCTTTATTTGTTCACGCTCGACAAGCAGGCGTGGTATTCACGCTTAGGCTGGACAGTACTTGGCCCGTGTGTTTGGCACCAGCGGCCCGGCGAGATAATGTGCAAGCAACTGCAGGCCGCCTAACCAATCGATGAAGCCAACTCAGCCACTTGCATTGCGCCTTAGGAGAAATAGTACGTTTTGCTCCAAGTGGCGGGGTCGCTTATCTCATTCTCATTAGGCGACTACGTCATGCACAAGGTCAATACAACAAAGATGGTTGAGGTCACTTGGTCATCGCCGAAAGGAAAGTTTGTTGGCGCTGGCAAGGAGATTTCAGAGGAGCTGGGGCGCAAGCCTCAGTCCACAGATCTGAACGAGCGGCATCCCTTTGATGTTGAGATTTTGCGCGTTCCGCCTGGAAAGGCAATCTCAGCAAAGCCGGTTGGAGCTGGGGCTGCGTCTCTCCGCCGTGGATTCTCTATTTTTTCCCCTGTCGATGAAACGTCCCGCTAATATTGCAGGTGGCCGCAAGGGACCTGTCGGTTAAAAGCGCGGATGCAGTTTCTGTCAAAGTATTTCCGTCCGCTGACAGCACTAGTTTACCATGAGTCCGAAACGAGGGGCTGGTGCGTATTTTGAACTCCAAGGTGTTCTCTCCCCACTTGGGAGAAATCTCAACGCGCCCCTGTAGGAGTCCTTGCCCAAAGACTAAAGTTTGCCCAGAATCACCAATCTCAATCACCATGGACTTTTTGACAGGTGGCTC
>DASXNN010000091.1:0-13504 GCA_036495045.1 Candidatus Udaeobacter sp.
TTTGATACCCATTGGCCGTGTTCCAAATCCCAGTGGTGAGACTCTGGAGTGCTTGAGTGCCCTCGGCCGTGTTGCCGGCGGGATAACCTCCGTCCGGCGCCGGGCTGACGGCTTGAGCCATCTGCGAAAGCGCAAAGCAGGTGAGCGCGAGCGGTAGAATCATGAGTTTAAATATTTGCTGATACATTGTGTGAACCTTTCTTCTTTTCTCTCGGTAATTGACCCAGCGACTACAGGTCTGAAAGAGGGGAAGAAAACACCGAGAGAGGGCTTTCTTTACCCTGCCCCCGGATTCAGATCTTTTTTAAAACCAACAAACATTTTCCCGGGACCCCGCGAATCCGTCAAGTCAGGCATCGCCTAATTCTCATATAGGGTTTGGCCTGATACTACGTGTGTCCGCAACGAAGATTGCTCGCCCGTTGGAATCTACGGCTCAGACGCAGCCCCAACTCCAACCAGCTTCCCTCAGTGTCAGCGATTATTTGCCAATACTTCACGCAACACTCGCTTCCATGATTATGTTCGATAGTAAATATATTGGCACTTTGCTTATGAAGTGGATAACTCGCGTGTCGGTAAATTCTCACATCATCGCTTTGTCGCGCGGGTCGCTTGCGCGGGAGGCGGTACCGACTGAATGTTTATAGGTAAGCGGGGGTATAGCTCAGTTGGTAGAGCGTCTCGTTCGCAATGAGAAGGCCAGGGGTTCGAATCCCCTTACCTCCACAAACTTCGTTAAACTTTCAGCAGGGATGAGAATGGAGCGACCTGGGAAGCCGTGATATGGACGAGCGAACCGAGGGGCTGACTGCTCGTGTCGCCAGGATTAGCTTGTTGCCAGATCCGACGGACGGACTGTGACTTCAGGCTGGCGAGGGAGAAATCGATGTCAGCGCGGAAAGAAAATCGACGCATCCTGATCGGCTGCTATCTCGTGCTCGAAGAGTATTTTGACCAGGCGAGCGCTTTTCTGGGATTGAAGAAAATTTACCCGCGCAATAGCGCGCGATCCTTTTGGGCAGAAGGAGTGCCGAAAAGTGTGATAGCTAGCAGCCTTGTGTAATCCGGCTGACGTGCAATTCGTCGATCTTTTTTGTAACCCTCGAATCCCCGGTGCTGTCTCGAATAATAATGGGCTTTGCCTTAACAAAGCTCGGCCGCGCCGCGTTCACGCTAGTTGAGATTATGATTGTGGTTGCTGTGATTGTGGTGCTCGCCGCGATGACTATCCCCGGTATTCTCCGGACGGGTAAACACAGGAAGAGTACCGAAATCCTCAACGGCCTTCGCCTACGCGGACGGAAAAAAGATGCGATGAAAAGACAGGCTGCGCGCGATTTACGTGATTTTGAAACACGGTCTGTTCGACAGTATGCGGTGGGTCCAAGCGTTTTGCCCTGATGATTTCGAGCAATCCACCTCTGTCCGGTGTCGAACACAATATCACTAAATGTTTATGATTAGACGCGCAATTGAGCGCCCGTGCGCACCGCACTTATTTAGCGCGCTAATCGCTTGCGCACTTCCCATTGCGATTCTGTGCGGCGGCAGACTCCTGGCAATTTATCTCGAGAAAAAAACGATTCATGCGACCGCTCCCAAAGATTTCTTCATCAAAAATCAGGGGCTCGCATTCCAGCGCGCTGCGGCGCGCGCGTCGGACATCATGCTTCTTTATGGCAGCTCGGAATTGATCGATCCGGTTCTCAACAGGGCATCTGATTTCTTTTCCAGGGAACCCAGTGGATTTCAGGTGTGTCCGGTAGGTAAAGCGGGCACCACCTCGCTGATTATTTTGCAAAAGCTGGCTGCACTGGGCTCAGAGTTGCGCGACCGGAAAGTTGCGATCTGGTTATCACCGAGTTGGTTTTTCACCCCTGCCGTCAACCCGTATTATTATGCCGGAAACTTCTCGTTACCGGCGGCCAGCGGCATCCTTTTTAGCGATGCTCTTGATTGGAACCTGAAGATCGAAATCGTAAAGCGAATGTCGCAGTTCCCCGACACACTCACAAAAAGCGCGCTGCTCCAACTCGCTGCCGCCTGCCTCGCGTCAGGCCATCCACTGGACCACATGATTCTGATGGCTATCTGGCCATTGGGAAAGTTGCAAACCGTAGTCCTCGATTTGCAAGACCACTTCGAAGCGCTCATTTACATTTTGGGCGGAGGCAGACCGGTCCCATGGCGTGGGTTGCGAACAGTCAGTTCGCGCAAGACCCGGGCGAATGACGGCCAACAGGCGGTGACGACCGAGTCGCTCGGCACAACTCGCTCGGCCAGAGATGCGGCGTTTCGGGCGCGGATCGCGGCTGCAAGCGAGTGGGTCGATTTAGAGCTATTGTTTCGCACACTGACGGCGCTTCGAGCTAAACCGCTTATTCTAAGCATGCCGATTGACAGCGCACTTTATGAGGCGAAGGGGGTCTCGCGATCAGCACACCAAGTCTATTATGACAGGATGAGCGAGCTCGCCCAGCGCTATCACTTCCCGCTAATCCAATTTGAAGACCATGATGCCGACCCAGCTTTCCTAATTGCCCATCGTGAGCACCCCACGCCAAAAGGGTGGATGTACTACGATAGAGCGCTCGACGATTTCTTTCATAAGACTAAATGATACCAGTAGAGAGGACTCTTGGCTCAGGTAATGAGGCTGCTCTATCGGATAAAATCTTACACCACCTGGCTTCGATCTGCGGAACAGATGAGGTCCGCACCAACCCCGATCTGGCGCTTTATGAGCGCGAAGTCCTCGACTCGATGAAAACAGTTGAGTTCGTTGTCGCAATCGAAGAGGAATTCGGGCTGTACGTTTCTCCGGCAGAACTTGAACGCCAAACGTGGGCGACCCCGCGGAAAATCATCGCTGACATTCAACACCGGCTGAACTCATGAACTGGATAAACGGAAAGTCCCGCCGGGATCGCGTGTTACTGGTTTTGTATTACTTCGCCGTGGTGGTGGCGCTCATCCTTATGTATGGCCGCGGCGATTTCTCCACGCCTTCTTTTGTTTATCAGGGTTTCTGAGTGAATCTACTTGAACGAATCGACCACTGGGTTGGGGTGGCGCCAACCGCGATCGCCCATATAAGTGGTGACAGAAAGCTCACGTTCGGACAGTTAGGCGCTTATTCGAATGCCCTGGCTGCCCACCTGCTGGAACGATACGGCGACGACCGCGCTCCAGTCGCAGTCCTTGGGCACCGCGAACCGGAAATGCTTGTCGCCTTTCTCGGCGTGGTAAAATCCGGTCGGCCTTATGTCCCGATTGACACAGCACTCCCAGACGAACGCATTCAGCACATTTTAGCCATCGCCAAGCCGACGCTCGTCCTTACACCACAGGAGACGATAAAGCTTTCTGAGCTTGGTAAATCCGCGCCACCACTCCGGCTCCAGGGTGATGACCCATTCTACATCATTTTCACAAGCGGCAGCACTGGCATGCCCAAAGGAATTATTATTACCCTCAATTGCCTGGAACATTTCATCGGATGGATGCTCCGGGAACAAGAGTTCATCGAGCGCGACGAGGTATTTCTAAATCAAGCGCCGTTCTCATTCGATGTGTCCGCCATGGATTTGTACTGTAGCCTGGCCACTGGCGGCACGGTTTTCAGCGTTGGCCGAGACCTGCTCGCCAGCCCGAAATTGCTCTATCAGGCGCTGGCTAATTCCAACGTTACCACGTGGGTCTCCACGCCCTCGTTTGCCGAGATGTGTCTCATCGAGCGCACGTTCAATCGAGCGCTGTTGCAAAGTGTGCGCCGCTTTCTCTTATGCGGCGAAATCCTGCTGCCGGCTACGGTTCGTTTGTTACTCGATCGATTTCCAGGCGCCGAGATTTGGAACTTGTACGGACCGACCGAGATAACGGTCGTGACAACCTCCGTCCGGATCGATCGAGACATCTTACAGAAATATTCGACGCTACCGATCGGCCGTCCGATGCCTGGGACCGAGTTGTTCGTGGTCGACGAAAATCGCAACAGGTTGCCACCGGGTTCGCGCGGAGAGATCGTGGTTAAAGGACCAAATGTCAGTCCGGGCTATCTCGCGCGTCCCGATCTTACCGCCACTCACTTTTTTGAAGAGAGCGGTCAAAGAGCTTATCGAACCGGCGATTGGGGAAGATTTCGCGATGGATTGCTGTTTTTCGAGGGGCGCATTGATAATCAAATAAAGCTAAATGGCTATCGAATCGAGTTGGGCGATCTCGAGGCGAACCTCCGCGCTCTGCCGATGGTCCGAGACGCCGCGGTGCTTCCTGTTTTGAAAAATGGGAAAGTGCGATGGCTCGCAGCTTTTGTTGTGCCTAGTGCAAATCTCGACCAAGCGGACCCGGCCCTAACGACGACGCTTCGTGAACACCTCCGCGAGCGCCTGCCAACTTACATGCTGCCGCGCAAATTTGTTATCGTGGACGCATTCCCGATAACGGCGAACGGCAAAGTGGATAGACAAAAGCTTGCTGAATCACTGTGATTCCGTACGCGGATTTCACGTTTTTCGGTCTGCTTCTCTACGCGGTTGTTCCCACGCTGATTCTCGGTCTGCTCGGGCGCGCGAACTGGCCCTGGGCACTTCTGCTGACTGCGATCATGCTGGTAATCCAGTATCAAACAAAACTGAAAATCGGCGCCCATGCAGAACTGCGCGAAATTTGGTTCGTTATCGCGTTTGGATTTTGGCAGTGGGCGGCAATGCGGGCGTATGCCGCAATCGGCGTCCGTGGAGGTTTCGTCTTCTATGGAACGATGGCGGCCTCCCTCTTGCCCTTGGCGCTGGTTAAAGTGATTCCGGTGTTTCTCCCCGGACACCAGTTTGGTTTCCTTGGCATCTCTTACGTCACCTTCCGCGCATTGGATATCGTTTTTTGTCTTCGCGACAATGTCATCGCTGCGCCGAGCCTGCTCGATTTCCTCGGCTTCCTGTTTTTCTTTCCAACTATTTCTGCCGGTCCAATCGACCGTTTCCGCCGCTTCGCCGGAGATTGGAGAAAAAAGCGAACCCGGGTTGAATTCATGACCGATCTGGATGAGGCGGTGCACCGCATCTTTCGCGGATTCCTTTACAAATTCATTCTCGCCGCCCTGATCAAACAGTATTGGTTGGACCGTGTGGCCTCAGAAGCCACTTTCGGTGCGCTGATTAGCTACATGTATGCCTACAGTTTCTATCTGTTTTTCGATTTCGCTGGGTACAGCGCCTTTGCCATCGCTTTCAGTTACCTTCTCGGCGTTCACACGCCGGAAAATTTCAATCGCCCCTTCCTGGCACGCAATATCCGCGATTTCTGGAACCGTTGGCACATCACGCTTTCCTTCTGGTTCCGCGATCACGTTTACATGCGCTTTCTACTGGCGGCCACCCGTGGTCGATGGATCGCTAATCGGCACCTTACGGCTATCACCGGTTATTTTCTCGCCTTCGGCCTGATGGGCCTTTGGCACGGAATTGAACCACACTTCATCATCTACGGAATTTATCAGGCAACGCTTCTTTCTGGTTTTCATATCTTTTCCGAGTGGAGCAAAATCCGCGCGTGGCCGACGAATGGCCTGCTCTGGCGCGCGGGGGCGATCTTCGCAACCTTCCACTTTGTTTGCTTTGGCCTTCTAATTTTTTCCGGACGACTAGGCGCCGGTCCTGAGTTCAATTACGTGGGTGCATTCGACCGGGTCGACTGCGAGGAAGTCGTCGGCTGGGCTCTGGATAAACATCAACCGGATTCGCCTCTGAGTATTGATCTTTACGAAGGAAAGAAATACGTGACGACAATTGACGCAGACCAGTTTCGTCAAGATCTACGCGACGCAGGCTATGGAAATGGGCAGCATGCCTTTCGCGTGCAGACTCCTCCGCAGTTCAAGGATGGCCGTCCTCACGCGCTCTCGATTTCTGTTACTGGAACCAAGAAGAAAATAACGCCGACGCCACGGATCATTCTCTGTCCGGCAACTGGAGGATAACGCGATCATAGGATCCTTTATTCGTTACGAACTCGCGGCTCCTGATTTGCTCTCCGGCGGGTTGCCAATACGCTTTCTGATCTACGGTGCATCCGTTCACCTGGCGGCTGACGTCTTTGTCGGAGACGGAAAAGAGCGGAAAAAGTTGACCCGATTAAATATTTAGATCAATCGGCTTCGGGGTCCACCTCGTTTTGCCTCCTGACGCGGAAAATTCAGTCCACTTCAGACCGTAGAAGTCCACATCGTCGTGCTGATCTGATGCGCTGAAATTTCTTTTAGCGACCGCCGCTGTCGCCGTGTGACCCCGGAGCGGGCGTAGCCTCGCTAACGACAACTTTGGCCGGTGGCACGGGGATCGGCTGCTGGCTTTTGCCTTTGAGCGATTCGTTCAGAGCCGGTAACCCGCTCGTGAGCAATTGTTCGAACTCTTTAGTCGCGTCGGCCAGTTCTCGCTTCAGCGTGTCGATATAGCGGAGCTGGTAGTCGCCCGGTTTGCCTTCGTAGCTGAGAATCGCGCCATAGAGTTGATCCGTGTGCTCACGTAAACGCTCTTCGCCTGTAATCGCGCCGCCTTCCGTGGTGGCGACAATTTTCTTGCGGACAGCATCAATTTTTCCATCGAAATCAGAGATGTTTTTGCGAAGCGCATCGCCTTCCGAGAGCGCCGCGCCGCTCTCCGCCAGCGCTGCGCGCAAAAACAAAATCCGGTCCATGAGTGCGCTTTCTTCGCCGAACAACGCATGTACTCTCATCGCGGCGTCGAATTGCTGCCTGCGATCGGCCTCGGTGAATTTCGCACGGCGATCACGGCTGACGACGAGCTTTGTCTCGGAAACTCTTCCCGCTTTCGTCATTCGCACAGTGTATGTTCCGGGGACTAAACGAGGGCCTACGGTGCCGCTTCCCGCTATTTGCGCAGCAGGCGGGACGCGCGGCGGCTTCTCGCGCATGGCCCAAGTCACCCGGTTCAAACCGGGGCGCTTACTCGCAGGCAATTCATCGATCACGCGACCGGTGGCATCCAAAACTTCCAATTTTAGCTTCCCAAAAAGATGGCGTGAACGCTGGTAGTAGGTAATTACAGCAGCGTTCGGCGGATTAGCGCCGACAAAGGCTGCATCGCCATTTGCCCAGCCGCCGCTTCCCTGGATCCGCTGTTGCACAGGCCGCGCTGAAACGAAGGTTGCTTCCTGCGCCAAAAGGTCTGGCGTCAAAGCGCGCAGCGGCGTGATGTCGTCCACAATCCAAATTCCGCGACCGTGCGTTGCCAGAACGAGGTCATTTTCGCGTGGCTGAATCGCCAGGTCGCGCACCGCCACCGCGGGAAAGTGATTGCCCTTGAATTGCGCCCAATTTTTTCCGGCATCGATCGAAATCCAAAGTCCAAACTCCGTGCCAAGGAAGAGCAGGTCCGGTTTCAAGACATCCTCTTTGATCACATGGGCGTATCCGCGAATTCCCTTCGCGTCCTGTGCAGTCACGAGCGGCATCCACGTCTTTCCGTAATTGGTCGTGCGAAAGACGTACGGGGCCATGTCGCCAAACGTATGGCGATCAAAGGCAGCGTAGGCAGTGCCTGCATTAAGGTTGCTCGCCTGCACCCAACTGACCCAGGAATTCTTCGGCAATCCCGGTACGTTGCCAATCACATTGTTCCAAGTTTTGCCACCATCACGGGTGAGCTGAAGATTTCCATCGTCAGTGCCAACCCAGATCAAAGATTTGTCTTTGGGCGACTCGCTAATCGAATAAATCGTGGTGTGCATCTCGGCGGACGAATTGTCTACCGTGACGCCGCCTGATTGTTCTTGCTTCTGCTTCTGTGGATCGTTCGTCGTCAGATCTGGCGAAATGCGTTCCCACGTCTGGCCGTGATCGCGGGAACGAAACAAAAATTGGGCGCCAATGTAAATCGTCCCCTTTTCAGTGGGTGATACTGCGATTGGCGTATTCCAATTGTATCGCAGCTTTTCTTTGTAGCCTGGCCTGGGCTGAATGTTGCGAGCTTCATGGGTATGCCGGTTCACCCGCGCGACATTGCCGCCCTGATACTCAGCATAAAGGTAATCGGCATCAGCGGGATCCGGAAACATCCAGAACCCGTCGCCATTGTACATGTTCTCCCACTGCGCATTAGTAATTCCGCCCGGATACTGCGATTCGCCCACCCACGAGCTATTGTCCTGCAGACCGCCGTAAACCCGATACGGGTCTTCGTCATCGACGCTGACGTGATAGAATTGCGATACTGGTAGGTTCTGGCCCTTCCACCATTTGCTGCCGCCGTTGTAGGAATACCACATCCCCCCATCATCACCAACGAACACAGTCTGTGGATTGGTCGGATCGATCCAGACATCATGCGCGTCTCCGTGTGTCCCCTGAAAACCACCGACGACAGAGAAGCTCCTGCCTGCGTCTTCACTCAAAATCAGAGCGCCGTCCGGCTTGAACAGGCGATCCGGATTTTTTGGATCGACGACAAGTCTTGCGAAGTAGAACGGACGCCACACCATCCAATTACTTTTGTCGCGTTTGTCCCACGTTACGCCACCGTCGTCGGAAACAAATAGCGCGCTATCGGGTGACTCGACAAAAGCGTAAACGCGTTTGGCATTGGATGGCGCGATGGCAACAGCAATTCGGCCATACGGTTTTTTCGGGAAACCTTTGTTGGCCTCGGGTGTGATTTCTGTCCAAGTGTTTCCGCCGTCAGCCGAACGGAATAATCCGCTGGCAGAAGGCGCGGTCGGACTCTCGCCACCGGAGCGATACTCCCAGCCTTTGCGGCGAAAATCCCACAAGCTCGCGAACATTACGTCGGGATTCGTCGGATCGATCGCGATGTCGGTGCAACCGGTGGAAAGATTCGGACCTTTGAGAATTTGCGTCCACGTCTTCCCTCCATCCGAAGTCTTGTAGAGACCGCGGTCGCTTGAATCGCTCCATAACGCGCCCGGCACTGCGGCAAAAACCGTGTCGCTATTTTTCGGACTAACTACGATTCGCGCAATCCGTTCCGACTTGTCCAACCCTGCGTGGGTCCATGCCTCGCCGCCGTCGGTGGATTTGTAAACTCCGTTGCCAATTGAAACACTGTTACGAGTCCAGGATTCGCCCGTTCCGACCCACATGTTCTTTGTGTTTTCCGGATCGATTGCGACTGCGCCGATCGATTGAACTGGCTGTTCATCGAATACTGGCCGAAACCGCGTCCCGCCATCGTCAGATTTCCAGACACCGCCGCTGGCCGCGCCGACAAAAAGCGTGATCTTGCCCGAGGGTTCTCTCGTCGCAGCTATTGCCGAGATGCGTCCACTCATGGCCGCCGAGCCGATGTTGCGCGCGCCAAGACCCGAGATCGTTGCAGAGCTGTAGGGCGTTTCCTGCGCCTTCGAACTCACGGCGCAAATAAATGCCGCGGCAGGTACGATGAATTTTAGTGATCGCATGAATGATTCAGGATTACCTGGAAGCAGTGGCTGGGAAATGAAAGATCGATTCATCGACAGGCACATTGGCCTCGGCTTTATCAATAACGATCTTTTCTTTATCGGGGTCGCCCTTTCGACCAGACTCAATCGAGGTCGGAACAAAAACGCCACCGATTTTCTCGTAATCGCCTAGATCAGTTTCGACCTCCTCCTGTGCGCCGTGCTTGATCCTCTGCGTCAAAATCCGAATCTCCAGAAAATGATCCGGATCGAGATAAATGAAGCTCACATCTCCATTTTTCCGCACAACTTTCAGTTTGTGAGCGAGAGTTCCGTCCACATCTTCGGTACCAAGATATTCCACCGTGCTCCCTTTGGTCTTCCAGTCCACCAAGGGCCCATCGATCTCTGCATCTTCCATCAACGGTTTGAGATCATCGGCCGACATTTTTTCCGGATCCTTGCGTCCCTGTAACGGCGAGACCTTCCAACCCTCCTTCCCGTCATAAGCCTCAACTATCGTCATACCCTGGATCGTCGCGTCGGTGCGCACCTCGCCCGGCCGCTTCTTCGTTTGTACGTACGCCAATTGGATCTGTCCCTGTTGCACCAGTATTTTGCCGATGAGCTTAAGCGATTGCAGCGCGTGCAGCGCATCGGCGCCTCCCTTCGCCTCGATGTTTTTCGAAACTAATTCCTCTGCAGTCGTTGCATTTTTATCTTGGGCAAAACCTTCTGGCGCAACGACCGCAGCAGAGAGGAGGAGAATTACCAAACGCAGATGTATCTGAGACTTCATCCGATTTTGCTGCTTTGACTGATCATCAGTCCAAACCGTTCAATACGAAGAATTGTGCGAGGTGCTTATAGTGCGCCCGAGAATGCATGCGCTTTGTGAGTGCTCTGATTATGCCCCTCACTTCTGTGCTCCACATAGTGCTTCTCGGTATTCCAGCCAGAAGACAGACGCAGCTCGGAACCCGGCTCCTTTCAATATTCGCAGGTCCTCCAGAAGGGTCTGGGGCTGATCTGCGTCTCCTTCTTCTAGCTCATGAAGGAAGCGACGCGTAGACAGCGCGTCTCGAAATCGTATGTCTCTGCCAGCGGCGCGCTCCACGATTCCATTGATTCGCAACTCTTGAAGTCGCTGTTCGATCTCTGGTGACTCCGCCACAATTATGTCGGCATTCAAAAACCAGCCCGCAGGCCGTAGCAATTCGAAGCCGTGTCCGATAACGGCCTGTTTGTCGTTGCGATTCAAGTGATGAAGCGCGTACGATGAATAAACAACGTCGAAGATTGCGGCGCCCCGCACGAGTTGTTTGAGGTGCCGGAAGTCTCCAAGCCGAAAATCGACTTTCCCCGCCGAGGTCCTCAGCCTTTCCTTCGCCAGATCGATCATTGCCTTGGCACCGTCGACGGCGACCACGAGGCAATTTGGATAGTGCTCCAGGAGCTTCTTGGTGAAATAGCCGGTACCGATTCCCAGGTCCAACGCGCGCAGCACAGATTCGCGGCGGAAGGGTAATATCTCCAGAGCAACCTCAACCATCTTTGCACGGTTCGGATGCATGACCTCCATATCGGCATCATACGATTCCACGCGCTGCGGCAAACCGTATGCGTCAATACTACGTTGTTCCATGGCGGACATTTCGAGGGACTCTAGGGCAACGGAATGTGCCAGCCGCAAATGGAGCCTGTCATTCAGTGCGTAATGCGACGACTGGATTGATCTTGAGAGCGCGGCGTGCTGGAAAATAGCACGCGGCCAACGCAGCCGACGCAAGCAGCGACGTGACACCAACAAAAATAAATGGATCGCTTGGATTGACGCCATAAAGAAGTGAGCCGGCAAGCCGGGTCGATCCGAATGCGGCAATCAAGCCAAAGCCCAGTCCAATCGCGGCGAGGAACATGCCCTGACGCAACACCAATTGAATCACCTGCCCGGTTTGCGCACCGAGCGCCATCCGGATTCCTAATTCGCGCGTGCGTTGACTGACTGAGTAAGCCATCACTCCATACACCCCCATTGAAGCGAGGATGAAGGCAAGCAAGCCGAGGCTGCCCAGCAACATTGCGCCCATCCAGGATGGCCAAAGTGCAATCGCCATGTGCTCGCGAATGGTCTTTTCGTAAGTGATCGGAATATGAACATCCACGGAGCGAACAATTCGGCGAATCTCGCTCAGCATCACTCCGGGCGCGCCGGTCGTGTGAACAAACAGCGTTATTCCGGTGTCGGTGAGCTCGTTTAGCGGCCGGTAAACCATCGGCGTCGGAATTTCGCCGAGGGTTACTGCCTTGGAATTCCGGGCGATTCCGATTACTTCGATCGATGTTTTAAAGACCAGAAACCTGAATCGGCGGCCTAAAGCATCTTCGTTTGGCCAAAATTCGTTGGCCATTGTCTCGTCAATAATCGCGACCGGCGCCGCGTTCTTTTCTGCATCGTGCTCGTTAAAATTGCGACCGCGCAGAAGTTGAATGCCCATGGTCTGGAAATAACCGGGCGTGATCGGACCGTAATTTGCGAATTTACGGTTGTGTTGATCGGTTAGGTCGCGACCCTCGATCACGACGGTTCGACCCTCGCCGCCAAAAAGCGGGACCCAGTTATTCAAATCGGCTCCGGCAACGCGCGGATCGTGCCTGATTTGATCAGCGATTGCGCGCACGACTTGAAGGCTGCGGTCGCTATCATAGCCGGCGAGCACCGGGTTAATCGTAACGAGGTCAAGATTCTCAATGCGGAAGCCGGGATCAATCGCCTGGGCTTTGTAGAACGATTTCAGAAACAAACCGGACCCGATTAACAATAGCAAAGAAACGGCAATTTGCGCGACCACAAGCAAACTACGCAGATTCAGCCGCGTGACCGCGCCGCCGCCGGTGGAAGCGCGTTCCCGCAAACCCTCGGTAAGGTTCCAGCGGGCCATCCGTAATGCGGGCGCCAATCCGAACATAACCCCGCTCAAGATGGCGACGACACACGAGAAACTGAGCACCCGCCAGTCGGGTTGCGGATTCAAGTCAATCGGAAACGGAAGTGGCGGAAGCAGCGCGACCAGGACATCGCCAAGGCAATAGGCGAGAACAACGCCACCGATGCCGCCAATCAGGCCGAGCAGAATGCTTTCGGTGAGCAGTTGTCGCACGATACGCCCGCGTCCCGCTCCGAGCGCCAAACGAACGGCCATCTCGCATTGCCGGGCAGTGGATCGCGCGAGCAGCAAATTGGCGACGTTGGCGCACGCGATCAGCAGAATGCTGGCGGACGCAGCGACTAAAAGAAGCGAAACGTTGCGCGCCAGGTCTTCATTGTTTGGGCCGCCCAATGCTTGTGACTTGGCTGCTTCGAGCGACATCAGCGCGATCGAGCGTTCTTTATTTACATCGGGGTAAGCTTGCTCGAGCTGCTTTGCGATCGTGCGCATTTGCGCTTGAGCTTCAGATATCGTCACGCCGGGCTTGAGCCGCCCGACAACGCTCAGCAACAGTGCGCGGCGCTCCTCGAACCAGAAATCGCCGCCCGGCCGCACCCATTGATGCATCGAAATCGGCACCCAGAGATCGGGAGAAAAGCCGACATCCACTCCAGTAAAAGCCGCCGGGGCAATGCCAATTACGGTGAAGGAGTGTCCATTCAGGGTAACCTGACTGCCGACAATCGTCGGATCGGCTCCCAGTTTTCTCCAGAACTTGTAACCGAGGACGACGACAGGATGACCGTTAGGCGTTGAATCTTCCTCCGCCAAAAACGTGCGGCCGAGGCCTGGTTTGACCTGAAGGAGATCGAAATAGTTTCCGCTCACGAGCAAACCGGTAACATTCAGCGTGTCGGTGCCGCGGCTCATCCCCATTCCCGCGAATGTGTATGCAGCCATTGAGCTGAAGGCCGTGTTCTGGTTCGCGTAATCCTGGAAGTTTAAATAGGAGGTCGATTGGTTGCCCTTGATGTGATTATCGGTCGTAAAAACCTTCACTACTTCTTCGGAGTGGCCGACGGGCAACGGGCGAAGCAACAAGGCGTTGATGATTCCAAAAACGGTCGTATTTGCGCCAATTCCGAGAACGAGGGCGA
>DASXNN010000092.1:0-4164 GCA_036495045.1 Candidatus Udaeobacter sp.
CAAACAGCCGGGAAATCGAACGCAAGTTTTTGCTGAAACGGCTGCCGGAGAAACTGAAGCAAGCGCGACGCTGTGTTATTGCCCAAGGCTATTTGGCCGCAGAACCTGGGGGCAGACATGTACGTCTTCGAAAAAAAGGAAAAACCGCGTCACTGACTTTCAAGGTGGGCCGCGGCGCACAGCGGGAAGAGCGCGAGATCACGCTCGGCCCGAAGCAGTTCACGGCGCTCTGGCCGGCGACGGTTGGAAGAAGGCTGTACAAGCTGCGCTACGAGATGCCCTGGAAAAATTTTCTAATCGAGATCGATATTTATCGCCGCAAACATAAAGGCCTGGTTGTGGCAGAAGTGGAGTTCCCGGACCGAACAGCATGCCGTAAATTTAAGGCACCGGCGTGGTTTGGCCGGGAAGTCACTGGCAACAAGCGTTACAGCAACGTCCGGCTGGCCACCGAATAAGCAGAGACATGGGCTATTGCTTGAAATTGCGCGAGCCGCTCTCGAAGGGCCTGAAGCGAATCTTCCGAGAAGAGATTGCCGCCGCTGTGCGATTGTGCCGGCATCCGGCAAAACAGCGCGGCGTGACTGTGCATGAGGTTCGCAAGCACCTTAAAAAGTTGCGGGCGGCGCTGCGCCTGACAAAGAGTGAGGTGGGAAAAAATCGGTGGGCGAGTGAGGATCGCTGCTTGCGTGAGATTGGACGGCTCGTTTCGGATCTGCGTGACGCCCATGTGAGATTCCAAACGCTGCTTCAATTGCGCGGCGACGCAGACGTGCAATTCCCACGGATCGAAGAATTGTTGTCGATGGAACAGGAGAGTTTCTCCGCCGCGTTCACCGGCTGGCAAAAACAAGCGATTCCGAAACTGGAACGCGTCCGTGAACGCCTATCCAGATGGGCTTTGGCTGGGATCACATGGAGGCAAATTTGCGGGGTTGTGGCGAAGAGTTATCGGCGCGGACAAAACAGGCTGACCAAGGCACTCAAGAAACGTGATCCGGAAAGTTTTCATGTTTGGCGGATGAGCGTTAAAGAGTTGTGGTATCAATTGCGTATTTTGCGGCCGCTTAACCGGCTGGTTCTCGAGGAAATTGCCGGTGAGGCAAAGACGCTGGGTGAACTACTCGGACGTGCCCACGATTTTGCGTTCCTTCTGACGCGCCTCGACAGAGAACGCGGAGATCAAGCCCTCTACGACGAGCTTGTGCAATTACAAAAGCTTATCCAGAAACGAGGCAAGCGATTGCATCGCGATGCCCTCGAACTTGGGCGACGCTTTTACGCGGAGCCGTCGAAGGCGTTCGCCAAGCGAATCTCGATCTTTATCGACAAGCGAAAAGCATGATGCGCGACGGCAAAAATACGCGGCCGGCATTAGTCTCTCAGCATCTGACAAATCTGTGGATTTATCTTGTTGCACCGGTCACGGGCGCCTTGATTGCCGTGGCCGGATGTCGGTGCGTGCGAAAGGACTGTTGTTCTGTTCCCCTTCGTGGCATGATCGATGACCCATCATGAAACAAAAGGTCTTATTCATCTGTGTCCATAACAGCGCTCGCAGCCAGATGGCTGAAGCGTTTTTCAGCGAGATTTGCGGCGATCAATTCGAAGCGCAGAGTGCCGGGCTTAAGCCGGGAAAGCTCAACCCGCTGGCAATCGAAGCGATGCGCGAGATCGGGATCGATATTTCACAAAGGCAGACTCAATCCGTGTTCGACGTCTTTAAATCAGGCCAACTATTCGCTTATGTGATCACGGTCTGTGATGAAACCAGCGCTGATCGCTGCCCGATCTTCGCTGGTGTCACAAAGCGACTACACTGGAGTTTTCCCGATCCCGCTGCGCTTACCGGCACGCGCGAAGAACGCCTCGCCGGCACGCGCAAGATTCGCGATCAGATTCGCGCGCGCGTTGAAATGTGGTGCGATGAAATATGTCCGGTTGAAGTCGGTGCAGCCGATTGGGTCTAGAAGCGGTCTTTAGAACGCGGGGGGATCTCAACCGACGATTAAATCAGCTCACTTGCCTTTGCCCAGCATGGAAAGGCAATCCTACTCATAGCAATCGAGATATTTGATTCCGGAGCTGGTATTGAAAATGACGACGCGTTCTGCAGAAGCGATCTTGCCGCCCGAACGAAGCGACTTCAAAGCTGCGAAGCACGCGGCGCCTTCGGGCGAGACGAAGAGACCTTGGCTCGATCCCACTTTGCGAGTGACGCGGATCATTTCTTTGTCATCGACAGTGACCGCGTTGCCGTTGGATTGACGAAGAATATTCAGGATAAGAAAGTCGCCGATTGCTTTTGGAACGCGCAGACCGGAGGCGCATGTGTGTGCGTTGGGAAATTCAGCCGCGATGGAGTCACCCTTCTCAAATGCGCGGACGATCGGAGCGCAGCCGCTGGCTTGGACGGAGAACATGCGCGGCCTTTTTTTCCCGATCAAGCCGAGTGTCTCCATTTCGTAGAACGCTTTCCACATCCCGATGAGACCAGTGCCGCCGCCGGTCGGATACAAGATCACGTCCGGCAATTCCCAGTCGAACTGTTCGGCCAGTTCGTAGCCGAGCGTCTTTTTTCCTTCGATGCGATATGGCTCTTTGAGCGTGGACATGTCGAACCAACCTTCGACGTCTTTGCGCCGAGCAATCTCAGCGCCGCAATCGGTGATGAGTCCACTAACGAGAGTGACATGCGCGCCGAGCTCGCGGCACTCGATGATATTTGCGCGCGGGGTGTCGCACGGCATAAAGATATTCGCTTCGAGACCTGCGCGGGCGGCATATGCGGCGAGCGCGCCACCGGCGTTGCCCGCACTGGGAACGGCGAGCTTGGTTGCGCCAAGATATTTCGCCATCGATACGGCAACTGACATCCCGCGCGCTTTGAAACTCTGCGTTGGATTCTGTGATTCGTCTTTGATCCAAAGATCGACGTCGCCACCGAATCCTGAGGCACGAAGCAACGGTGTCCCGCCTTCGCCTAACGAGACAGGCTCCAGGTCCTCGGGCAATGGTAGAACTTCCCGATAACGCCACAACGATTTCTCCCGGGTAGTTAAAGCCTCGCGTGTAAGTGTGCGACCTGCTCTGCCAAGATCGACAATCGCAAAAAGCGGTTTCCCGCATGCGGTACAAAGATTTTGCAGCCGCGACCAATCGTGTCGCAATCCGCAGACGGTACATTCCAGATGCCTCAGAAACATCGACAGAGATATTGTCCACAGATTACGCGGGATTTACACAGATTTGCTGTTCCTGATTTCTTAATCTGCGACAATCTGCAAAATCCGTGGACAAAAAATGAGTCCTTGTCCTGCAGCTCGAACACGTCGGCCCTGGTATCGACCTTCTTTGACGATGCAGATCATGATCGGGCTGATCGTTGGCGGAGTGATCGGCTGGCTCCGGCCCGATTGGGGGAACGCGGTTTATTTTCTGCGCGACATCTTCATTAACCTGATCAAATCCATCATTGCGCCACTGGTGTTCTCGACCATCGTGGTCGGAGTCACAGGCGCAGGTGCATTGCGAAAAGTGGGACGGATGGGCGTGAAAGCCCTCGTCTACTTCGAGATCGTCACTACAGCAGCGTTGTTCATTGGGTTGGCTGTAGTCAACTTCACGAAGCCCGGGATAGGCGTAACTCTCGCCGCCACCAATACCGAAATCATTAAGACAATCGAGCAAAGTCACCCAAAGACTCTGGTCGACACGATCGTTCATGCGTTTCCCGCGAGCGTAATCGAAGCAATGGTGCGTGGTGACGTTTTGCAAATCGTCACGTTTAGCGTGCTCTTTGCGCTCGCTGTGTCAGCAGTTGGTGAAAAGGGGAAACCAATCATCCGGGCGATGGAGAGCCTCGCCCAGATTATGTTCAAGTTTACGAATTACGTGATGCTGTTTGCGCCGATCGGTGTTGGCGCGGCGATGGCGCACACGATTGGCACGCAAGGTCTAGGTGTGCTGGTGAATCTCGGCAAATTGATCGGCTCGCTCTATCTGGCTCTCGTGATTTTCATCCTGTTGATCTTCGGACTGGTGATTTGGATTGCGCGGATTCCGTTGCGTCAGTTTATCCGGGCGGTGCGCGAGCCTGCCGTGCTAGCGTTCGCGACTACGAGCAGCGAATCTGCGTTGCCGAAAGCGATGGAATCGATGGAG
>DASXNN010000093.1:0-238688 GCA_036495045.1 Candidatus Udaeobacter sp.
TCGTAAACGTGCATTTTTCTTAGTGGCAACCGTCACAGGCATCGCCCTTGAACGCTTCGATGCCCTCACGCGTGATAATCGGAATTATGAGAATTGCGGCTATTCACGCTTCCACACCTCTATCCGCTGCCACCGGATTCGAAGCGCAAGAAAACGCGCATGCACGAAACTAGCGCCAGCTCAACGGTCTTAGTTTCTACGTCAACTCAGTACCGATCGTAGTGATGATGACGCCGGTGGCCGCCGTAGGACCGATTGCCGGAATACTGATTGCCGCCGTAGGACCGATTGCCGTAATACCGATTGCCGTAATACCGATGGCCGCCGTAGTACCGATTTCCGTAGTACCGATTGCCGCCGTAGCCGCCAACAGCCACAGCCACCGTAGGGTAGCCGTAGCCGCCGTAGGGGTAGCCATAGCCGCCGCCGTAGCCATAACCGCCGCCGTAGGGGTAGCCATAGCCGCCGCCGTAGGGGTAGCCATAACCGCCGCCGTAGCCGTAACCGCTGCCGTAGCCGTAACCGCTGCCGTAGCCGTACGGAGAGTAATACCCATAGGAGGAAGAACCGTGGCCGTAATAGCCGTACGGATATTCCTCGCACGCGGTTAACGTCACCGCAGCGACGCAAATTAAGGAAAACATGAATTTTGCCTTCATCTCAACTCTTAATCGCAGCGAGCGGCCGGCGTGGATGGAGTTTTTATACGCCGTTTTTATACGCTGACGGCGCTATTTTAGAGCTTTTGCCCGCTTCATCGTAAACGCGGATCACGGCATCGTGTGACGGCTACGGTGTTTGGCGTAGCCGATTGCATTGCTCACCGCGTTTGGCCCGGCATACCACAGCCGACCGAATGGCAGCGCATCGGAGATCAGATCAACGCCGCGTTTATCTTTGCGTGGGCGGACTTCGTAAATGTGAGCGTCAGGATTTTTCACGGTCATTTTCTACGGTCTGAAGATTCTTGGCTGCAAAACGGCGCAATTCTGCGTAACGCAGTGCAAATGCTAAATGACCGAATTACCTGGCGTCCTCAACGGAGCGCAAGCCGATGAAAAACCATGCAAAAACTCTTTCTTGAATTAGAAATCCGTTGCTCTATCCGGCTGAGCTACGGGCGCAATTTTGGCGACCGCAATATTGCGCTGCGCCTGCGAGGAAATCCAGTGGATCGTTAAAGCGTTGAAGGGTTGAAGTGATGAAGCGGACAGACACTTCAACGCGCTGTTATGAATTCGCTCTTCGTCATCGCGCCTTACAGATATGAAGGGATGTGGGTCTTCGATGATCCCGAAGTCGGTCTTTCGAAAGAACCGTTCATCGCCGGAATCGACACTATGATCGACAAGGTCGTTGCCGGCATTCCCGATGCTGATAAGGACTTTCGTGCCGTCTTCAGTGCCGCGCCGTTTCCGGGCGCCGATTTCAAATTGGAATGGCGGCGGGAAGAATCCGGCGGCAACTGGTATTACAGCGACCCATTTAAAATGGAAGGCTGGCTCTGCCCGGCGCTGTTGAAATACTTTCCGCGCGCTCCGCGCGAAATCAACGTGAAGGTCGATCCGAAGGGCTGATCTGCGGGAGTTCGGTTTGAATTGAGCTTCAATTCGTGGGGCCGCTTTTTTTCGCGATGACCATCAGCTGCAAAAACCAGCGGCACGAATATTTTTCCGGATCTTGTGCAAGCCCGGTTTGTAACCTTTGAGAGAACGAATCAATTACCTCTTGCCGGCTCTGCGGCGTCCGGCTTTCAAGCAAACTGACGAAAAGACACGGTTGGAACGCCGCCTTAAAGAACCCGGTGTAAGCTTCTGCGAACGCCTTCGCATCGCGATTTTGTTGATACTGCTCGAAGTAGATATCTGACAGCACGCGTTCTTCAAAATGAATGAGCGACAGCCCTGACGCTTCCACGAAGTCGGAACCGGGTGTCAGTGGCTCTTTCCATTCTTGCGCCGTGCGGTAGTAGGTCGGGATGGCCATTTGCTCGTACTCGTCCGGAGAAAGCGCGCCGTTTTTGACTAACTCTTGCACAGTTTGATTGGCGAGATCGATCAAACCCTCTGCACCGCTGTTGCCCTGCGCGTCCGCCCCGCTGGCGATGATGACGAGCCGAGCCGACGGTTGCATTTCAAGTGCGCGATATTGCAAAAACGCGTTCCAGTCTGCTTTCGCCTGCTTCGCCCAGGTATCATGGACGTTTCCGGTCGCGCGCACGGACCAGATTTCGTTCGGGATTTTGCACGGCTCGCGGCTGAGCCAATGTGTCGTGATTACGGAATAACCGAGCGCGATGTGGTTTGCCGGGAAAATTTGCCGATAGATTGAGGTGCCGCTGGCGAAACAAAACACGTCGGGTTCTCCGGCGAGATAACTTTCGGGCGAAAGGAAAACCGTTTGAAAGAGCGTGTCCAATCGTTCGTCAACAAATCGGTGTGCGTAACGGAGATTGGAATCGCTTTTCTGCCAGAGGCCGCCCTAAGTGCTTTGATTTGCGCGATAGCAGTCTTTATAGGCAGGAGCGAATTTTGACCTTGTGCGGAACCGAAATCGGCGATTCGAAACTCGTCACTGATCTGCCCGAAGTCGATCGCCTTCACTGCGTCAACGAGAAGAGGCAAGCCGTACGTGTTTGCCTTCCCTTGTTCGTGTGAATGTTTATTGTAAAAGCCGTGACCGAGCATGTGCTCTTCGTCACGCGAGCTTAAAATCGGGTTCGGTTGATTCATCATTTTGTGGAGCTGCCAGTCGCAAACAAACGAGGCTGAAACAACTCCGCAAGCAGCCGCGATTGGCATACCTCGCGTGAAAAGCGCTTGTGCACCCGTCGGTTCTCCGGCAGTTTCGTGCCGTCATGGCAGATCGTAGACTCGGTTGTCTCAGTATTTTTTTGTTCGTCGCGCTTTGCGCCAGTCTCTTCTTCAATTTCGTGCTGATAGTCGCTGCGTTTCAGCGCATTGGCGGGGTGCGGGAGGCGGAACCGATGCCGCGCTTCCGTGAAATTCTCCTTCAGCGAGGAGCCCGGGGGACCAGCGACAAAATTGTCGTCATCACAATGCGCGGCTTAATCAGCTCTTCGTTGCCCGGCAGTATCACCGATTCCATGGTTGATGACATGCGCGTCGCGTTGCAACAAGCCCGCGACGACGATCGCGTGAAGGGAATTGTCCTGGAAATTGATTCGCCCGGCGGAGAAGTGACAGCCTCCGATGCAATTTACAGCGCCCTGGTCAAAGCCCGCGCGAGAAAGCCTGTCGTGATATATATGGATTCGCTCGCGGCTTCGGGCGGCTACTACGTTTCCTGTGGTGGCAAATTTTTGATGGCAAGCGAAACAACGATCACGGGCAGCATCGGAGTCATCATCCAGACGCTGAATTACGAACAACTGTTCGATAAAGTCGGACTAGCTTCCGTCGTTTTTAAGAGCGGCAAATTCAAGGACATGCTCAATGGTGCGCGACCGATCACCCCGGAGGAAAGCGAACTGGTCCAGAGTTTCATCATGAAAACCTACGACAAGTTTCTCGGCATCGTCGCGAAGGAGCGACATCTTCCGGCCGATCAGTTGCGCAAGACGATCGCCGATGGCCGAATTCTTTCGGGCAAAGATGCGTTCGACAACAAGCTGATCGACGGGCTTGGTGAATTCGAAGACGCGTTTGCTAAAGCCAAGCAGCTGGGACATGCGCCGGGAGCGAAAATTGTAAAGTACGGACCGCCCTTTAGCCTGAGCCGATTCTTCCGAATATTCGGACAAGCCGACTCAAAAATAGAACTCCAACTTCCGAAGCAGCTGATTCCACAATTGGAAACGGGGCGGGCCTATTTCCTGCCGAGTTATTACGCTCCGTAAATCCGGGACACATGCCATCCGAAAGCCTTTTCGCGGCACTCGGAGCCGCCCCAAACTTTGCCTTAAACGTCTTTTTCTCTCTTTACTTTCTCGCCAGCGTTTATGTTTACATTTCGCTGATTCGCCAGGTTAGTGCGCGACCATCGACAGCGGACGTCGGATCGACAAGGAGATTCGGATTGCCCGAAGCAATACTCGCTGCCGCATTGATCCTTTTGCTTTTGCTCAACGTCAGCGCGTCAGTTTCGAATCGGTCGGTCCAGCTGGACGCGCGCAATCTTCTGGAAAATCTCCTTTTTACACTTGTGGTAGTGCTGTTCATCGCCACTTTCCTGCGTTTTCGCGGGTTTGATCTAAGCGCACTGGGCGGTTTCTTGAAAATCAGTTTTCCTCGCGCGCTTAGCACGGGGATAGTTTTGATATTGGCGGCATATCCCTTGATTGCGCTGACTGACGCTGTTACACAGCGCCTTTTCGGAAGCCGCTCGAGCAGGCAGAGCATTGTAGAACTTTTCAATGACTCGCGGACGATCGAAGAGCGAATCATGATCATCGTTTTCGCGGTGGCGATTGCGCCGGTGGCTGAGGAATTTCTTTTTCGGTTTTTTCTTTACGGCGTACTCAAGCGTTACCTTGGTCGTTTTTTCGGTATTGCGCTCAACGCTCTGCTTTTCGCCGCCGCGCACACTCATTTCCCATCTTTCGCGCCGCTGTTCGTTCTCGGAGCCTGTTTCACTATTGCCTATGAATGGAGTGGTTCGATACTCGTCGCGATGACGATGCATTCGCTGTTCAATTCCGTGTCACTCACTGTACTCGCGTTTCCAGAACTCTTTCCGCAATGAAACTCCGCGAGCTCGGCGAAGACCGGCTGCTCGATCAACTTTTGCCCCCTCTGCCAGCTAGCAAATCGGTGGTCGCGCGTGCTGGCGATGATTGTGCTGTGGTAAAAAGGCCGGACGGCCGCAAGTTTCTTGTGCTCAAGACGGACTGCATTGTCGAAGGCGTCCATTTTAGCCCCGAAGCGAACGCGCTCGAGATCGGATGGAAAGCGATGATGCGGCCTCTCAGCGATTTTGCCGCGACCTCCGCTCTGCCTCAATTCGCGTTGATCACCCTTATTGCCTCCGAAGAAACCGAGAGAAGCTGGGTGAACAAACTTTATCGGGGGCTCCGCAAGGCCGCGGCGCGGTTCAAAGTCAACATCGTCGGCGGAGAAACGAGCAGCACACCAGGGCCGGTTGTCATTTCGGTTAGCGTCGTGGGATTTGTTGAGAAAGAGCGCTGGGTATCGCGCCGGGGCGGCAAAGGTGGCGATCATCTTTTTGTGACCGGCACGCTCGGCGGCGCCGTCAAGCGAAAGCATTTGCAATTTGTCCCGCGGATTGTGGAATCGCGCTGGTTGACCAAAAACTTTTCGATCCACGCGATGATGGATTTGAGTGACGGACTCGGCGCCGACCTTCCGCGCCTCGCCTGCGCCAGCAAAATCGGGTTCACGATAGAGATGGAGAGCCTTCCGCTCAGTCATGGTGTAAAAATCAGGGATGCAATCTCCGAAGGGGAGGACTACGAGCTGCTCTTCGCCATATTGCCACGCCACAGTGCTCGTTTGGAGCGATGCTGGCAAAAACGATTTCCGAGGGTGCGATTGACCCGAATCGGGCGGTTAGATCGAAAATCGAAAATCGAAAATCAACAATTGCGAGATGGCTACGTTCATTTCCAATAGCCCGGCTGAAACCGAAGCCATCGGTCGCCAATTCGCGAAAGAGCTTAATGTCGGATCAATCCTGGCGCTCGAAGGCGAACTAGGGAGTGGAAAAACTCGATTCACCAAGGGCCTCGTCGCAGGGCTGGAAAGCGACGCTCCTGTAACCAGTCCCACTTTTACAATCATTCATGAGTACCCGGGTGGCCGCTTCCCGGTCTATCATTTCGATTTTTTTCGCCTCGAAAATCGAGAATCGGTCGCGCAGCTGGGACTCGACGATTATTTTTTTGGCGATGGCATTTCGGTGATTGAATGGGCCGATCGATTTCCCGAATCCATTCCCGAGCAGGCGAGGTGGATTTTGTTTGAGATAAGGTCAGAAAACGCGCGACTAATAGGCTTGAAATGAAAATTCTTGCGCTCGAACTTTCCACTACGCGCGGCAGCCTCGCCTGGCTGAACGACGCTGTCGATCTTGTCGCGTTGGAATGGCCTAACGATCGCAAGAATTCCGGTGCGTTTTTCGAAAATCTTGCGCAGATCCAAAAGCAATTCGGTTTGCCCGACATAATCATTGTCGGACTCGGCCCCGGCTCGTACGCAGGGACGCGAATCGCAATCTCGGCTGCAATCGGCTTACAATTTGCTTCGAAAGCACAACTGCTCGGCCTTCCGTCAATTTGTGCAATTGAAAACCGAAACTACTGCGTCATCGGTGATGCTCGCCGGCAATCGTTTTTCTTCGCGCGCATCCGCAGCCAGGAATTGATTGAGGGGCCAAGTTTGTTCAGTGAAGCAGACTTGCAGAGCAAGCTCGACACGCTCCAGGATAACGTGCCAATCTTTTGTTCCGAATCGCTCCCGCAATTTCCGCTTGCGGTTATCGGTTATCCTTCCGCAGAACTCCTGGCGCGACTTGCTCGCGATGCAAATCGCAATTTTAAATTGCCTCCGCTCGAACCGATTTATTTGCAGGAGCCGCACATTACATTGCCAAAAGTTCAAAGAATCGTGTCGTGACCACGGGAATTTATCGATGCTGGGCGGAAATTGATCGAAGCGCCTTGCGGCACAATGCAGCTGTTGTGCGTGAGCGTATTGGACCGGCCGAGCTTCTCGCCGTTGTCAAAGCAGACGCTTACGGGCACGGCATGATTGGCGTGGCGCAGGCGCTTGCGAACGATGTGCAATTATTCGGCGTCGCAAATCTGGAGGAGGCGATCGCGCTGCGAAACGAACTCTCTCATCGGATCATCATTCTTGGCCCGGCCCTTTCCGAAGAAAGATCTACAATCGTCGAGCGCGGATTCATTCCTTCCATCTCGACGTTCGCAGAAGCACAAGATTTTGCTGATTTCGGGCGGAGTGCGCCCGTTCTCATCAATTTCAAGATCGACACCGGCATGGGGCGCATGGGCGTTCCGGAGCCGGACGCTGTCGCGGTCTTCAAAAGAGTCTCAGTGCTTCCAAACATTAAGATCCACAGCGTCTCGACACATCTTCCTGTTTCGAACGAGGACGCGCAATACACGCGTGATGAGCTCTTGCGATTTGGGCAAGACGTGAAAAAACTTCGGGCCGAAGTTCCCGGCAACTATAAAGCCCACGTATTGCAAAGCGCAGGCCTGCTCGCGTTTAACGAAGAGATTTTCGACATCGTGCGCGCCGGCATCGTGCTCTATGGGATTTCGCCTCTGCCGGAGTTTCAAAACCTTCTCAAACCGGTGATGAAATGGAAAACGAGAATTGCCCTCGTGCGTGATATGCCCAAAGGCAGCTCCATCAGCTACGGTCGAACCTTCATTACTCCGCGGAAGATGTGGATTGCAACGTTATCGGCTGGTTACGCTGACGGTTATCCACGACACCTTTCCAATCGTGACGCCGCGGTTTTGGTTCGCGGCCAACGATGCCCACTACTCGGTCGCGTGACGATGGACTTGATCATGATTGACGTGAGCAAGATCGACAACGTGCAGGTGGGCGATGAAGTGGTGTTAATGGGACGCGACGCAAATGAGGAGATTTCATGCGCCGAACTGGCCGATCGTGCCGGCACGATCACTTGGGAAATTATCACCCGGATTGGCAGCCGCGTCCAACGCGTTTACGTTTGATCGGCAATGTTCCAGATCATTTTCAATGAATTGAGCGCTGCGGAGATATCGACACTGCCGAAGAAATTGCAGCTCGACCTGCTGGCTGAGTTCCAAATCTTGCCGGAGGACCTCGATCATCTCGACTCGAAGCGATTCGGCGTGATCGAGCGCGAAGGGAAAAAGTTATATCGCTATAGGGCGAAAGATTACCGAATTTATTTTGCGAAGACCGACGAAGGGATCACTGTCCATCGCGTCCTGCACAAAAACACGTTTCGCGATTTTCTTTTCCGCACTAAACTCCCGGTCTCAGAAGACGCGCAACTTGGCGAAACGCGCGAGTTCTGGAAGCTAATCGAGCAAGGCGAGCGGACACGGAAGGCGTAACGCTGTAGCCACGGCGCTACGTGCCGTCTTTGACTGAATCGCCCAACAAGGTCGCCGCTACAATTACTTCATCAAGAGCACCGAACGGCTGCGTTTGATCTCACGGGTGATTCTCCGGTGAAGATGGGCCGGCATGCCAGTAACGCGGCGGGGAAGAATTTTGCCGCTCTCGGTGACGAATTTTTTCAGGAGATCAGGATTTTTGTAGTCGATCGCCTCGATGGCGATGTCGATCCTGCGGCGCGGCATGGTGCGATTGGCGCGGCGGAAAGCGGAGCGGCGTTTGGCGGTTTTGGGTTGCATCGATAATTACTTCGTTTCGCGATGGAGCGTACGCCGCTTTAAAAACGGATTGTATTTCTTCTTTTCGAGGCGATTAGGCGTGCGCGGACTTTTCTTGTTCCGCGTGGTCATGTAACGCGAGACTGGTTTGCCCAGCGCTTTTGCCTCGGTGCATTCGAGAATGATAATTTCCTGCGCCATTTGGATTATTCCTTCGCCTCGGCTGGCGCGGCTTCTTCTTCCTCACCCTCGCCGCCTTCCTCGTCTGTTAAGCCGAAGAGCGAGGTCACTGATTGTCGGACACGCGAAGCTTTGTTCTGTTTTTCAAGCTGCGATTGGCATTGGACGGTAAAGCGCGCGAAGGGAATTGCTTCCAGGCGTGCATGCGGGATTGGCTTGCCCGACATTTCGCACTTTCCGTAGGTTCCGAGCTCAATGCGCTTGAGCGCCTGATCGATTTCGTAGAGCGCGTCCTGTTCCTGCGAGAGCAAACTCAGTGCGAAATCGCGATCGTAGGCGTCCGATCCGGCGTCGGCTTGATGCATGCCAAAAGCCGAAGCCTCGCTGCCTTCGGCGCGTGAGCGAAGAGTGTCCTGCGCAACGCCGGCCATGGAATCCACCATGGCGTCGCGAAGCTGAAGCAACTTCTCCTTTTGCTTGCGCGTGAAAGGATCAAGTCTCTTCTCACGATGGTTCCGGCCAAGCAGAACGGAGGGAGAGTCAATGATTGCTTCTCTGGATTTCGAAATTTTCGGCAAACGTTTGACCGCCTTCGCCGAGACCCGTGCGGCCTTTTTCGACGCCGATCTTTTCGCAGGCACTTTACGCACCAGCTTGGCGGCCTTGCGCTCCGGTCGCGCTTTGCGGGCGGCGGCGGACTTCTTCGTAGAACTCTTCTTTTTCTTTGGTTTGGCCATAGGATGAAAGGCGCGTTTTACCGGGATGCCGGAAAAACGGAGGCTTAATTAAGAACATTTGGCCCAGTGCGCAAGCGGAGATTTGGCCAAAGATGGCGAATTATTTTTTCGCTGATTTTGTCGGTCTTACGAACTGGCGCTCGAATAATGCCGCAAAGCAAAACGCCAGAAGACGCGGGACAACCAGAAGATGATTGTGGAGGCGATGACAAGATGCAGCATGAGTTGGCCGGGTTGTCCAAACGATTTAATGAGTAGTCGGGCGGGAATATTTGCGATAATCACCACCGGAATGATCCACCCGAAAATGAATCGGAAAAGTCGCGGAAAAATCACATCCGGATAGCGAGCGATGTTGAGAAAATTGAAATATCCATAGACGAGTCCCTGGGCGCGGACGATCCAAAAACTCACCGCGGCTAGCCCAAGCATGATGGAGTAATGCACCGCGACGCCGAATCCGAGCGCCACCAGATAGAGCAGGATCGACATTGGGTTTGGCACGATGCCGAGTTGGGACAAGGAAACGCAGACCACTACTCCGCCGAGGGCGGCATTGATCATGCTATCGAGGCTGAATTGTTTGCTGGAAACGGCAAACTGGCTGTCGAGCGGTAAGACGAGCAGCGAATCCAGTTTCCCGGTGCGGACCAGCTCCGGGATATTCGCGATGTTGACGAAAAAGAAGCCCTGGAAGATTTGCGCGATCATTTGGTGGGTGCCGACAAGCAGTACCACTTCCCATTTCGTCCAATCGCCGATACGATCGACCTGCCCGAAAATGATGCTAAAGAAGACAATCTGTCCACAGAACCAAAGGACCTCGACAATCATCCAGAGCAGGAAGTTTGCCTTGAAACTCATCTCGCGAATGAGCGAGTTGCGCAGCATGATGGAGTAGATTTCGATGTAACGGCGCATTAGTTTTTGCCTGTCATTCAATTATAAGTGCATCAATCAGCGCGCGAATGAAACGTTTTCTCCGCTGGCTCGTCCTTATCGTCAGCTTGTTCATTATCGCGTTCATTGTCCGGCAATGCCGCACAGCAGGCGCCGCAAATTATCAAACGGCAGAAGTGACGCGTGGTCCAATCACGCAGGCGGTGACCGCAACAGGCACGCTTAACCCGGTGGTAACCGTGCAGGTCGGCAGCCAGGTTTCGGGTAATATCGCCAAATTGTTCGCGGATTTTAATTCGCAGGTGAAAGCGGGACAGGTCGTAGCGCAAATCGATCCAGCAATATTCCAGGCCACCGTCACTCAAGCTGAGGGTGATTTGGCGAGCGCGAAAGCTGCGCTTGAGCTTGCCAAAGTCACAGCGACGCGCACACAGGAGTTGTTTGCCCGAAAAACTTCTTCGCAAGCCGATGTCGATCAGGCGATGGCAACCCTCCACCAAGCCGAAGCCAATGTGAAGATCAAGCAAGGCGCGCTCGACAAAGCGAAGGCCGATCTCGATCATTGCACAATCACTTCGCCCATCGACGGGGTGGTAATTTCACGCAGTGTCGATGTCGGCCAGACGGTTGCCGCCAGTTTGCAAGCCCCAGTCATCTTCGCGATCGCGAACGATCTAACCAAAATGCAGATCGACGCGAACGTCGCCGAAGCGGATGTTGGTGTTGTCACAATCGATCAGAATGTCGATTTCACGGTGGACGCTTTCCCGATGCAGATTTTTCACGGGAAGGTCGTGCAGGTACGCAACGCGCCAATCACCGTGCAGAATGTTGTGACTTACGACACCGTGATCGGGGTGAGTAATCCGGAGTTGAAATTGAAGCCAGGAATGACAGCGAACGTATCCATCGTCATCGCGCACCGCGATGACGTTTTGCAGATCAAAAATGCTGCGCTCAGATATCGCCCGCCCGATGCGACACCAGTCGAGACGAAACAAAGCATGCCGGGCCGCGGAGCGAGAGGCGGCGGGTCAGGTGACGCCGGCGTAAGCCAACGCCATGCCGACAGAACCGTTTATGTTTTGCCAAATTTCGCCAGCCGTCCGCGGCCGGTCCAGATTAAAACCGGGATTAGCGACAGCATTATGACGGAAGTGGTGAAAGGCCTGAAAGAGGGCGATCGCGCCGTGACTGCGGAACTAACTTCAACCACCGCCGCGCCGTCGCCCCCGACAAATCCTTTTGGTAGCGGCCCGCGCCGGTTTTAATAAGTTTGTCATTTAATGGCATCGAGATGAACAACGGCGCGCTTGTCAGGCTGATCGATGTCCACAAAACATATCACACTGGAGAAATGGAAGTGCATGCCGTGCGCGGCGTTTCTCTTGAGATTCAGCCCGGCGAATTTGTTGCCCTGATGGGCGCAAGCGGTTCCGGGAAATCCACGTTGATGAATCTTCTCGGTTGTCTCGATCGACCGACTTCGGGCCGTTACGTTCTGGATGGTTCCGATGTTTCTGGCCTTGATCGCAATCGGCTCGCCGATATTCGCAATCGGAAAATCGGTTTCATCTTTCAAAGTTTTAATCTCCTGCCGCGCACATCGGCGCGGGAGAACGTCGAGCTGCCGTTGCTTTATGGCACGCACCGCCTGACAAATGCGCAGCTTCGCGAAAAAGCTGATCGCGTCCTTGCATCGGTCGGACTCGGCGGCCGCGAGGATCATCATCCAAGCCAGCTTTCAGGCGGTCAGCAACAACGCGTGGCGATTGCTCGCGCCCTAGTCAATGATCCCGAAGTGCTGCTGGCGGACGAACCGACGGGAAATCTCGACAGTCGAACGAGTGTCGAGATCATGGCAATTTTTCAGCAGCTGAATGAGCGTGGAATCACCATTATTATGGTGACGCACGAGCAGGATATCGCCGCGTATGCACGGCGGAATGTGGTAATGCGCGATGGAATTTTGCTTAGCGACAAAGTTGTCACGCAGCGCGTTCTTGCCGAAGCTGAATTGGATAAACGAGGAACGCCGACAAACAACCCGGGGGGAGTAGGCGAGGAATGATCGATTCAACGGTTTAACGATCTAGCGTTTCAACGAGGACGATGAGAGTGGGATCGACATTTAACGTTGCGTTCCGCGCGTTGCGCAGAAACAAACTGCGTTCGGTTTTGACGGCGCTGGGAATCATTATTGGTGTTGGCGCGGTCATTGCGATGGTCGGAATCGGTAATGGCGCCAAAGCGCAAGTGGAGGCGCAGATCGCAAGTCTTGGCCAAAATGTGATCCTGATTTTTTCCGGAAGCACGACCTCGAGCGGCATTCGCACCGGCTGGGGCGGCGCCGGCACCTTAAAGATTGAAGATGCGGAAGCGATCCGGCGCGAAATGCCCGCCGTCATTGGCGTCAGCGAGGAGGTTGTTTCGACCACGCAGGTCGCGGCCGGAAACCAAAATTGGTTCACCCGGATCTTCGGCGAGTCGGCCGATTATTTCGATCTACGGCAATGGCCGCTGGCAGACGGAGCACCATTCACGCCGCAGGACGTGCGCAGCGCGAACAAAGTCTGTGTCGTTGGCCGCACGACTGCGACGCAGATTTACGGGAACGAGAATCCGGTTGGTCAGATTTTACGCATCAAAAATGTGCCGTTCACTATCACGGGCGTGCTCACGCCGAAAGGATTGAGCCCACAGGGCGTTGACCAGGACGACGTGGTGGTGATGCCGTACACGAGTGCGATGAAGCGCGTGATTGGCGGTACGACCTTGCGCAATATCAACGTGCAAATTAGCGACGCCCGGCAGCTCGAGGCAGCCCAGCAACAGATCATCGCTTTGCTTCGACAACGGCACAATATCCCGCCTGGGCGCGACGACGATTTCACGGTACGCAACCAAGAGGAGATCGCTGAAGCCGCCACGGCTACCTCGCGCGTGATGACGCTTTTGCTGGGCGCAATTGCCGGCGTCTCGCTCGTGGTCGGGGGGATTGGTATCATGAACATCATGCTCGTGAGCGTGACCGAGCGAACGCGCGAGATCGGCGTCCGCACGGCCGTCGGCGCGCACGGGCACGATATTCTCACGCAATTCCTGATCGAAGCCGTTACGTTGAGTTCTGTGGGCGGACTGCTCGGAATTATCGTTGGCATCGGCGCTTCGCAATTTCTTGCCTGGAAATTTCAGTGGCCGACGCTGATTTCAATCAGCTCAATTGCCATCGCGTTCTTGTTCAGCGCCGCGGTCGGAGTGTTTTTTGGGTTTTATCCGGCGTGCCAGGCCGCGAGGCTCGACCCGATTGAAGCGTTGCGCTACGAATAGCTGTAGCCACGCCGTTGTGCGGCGTTCTGTGATACGCGTAGCTTTTCTGGCGGGCCACAGGCCCGTGGCTACAACTTGATCTTTCGCTATCGCGAGGGACGATTGTACGAAATGGCAGAGCACACTCGATTCGAAAAACTGGTCGCGGAAGCGAAGAAAAATGTTCGCGAGATTTCACCTCGAGATGCGGCAACGAAATCGCAAGGCGGCGAAGCGATCATTGCCGATGTTCGCGAGAAAGACGAATGGGATGAGGAACATATTCCGGGCGCGGTTCACATGAGTCGCGGCACCATAGAATTGGATATCGAAGAAAAAGTTCCCGACACAAACGCTATGATCGTCTGTCACTGCGGCGGTGGCGGCCGTTCCGCGCTCGCCGTCGAGAGCCTTCAAAAAATGGGCTACAAAAACGTCCGTTCCATGGCTGGCGGTTTCAAAGCTTGGAAAGCCGCTGGGCTGCCAACGGAAAAATAGTTATCCCCCGACAGCTTGGTAATGGCCGAGGCCACGCTTCCACATTGCGCGGGCAGCGGCCCAGGTGAGCAAGAGCCAGCCTGTCTGAATTGCCAATGCCTGCGCGAGTTGCGTACCCTGTAGTCGCCCAAGAAAAATCGCGATGGGGCAAAACAATTCGTAGTAGAATGGCAGCCATTTCATGATCGCTTGGATACCGACGGGCATGATATCGATCGGAAACATTTGGCCTCCGAGAAAATATTCGAAAGAGTAAACGATAAAAACGATGGTCGAGATTTCGAGAATCCAGAATGCCATCATGGCCAGGCTGTAGGTGATGAAGAATTGCATCAACGCCGCCATTAACATCGAGAGGCAGGCATAAATATAAGTCATCGGTTGATCAGGCAACGCGATGTAGTGCCGGAAATAAATAAAGATCAACGCAATCGGCGGCAGCGTGACCAACGTGTAAACCAACCGGCCACTCATGAAAATGCTGAAACGATAAGCGAGATAACTCATCGGTTTGGTCAGCAAAGAATTGATCTGGCCTTCGCGAATGTCGGCGGCGATTTGCCATTCGTCTTCCGTGGGCGTGACCAGATTGCTCACCAGAATCGCCAGCAAATAATAATAGATCATCGACCCATAGTCGTAGCCGTGGAGACCGCCACCCCGCTCTTTGAAAATCGCGGCCCAGAGAAAAACCGTGCCCGCAAGCGGAATTAACCCAAAGAGCGCACGCAGGAAGTAATTCCAGCGATAAACGAACGTGTTTTGCAGGCCGAGATTAAAAACCGAGATGTACTTGCCGATCTTTGCCGTCATTTCGGTTGAGCGAGTTCAACGGCGAGCGTGATCGCAGCGATCATGCTGTCGGGTCGAGCAATACCTTTGCCGGCAATCTCGAAGGCGGTGCCATGATCGGGACTCGTGCGCGGGAAGGGCAACCCGAGGGTCACGTTTACGCCGCCGTGGAAACCGTGCAATTTCAGCGGAATCAAACCTTGATCGTGATACATGCAAAGCACAGCATCGAATTCGCCTTCCGCCGCCCGATGAAAAACGGTATCGGGAGAGAGGGGGCCGCTGAAAAGTAAATCGCAATCAGTGATACGTGATCGGTTTAGCTCGGCGACAGCGGGAGCGATGATTTCGATTTCTTCGCGCCCAAGTTTACCCGATTCACCGGCATGCGGATTTAATCCTGCGACTGCGATTCGCGGGACTGTTATGGATCGACCTTGAAGAAAGTCAGCAAGCAACAAGCCGACGCGGACAATCTCTGATTGCCTGAGTGCGCCTGGAACGTCACGCAATGGGATATGCGTGGTGACAAGTGCGACGATGAGTTTTTCGCCGGTCAAACACATCGCGAAATTTCTCACGCCGCAGCGCTCAGCGAAAAATTCCGTTTGTCCGGGAAACTTGAACCCGGCTGCGTGCATCCGCGCTTTGTGAATTGGACCCGTTACGACGGCTTGGATCTCGCCGCGCCGCGTACGCGTTACGGCTTCTTCGAGTGCCGCCGCTGCGGCGCGCGCGGTCTCGACTGTCGGCTTGCCTAACGAGCAATCAGGATACTTCCCGATAATTTTGTATTCAGCCGAATCGGGCAGACTCCCGGATTTCAGCGCAAGATCGACAATCTCCGGGCCGACGCCAGCGCAATCACCGAGTGTGATGCCGATGCTCGGTTGCATCGCACATCTTCATCAATCCCTCACGGCCTAGCAAGCGGATGCGCGCTTCATCCCACATCCAACTACAAAGTGCCAAGCGAATTTCAGAACGTTCGGATGTAAGCCTTGGCGCGCAAACCGGCGATCCAGCGTTCCTGCAAACCTTGAGCTTCCAGCTGGATCAGTTTTTTCTCGATTTCGGGCCTAGCTTCCGCGAGCGATCGGGTGACTCCGCCTTGCCTGTCTTCGACCTTGAGAATGTAGTAATTGCCGGCGTAATCGATAATGTTGCTGATTCGTCCGACTGGAACTTTGAAAGCGATGTTTTCGAGCGGGGCCGCGAGAGTTTTGCGTCCGATCCAGCCCCAATCGCCACCCAGATCGCGGGTACTGTCCTCGGAATAAATTTGTGCCATCCGCTCGAACTCGGCGCCGCCGGCGAGTTTGCCGAGCACTTCTTCGGCCAGCGCTTTCTGTGCCGCAGCATTCCCGGTATCGGCATGGCTGGGAATCATGATCATGCGCAGCTTGATTTGCTCTTTGGTCGTGAATTCGTCACGATGTTTCTTGTAGTACTCTTCTATTTTGGGCGGTGAAATGACCAGGTCTTTCTTGACGTTCTTACCGCGCATCGCCTGCACGATCATGCTTTCCATCTCCTTTTCTTTGAACTCGCCCAACGTGTAGTTCTGCGCCTCCAGCGTCTTGATAAACGTGTTGCGATCGCCGCCGAATGACTCCCGGATAATCTCGTGCATCCGCTGATCAACAAAATGATCCGGAATTTCGTAACTCTCCTTTTTAAACGCCTGCACGATGAGGCGTCGATCAACCAAGTCTTTAAGGGCCAACTCCCGCACTTGCTTAAGTTGCTTTTCAAGCTCCTCGCCCGTGTATTGCGAACGCAGCAGCTTTTCTCGTGGCGCCGACAACATGCGAACTTGCGAGTATGTGATCACGTCCGTGTTCACGACCGCAGCAATGCCGTCAACGACTTGTGGCTCTGCTGAAAACGCGGCGCAAAGCGGGGACAGCGCAAGGCCAGCTGCCACCAGCAAAACCATGGCAAATGGACGAATGATGTGTCTCATAGTTTCTTGATCAGCTCCAGAATTTCTCCAAGATACCGTTCGATTTCGGCTGCAACTAAACGGGGGAATTTGCCCGCGACAAGTATAAAATCCCCGCGCCGGGTCAACATCAACTTGCTTTCACGCACTTCCACACGGCTGACGCCCGATTTAGCAGCGGCCAGCTTAATTTCGATTAGAACGAACAAATTGTCCACCGCGGGCGGGAATGTCCCAAAGCGATCCCGCCAATCGCGTGCCAAACGCTCCCGTTGCTCGTCTGTCGTGATTTCCGCGATATCGCGATAAGCTCGAATACGCAGTGCCGGATCGGCAATAAAACTGGTTGGAACAAAAGCCGGCACGCGTTCTTCAAGTACACGCGATCTCAGAATCCTTGCGGCGGACTTGAGACCGCCGCGCCTTGCTTGAACGAATTCAGCCTCGCTTGTGGCGACGAAATCGAGCTGAAGATCGACATCTAACCGAAGCCACACTTTCCCACCTTTGCGCTGAGCAATAGCTTGCTTGAGCAATTGACAATATAAATCGAAGCCGACCGCCATGATGTGGCCGCTTTGGGCTGTTCCGAGAATGCTGCCCGCGCCACGAATCTCCAAGTCCCGCATGGCGATGCGAAAACCGGCGCCGAGCGAACTGTATTGTTTGATGGCGCTGATCCGCTTGCGCGCTGCGCCAATTGTCATCATCTCGCGCGGCAGAAGCAGATAAGCGTACGCTTTGTGCTCGGCCCGCCCGACACGTCCGCGCAATTGATAAAGGTCGGCGAGACCAAACCGATCCGCACGATCGATGATGATGGTGTTGGCGTTTGGGATGTCGAGGCCGCTCTCGATAATCGTTGTGCAAACAAGCACATCGATTTTCCCGCTGATAAATCGTGCCATGACTGCTTCGAGTTCATCCGAATCCATCTGGCCATGTCCGATTTCAACGTTGGCTTCGGGACAAAGATCAATAATACGATCGCGCGCTCTCTCAATCGTCATTACTCGATTGTGCAAAAAGAAAATCTGACCTTGCCGCTCAAGTTCGCGACTGATCGCGTCGCGAATCAGCCGTTCATCGTAGCCGGACACTACCGTTTCCACCGGCAAGCGGTTAAGTGGCGGAGTCTCAATCGTGGACATGTCTTTCACGCCTACCAGCGAAAGGTAGAGTGTGCGCGGAATCGGCGTAGCGGAGAGGGTCAGGACATCGACAAGTTTGAAAACCTCCTTGAATTTTTCCTTGTGCAAAACGCCAAAGCGCTGCTCTTCATCGATAATGGCGAGGCCGAGGTCTTTGAAGACAACGTCGCCGGAGATGAGCCGGTGAGTGCCGATCACGATATCGACCCCGCCTTCGCGTAACAGTTGCAAGATTCTCTTCTGTTCCGATTGTGAGCGGAAGCGGCTAAGCATTTCGATTCGCACGGGGTAATCGAGCATGCGCTGTCGAAACACCTCAAAATGCTGTTGGGCGAGAACAGTGGTCGGCGCGAGCACTGCGACCTGCTTGCCGTCCATCACCGCTTTGAATGCGGCGCGAATCGCGACTTCGGTTTTGCCAAACCCGACATCGCCGCAGATCAAGCGGTCCATCGGCTGGGCACGCTCCATGTCGATCTTCGTGTCGGTGATCGCCTTCAGTTGATCCGGCGTTTCGCGGAACGGGAACGAATGCTCAAACTCGGATTGCCACTTGGTGTCGGGGGTAAATGCATGGCCGGCATGCGTCTGACGCTGAGCTTGGAGCGCGAGCATTTTGCCGGCGTAATCGAAAATAGATGCTGCGGCATTTCTTTTGGCGCGTGTCCACTTCGCGTCGCCAAGCGAGCTCAGAGGCGGCGATTTTTTTCCAATACCGACGTAGCGGGACACGAGATAGGCTTGCTCGAGTGGGACATAGAGCTTCACTTCATCAGCAAACTCGATTGCGAGCACCTCTCCATACTCATGATCCGGTCCATCGTTCTCCGGCGGGCCTCCTTCGAATGCGCTCAGGACATGGTCGGATCGCGCCCTGCCAAATTTTTGCAGCCCGAGGAATCTTCCGATGCCGTGCTCGAGGTGCGCAACGAAATCGCCTTCGGTGAGTTCGCTAAAATCGATTTGCGCACGATGATGTTCTGCGCGTCGCAATCGCCGGCGCGTATGGGTGGCCAACCTTCCGAATAATTCCGCGGCCGAAAGAATGACAAGGTTGGCCGCCGGGAAACAAAATCCACGGGCGAGAGTGCCTTCGACAAGATCGACATCCTTAAGCGCGTTCTTCCCACCCATGATTTCACGAAAACGCTCGATCTCGCCTTCGGTCTTGAAATAAATGACGATCTTCGCCTTGTTCGTGCGCCATTCATTCAAGCGCGCCGCAAATTGTGCGCGTTTTGCTTCCATGAGCATGAGATCACCGATTGCGAATTCGCCAATTTCGCAATCTTGAAACGCGCCATTGAAATCTTCCGGGCCGAGCTCAATCCAGGCTTCGCTGATTTGAATGTGAGCGCTGGAATTTTTATCCGGCTCGATGTCGATCTGAAAATGATCGCGTGCCAGATAATCCCGGACGATGTTACTTCTATCATCCGCCGCTCCGAGCAAAATATCAGCGGAATTTAGATCGCGCACCGAAGTCTGAGTATCGACGTCGAACTCGCGCAAAGACTCAATTTCGTCGCCGAAAAATTCGAGGCGCAACGGTAACGGCGCTTGCCACGAATAAAGATCAACAATTCCGCCGCGCACTGCGAATTGTCCGCGCACTGTGACTTGAGCTACGCGTTCATAACCGGCTCCGGCGAGCTGTCCGAGGATACGCTCCATTTTCTCGTTTCTTCCGGGTCGAAGCTGAATGAGGGCAGTTTGAAGTGCGCTGGGTCTCGGAGCAGCTTGATCAAGACTGGCGCGCGTTACGATGATCAGCTGCGGGGACTGCTGGCGCTCAAGTTGCGTCAGCACTGCGAGTCGTTCCGCCGCGATCTCCGGGTCTGGCAGAATATTTTCGATCGCGGCGAATTCCGCTTCCGGCAGAAAAAGCGCGTCCGGCTGCCAGTTCAACAAACTTTCGTAGAGCAACTCCTGGGAATGGACGCTTGGACAGACGACCCAGATCGTCTTGTCGATCCTGGATGCGATAGAGGCGAGTAGAAAAGCCTGGGCCGGCTCGACTACATGCGAAAACTGGACGGGCCATTGCACTCTCTCGATGGCCCGAAGTTTGCGCGCAATTGCCTCGCTCCCCACTACGATTTCTAGAAGCTCTGCGTATCCCGATTTCTGCACGGGTTAGGTGTCGCCGAAAAGAGCGCGAAGTTCAAAGTTGCTCGCGGTAGCGACGTCGAATGGAACAGCTAGAGCTTCCTGCCAATGGCCGCGGCCACGGCGCGAAGACGCGGAACGAGATCCGCGAAAATTTCCGGCGTGAGCGCTTGGTCGCCGTCGCTTTTCGCCAACTCTGGAGAATCGTGCACCTCGATCATGAGTCCGTCCGCACCGGCAGCGAACGCGGCGAGGGACATTTGCGGAACAAATTTACGCAGTCCGATCGCGTGGGTTGGATCGACAACTACCGGCAAATGTGTTTTGGATTTCAAGATGGGAACGGCACTGAGATCGAGGGTGTAGCGTGTCGCCGTCTCGAAGGTGCGAATACCACGCTCGCAGAGGACCACGTTCATGTTGCCCTCGCTCAGAATGTACTCAGCGCTCATGATCAGATCGTTGATCGTGGCGCTGAATCCGCGCTTGAGCAGGACAGGCAGTCTGCTGCGGCCCACCTCTTTCAAGAGTGAAAAGTTCTGCATGTTACGCGTGCCCACTTGGAGGCAGTCCGCGTATTTTTCAATCACAGACAGATCGCGCGGGTCCATGATTTCGGTGATCACGGGCAGGCCCGTTTCTGCGCGCGCTTCAGCGAGAAACCGAAGGCCGTCCTCGCGCAAACCCTGAAAACTGTAGGGCGAAGTGCGTGGTTTGAATGCGCCGCCCCGCAAGATTTTTGCACCCGATTTTTTGACAATTTTTGCAATTGAGAAAATCTGCTCTCTGCTTTCGACCGAGCATGGGCCGGAAATTAGAATGACATCTTCATTCGTCCCTACTTGGACGCCACCAATCGCCACTGACGAGGCTCCGCGAGATTCGAGCGAGGCGAGTTTGTAGGGCTTCAGCACCGGCACGATCGCTTCGACGCCCGGCATGGCGGCGAGCGGTTTTTCGCGAAGAAGTGCTTCAGGCCCGATCACACCGATGATGACTCGCGATGCGCCGCGGCTGATTTGCGCATCGAGCCCGAACTCACGGACCCGCGTGACGATCCGGTTAATCTGTTCCTCGGTCGCGTTCGGTTGCGTGATGATGATCATGTTTCGAGCGGCGGAACGATGAGGATGCCGCCGTCGTGAAATTTCTGCAAGCCCGGATGCTGATTTCTACGGAAAAACCTAGTTTGTGATTGTGACTGGTGTTCCGGTCGACACGGATTTGAAAAAGTTTTCCGCCATGAACTCAGGCATCCGGATGCATCCGTGCGACGCGGGATAACCCGGCAAATAACCGGCATGCATTCCTGTCCCCGCCACGATGCGCATAAAATAAGGCATCGGCGTCCCCCTGAAATGAGCACCCGGCGGTTTCGGATCCTTGGTTACATCAACATTGGGCACGACTACGTTGCCTGCCGAATCAACGTAGTCACCGAATAGACTGGAAACATGATTGATGTCCTTCTGAATGATCGAGAAATGCCCATAGGGAGTATTTAGTCCTTCACGGCCAGTCGAGAGTTGGGAAACGCCGACAAGCACACCGCTTTTGTAAAAGTAGGCGCGTTGCTCTCCGAGACTTATCTTAATAGAGGATTTCCCCTGTATCCCGTCTCCGTCCCAGTATGAGACAGTGTCGTGTGGAGGGCCGGCGGGAGCGTTTCCGTACATGCCGCCGAGATACTGCGTCTTGGTCGAAAAACGGGGATCTTCCCCGCAACCAGTCGTTAAAAGAAAGAGAGCAGCCGAAACTGCCGGCAACAAACTGCGATAAAACGAACTGAGCATAAGAAAGTTTTGGATGGACTCTCTAATGCGCAGGCAATGCGAAATGTCAAGGAAGAGGCAGCTTCTTGCGGCTTAGAAAATTTGAGTAAAAATTCGACCTTCACGAGAGTGACCGGTCTTGAATTGTGCATGGTTTAATGCAGACTTCCGACCGTCTTCGCCGGCCGATAATTCCACCTATCATGCCCACCTACGAGTATTCCTGTCAAAAGTGTGGACAGAATTTTGAAGTGTTTCAGTCGATGCGCGATGAGCCATTTCGCGAGTGCCCAAAGAACCTTTGCCGGTTGCCGAAATGGGGACATGGAAAAGTGAAGCGCCTACTCGGCACGGGCGCCGGTCTTATCTTCAAAGGCTCCGGATTTTACACCACAGATTATCGAAGTGACTCATACAAAGAGGCCGCCAAAAAAGAAGCGCCGTCCACTCCGGCGGCAGCGGAAAAATCAACTGCATCCAAAGAAACCGCAGTCGCCACGCCGGCAACACCGACGAAAACGTCCCAGAAGAAGCCAGGAAAAGAACCCTAGTGCGTAATCCCAATCTATAAATAAGGATAACCGGCGGCCCGCCCTTTTTGCCCTGCGAGTCCGCCGGTCAACCAACCGAAAGATCGACAATCGGATTCGCAATTAGCGCATACTCAATTCGTCATGCGAACGTTCGTAGGCCCGAATGGCGCGCCGGGTTTGTGGTCCCATGACTCCATCAATGGCGCCATGATAGTAGCCAGCCCGCGCGAGGCGCCTCTGTAGCTGCGCGACCCGAGATCCAGCGCCATAGCCGTATCCTCGATCATTGTAGCCGTACCCTTGATCGCCGTAGCCATATCCGTAACCGGCGTCGCCGTAATAATTCCCGTAATTATAACCGTACCCGTATCCAGAGGGGTAACCATAACCATAACCGTATGGGTAGCCGTAGCCGTAATATCCGTACGGATATCCCCACCCCCAGCCCCAGTACGGAAAGCCGAAGCCGCCGATGAAGATAAAGTCATTATTATTATTATGGTGGTGATGCCAATTGCCTCCGCCCCAGCGCTGCCCACTCCAATTGCCGCCCCCCCAACGCTGGCCACTCCAATTGCCCATTCCGCTGCGAGTAAATGTGTGACCGCCGCCGTGGCCGCCGCGCGGAGCAGCGCTTACCGCGGATGTAGTCAACGTCACTGCGGCGAAGCAACTTAAGAAAAGTGCGAGTTTTGTGTTCATATATTATTTGGGTATTTGCAAATTATACCCCGCAAAGCCGGGAGAGTCTCGGTATTTTTCCGCCTGCCAGTGAAAAAAACGCGCCACAGATTCGTGTTCGCTAGTTAACCAGTCTGCACATATTATTGCCTGTTTAGATGAAGACCATCTGTTGCGCGACCTTGATACTTCTGTCGATCTTCGTCTCCTCTCAATCGCTCCGCGCGGCGCCTCCGGCGCGCAGCGTGAGTCCTTCAGGGCAATTCATCATCTACGGCGCCAATGCGACGTTGCGCGGCGCGGTTTCGGAGCTGGCGGAGCAGACCAAGGCCAATTTGCTAGCCCTGTTACGACAGCGGGATGGGTGGAAAACACCAATTGTCGTCAATTTGCAATCTGCGCAGGCAAATCTGCCGGAGACTCCACCGGCGGCATTGCGGTTTAGCCAGACCGGTTTTGGCCTAAAGCTCCAGTTCGATCTAACCATCGGCGAAAACATGGACGCCACGCTGGTGGAACGCGAACTGCTGCGGGCGGTCCTGCTGGACATGATTTATCGGAGCGAACCGGACGTCGCCCCTGGCACGGCATTCGTCGAGCCGCCAGATTGGTTGCTCGACGGCGTGCTTGCGCTCACGCCGGGGCGTGATCGCGGGCCGCTTGTGGAAGCACTCTTGGTGTCGGTCAAACGGATGTCCCTCGCGGAATTTCTCCAACAGCGCCCCGCCCTGGTCGATTCAGCGAGTCGCCTGCTTTATCGCGCGTATTCGCTTGCGCTGGTGGAATTGCTTGTGGGCGGAATCGACGGGCATTCGCGACTGGTACGGTACATCCACGATTTGTCGCGCGCCTCGAACGATCCGCTCGCCGATCTGAAAGCGCAGTTTTCGCAGTTGGGTAATGACGTGGAAAAAACCTGGCAATCGGCGGTCGCGCGATTAGGCGACGCGCAAAGTTATCAGTTGCTCACTTTCGCCGAAAGCGAGCAACGGCTAAACGAATTGTTGCACGTTAGGGTTTCAGACGCCGGGAAATCACCCGAACAGGCACAGCTAAGCGAACTTGCGCAAAGAAAGCCTTCTGCGGCGGAGAAGATGGCTCTCAGTGAATTGAGCCGAAATTTAGTTTTGTTTGCAATCCGGGCGAATCCAGTCATGCGCCCGATTGTGCGGGAATACCAGCAAATCGCGGCGCTGCTGGCGCGCGGCAAACGCAAGCGAATTATTGACCGGCTGGCGCGTTTGCAGATGACACACACGAAACTTGTCGCCCGCATGAGCGACGTCGATGATTACATGAACTGGTTCGAGGCGACGCAATCGAACCGTGGTAGCGGCGTATTCGCCGATTACCTTAAAACGGCGGGGGACTCGCAGATACCCGCTCCGCGGCGGCGGGACGCGTTGTCGGTTTATCTCGATTCGCTCGCGGAACAACTCGAAGATTAGGCGTATGCATCAGTCGCTCAGCGACACCATCGATTATACCGAGATTCCACCGCGCAATCTCGCCGAGACAAAGCACTTTTTCTCCGCTCTTTGGCTGGCCGTTCGTCGATCACGACCCGGATTATGCTTCGTTTGATGACGGCCGAATGGCTGTCAGCGAGTTCGCCATCTGGTCCGATAAATAACGAATGTCGGCCTTGCCGCGCAGTTGCTTGCGCTGTAGTTGCTGCTTATCATATGCCGCGCGATTAAACCGCGCCTTTTTCATTCCCATGCAGAAAATTGGATTTACTGAAGCTCTTGATTCGATTGTCGCCCACGATCCGCGCTACGCACGCGATGCTTATGTGTTTTTGCGCGATTCACTCGATTTCACGACGAAACAGCAGAAGAAAATCAAAGGCGCGATGGTGCGCCATGTGGCCGGACCAGAGCTGCTGGAAGGGGTGCGGCAATACGCCCTGCGGGAATTCGGGCCGATGGTGATGACGGTATTTTCCTCCTGGGGAATTCACTGTTGCGAAGATATCGGGCATATGGTTTTCAACCTGATCGAAGCAGGCGTTTTCGGGAAGACAGAAGAAGATTCACTGGAGGATTTCAAGAACGTCTACGATTTTGAAGTGGCTTTTGTGAAGCCGTTCGCACCAGTGAAACCACCGGCCGCGACATCTCCGCCGGAACTGACAGCGCCAAAGTCCCTATGATTCGATTTGCGCCAAGCCTGGCGCTTATCGTTGCGAGCATGTTTAGTTCTGCAAATTTGAAAGCCGCATCCACCGACGATTCGACGGCGATCAGTTTTCCGCCGAGCTCAGCGCAAAAATGGGTCCTACCCAATGGACTTACGATTATTGTGCAGGAGGATCACAGCGCACCGGTGGCAAGTGTGCAGGCGTGGTGCGCTACTGGCAGCATCGATGAGGACCAACATCTCGGAGCCGGCTTGTCCCATATTCTCGAGCACATGCTCTTCAAAGGCACGAAGACACGATCGACCAATGTAATCGCGCAAAAAATCCAGGATGTCGGCGGTTACATCAACGCCTACACATCATTTGATCGCACGGTTTTTTGGATCGACGTGCCGAAGGACGGCGTCACTACTGCGCTCGACGTCTTGGCGGATGCGATGATGAACTCAACTCTCCCCCCGGAGGAGTACATGAGAGAACAGGAAGTGATCCGGCGCGAGTTCGCCATGGGTTTGGATGACCCCGACCGCGTGGCCGGGCTGCTTCTTTTTGCCACCGCCTACCAGCGACATCCGTACCACTTTCCGGTGATCGGGGACATAGAAATTTACAACCAGCTCACCCAAGACCAGGTGATGCAATATTACAAAACGCGCTACGTTCCGAATAATCTCACCTTTGTCGTGGTCGGAGATGTCGATGCAGCGAAAGTGCGTCAGCAGCTCACCGAATTTTTCAAGGCGTATCCGGAGAAATCACTCAAGCCGGTCTTCATTCCCGAGGAACCACCACAATTGGGCCGCCGGGACGTTCACCAAGAATTTGCCACTGAACTAACGCACCTCTCGCTCGCCTGGCATATTCCGGAGGTCACGAATCCGGACGTTCCCGCGCTCGATCTTCTTTCGTCCATTCTCGGTGACGGGCGTAGTTCGCGCCTGTACCGGCGCGTGCGGGAGGAAGCCGGTTTAGCTTACCGGATATCGGCATTCTCCTACACGCCCGGCGATCCAGGCTTGTTTGGCATCGATGCCACTCTCGATCCAAAGAAACGCGAAGCGGCGGAGCAATTGGTGTTGCGCATGCTCGATGAAGTAAAGCAAACCGGCGTCACGGGAGAGGAATTGATGAAGGCAAAGAAAATGTCCTTCAGTCATCATCTCGGCGACCTGATCACGATGCGCGGCCAGGCTTCCGATATCGGCTCGAATTGGTTGCTCACGCGCAACCTCAATTTCAGCCGGGATTACCTCGACGCCGTCCAGAAGGTTACGCTCGATGACATTAAGCGAGTCGCGGCTCATTACCTGAGGAATGAAAACCTCACCGTCATATCGTTGAATCCCAAAGGTTCATTGCTGCCAAAAGCTGAAACCGCAAAACCCATCAGCGCAGGCGAGGTGCAAAAATTCCAATTGTCAAATGGATTGCGGGTTCTGGTGCGCGAAGACGCGCGTCTGCCATTGGTTGCGATAGGCGCACTGTTTCGCAGCGGTCTACTCGCGGAGACGCCGCAAACAAATGGCATTACGCGCTTAATGGCGAAGGCGCTGCTGAAAGGAACCACAACACGTACCGCGGAGCAGATAGCAAACGAGATTGAGGCGGTCGGCGGCCACATCTCGAGCGAGGCCAGCAATAATACCTTCAACATTTCCCTCGAAGTGACCAAGCCCGATGTCAAGCTGGCTGTCGAGTTGCTCTCGGATGTGTTGCTCAATGCGATCATGCCGGAAAAAGCGATTACGCGGGAAAAAGAAATCCAGATCGCCGCGATCAAACAGGAGGAAGAGCAGCTGACAACTGTTGCGCGCAACATTCTGCGGCAAGCACTCTTCACCCAGCATCCGTACGCACTCCGGGCGAACGGTTCGGTCGATTCGGTCCAGCGGCTGACCCAAAAAGATCTGCTCGAATTTCGAGATCGTTATGTGGTCGCAAAAAATGGCGTGCTTTTCGTTTTTGGCGATGTGAAGGCGGTAGAAGTGAAACAGCTTTTCGAGCGGGCGCTTGGTGGAATGAGATCCGGGGCGCTCGCCCTAACCGACGCGCATCCCGCCGCACCACTTAGTAAAAGCGAATCTGTCGAAAGCCGAAAAGACAAAGCGCAAGGCGTAATCATGGTCGGATATCGCGGCGCAGATATTTTCAGCCCGGATCGATACGCGCTGAAATTAATCGATGAGGCAAGCAGCGATCTTGGCTCTCGCTTTTTCATCCGTATTCGCGAACAGATGGGCTTGGCCTACTACGTCGGTGCCACCCAAATGGAGGGGCTCGTGCCTGGGCTTTTCGCATTTTATCTGGGCACCGATCCGCAAAAGATCGGGCCAGTGAAAACCGCATTGCTCGATGAGATCGGTAAACTCGCCAGTGATGGTCTTTCGAGTGAAGAACTGGCACGCGCAAAAAAGAAATTGATCGGCCAGCAGGAAATCGCGAACCAGAGTAACGATTCGTTCGGTTATCAGTGCGCGCTGGATGAGCTCTACGGGCTGGGCTTCAACTATTACAAATCGCTTCAACGCAACGTCGATGCGGTGACGCTCGATGATATCAAGCGCGTAGCTGCGAAATATTTTCGTGATCAGCCTTACGTTTTAGCGACTGTGCGACCGCCGCAGGGGGTCGCAGCCGCGAAACAGAAATGAGCTATGGCTGAAGTCCAGACCAGCACCCAGAGCGGCGAGCTTTCGCAGCGCTTCATCGAATTTGTGATGATGCATGCACAGAATGCCGCCCTTTTTCTTGGGCAGATTCCCAACCCAAAAACGGGCGAGGGTGAAGTGAACTTGGAACTGGCGAAGATGTTCATCGATCAATTGGCCATGATTCAGGAAAAAACGCGTGGAAATCTGACAAACGAAGAAACGACCGTGTTGCGCAATGCGCTTTCCAATTTGCAGATGGCGTATGTCGAAGTTGCGCGGGAAGCGCCCAAAGGCACCGCACAGCCCAAGCCAACGGAACAATCCGTGGCGCCATCCCAACCGCCGGAACAAACATCGACAAGTAGACCGGAGCCGTCGGCGCCCATTAGTTCCACCGAATCTGAGACCGAATCAAAAAAGAAATTCACGAAGAGTTACGGGCCTTGATTGGTAGGGCGCGATCGTCGGGCACGCCGCTTTAATTCGCGGGCGCTTGCAGACCGCCGCTGCAGTTTCGACTCGCGAATTCAATTACGTGCATGCTTTGGTAAAAAATATTCGCAAAGAGGAAACGGAGAATGCCGATCGGAAGAATGGCGCCGATCCAATCGAAGCTGCTGAGGAAGCCGGATTGCGGTATGTCAGCGACAGTCAACCCGGTTACACGCGGAAAGCGAACGGGCAGGGCTTCGAGTATTTCGATACGGATAGAGAACCGATTCGTGACGAACAACGGCTGTTGCGCATCAGTCGTCTCGCCATCCCTCCCGCATGGAGTGGCGTTTGGATTTGCCCTTCACCGAATGGACACATCCAAGCCACCGGCCGCGATGCCCGTGGCCGCAAACAATATGGTTATCATGAACGTTGGCGAGAAGTTCGGAACGAGGACAAGTACGATCGGATGATTAGCTTCGGAAAAGCGTTGCCGAAAATTAGAAAACGGGTGAAGAGAGATTTGGCTCTGGCTGGTCTGCAGAGGAGCAAAGTGCTCGGCACAATCGTGCTGCTTCTCGAACAAACGCTCATCCGGGTTGGCAATGAAGAGTACGCGCGCGAAAACAACTCGTTCGGTCTCACGACCATGCAAGATCGACATGTGGACGTGGCTGGCTCGAAGCTACGTTTTCGTTTTCGAGGCAAAAGCGGGCGCGAACATGAAGTGGACGTAACTGATCGCCGCATCGCAAAGATTGTATCCAGATTGCAGGATTTGCCCGGTCAAGATCTGTTTCAATACGTCGATGATAACGGGGAGGTGCGCGATATCACTTCCCAAGATGTGAACGAATATCTGCGCGAGATCACTGGCCAGGATTTCACGGCAAAGGATTTTCGCACTTGGTCTGGAACAGTGCTCGCCGCCGTTGCGCTCAACGTCGTTGGTGCCTTTGAAACACAGAAGCAAGCTAAAGCCAACGTCAAAAGCGCGATTGGCGCGGTCGCAAAAATCCTCGGCAACACTCCGGCAGTTTGCCGGAAGTGCTACATCCATCCTGCCGTGCTCGAAACTTATTTAGAGGGAAATTTAATTGAGGGTTTGCGAAAACGAACGGGCAAAGACCTCGAAAAAAAAGGTGTCGATCTGCGCTTTGCCGAAGCAGCGATTTTAAGATTTTTGGCAACCGGCTTCCGCAAAAAGGCTGCCTGACAATCAGTAATATCTATTCGCGGGAAAGGCTGCGCTGCGTCGGACTGGGAGTTGGCATGGCCTTTCTGCGTGTGCTCTTGCGGACATTGATTGTTTGCCCGGTCGACGCCGTCGTCGAAGCTTGCCGTTGCTCTTGCGGATATTTTTTTGTGCTCGGCCAGATCAAACGCCACGGCTGCGTTTTTATCGTATCGCTGAATTCCTTGAGGTTTTGGCCGACCGGTCCGAGGTCGGTAACGGTGATTTTTAGCTTTTCCGACGACGCGCGAAGGTTTTGCAGCGTCAGCTCGATGTTATTATTTTCTGAAAGGCTGGTGCTGATCTTTTCGATGTTGGTAAGCGATTGCGAGAGCGCGCTATCTGGCGCGGTTAGATCGACAAGATGTGTCCCGAATGTCTTGAACTGACCGATCGCAAGGGTCAGCTCGGAATTTTCGTCGGTCAGGCGGTTCAGATTTTGCGCGGTCTGCTGAAGGTCTTTCATCGTATTAGTGGCTTCGGCGGCGACCGGCTTAATGACTTCGAGCATCTTGGCTGCGGCGTCGCCCAGATCGGGAGTGCGTTCGCCAGCAAACATTTCTCCGTCCTTGGCTCGGCCGGAGCTTTCGGTCCCTTGGGTGATATCAATCGCCATGTCGCCAAGCACTCCAAGCTGCATCAACCGTGCCTTGGCGTCCCGATAAACCCTGGCGCTTTTATCTACCTGAACGTCGACGCGTACTTCGAATCTCGGCTTGTTCTCAGCCGGAGTGGGGCTGGCGTTTGGTTGAGGCGGGTGAATTGCCGCATCGGCTTCCTGTGCGCTTTTCTCTTCTTTGGGCGACACGGGCGAGAATAATTTCTGGACCTGCCCGATTTTTCGGCCCGCCAACATAACCGGTGCGCCAACTTTGATTCCGGCGGCGTTGTCAAAATACATTTTGTAGGTCACGAGCGGCCGGAAAAGCCCGGGAGCACCGAGCAGAATGAGAATAAAGACCAAAACAGCCACCGTGCCTACCACCAAGACACCGGTCAGTATTTCATTTCTTTGTAATTGCATCTTGGCTGTCTTTCAGAATAGGGCCCTGTGTACTTCCGCTCAAAAACTGAGCCACCACCGGGTTCTTTGATTGTTTGAATTGCTCGGGTTCAGCGTCCTCAATGATTTTACCTTGATACAGCATAGCCATTCGCGTGCCGATGCGAAAGGCACTGTCCATTTCGTGCGTTACCGTGATCGACGTTACTTTCGATTTTTCGCTCAGGCTGATGATCAATTCGTCGATCACCGAAGCAATCACGGGATCCAGGCCGGCGGAGGGCTCGTCGAGAAGGACCAATTCGGGCTCCAGGACGAGCGAGCGCGCCAAACTTACTCGTTTGCGCATGCCGCCGCTTAGTTCCGAAGGCAGCAACTCCTTTGCATCCTGCATGCCGACGAGTTCGAGCTTTTGATCGACAATCTTGTCGATTTCTTTGCGCGATTTATCGGTGACCTCCTCCAGCGGCAGGGCGACGTTGTCCCGAACATTGCGCGAGCTAAGCAGCGCTGAGTATTGATAGACCATACCAATGCGTTGACGGACCCGCTGCAGTTTTCGGCGACGCAGCCGTGTAATTTCAAATTGTTTGAAAAAAATTGAACCGGAGTTCGGCTGCAGGATTCCGAGGACGAGACGCAAAATTGTGCTTTTGCCACTGCCGGTTTGGCCCATAATGACAAGGCGATCTTCCGGCTGAACCTTGAGCGACAGACCATCGAGCACTTTTTTTTCCTCGAAGTGCATGGACACGTCGCGCAGCTCGACCATATGAGAGTTCGATGCGTTCACGTGGGAAAAAATGTTGTGTAAACGATATTGTAGAGCGTATCGACACCGATCACGGTGGTAATAGCCGTGACAACGCTCGAGGTTGTGGCTGTGCCGACACCAGCAGCGCCGCCTTTCACGGTCAATCCCCGATAACACGCGATTGCGCTGATGAGCAGACCGAACATGAAGCTTTTGAGCACGCCGGTGATGATGTCGCGAATGAGTAACGCGTCTTTGACGAGGTCGAGGAAATAGGGGAAAGCGATGCTAAAATAGGCACGAGAGATCAAACTGCTGGCGAAGATCGCTGAGATGTTGGAGACGGTGGATAGACACGGCATCAGGAAAAACAATGCCAGCATGCGCGGTGCAACCAGGAATCGGAGCGGCCCAATTCCCATAGCTTCAATCGCCTCGACTTCCTCGGAGACTTGCATTGTCCCGAGTTCCGCGGTGAAAGCTGCACCGATTCGCGCGGCCAACATGATACCGGTGAGGAGCGGACCAAGTTCCCGCGTAAACCCGATCGCAACCAGGCCGGGAATGAGACGTTCAGTGCCGAATCGCTGAAGCTGGTAACCAGTCAACAATGCCATCGTTAAACCGAGAAAGAACGAAACGAGTCCGACCAGCGGCACCGAGTCGACTCCCGCGCGTTCGGTGTGGCGAAAAAAACTGGCCGCGCGAAACGGTACCCGTCCATGGCGAATCCGCTCAATTGCTTCTCCAAATGTGTTGGCAATGAACCAGAACATGCTGCCGACTTCGCGCAGGAAATTGCGGCCGAGCTGCCCGATTTCTTGCACTGCGAAGATTGGGTTTGCCGAAAGCGTTACGCCATTGGCAGCGCTTTTTTGGGTGTTGGCCATGGTCACAGGAAGTTGCCTTAGTTCTCCCTCTGGAAAAGAAGAAAGTTAAAGCGTGTTCAACACTTCACCTCCTATGAAAGCTTCGACATGCGGCTTTCCAGTTATCAAGATCACCAGCCGCGTTGGCGAACTGATCAAGCGTGATATGAAATTTTTCGCGCACTAAATTGCTTCTTTGTCACCGTACTATTTAGTGCCGGGGCGATGGCGCTCGCTTAGGAGGAAGTAAGTCCTGCGCATCCTTCGTCCCAAAAGCGATAAGGCGACCAGCCAAGCATGCAAACAAAGAATTTTGGACTCGTAGTGCATGGAGGCGCTGGAACGATCAAGCGCAGCGAAATGACGTCAGAACGTGAACGCGAATATCGTGCCGGAATCAAGCGCGCTCTGTCGGCGGGTTACGAAATTCTCAAACGCGCCGGATCGGGTCTCGACGCCACGGAGGCTGCTGTGCGCGTGTTCGAGGACGATCCGCATTTCAACGCGGGCCGTGGTTCCGTCTTTACGAACAGTGAGACGAATGAACTTGATGCCGCTATTATGGACGGCAAAACGCTTGGAGCCGGCGCGGTCGCGAATTTGCGACATATCAAAAACCCGATTCTGCTCGCGCGACTCGTAATGGAAAAATCGCCGCACGTTATAATGGCCGGCGAAGGCGCGGAAGCCTTCGCGAAAGAAAACGGCATCGAAATTGTCGATCAAAAATATTTTTACACCCGGGAACGCTGGGATGCTTTGAAAAAAGTGAAAGCGGCAGAGAAAAGCGGCGCACCGGGCAGAAAGAAATTTATCATTTCCGATCAAGATCGACATGGTACCGTCGGGGCTGTCGCGCTCGATCAAAATGGGAATCTTGCAGCAGCGACTTCAACCGGCGGAACAACCAACAAGCGTGCCGGGCGCGTGGGCGATTCACCAGTCATTGGCGCAGGCACTTACGCGAACAATGCGACGTGCGCGGTCTCCGCTACGGGTGATGGGGAGTATTTTATTCGCGCAACCGTCGGGCACGATGTTTCGGCCCTGATGGAATATCGGGGAATGTCGCTCAAGGAGGCTGCGCAAACGGTTCTTGATAAAGTGGCCAAGCTCGGCGGTACCGGCGGAATGATCGCGATTGACCACCAAGGCAACATCGCCCTGCCATTCAATACTTCGGGATTGTACCGAGGCTACGCCGATACAACCGGCAAATTCGTAATCGAGATCTACAAATAGAGGAGCGCTCGCCGCGGCGAGCGAATTAATCGATCACAAGCGAGACGCTTGTGCTATTTCACATCATGCTACCCGCATTTTCGGTTGTTATTCCCTGCTTTAACGAAGCCGCGAGCATCGGGACCACGATTCGGGCGACGCTGGATTATCTCCACAAAAATTCGCCGGAGAGCGAATTAATCGTTGTAAACGATGGCTCGACAGACGCAACAGGGAGGATCGCCCGCGGCGTTTTTTCGGCTGCGGAGCTCACCACCCGGCTGCTCGAAAATTTTCCAAATCGCGGGAAAGGGGCTGCCGTTCGTTCTGGTTTACTTGTCGCACGGAAACCGATCGCTCTGTTTTTCGATGCGGATCTGTCAACTCCTCTGGAGGAAATGCCCGCGGTGATCGAGCCAATTGCCATTGGCGACGTCGATATTGCGTTTGGGTCGCGGGCCTTGGATCGGCGGTTGATCGGTCAGCATCAACCGTGGCGGCGCGAGCAGGCTGGCCGCATTTTTAATCTGCTCGTTCGCCTGATCACAGGCCTTCCGTTTTGGGACACGCAATGTGGTTTCAAGGCATTCCGTATGGATGCGTGTCGCCCAATTTTGGGGGCCGCTCGCATCGATGGATTCGCCTTCGATGTCGAGCTCCTTTTTCTCGCGCGTCGCGCCGGATTACAGATCCGCGAAATACCCGTGCGCTGGAATCATTCCGCCGGCAGCAAGGTGCGCCTTTTTCAGGACAGCCTGCGGATGTTGAGGGAAATTGTCACCCTGCGACGGTTGTAGCGACTTCGTTGTGCGAAGCGAACGCAGATATAGGAACTTACGCGCGTTGCGCTGCACAAAAGCGGCGCGCAATTCGGCGCTTGCCGATTTTGCGCGCCTCCACTTGAATTATTTCTTCCCTATTTCTTGACGATCTCGGCGTTCTCGATCATCGCGATTCCGCCGCGCTCCGCGATTTTGCCCTTCACCGTGATGTTCTTGCCACAGTATTCCGCGAGTTGATCGTTGATCGGCTTATGTTCGCCAACGACGAGGTATGCTTTGCCCTCGCTCACGATGCCAGCTGGGCCGCCCGATTTGATGCACTTTGCCCCGCACGATTGACCATGTTTCTCGCCGACTGCGTTATGATCGACGTAACACATCATGTCCACCACTTCGCCCGTGACTTCTTTCGAAGCAGCTGCGTCTTTTTCCTGCTCGTGTTCTTGCGCAACGGCAAGCGGAGAAATCGCTGAGGCCACGACGAAAGTTGCAGCGACTGCAAATTTCGAAACAGTGGATTTGCCAGATATTGAGTTAATCATGCACTAAATGTCGGCACCTTTTTGTGTCGGTCAATCAGAGCCGTTTGTCATTTCAAACTCGCTCGACACGACAAAACTAGATTTCGGCAATCACGCCCTATCCTTGCGCTTCGATCAAATCTGCGAATTGCTCGAAGAAATATGAGGCGTCATGAGGACCGGGCGCTGCTTCGGGGTGATATTGGACGCTGAAGATCGGCAATTCCTTGTGCCGCATCCCTTCGACAGTGCCGTCATTTAAATTGATGTGGGTGACTTCGACGTTGGCCGGGAGTGAGTCAGGGTCGACCGCGAAACCATGATTTTGCGCAGTGATCGCGACTTTGCTGCTTCGTAAGTCTTTGACTGGCTGATTCGCGCCGCGATGCCCGAATTTCAATTTGAATGTTGATCCACCGCAGGCGACGCCAAGGATCTGATGGCCGAGACAAATCCCGAAGATCGGTTTCTTGCCCATTAATCTGCGCACAGCTTCATGCGCATACGGGAGAGCGGCTGGATCGCCGGGTCCGTTCGAAAGAAAAATTCCGTCGAGATCGAGGGCAAGCACCTCTTCTGCGGTTGTCGCTGCCGGAACAACCGTCACGCTGAAGCCTTTCTGGCGCAGCAGGCGCAGAATATTTTCTTTGATGCCATAATCGTAGGCGGCAATGCGAAATCGGATTGGGGGAAGGGCGGGTTTGCTTCCGCCGCTATCGCGCGCAATCGACCACGGCGCGCTTAACGTATCGTCAGGATCCCACTGATAAATTTCGTGAGTGGACACTTCGCGCACGTAATCCATCCCAATCACCCCTTGGCCTTTGATTGCCCGTTGCACCGCTTCCTGCGGCGAAATCTCTTCCGTTGTTAAACAAGCTTTCATTGCGCCGCGGGTGCGTAAATGCCGCGTTAATGCGCGTGTGTCGACTCCCTGGACGCCCGGGACGTCCCATTTTCGCAAATAGTCGTCAAGCGACATTTCGGACCGCCAGCTGCTCGGCATCTCACTTAATTCCTCAATCACAAATCCACGCACCTGTGGCGAGCGGCTTTCCTGGTCGAGCGAATTAGTCCCGTAATTGCCGATCAACGGATAAGTCATCGCCACAATCTGTCCGCGATACGAGGGATCGGTCAGCACCTCCTGGTAACCGGTCATCGCGGTGTTAAAGCAAATCTCACCTCCTCGGGTGCCGCCTGCGCCAAATGATTCGCCCTCGAAGAACCGACCATCTTCCAAAGCGAGAAGCGCACGCATTGGCCGTGATTGTCGGTCTTATGGGCGGGTTTTCAAATGCGTGATCGGATGAACCGATGAACTCGTGAAGCGATCTGGTGATTTTCATCTCCGCTTCAACTTTTCAACCCTTTAACGCATCAACGAAAAACCCGAATCGAGAATTTCGATTTCGGGTTTTTCAAATTTTTACCCCGCCGGTGCCGTTTAGGCGGATCTCCCGTTCCCTTTCAGTAACGGGCGGATGACCGTCGCCGCAGCGTCTGACTTCCAATTAAGGCCTGTCATGTTCTCCGCGCGACCGAGCCTCCTCAAGTTAGTCAATTATCGGTTCGGGAATCCCACCTGTAATCTCGAACATCGCAGGGTAAATGTTTACATCCCGAGAACATTCGGGATCATGAGAGCCGCTGGTTGAGAGTTGAGAGAAAAGCACTGGTTTCCTGCCCAACCCTCAACGAGCGACTCTCCTCTCAAAGAACTACTCGCGCAATTCCGCGCCGAGTTCGCGCTGCAAACGCTCGCGAATTCTCGTGTGCGCCGCAGTCACTTCTTCACTGGTCAGTGTGCGACTTCGATCTCGATATGTCAATCTATATGCAAGCGACTTTTTTGCCTCGCCGAGTTTTTCTGTGAATAAGTCGAACAGCTCAACACTTTCCAGCAGCGGCTCTTTTGGATTTTCGATCGCTCGCAAAATTTTTTCGTGCGGAACTTCTTCGGCGAGAATCATCGCAATGTCGCGCGTGACTGCGGGGAATTTTTCCAACTCGGCGAATTTGGTTCGTTCGTGCTCTTTTAGGAAAAGGTCGGCGTGGAGTTCGGCGACGAAAACAGGTCCGGGAGCGCTCGACTTCGCGGAAGAGAGTTGTCCACCGAAACCAATTATTCGCTCGTCGGAATAAATATCCACTGCCAGTGCGAGATCAGGAAATTTTCCCGGGCGGAACGACAAACTTGGAACAACGACATCGAGCGCGCCCCTGAGATCGAAAAGATCGAGGTGGCGGCTCGTTTGCGATCTCCAATCTGGCGCGGTGGCGACGCTTCCCCAAAGCAAAAGGCCGAGATGGCGCTCTTCTTTTCCCGACGGGGGAATGAAGGTGCGACCAATTTCGAAAATGGCGACGCGTTCCGCGCCAGCGCGAATGTTTCGATCGAGAACGGCGAGCAAGCCGGCCAAGATGCTTGGCCGAAGCGCGACGGCATCCTCGCTCAGCGGATTGCGGAGCTCGATCGCGCCTTCGCTGAAGGCGAACCGTTCGCGCGGAAGAAGTTTTGATGTGCGCACTTCGTTTAGACCGGCGGCGGCGAGTCGATTTCGCCATGTGGATTCTAAATCGTGCGCGTGATCGGCCGCGCTCGATGGCGAATATCGGCCGCGCTCGCGACCGGGAATTTTGTTCGCGCCGTAAGCCCGCACGACTTCCTCGATAAGATCGACATCGCGCTGTAAATCGCGGCGGTAGGTCGGAATTTTCCATTTCGTGATTTTCGCGGCGCTGGTTTTCTTCAGACCAAATCCCTCCAGGATTTCGTCGACGGTTTTCGGTTTGACCGCGACGCCGACGACGCGGTCGCATTTTTCATAAGTCAACCAAACGTCGTGCGGATTCGAGGGAACTTTCCCGGCGGTGTGAATTTCCTTTGCCGGACTTCCGCCGGCGATTTCTTGAATCAATTCCGTCGCGCGCGCGGATGCGCGAAGGACCATTTCGGGATCAACACCGCGCTCGAAGCGATAACTCGCGTCACTTGGAAGACTCAATTCGCGCGCGGTTTTCCGAACGCTTGCCGGCAAAAAGTAAGCCGCTTCGAGCAAAATGTTTTTGGTCGAGTCAGTCACGCCGGTTTCCTCGCCGCCCATCACGCCGCCAATTCCAACTGCGCTCTCTTGATCGGCGACAACGCAGTTGTCCGGCTTCAGCGAATAGGTCTTTCCATCGAGTGCGAGAAATTTCTCTCGATCGCGCGCAAGGCGCACGTTGATGTGGCCCTTCAATTTGTCAGCATCGAACGCGTGCGTCGGCTGACCAAGCTCGAGCATCACAAAGTTTGAGATGTCGACGATGTTGTTGATCGAGCGAATTCCGACGCTCTCTATTTTCGACCGCAGCCATTGCGGACTCGCCTCGACTTTCACATTGTCGATCTTGCGCGCGGCGAAAAACGGACATTCGCGAGTAGAAGTAATTCCGACGCCGGTCTTCCGAACGGGAACTTTTGCGTCGCGTGGCGTTGATTTCAGTTTCTTGCCGGTCAGCGCGGCAATCTCCCGCGCGAGACCGAAATGACTGAGCAAATCGCCGCGGTTCGGCGTGATCTCGACATCGAGGATCGTATCGCTCGGAAACAAATCGGAAACTGGCGCGCCTACTTTCGCTTCGGGCGATAAAATCAAAAGCCCGGCAGCGTCCGAACCGAGTCCGAGCTCGATCGCGCTGCAAAGCATTCCTTCGCTTTCAACGCCGCGCAGTTTGCTTTTGCGAATCTCGGTTCCGTTCGGCAATTTTGTTCCGAGGAGCGCGAGCGGAACTTTGTCGCCAACTTTGTAATTGGTTGCGCCGCAAACTATCTGGCGCTTCGTTCCGCTGCCGTCATCGACTTCGCAAACGGTGAGACGATCCGCATTTGGATGGCGCGACGCCGCCGTGATCTGCGAGACGATCACGTTATCGATCTTCGCGCCGCGCGTCTCGATGTTTTCGGTTTCCACGCCGGCGCGGGTCAGTAAATCAGCGATCTCGTCCGGATTTTTTGGAAGATCGACAAATTCGCGCAGCCAATTGACGGAAAATTTCATGCGAACTGGCGGAGAAATCGCAGATCGTTTTGCGCAAAGAGGCGGAGATCTGGAATGTCGAACAAGATCATCGCGAGACGGTCCATGCCGAGACCGAAGGCATAACCGCTCCACTTTTCAGGATCGTAAGCTTTGTCGCCGCGCGCTTTGTTGACCTGTTCGAAAACGGCGGGATGGACAACACCCGAGCCGGCGACTTCAATCCATTGCTCGCCGCCTTTGAGAGCTTTTGACCTTACATAAACCTCGAGACTCGGCTCGGTGAACGGAAAATAATGCGGTCGAAATTGGACGGCTGTATCGGCACCGAACAGTTCGCGCATGAAGAATTCGAGCGTGCCTTTCAAGTCTGCGACACTGACGTTCTCATCGACGTAAAGACCTTCGATCTGATGAAATTGTGCGCTATGTGTCGCGTCTACCTCATCGCGACGATACGCCGCGCCGGGCGCGATCACTCGAATCGCCGGCCGCGATGCCTGCATGGCGCGAATTTGCACTGTCGAAGTATGCGTGCGGAGCAATCGGCCGTCGGGTAGATAAAATGTATCCTGCTCGTTACGCGCGGGATGTTCGGGCGGCGTGTTCAGGGCGTCGAAGCAATGCCATTCGTCCTCAACGTCGGCCCCATCGGCGAGCGCGAAGCCCATTCGACGGAAGATTTCGATCGAGCGCTCGAGCATTTGGGTAAGCGGATGCAGGGCGCCGATCTCATGCGGCGTTCCGGGCAGTGAGATGTCGATCTTAGCAAGCGCGCCGGTTTCTTTCTGTGATCGGAACTGTTGCGCACGCATGTCGATCGTCGCGGTGACAGCGTTCCGGACTTCGTTAAGAAGTTTGCCGACGATCGGCTTCTCTTCCTTGGACAGCGTTTTCATTTGCTCGCCCCAGGCCGCGACGCTGCCGCTGCGGCCGAGGTATTTCACTCGGGCAGCTTCGAGCGTCTGCTCGTCGCGCGCAGATTCGATGTCGCGCAGGGCATCGTCGCGTAGTTCTTCCAGCGGATGCATGAAACGAAACGTGAACGTCTAACGTTCAACGTTCAATGAATTTTGTAGGGCATTTCTGTGAAACGCCGCGGCGGCTGACACAGCACCTCTAAAATCATTACGCCGCTTTCTTTTTCGACTTCGATTTCTCTTCCAGCGCGCTCTTTGCTTGACCGACAATGGATTTAAACGTCGCTTCATCTGTGACGGCGAGATCGGAGAGAATTTTGCGATCAAGTCCAATACCGGCGGCTTTCAGTCCTTCCGCCAAACGACTGTAAGTTATTCCGTTGGCACGGGCGGCGGCGTTGAGCCGTTGGATCCAGAGATAACGAAAGGTTCGTTTTCGGGTTTTGCGATCACGATAGGCCCAGTACTTGCCTTTCATTGTCGCGTCTTTTGCGTAGCGGAAAAGTTTCGATCGGCGTCCGCGATAGCCTTTGGCTTTTTTTAAGACTCGTTTGCGCCGCGCCCGACTGGCCGGGGCATTGGTAGCTCTTGCCATTTCATTTCGTTCCGAATTGCTTCGGAACTCCTCCTTCAGCGAGCTGTTGTTCCATTGTCGATCTTTCCGGCCTCGCTCGCTGATTAGGTCCCACAGACGCGGGACAGGCGAAAAGATAATCCGGCGTGTTGGACCGGGCGCCTAAGATAGTTTGTGGTTTCCCAATCACAACTGAATTCTGTGAAACTCAAAAGGACGGATCCCGGCAAGCGGATCAAGCCTGCTGAATGGCTGTGCACAATGGTTCACTATCAGGTATAATGTCCCGATGCATTGGCTTACTCGTTATCGGCTGTTGATCCTGGGGTCGATCTGCGCTTTTTGGACTGGGCTGATTTTGCTTGGCCATTTCTTCTCGGCCACGCCGTTTCTCTCGGTCCCTTGGCGGGGCGAACAAAGCTTTGAGGATTTGCTCCGGCGGGAGGGCCGAAAAACTGCGCCGCGCAATGATTTCGTTTTTCTCGGGATTGATCAAAGCACCTTGGAGTTGCCGCCGATGACGGCGGAAGAAATCGCGAACAACCGAGCGTTTCAGTTGATGACCGAGCGGCCGTTCCCGTGGTCGCGCGAAGTTTGGGCGTTGTTGCTCGACCGTTTGTTCGGGGCGGGGGCGCGCCTGGTCATCTTCGACCTGATGTTTAATCCGCCCAACGATGGTGATCCAGCATTTCATAATGCGCTCGATCGTTACAAGGACAAAGTAGTGCTCGGTGCCAATGTGGATATGCAAAACGCCACCAAGCCACAGGTTGTTACGCCAAACGCGATACTGATTCCGCCGCCGCAGATAGAAGATGATCGCGTTGGCTTCGTGAATTTCTGGCCCGATCCGATCGATGAAAAAATCCGCGCCGTGGCTTATCGGGTGACCGATTGGGAACTCAGCGGTTTACCGCCGCACCCAGGCGAGGAAATCTTCGAATCTCTTTCTGCGCGCGCTCTAAGGAAAATCGGCCGCGGAGACGACGTACCTCGTGATTTTGGCGGCCACATGATTCGCTTCACGGACCCGGACGCGTGGGCACCGCGCCCGCTGTACGAAGTTTTTGATCCCAAATTTTGGCATGCCAATTATGCGGACGGCACGTTTTTTAAGAACAAAATCGTGATCGTAGGAGCGTCTGCGCAAGTAGAGCACGACGTTGTCGATACGCCGATGAGTCCAACGACATGGGGCCCTACGCTTCACCTACAGGCAATGGCGGCCGCGCTTGGCCACGAATTTTTGCAGCCTACGCCACCAAACACCGGTCTTGCGTTGGTGGGTGCAGCAGGACTGATCGCGTGGTCCCTCATCGCCTTTCTGCGCCGCCCGTTGCTTTGCCTTGGCGTGCTGGTTGCAATTACCGTCGCGTATCTTGCCGCGGCGCGATTCCTTTACGATAAGACGGGGCTGCTGCTGCTTACGGTGCCGGTCCTGGCCGCTCTGATATTAAGCGGATTATTGTCGCTCGGCTTTGAATACGCCCTCGAGCGGATCGAGAAATTGCGCACGCGGCGTACGCTCGAACGCTATGTCTCCAAGAATTTGGTGAAGGAAGTTCTTGAGAATCCGGACAGCTACTATGGCCTCCTGCGCGGTGTACGCGTGCCGGTAACGATACTGTTCTCAGATTTGATCGGTTTTACCACGTTGTCCGAAAGAGCCGATCCCGAAGCATTGGTCGCACAACTCAATGAGTATCTCACCCGTATGACATCAGTTGTTTTCGGCAATGGCGGCACGCTTGATAAATTCATCGGCGACGCAATTATGGCAGTATGGGGGAACGTGCGCAGTTTTGGTGTCGCGCAGGACGCCAAAAATTGCGTGCGTGCGGCGCTGGCAATGCGGGGCGGGCTGCGGGAGCTTAATGAAAAGTGGCGCGTTGAAGGGCGAATGGGGCTCGGCATGGGCATCGGTGTCAATCAAGGGGAAGTGATCGTTGGCAATATTGGTTCACAGGAGCGCATGGACCCAACTGTTATTGGCGACTCCGTCAACCTGGCATCGCGACTCGAAGGTCTTACTCGAATTTACGGCGTCGATATTTTGGTGGGCGCGACGGCGGCCGAGTTGGTGCGCGACGAGTTTCACCTGCGCTCGATTGCGCGGGTGCAGGTAAAGGGTAAAACCAAGCCGGTGGATGTCTTCACTCTGATTGGAGCGCGAAATGAAGATGTCGATCGACAACTTCTAAAGTGGCTCGAGTCATATGAGGAGGGACTCGAGAAGTTCCGGGCGCGTGATTTTACCCAGGCAAAAATCTTGTTCTCGCGGTTCCTTGAGTTCTATCCGGACGATCTCCTGGCGCAAACGTATCTGGCGCGCGCTCTCGAATATGAACAGCAACCGCCAGACGAGGCCTGGGACGCGGTCGAGGTGTTTAAGAAGAAATAGTTCACCGAGAATTCTGTTCCGCTTTCTGTAGCCAAACCCCGTAACGCAGATTACAGAATTCGCGTGACGAAGAAAGAGCCGCAGAATCTTCATTTTCTCGGTATTTGCGGAACGGCCATGGGTTCGGTAGCGGCGGCGCTGGGCGAGCGCGGCTTCCGAGTTACCGGCTCGGACGAAAATGTTTATCCGCCGATGTCGATCTTTTTGGAAAAGAAAGGCATCGCGCTCGCCGAAGGTTATCGCGCCGAAAATATTCCAGCCAATGTCGATATTGTGGTAATCGGCAACGCGATCAAGCGCGGCAATCCCGAGGTGGAGGCTGTGCTCAATCGCAAGTTATTTTATCTTTCATTGCCGGAAGTCTTGAAAAATTATTTTCTGCGTGACCGTCATAATCTTGTCGTCACTGGCACGCACGGCAAGACAACTACGACCGCGCTGCTGGCCTGGATCATGGAAAAGTCGGGACGCAAACCTGGTTATCTCATCGGCGGACTTCCCAAAAATTTCGGACAAGGTGCACGGCTGAATGATTCGAAATTTTTTATCGTCGAAGGCGACGAGTACGACACCGCTTTCTTCGACAAGCGCTCGAAGTTCATTCATTACCTGCCCGAATTGGTGATCGTAAACAACATCGAGTTTGATCATGCGGACATCTTCAACAATCTCGATGAAATCAAGCTCAGCTTTCGGCGTTTGCTCAACATCGTTCCTCAAAACGGCATGGTCGTACTCAATGGCGACGACGCTAGTTGCGTTCAGGTGGCGAAAGATTGCCTCGCGCAGATGATTGAGGTCGGCTTTTCGAAGAATTGCGCGCAGCGTATTCGCGACGTGGCTTACTCGTCCGGTCGCTCAAGATTCAAACTTGGTGAGGAAACCTTCGAAGTTCCGCTCATCGGCGAATTCAATGTCCGTAACGCAGCGATGGCGGCGACAGCCGCGCGATTTTATGAAGTCCCAAAAACAAAGATCGACAACGCATTGAAAAGTTTTTCCGGCATCGCGCGGCGGCAGGAACTCCGTGGCGAAGTGCGCGGCGTGAAGGTGATCGACGATTTCGGCCATCACCCGACCGCAATCGCATATACGCTGCAAGCACTCCGCCATCGTTATCGCGGCCATCGCATTTGGGCCATCTTTGAGCCACGCACCAACACGACGCGACGTGCGGTTTTTCAACAGCAGCTTCCCGACGCATTGAAAACGGCGGATGGCGTTTTTATTTCGCAGGTTGCCAAGCTGGAGCAAATCCCGGAAGAAGAGAGGTTAAATCCCGAGGCGGTCGTAACTGCGATCGCCAAAGCTGGCCGCACCGCGTTTTATGAGGAGAATGCGGATGCAATTGTCGATCGAATTGTGCCGATGCTCCGTAGGCAAGATATCGTAGCGGTGTTCAGCAATGGTGGATTCGATAATATTCACGAGAAGTTGCTGAAGAGGTTACAAGGTTAAAAGGTTACAGCGCTACAAAAGGATCCTCCTCTGGAGCTATTTAACCCTGTAACTCTCGCAACATTTTAACGAATTACTGCGTCGGCGCAGCCGCTGAGGTGTGATCGTGCGCGATGCGCCAGCCGTCGGCCGTTCTGCGAACGATCAAAGTGAAACGACCACGCGGCCGATCCTGCGCGCGCTTTAATTTCCAGCGACCCAGGACGACTGCTGCATCGGCGCTAATCGGCGTAATCTCCAGATCGGAAAAAGTGAGGCGGCCCATTTTCGCGCGATCGGAATATTTCTTTAAGTAGCGCTCACGCACGGTTTCCCAACCCCTTCTCACCGTGTCTTCTGAAACAAAGGTCGTCGATCCTGAACGCGCGTATCCGCTCATGAAGCCGTCAATATTGCCTCGGTTCCAGGCGTCCTGCTGTGCATGCAGCACAGCCCGAATTTCGGTGGTTGCGTCGGCATTTTTTTGCTGCTCACTTGATGCCGCCGCAGCGGTTGCACCGAGAACGTAAACCGCGAGAAAGCATGCAAGTGGAATTTTCAAACTTGCTAAAATCTTTGTTGATTCAATTCGTTTGGAATCAGTTTAGGCACTAGCGTTTTCACGTGTTCGCATCGCCGCGTTGTGAACCACGCCGCAAGGGTTGCAAGATCGACCATTTCTTATAGAATACACTCCGCCGTGTCCAACTCGAGTAACCGGATTTCCGTTTGGACCGGCGAAGTAGTTTGACCTGCGATCCTGAATTTATTAGCATCGTCCCCTCATCATAAATAACATCGTGCATCGATTTTTCTGCAACGCGGCGCTCATGCTCGCGGCAGTGACGACTTTTTCAGGTCAGGTCGTGTCTGATCCCGCCGCACCAGTTCGTCCTGCCGCAAAAGGAACAGCGGGGCCAGCGGAGCGGACTGCGCCTGCTGACGCAAACGATCCGGGAGTGACGCTGCAATTTCCCAACAGCGATGTAGCCGACGTCTTGCGTTTTTATGAGCAGCTCACCGGCAAAAAGCTGGTGATGGACAATTTTGTCCAGGGCAAGGTGAACATTTTTATTGCCAAGGCCGTATCGCGCGATGAGGCAATCAAAATCATCGAGATGAGCATGGCGTTAAACGGGATTTCTTTAATCCCGGCCGCGCCCGATATTATCGAAGTTGTTGGAGCCGGGCAAAATCCGCGCAAGGCTGTAGTACCGATTATTTCTGACCTGGCGGACATCCCGGCGGGTAATCCTGTGATCAGCTTCTTGTTCAAGCTTCAATACGCGGATCCGCAGGAGCTTCAACAAGTGCTGATGGCATATTTCCAGGGAAGTTCGGGCTCGATTAACATTTTGGCCCTGCCGAAATCGTCGAGCCTCTTGGTGACGCAGAATGCAGACGTGGTTCGCCAGCTCGCCAGCGTGATTGCACAACTTGACGTGGCTCCGGCACAGGTGGTGAGCGAGTTCATCAAGCTCGATCGCGCCGACGCGGGCAAAGTCGTCGACATGCTTAAAGACATTTTCGAAAAGGGCACTCAAAGCTCGACCCAGCCTGGCATCCGTTCTGTCCGGGTACCTCCAAATGTGCCGCAACCGATGCCGGTTGAAAATGAGGCTAGCGCCATGGCTGGCTTATCCGAAGAAGCAGTCGTCGTGGGTAAAGTTAAGCTTACCGCGGACGTCCGCACCAACCGCATCCATGTAGTGACGCGGCCGATTAACATGCCGTTCATCCGGAGATTGATTCATGAGTTTGATGCCAACGTCGAGTTTGCGAAACCGGTCACGCGTTATTTGCAATACATTTCCGCCGGTGACGTTCTGCCAGTGCTGGTTCAGGCGTTGACCGAGCCGGGAACGGAAGGCGCCGGTGCGGCGCCCGGTGGCGGTCTGCCCGGAGCGAGTCCGCAACCGCAGCAACAGCAACAACAACAACAACGAGGCGGCTTTGGCACCACTGGCACAACAAATCCATATACATCCCAATTTGGTGGCGCATCAAGCACGGCAGGGGGCAGCACGCTAAATATTTCTGAGCAGCTTTCCACGCAACCGGTAAACACAACTCCCCAGGCGGTCACGGTCGGCACCACCAAGCTCATTGCCGATCAGCGCGCCAATTCCATCATCGTCCTCGGAAATCGCGAGGTTGTGGTGAAAGTGGAAAAGATTCTGGACCAAATGGATGTCCAGGCGCCACAGGTCGCGCTGAGCACGGTGATTGGTCAGTTGACACTGAGCAACAACGAGGAATTCGGCGTCGATTACTTTGCAAAATACAACAAGCGATTCGTGGGCACATCCCGCAACAACCAAGTATTCAATAACTCGAATCCTGTTTCCATTCCCGGTGCCAATCCCAATCCTTCGGCTTCGCCGATAACTGCCAATATTCTTGATCCTTCCAACCTGATCAACTTCAGCCAGATCATTCAGAATGTGGGCAACGGAACCAATATTTACGTGGCAGCCGGCAACGCTTTCGCAGCCATAGTGCATCTGCTTGAATCTACGAGTAAGTTCAAAATCCTTTCGCGTCCGACGGTCTTCACAAGCAACAATAAGAAGGCTATCATCGCGTCAGGACAAGAGGTTCCCGTGCCGACGAGCACTCTGACCAATGCCACGACTGCGGTCAACGTTGCCTCTATCCAATCGAGCATCGAGTACAAACAGGTTGTGCTTCAGCTTGAAGTCGTCCCTCTCATTAATTCCGAGAAGGAAGTGTCGCTCGATATTTTGCAAAAGCTCGACAGCCTGGTTCCGAACGGCAACGTAAGTATCAGCGGCAATCAGGTCCCGACAATCGACACGAAGTATATTCGCACGACTGTTTCCGCGGCAAACGGATCGACCATCATCCTGGGCGGATTGATCCAGGAACAGAAGCAGAAGCAGTACAGTGGCATCCCTTATCTCTCGCGCATTCCCCTCATCGGCGCGGCGTTTCGTGGCACAACAACTAGCAAGCAGCGGCAGGAGCTGATCATTCTTATGTGTCCGCAGGTGACCCTGACCAAGCTGGATCAGTATCGGCTGCGCCAGAGGTGGGAGAACGTCAATACGCATTTCGGTCCGGAGCTGGACGAGAGCGAGTGCCCAGATTGCCCCAAAACACGAGATGGCAAACAATTGACCTTGCCCCCACCCGATATTCCCGAAGCGAAAGATATGAAGTAAACTCACTTCTGTTATGAAACGGATAGCTCTTGCATTAATTCTTTGCTTTGGCGCTACCATCGCGCAAGCCGACGAGTTCGATGTTGTCGATTATGATATTTTCCGTTCAGTCGATCCGCTGGCACAGCGCGACGAGTGGGGGCTTGCCCATCAGGGAAAAGCTCTGAACGCCACCGACTTTGCGCCACGCTACAAGTGGCGATGGTGTTACTACTTCAAGGCTGAGGAGCAACTCATTGTGCAACCCGCTTACGTGGGCTCGATGCAAACGGCGCTGCGCCGGCTGGGTTATTATTGCGGACCCATTAACGGCGAATTTACCCCGGAAGTAAGCGAGGCCATTGCGCGGCTTCAAAAGAGCTATTCGATGCGCGTTACGGGAACGCTGACCGATCCCGTGCGGCGAGCGCTCCACATGCCCTAATTGTGTTTTGTAGTAGAGGCGGCGCGCTGCGCCGTCCTGACATCGCAGCGCGATGTCTCTGCAAGATGTGTGATGCGTGAAAGCGCTTGCGAAACGGTCTAAATGGGATTCATTCGAACGCTTCCAATTCTGCGTTGTCGATTGTCCTGAACGCCGCCCCTCATGAGCTCACCTGCCAGTCAATCGCTGATTAATCTGCTGCTGGAAAGCGGCGTTCCTTCGACTGAAGAAGCGGCACAACTGGCCGTCAACCTGAACGGCGGCTCGTGGGTAGGCCAGGTACTTGATTCCGGTAAAGTGGACGAGCAACGCTTCCTCGGCGCGATCGGAAAATTTTTCCGCGTGCCAGTTATCTCAATCGACGCTAGGAAGATCGATCGCACGACATTATCGATCTTGCCGAGCCGTTTCGTTTTTCAACACCAAATTCTGCCCATCGAGGCGAAGGAAAATTCCGTTGTCCTCGCGACTTACGATCTGTTTAATTCAGTGGGCCGTCAGCTTGCTTCGCAGCTCTTGAAAAAGCCGGCGGAATGGGTGCTCGTGCCTCGTGCCCAGCTCCTGCGTGCAATCAAGACTCTCTATGGCATCGGCGCGGAAACTTTCGATGAAATTTTGAAGACGAACCGTGCCTTCGAGGTGTTGCAGGACGCGGAGACAAGCACCGACTTGAATGCGGACGATCCGGAAGCGTCCGTCGTCAAATTCGTAAACCAGATTATTCGCGAGGCGATCATCGAACGTGCAACCGACATTCATGTCGAGCCGCTGGAAAACGATTTGCGCATCCGCTATCGGATCGATGGGATTCTGCATGAGGTCGCGGTTCCGCCGCAATTGCGCGTGTTGCAAGCAGCCATCATCTCGCGCCTGAAAGTGATGGCGCACATGGACATCGCCGAGCGGCGTCTGCCGCAGGACGGCCGCATGAATTTGCACGGGAATAATCAAGAGATCGACGTACGCGTTTCGACTATCCCGACGGTAAATGGCGAATCGATTAGCTTACGATTGCTCAGCCGCGGTGGACAACAATTCAATTTCGATCGTCTCGATCTGAGCAAGAAACAGGAACAGGTCATTCGCACCCTGCTCGCCCATGCAAACGGAATCATTTTGCTCACCGGCCCGACCGGCTGCGGAAAATCGACCTCGTTGTATTGCTTCTTGAGCAGCATTAACTCGGTGCAGCGTCGCATCATCACGATCGAAGAACCAGTCGAGTATCGAATCCCGGGCGTGTCACAAATTGACGTAAAGCCAGAGATCGATCTTACGTTCGCCAAAGGTTTACGTCACATTTTGCGACAAGACCCGAACGTCGTGATGGTTGGCGAAATTCGCGACATCGAAACGGCGGATATCGCGATTCGCGCGGCAATGACTGGCCACCTTGTCTTTAGCACGCTGCATACAAATGACGCGGTCGGCGGCATCACCCGCTTGCTCGACATGGACGTGGAGCCGTTTCTGCTCGCGTCGGTTGTGAAGTCGTTCATCGCGCAACGACTCGTGCGCACGATCTGTCCAGATTGCATGCAATGGGTAGACTACCCACACGAGTATCTCGTCGAAATAGGTTTCCCGGTCAAAGAACTCGGCACCCGTTTCCGTCGCGGCAGCGGCTGCGATCAGTGCCGGCAGACCGGCTATCAGGGCCGCGCAGCCATTTACGAAATTTGCCTCGTGACGGAACCCTTAAGAAAATTGATCATGCAGAAACGCGATGGCGGCGAGCTCAAACAATGCGCCATTGCTGAAGGCATGGAAACTTTGCGGCAGGACGGATGGCGGCGTGTCGCCCAAGGCAAAACGACCATCGAAGAAGTTGTGCGCGTTACGCAAACCGACGAGGTCATGGCCGAAACGACGGAGGAAGCAGAACCAGTCGTAGCTGCTGAATCGGCATAAGATCGACAACTCCACGCGTTATTTAATGCCGCGCAATTCGCGAATTGTTTCCGCATAGTCTTTAGAGTGAAAGATTGACGTTCCGGCAACAAGGACATTCGCTCCGTTTTGGATGGACAGTCGCGCGGTATCGGCATTGATTCCGCCATCGACCTCGATGTCGAGCTTGGCGCCGGTTCTCGTTTTCCAATCGCGCGCTCTCTTTACTTTTTCCATCATCTCAGGTCGAAACGATTGACCGCCAAAGCCAGGATGGACGGTCATGACGAGTAAGATGTCGATCTTGTCGAGAAACGGTTCGACCGAGTCAAATGACGTCGCGGGGTTTAATGTAAGGCCAGGGTGGCAACCAGCATCGCGAATTGCGCTTAAAGTTTTTCCGACGTCGTGTTTCGCCTCTCGCTCAACATGAACGGTGATCGAGTGGGCGCCTGCCTTGACAAAGCGCGGCACGTAATGATCGGGGTGCTCAATCATGAGATGCACATCGAGCGGCAGTTCCGTATTCTTTCGGACAAGATCGACAATTGCCGGGCCGAAGGAAATATTATCGACGAAATGTCCATCCATGATGTCGCAGTGAATCCAGTCGGCACCAGCTTTCTCGACGTGCCGGATTTCATCGGCTAATCGCGAGAAATCGGCTGCGAGGATGGAAGGAGCAACGATGATCTTCTGCACGAACTGATGGAATAATGGAGTAGTAGCGTAATGGCAACAGTTGCAACACTCCACATAATATGAGCTTGACGGCGCGGAGTGGCGTTTCATGTTACGGCGTTTCAGCCGGTCGAATCGCGCTCGCGGAAATGTCCTGCGAAGATCGATGATGTGGACGCGTTTCCTTCGGACTGAAACGTGCTTTCTAATCAATAATTCATGTTCAACGGACTTTTCGGCTGGTTATCCAGCGACATCGGGATTGACCTCGGCACGGCGAACACCCTTGTTTACGTAAAAGATCAGGGGATTGTCTTGCGCGAGCCATCAGTGGTAGCCGTGCAAGCCGGCACAAACAAAGTGCTGGCGGTCGGTGACGAAGCGAAGCGCATGCTCGGCCGCACACCGGCGAATATCGTTGCGGTGCGGCCACTCAAAGACGGCGTGATTGCGGACTTTGAAGTGACGGAGGCGATGCTCCGACATTTCATTACCAAAGTGCACAACCGCCGGGTCCGCGCACGGCCACGCGTGGTCATCGCAGTTCCATCCGGGATTACTGAAGTGGAAAAGCGCGCAGTCCGTGAATCGGCGACGCACGCGGGCGCGCGGGAAGTTTATTTAATCGAAGAACCGATGGCGGCGGCAATCGGGGTGGGGCTTCCGGTGCAGGATCCCGCTGGCAACATGATTATCGACATTGGCGGTGGCACGACAGAGGTCGCCCTCATTTCGTTGTCGGGAATTGTCTTTAGCCGTAGCGTCCGGGTGGCCGGGGATGAGCTCGATGAAGCGATCGTGCAGTACATGAAGCGTGCGTACAATTTGATGGTGGGTGAGCGCACGGCCGAGGAGATCAAAATTAAAATCGGCTCGGCCTATCCCAGCGAAAAGGAAACGAGCGTTGAAGTGAAAGGGCGTGATCTGGTCGCAGGCTTGCCCAAGACACTGATGATCACTTCGCAGGAAGTCCGGGAAGCATTGCTTGAGCCAATTTCGACAATCGTCGATTCAGTCCGCATCACGCTCGAACGCTGTCCCCCTGAGCTTTCGGCGGACTTGGTCGATCGTGGGCTCGTGCTGGCAGGCGGCGGCGCATTGCTCCGCGGGTTCGACAAGCTTTTGAGCGAGGAAACAGGTTTGCCTGTCCATGTTGCGGAAGATCCGCTCAGCGCGGTGGCGGAGGGAACTGGCAAATGCCTCAATGAACTTAAATTTTTGCGTCAAGTGGCTTCGGCTGATCGCCAGTGGCGGTAATATCAATGTTGGATTACGGATTTTCGATTGCGGATTGAAGGCAGCAATCAGCCGCGGCGGATTGCGCAATCCGTAATCGACATGAGTCGCACGAACATCATTGCGCTGCTGATTTTTGGCGCCATTCTTGGGTATTTTCTTAGCTTCGGCGCGGAGAGCACACGCAAGTTCAAGGCCGGAGTTTATCAGTTGCTTGCGCCGTTTTTGACCAGCGGCTCCGGACTGCAAAAGCAGATTACATCGGTCCGCACCGGTTTGAAGTCGCTCGACCAATTGGAGCGCGAAAATGCCGCGCTACAGATGGAAAATCGAGCGCTGAGAGCAACTAACCAAGGTTTGCGCGATGTCGAGCATGAAGTCAATCGCTTGCGCCATGCGCTCAATTATCGAGAGCGCTCCGTCTTTAAATTGATAGCCGCCGAAGTTTTAACGCGCGATTCGTCTACCTGGTGGCGCACCGTTACGATCAACCGTGGGAAACAAGACGGCATCGAAACCGACATGCCAGTGGTAACCGATGAAGGCCTGGTAGGAAAAACAACAACTGTAAGCGACAGCATCTCGGTCGTCCTTCTGGTTTCGGACGAAAACTGCAAAGTCGCCGCTTCGGTGGAGGGGAGCCGTGAACAAGGGATCGTCTCTGGCGAACGCGTGACGACGGGATTGAATCCACTTTTGAATCTGAATTTTCTATCGAAACAAGCTGACCTAAAGCCGGGACCAAAGGTGTATACATCAGGCGTGGGTGGCGTTTTTCCCTCTGGTTTGCTGGTCGGCGTCGTCAAGAGTTTTCGGGTTCGGGAGTTAGACGGGCAGGCGCAGGTCGCGCCGGCGGTCGATCTCTCGCATCTAGAGGATGTGTTCGTGGTAACTGGCCGAAAATGATATTCTTTTTTCTTCTGCTGGTACTTGTCCTGATCGCGCAGGTTGCAGAATTTTTCATCCCGGCGCTGCCTTGGCTCTATAACGCCCATATCTACATTGTGCCTGTCATCGTTTTTTATGGGGCAATGGCGCTGCCGTTTCCGCTCATGCTCGGGCTCGCCTTGTACGCCGGTCTCCTACTCGATGCGCTTACGGTGCACGTGATTGGTGGGAAAGTTGAAATTTCAACCGGATCGTCGATACTGCTTTACGCTATGTTGGCGGGAATCATGCATGGCCTGAGACCGCTCTTCATCCGTGGCCGCTGGGAAGTGCATTGCATCCTGAGCGGTGTCTGCACGTCGTCAATAATTCTTGCCCAATATTTAATGATTACGTTTCGGCGCGGTTCTCTTGTTTTTACCCGTGAAATTTGGTGGCAAATCGGCGGGCCTGGCCTGTTCGCCATGGCCATCGCACCGATCCTGTTTTGGTTCCTACATTGGCTCGGACGGATTACCGCCTACCCATATCTCACCGAAAGGAGCCGTTTCGAATGAGCCGACGCGGCATCAATTCTCGTTTGCGGATTCAATTTCTTGCGCTGCTCATGCTGATTGGTATGGGCATCCTTGGGCTCAGGCTCTGGTGGATACAAGTGGCGCATGGTGCCGAATGGACTGCTCAACTTCGCGGCAGCTCCCAGGCAACGGTCCGGATTCCATCTGTGCGCGGTGAGATCAAGGACCGTAACGGACTGAGCCTTGTCCAAAACCGGGCGAGTTATGAGGTCGATTTTTATTTGCCGGAAATGGTCAAAGGCTATCGCGAGCGCCTCGGCTCACCGCCCTTGACCGAATACCGAGCGATTATCAACGGAATGCCCAAAGACCAAAAAGAGCCAGACATCATAAAGATCGTCAATAGCGGCATCGTCCCGCGCCTCAACGATCTCGATCTTGCGCGCGACTACAATGCGGCCAAGCTACAGCGACACTATCGTAACGACACCGAGGTTCCGTTTTCCTACATCAAAGACATCGATTTTCCCACGATGGCGAAGTTTTCCGAGCACGATGTCGGATTACCCGGCGTTGATATTGCGATCAAGCCGGTGCGCTCTTACGTCTATGGCGCACTCGCAGCGCACCTCCTTGGTTACGTTGGCGCACCTGACGATATCAATAAAGAAGAGGCAAGGAAGTTTACCTTCTATCAACAGGATGTGGAAGGAAAATCGAACATCGAAAAATCGATGGATGAATATCTGCGCGGGAAACCGGGCGTGCGTTATTTGCGCAAGAACGCGAAGGGAACAATCGAAGGTGTGCTACGCGAAGATCCCCCGCGACAGGGAGCCAATGTTTTCCTGACGATCGACGCGAGGATTCAAGCGATTGCAGAAGAAGCGCTGCGCGCCGTGGCTCGGGCGGGAGCCATCGTGGTCGATCCAAACAACGGCAATATTTTGGCTATGGCTTCTGTGCCTTCGTTCGATCCAAATACGTTCATCCCGAGCATCAAGGCGAAGGATTGGAAAGCGCTGCAGAAAGACGAGGGCGATCCGTTGGTCAATCGTGCGATTAGCTGCTTGCCACCAGGGTCAACATTCAAGCTCATCACGTCGCTCGCCGGTCTGCGCGTCACTAAAAATCTCGCAGGCGCCAAATACAGCTGCGGTGGCGGTGTGAGTTACGGCGATCACTTTTTCCGCTGCTGGGTAGCCGAAAAACATTATACGCACGGGACCATCGGACTCGCCGATGCAATCAAGGTGTCATGCGACTCGTTTTTCTACCAGTACGGAAACGCGGCTGGCATTCAGTCGATTGACGCTGTTGGCAAGATGTTGGGAATCGGCGAAGAATCGGGCCTGCAACTGTCAGGTGAACAAACCGGCAATATGCCGGGGCCTGAATGGATGCAAATTCACCATCCGCAGGAGAGGTGGTCGCAGGCGCAAACGGCCAATGTTTCGATCGGCCAGGGCTACACGCTTGTTTCGCCTCTGCAATTGACGATGGCCTACGCGACGATCGCAAACGGCGGCGTCTGTTATTATCCTCGGCTCGTCGATAAAGTTTTAAACCAAGACGGCTCTCCCGTGCTAGACGAGCATGGCAACGTCGCAGTGCCTCAGACGCCACGAGTGCGAACGGACTTACGTCAGCAAATCTCACCTGACAAAATTGACCTTGTGCGCAAAGGCCTTTGGAAAGTTGTTAACGAAGATGGAGGAACCGGTGGCAGAGCGCGTTTGAAAGACGTCGTGGTCGCTGGAAAAACCGGCACTGCCCAGGCTACCGAGCGTGGCCACGAAGAAAACGTGGCGTGGTTTGCGTGTTTCGCGCCATTTGACCATCCGAAGTATGTTGTCGTAGTGATGGTGCAGGGCGCCTCTGGGCACGGCGGCGAGGTCGCGGGCCCGATCGCTACACGCATTCTCGAACGCACGCTCGCCCAGGATGAAGGCAAGTTCGATATGCAGGTCGCTTGGCTCGCACCCGCACATAAGGCCAATCCGCTGCAACTGATCAAAGCAGTAACTTATCACGACGCGGGAGGAAATCTCGGAAGCGAGGACGAAGAAGATGCTGGCGACTCTCAAAATGCGGATGCGCAGATGGCGAGTGCAGATGCAGCGCCGGACGTCGAACCTGAAGCAGACTCTCAAGGGAAAGTGAGGCGGCGTGCTTCGGCACCGGTTGCGCATGCCGTTCCGGTTGCAACGCCGCAGCCTCGCAACTTTTTTGAACGGCTCTTCGGGGTGCGGCGTCAACCGGCGCCCGTGCCAACCCCGCCGCCGGTACGCCGGCCGCGTTCACGATGAAATATCGATCCAACAAACAATGAACAACCTCATTTTCGTTGTGATCGCATCAGCATTTCAGTTTTATGATAGACAAAGTAAAAAATTTTTTAGGTCTTTCTTCACGCAAGACTGGCAACAAACTCATACTCAATGTAGAAAAACTCGAGTCCCGTGTTGCGCTGCTCGAGAATGGCCGACTCGAGGAATACAGCGTCGAGCGTAAAAGCTCGCGCAACATCGTTGGCAGCGTTTACAAAGGCAAAGTAAAGAACATCGAGATGGGGTTGAAGGCGATGTTCGTCGACATTGGCTTCGAGAAAAATGCTTTCCTCCATTTTTGGGACGCGATTCCGGCCGCGCTCGACAGTGGAATCGAGGAAATTGATCGGTCCGTAAACACGCACCCGCGGAAACGAATCACGACAAAGGATATTCCAAACATTTATCCTGTCGGCTCGGATGTAATTGTCCAGGTGACCAAGGGTCCGATTGGGACAAAAGGACCGCGGGTCACGACCAATCTTAGTTTTGCCGGGCGCTATCTGGTTCTGATGCCATTTAGCGATCGCAGTGGCATTTCCCGAAAAATCGAAGCTCCAAAGGAGCGGGAACGTCTCCGCAAGATTTTACGCGAACTCGCCGTTCCGGAAGGCATCGGCGTTATCATCCGCACCGTTGGGGAAGGACAGCGCGCGCGATATTTCGTCCGCGATTTGCGCTTCCTTCTCGATCAATGGGCGAAAGTGGATCAATTGATTCGCAACCGTCCGGCCCCGTGCCGAATCTTTGAGGAACCGGATTTAGTTGAACGGACCGTGCGCGATTTTCTCACTGAAGAGATCGATGAAGTCATGTGTGACGACCGCGAGTCGATTAACCGGATGAACGAAATGGTCGGCGAGATTTCGCGGCGGGCGCGAAACCGAATTCATTTTTACGATAGTGCGACGCCGGTCTTCGAAAGCTACGGAGTGCAAAAGCAGATCGACGACGCTTTTCATCGGCAAGTCTGGCTGAAGTGCGGCGGCTACATCGTAATCGACGAAACGGAAGCGCTGGTCGCGATTGATGTGAATACTGGCCGCAACAAAGGTGGACGCGATGTCGAGAAAACGATTTTACAGACGAATTTGGAGGCGGCAGATGAAATCGCGCGCCAGCTTCGATTGCGCAATGTCGGCGGCTTGATCATCGGCGATTTCATCGATATGAAGAGCCGAAAAGACCAGCAGATGGTCTATAACCTGATGAAGGAACGGCTCAAGCGCGACAAGGCCAAGACCCACGTGCTTCCGATTTCGCCGCTCGGTCTGATGGAAATGACGCGACAGCGGGCACAGGAAAGTCTGAGCGATACAATTTACGAAAACTGTCCTTACTGCGGTGGGCACGGCGTCGTGAAGACTACCATGACTACGAGCGTGGAATTGCATCGGACACTCAATACCGTGATGCGCAAGTACCAGGACAGCATCCACGAAATCCGTGTCATCCTAAATCCGGATGTCTTGAAACGGTTGAAAGAAGAAGATGAGGAATTGCTTGTGGAGCTGGAGCGCCGATACGCCGGGCGGCTGATGTTTCGTGGCGATCCTGCGTTTCATCACGAAAAGTTTATTATCACCGATGCTGTTACTGGAGCGGAACTCAAAGCTTGATCGGCGAGCGGGGTCAACAAGGTGAAAAGTTCTTGCAATTTTGGATGACCCAGCCAAACTCGCGGCATCCAGAAGAATAATGAATTTCGTTATTGACTTTGGCGCTCCAACATGTTGGGGTTCCAAAGCTGAGGAAAGACTTAACCAAAAAGGAGAAATAAAAAATGAGAAAATTAGTGTTGTCCCTGTTGGGCTTCGGCGCGATGGCGTCGCTAGCTTTTGCTGGTACCGAAACCTATGGCGGCAAGGAAATGAAGCAGGTGGCAGCGCCACCGCCTTGCCCGGAATGGTACGCCGATAACGAATTCAACATCAGTCTTTGGGGTACGTATATTTTTACCGGGAACGAGTGGCAAAATGACCGCTACCTCGAGTCCGACCACGCTTGGGGCGGTGGTGGGGATATCAAATACTTTTTCATGCGCTACTTCGGTGTCGGTGTTGAAGGCTGGGCGGCCAGTGCCAGGCGACGTGTCTTGAATTTCGGGGAATTTGAGAACGGGGACCAGGAGTTTTTCTTTGCTACGAGCAGCCACGATTCGCGTGTGGTGGGTGCCGTCCTGGGCACATTGACGCTGCGTTATCCGTTTCACTGTTCGCGCTTCTCGCCTTACATTTTCGGTGGTGGCGGCGCGATCTTTGGCGGCGGCGAAAGGGATACGTTTACGGACAGTGAAAGCCCTGACGTCCTCACTAATTCTCACTCCGACACTAAGACGAGGGCGATTGGCCAAGTCGGCGGCGGCTTGGAAATTCGCTTAACTCGGCACATCGGTTGGATCAGTGATTTCAGCTGGAACTTTGTCGACGGTCCAGACAACAACTTCGGCATGGTGCGCACCGGGGTTAATTTCGCGTTCTAAGATCGACAATCGGTATTTGCGGCGGCGGCATCCGGATTTCACCGGATGCCGCCGTTTTTTTATAGACGGTACTTATATTTCGTCGGACACACGCTCGAAGGAGTTCGTTGGTGGATGTGGTTGACATTTGCGAATGCTGGCACGGGGACGAAATTATTGATGATGTCGTTCGTTGAGACCCTGGACAATTTGGCCCTCAGGAAATCGGAGCTCGTCCGCCGGTTCGAACGCTTGATCGCTCTGAAATCAAACCACGAGTTGGAAGCCATGGCGCAAGCTTCGCGCGAGCTCACACTGCAGAATTTCGGCCGGACGATGCGTCTCTTCGCGCCGCTTTACCTTTCCAACGAATGCATCAACAACTGCCGATACTGCGGATTCTCCCGGGACAACCCAATTCTTCGCGTTACCCTCAGCGTTGAGGAGGTCGTCGCCGAAGCGCTACACCTGTCGCGAGCGGGCTTTCGCCAAATTCTTCTCGTTGCCGGGGAGCATCCTAAGTTCGTCGGCCGCGATTATCTCGCGGAATGCGTGCGAGCTCTCGCTTCGGATTTTTCGTCGATCGCAATCGAAGTCGGTCCGATGGAAATGCAGGATTATATTCCGATTGTCAACGCTGGCGCGGATGGGCTGGTCGTTTATCAGGAAACTTACAACCGTGGCGTCTATGCCGAATTGCACACGGCCGGGCCGAAGCGCGATTTCAATTTTCGCCTCGACTGCGCAGAGCGCGGTTACGCGGCCGGGTTTCGCCGCCTTGGAATCGGGGTGCTTTTTGGTTTATCGCGCTGGCAGGACGAAGCCATCGCGCTGGCGGCGCATCTGGAATATTTGTTCAAGCATTGCTGGCAGGCGCAAATTACGGTGAGCTTGCCGCGGTTGCGTCCTGCCGCCGGTGGATTCCGTCCGGTCTTTTCGGTGAGCGATCGCGAGTTGGCGCAATTAGTTTGCGCGTTGCGCATTACATTTCCGCAGGTTGGCATCGTCCTGAGCACACGCGAGTGCGCGTTGCTCCGCGATTCGCTGGTCACGTTAGGCGTGACCATGATGAGCGCGGGCAGCCATACCGAGCCTGGCGGTTATACCCGGCAAGGCAGCAAACATCTGCACCGCACTGTGCGTGGTCGAATCGTGGCGCCCGATTTTCAGGACGGAGAAGACCAGCTTGCGACCGGGCAATTTGAGATCAGCGACGAGCGATCGCCTGCTGAAATCGCCGCGACCCTGCGACGCCGCGGTTTCGAACCGGTTTGGAAAGATTGGGATCAGGCGTTGATGAGTGCATGACGATTTCGCGTGTAGCGGCGGTCTACGACCGCCGAAATCAAGTCTGGGCTGCATGACGATCTCATTGAATGGCGAAAAAGCGGATGCACGCGACGCGGAAACGATCGCGCAACTCGTAGAGCGCTATCAATTGCCGTCGCAAACTACTTTGGTAGAGCACAACGGAGTCGCCCTGCATCGAGATGAATGGGTGGAACGATCATTAGCCGAAGGTGACCGTGTCGAATTTATTCGCGTCATAGCGGGCGGATAGCTTAACTTCACCCTGCGCTTTTCACGATTACTCGCATGCCGTCCGTCTGGATGATCGTTATCGGCGTTTGTGCGGCGATGAATTCTCCTTCGGTCACAACATCAACGACCTGATCCGCAAAGCGCGCTTTCCCGCTCGGCCGCAGGATTGTGATGGCGGTACCCCGCGCTCCGGGGGTGAGTGCGAATGCAGTGGCAAATTCACGCGGCGCGCCGACGAGAGATGGACCTGGAGGATTTGAGGTGATGAGAGCAAACCGTCTATAAAGCCCTGTACGCGGCAGATAACGCGCGAGAATGGCGATTACGATTGCGGCGGCGATAATCGCGAGGAAAAGCTTGAGCAGCGGCATCGCCAGCATTTGGCCGGTCGGAAAAAATGTTTCGCCGGGATAACGATCAATCATTGCCCAGAGCAGAGACGCGACGATGAGAAAAATGCCCAATACACCGAAAACGATGGTGGAATGCGCAAAAAAGAGGATTTCGATTAAAACGAGCGCGATGCCCAATATGAAAAGTGCAACTACTTCCCACCCCGCGAGCCCCGCCACATAATGGCCGAGAAAAAAGAGCGCAAAACAAATCGCCGAAATAATTCCCGGCAGACTCGCGCCCGGAATTTTGAATTCGAGATACGCGCCGAGGATCCCGCCCAGAAGGAGCAATGGCGCCAACGCGGTGATCCAAAAAGCGAGTTGCTCAAAGCCGCTCGGATTAAGAGCCACGATGTTGCCTTTGAGTCCGGCTTTTTGTGTTAGATCGACAACCGAAGCGGCGATACCATCGGCCAGCAATGGTTTGCCATTGATTTTTTCCGTCGCTTCCTGCGCGCTCAAAGTCAGTACCGTTCCTTTCGGATGAATCACGCGATCCCCGATTTTCACCTCCTTCTCCTTGTTTATGAACGCTTCACCGACATCGGGATTATGTCCGTTCTTGCTGGCGGAGCTTCGAGTCAAAGCCGTCCAATACGAAATTGTCTTCTCACGTTCGGTTAATGGAAGATCTTCTCCCGTTAGCAAAACGGGCGCAGCAGCACCAATCGCGCTTACCGGCGCCATGTAAATATGCTGTGTAGCGAGTGCGATAAGCGAACCGGCCGACCCTGCGTTGGAATTAATGAATGTGTAAGTCGGAATCGTGGCGTGGTTGAGCACGTTTGTTATTTCTGCGGCGCTGTCGAGTCGCCCGCCGTAAGTATCCATTTCAAAAATAATCGCCGAGGCGCCGCTGCTCTCGGCTGCTTTTTCCGCGCGACGTAAAAACATCAGGAGCGAAGGCGAAATTTCCCCCCGCAGCGGGATCACAATTATGTCGCCTTTATGTATGACGTCGCGCGCCTGGGCCATCTCCACTCCCAGACAGCAAATCAAAGCGAAAATTGGGAGTCTCTTTGTGATATTTGGAAAGCGACCGCGCACTGCGTAAGTTTGCCATCGCTTCTCAAAGCAAACGAGCGAAAAATCCAACGCCTTATGGGAACGATCCCAACTGAAGCTATCGAACAAATCGCGGCAGCGAACGACATCGTCGAGGTGATCGGTTCCTATTTTCCGCTCAAACGAGCGGGCGCAAATTTCAAGGCCCTTTGCCCATTCCATCAGGAGAAAACGCCGTCCTTTCACGTGAGCCCGCAGCGCCAAACATTCCACTGCTTCGGGTGTGGTGTAGGCGGAAGCGTTTTCCGTTTTGTTATGGATTATGAGCACATCGATTTTCCCGCAGCGGTGCGCAAGCTCGCGGCACGTGTCGGGATTCCGGTTGTAGAGAAGGGGGGTGCCATGATCGACGAAGATCGAGAACGCGCGGGGCGGCGCCGGTTGTTGCAACTGCACGCGGAAGCCGCCGAATGGTTCCATGGGAATCTGATCAAAAGGGAATTCGCAAGGCCAGCGCGCAAATATCTGAAAGAGCGTGGCATCACAGCAGAAGTCGCGAAGCGATGGCAAATCGGTTATGCGCCGGATGAATGGGATGCGTTTGGGAGGTGGGCACGCGACCGCGGTTACGATCCGCGTGATCTCGTCGCAAGCGGCCTGGTCAAGACCAAAGACGATGCAGCAGACGCGCCGAGTCGATCAGCCTACGATCGGTTTCGTGGCCGAATCATGTTTCCGATCTGTAACGACATCAGTGAAGTGATCGCATTCAGCGGACGCCTCCTCAAAGACGAGGAGGGAGCGGCGAAATACTTGAATTCGCCGGAGACGCCGCTCTTTCAGAAAGGACGTGTCTTGTTTGGGCTGCACAAAAGCAAGCGCGCCTTGATCGAAGCGAATTGTGCAATCGTCTGCGAAGGACAGCTCGATCTAATCTCTCTCTTTGAAGCGGGGATTAAGAACGTTGTTGCTCCGCAAGGGACAGCGTTCACTGAACGTCAGGCAAAGGTTCTCAAACGATACGTGAATGAGATTGTTCTCTGTTACGATTCCGATACAGCTGGCCAAAAGGCCGCGCATAGATCATTGAGCCCGCTATTGCGCCTAATAGTCGATAAGGCTTGGTGGGAGGCGTTTGCAAACAATCTGTATTTGCGAATTGCGGAAATGCCGCCAGGCAAAGATCCGGACGTTTTAATCCGCGAAGAAGGCGCAGAATCTTTCCGGGAGAGAATTACAAAAGCGCCGGACTTCTTCGATTATTGGATCGATAGAGCAATCCATGAAACGGACCTGTCATCTTTGAAAGCAAAGTTGGATTTGGCGGGTTCACTTGCAGAGACCGTTTCTGAAATCCACGACCCTATCTTTCGCGGCCAAGTAGCGCACAACGTAGCGTCTCGCTTGGCAATCCCAGTGGACGAATTCAATTCTCTCATCAAAAAGCCTGCAATCGCGCAGAGCCCGACTCAACCCGAATACGTGGAGGTTGTGCGTGGGCACGACATTGCGATGCTTTGTCTGCTTGCGTTGCGCGATGAAGCAGCCCGCAATTTTCTTCTCGAACAAAACTGGCGCGAAGTCTTGGCCCAAACGCCCGGGGCGGAATTTCTTGTTCGTGTTCTCGATGCCAATATCCGGCTCGAGGACGCGGCCTCACTTAATGCCTTTATGGCCATCCTCTCGCCGCAGGAGGAAGGCCTGGTCTCCGCGTGGCTAATGCAGAAGATGCCGCCAAATGCGAAGGCAGTGGTCGAGGATTGGTGGAACGGATTGCGACAGGCGTCGCTCCGGCGCCAGCTCGAAATCGCCGAGGGCCGAATGAAGCTTCCCGGGCTAAGCACCGGCGACGTGGTTAATTTGCAGAAAGAAATCCTTGACCTGCAAGAACAGCTCCACGAGCTTTCGCCCGCTCGCAAAGCCGACAGTTAATTGGCGGTCTACGGGCAGCTGATCGAACGTCTCAGTCAAATCCTTAACCACTTAATCTTGGCCAGGCATTCGAAACGAAGGGGAGGCAGCCGAAAGTCGTCGTCACAACGGCTTAAAACGAGACAACTTCGCCGTCGTTCGATAAAAAAGGCTTCAGGTCGCCGGCGAAATCTTAAGAAACGGCCAAAAATCGCCGCGCTCAAAGGCGAAGATATTACTCTTGTCCGAGGGCAGCAACCCAACGGCGAACAGCTGGGAAAGGCGCAAAACGGATTCGCGGCGGCGCATCTGGATTCCGCGATCGAAACTGAGGGGCGCATTCGCGAGCTAATCAAGCTGGCGAAGGAACAAGGTTATCTCACATTCGACGACCTAAACGAGGCGTTGCCCAGAGGGATTACCGACGCCGACGAGCTCGATCTCATTCTCACACGGCTGCGCCGCATGGAGATCGACATTATTGAAGCTTCGGAGGTGGACCGCTACAAGGATGGGAAAAAAGACGCAGAGGAAGAGGAGGAAGAGGAAGAGAAACCCGAAGCGAAGCTCGACATTCTCGACGATCCAGTGCGCATGTATCTCAAGCAGATGGGCCAGGTCCCTCTACTGACCCGGGAGCAGGAAGTGGAAATTTCCAAACGGATTGAGGAAGCCGAAAATATGGTGCAGAAGCACATCAATCGGTTCGGCTTTATTGCTCATGCCCATCTTGAGCTTGCCAGAAAACTTGCCGAGGGCCGGGAAAGATTTGATCGCGTCATTCTAGACAAAAAAATCGAGAGCCGCGAACGCTACATGAAGAAACTTCCCCACTTGTGTAAGCAGGTGGAACGATTAAGCGTGTGGATCAGTCAGCAATACGGCCAAGTTTCGCGCAATCCCTCAAAAAAACGATCGGCGAAACTCAAGTCTATACAAAGAGCGATAACTTCGTTGCAAAGATCTTATCCCCATTTCTACTTCAAGCAAAAAGTCATGGAAGAATTTGTTCACCTGGCGGACGAGGCCTACCACACATCGCTCTATCTGCAGACCGAAATAGCGAAACGTCCAGCCGATCGAAAGAAACGTTTACAACTCGGGAACAAAGTAGGCGAGTTAGAAAAGAGCTTGTGGTTTTCACTCGCTGAATATGCCGAGCAGTACCAGGCGCTGAAAGGTTGGGTGCGGCAGGCATTACGAGCTAAAACCGAAATGGTGGAAGCCAACCTTCGCCTTGTTATTTCGATCGCAAAAAAGTACACGAACCGCGGTCTTTCGTTCCTCGATTTGATCCAGGAAGGAAACATGGGGTTGATGAAAGCGGTGGAGAAGTTTGAATATCGGCGCGGCTACAAATTTTCCACGTACGCAACCTGGTGGATTCGTCAGGCAATCACGCGAGCAATCGCCGATCAGGCGCGCACTATTCGGATCCCCGTTCACATGATCGAGACCATCAATAAGCTCATGCGGGTGCAAAAACAGCTTGTTCAGGAATATGGGCGCGAACCTTCGCCGGAAGAGGTGGCGGAAGAAGTTCTATTGCCCGTCGAGCGCGTCCGCGCGGTCTTGAAGATGGCCCAACAGCCGATCTCGCTCCAATCGCCCGTGGGCGAAAGCGAAGAGACTAATTTCGGCGACTTTATCGAGGATAAGGGCGCGGAAAATCCCAGCGACATGACGGCCATTGTTTTGCTGAAAGAGAAAATCAAGGACGTGCTTGAGACACTCACTGAACGGGAGCGGCAAGTGCTTGAACAACGGTTTGGCCTCGTCGATGGATACAGCCGAACTCTCGAGGAAGTAGGCCGGCAGTTTCAGGTCACGCGGGAGCGCATTCGTCAAATCGAAGCCAAAGCGTTGCGGAAAATGCGGCATCCGACCCGCATCCGACAGCTTGAAGGCTTCCTTGAAGCGGCTGACCTTTAATACCGGGCTTCTAGAATTCCTTCCGAGCGCAACTTTCAAAGCTGCAATCAGTTCAATTCACGGAGAGAGAATATGAAACGTGAAGATGACCAGGAATTGTGGGATCTCCTCGGCCGCGCGGCCGAGCCCGAGCTTTCGCCATTTTTCGCCCGCAACATCGTGAGACAAGTCCGGCAGGACGGTGGCCTCTCCGAGCGGATGCGAAAATGGATCAGCTTGCGCAAACTCATCCCGGCATCTGCGATGGCAATTGCCCTGATGGCGGCGATAATGGCTACTCATCATCCTGTGTCACAGAAATCCTCGGAGAGCGAGCCAGATGCGGTGGCAAAGATTGATCCCCAAGATTATGAGGTCGTCGCCGATCTGGATGAGCTGCTCGCTGTGGATAAAGGCAGCCTGTGGGACGAAAAGCCAACCTTGTAAAGATAATCATTACGTTGTCGATCCTCGCCTCGTCCTGCGCCTTTGGGCAAGCGCAGCCGCAGCGCGGCAATGGGCGAAGAGAAGGGCCGGGCCCCGGGTTTGGACCGACGCGGCGCCCGCCAGTGCCGAGTGTGCGCGAGCGGTGGTCTTCGCTTCCGCCAGCCGAGCGGCAGATTTTCCAGCGAAATGCAGAGCGCTGGATGCGAATGAGCCCGCAAGAGCGCCAGATCATGCGTCAGCGAGAGGCTTTGCGTCGCGAACAAATCAGACGCGAAACTGAGGCAGCTTTACGCGATTCCGGCCTGACGCTGAATCCCGAAAGGCGTAATTTGTTTGAGTCTCGCTATATTCAAGAGCGTCGCAAAATCGAACAATCACTCCGCCAGCAAATCGAGGCTGAGCGACAGCAGCAACTGCCATCTTTGATTCAACAGTTAAAAAAAGAGTTCCAGCCCCAGCAGTCGAACGGCCCCGTTACAGCGAAACCGACCGGGTCGCCTTAAATCTGGCAAAAGCGAATCATCCCCAAGGGATCGATAAGAAGGGTGCGGCCGGCAACACCTGTTATTGCAAAAAAAGAGCTGGCTCGTATGACGAGCCAGCTCAGCGGATTTAGTCCTACGTCACCTTAATACCGATGGTAATGGTGACGATGGTGGCGGTAATATCGATGGCCTCCGGACCAGTAGAATGAAGGCCCCCCATAGTAATAGTAAGGGTACGGCCGATAATACGGATAGGGATAATAGCCATATCCATAGTAGCCCGGGTAGCCATAGCCGTAGTACCCCGGGAACCCAAATCCGATCCCGACCGACACACCCGCGTCAGAGCGCTGTGCCGAAGCAAAAGCGAACCCGCCTGCCACCAATCCAATTAAGAGAAGTCGTTTCCAGTTCATATTTTACCTCCCACTTAATTAAACAGCGGGTACGGCGAAAAGTTGCCCGGTTTATCCCGGAGATAAAGTCCTGGGATAACCGGTGATACAGATATTTTGGCCGATTCGTCGGTATGATACACAATCTAGACGGATCGCGTCGGCAGTACTCCCCGCTCCGCGGCCTGAAAATGCGATCACCGGTCCTCCTGTCAAAATCGGACCCAGATAAAGCTGAATCTTGTCAATCAGGCGCGCGTCGAGCGCTTGACCGAGAATTTCGCCACCCCCCTCAATCAACACGCTTGTCACATTTTTCTCCCCCAAGTCGTACAACACGGCAGCGAGGCGTTTGCGCTTATAGACCAACGTGCGTGCGGCTTGCCGATCAGAAAACAAGTGAGCGTGCGGTGGCAGATTTCCTGAACGAGTCAGCACGACGCGCCATGGTTGGCGGCCGTCCCGTATACCGCGCACGGTCAATCGCGGATTATCCACGCGAAGCGTTTCCGCTCCGATAAGAATTGCGTCGACGCGAGTGCGAAGCGTGCGCGCTTGAAGACGAGCAGCAGAGCTTGTGATCCACGAGGGCTCACTCGGAGGGCGTCTCAATCGACCGTCGAGACTCATGCCGCATTTTGCGATCACAAAAGGTCGCCCGGTGACGATCCACTTGTTAAAGCCCTCGTTAAGACGCGCAGACTCCTGAGCCAAAATTCCCTCTCGTACATTGACACCAGCGTTTCGCAACTGTGTGATGCCTCTCCCGGAGTGACGAGGATTTACATCCACCGCTCCGGTGACGACATTTTTTACGCCGGCCTTAACGATTGCGTTCGTGCATGGGGCTGTACGCCCGAATGTCGAGCAGGGTTCCAGAGTGATATAGAGTGTGGCCCGGGCAGGTACTTTAGCGCCGAATGCGCGCAAGCATTCGACCTCAGCATGTCCGCGTCCCGCCTCTCGATGGTGGCCCTTGGCAACGATGCGATCGTCAACCACCAGAACTGCGCCGACAACTGGATTAGGGCTGGTCCGCCCTACCGCTTTTTGCGCTTCCTTTAAGGCCGCGCGCATAAAGCGTTCATCTTCTCGTTGTCTCGTCAGCGTCACGCCAAAATGAATAATTGCGGTTCCTAATTCCGGCAACGCTTTTTGCCCGCACCGGGTTGGGCAAACATGTCACGCGTTTCAAGGCAGAATTTGGGATCCAGTGGGCCTCCTTATCTCCGCATCCACGACCCCGCTCAACAAGCGTTGGTCGCTTTGGGCGAGCATGATTTAAAAGCCGGAGGCGGCCGAGCAGGTTTGCGCCCCTATCTCGACCGAATGATTCACTTTTGGCGCGAGATATCGCTTGCGGACTTTCCCTGTGCCGGAAAAGCAATCGACGAATGCTACGCGCTGCTTTTCGAATCCACATTCAGTTTAGCGCGATTGGAGCCCGCGTGGGGCATTGCCTGTCTAAACAAAGCAGCCGGCGAAGTGCACATCGATGCATTGCAACATTTCGCTAATCAGGTGAGAACTGCCACGATTGCTCACTCCGATCTCATTAACGCGTTGACGCATTTGTATGCGCCGCAGCGGGAACAAACCGCAACGTGGCAGAATCCAGTGAACGTGGCGTTGGCGGGCGAACTGTGGTTCTGGGCTGCCATTCACTTAGTAGTCGGGCTTCAAGAGAATGACTGGTTATGGGCGTTTCACTAGGCGATTGCCCAGTTGGCCGCGACTGATTGGAATGACGGTGATCGGCTGCATATCCGCTTAATTCGGGAAGCGCCGATCCATGCTCCGGTTACGCCACGGGCTGAGTTAATGGCGCACCCCCTAATCCGACTGGCCCGACTCAAACACCGCGAAGGGAGCACTGAACAAATGCAGGTAGTCCGTTTTTTGAACTCGCAATGCATTCGCTCTCGAATCGAAAGCGAAGAACAATTTCTCGGGAGCGATCTAACTCTAGCCCAGTGGACACGGGATGCCCGTGCATGGACGGCCGAGCGACGGCAGTCCGAACCGCGTGTTTACGACGCATTGGTCGAAGAAGCTGGCCAAGAAACGGTGGAGCGGACGCGACGCTTTTACTTCGAGCAACTGGGCGAGAGCCCTGAGCAAGTCGATGCTTTGGATGCGACAGCACTGTTGATGCGTTGGGCGAGAGCTAAACGCGGCTGCCAATGCACGGGCTATCGCGGGGAACTTTGGGAATTTATCGTTGAGATTGTCGATGCGGCTTTGTGGTTGGGCTGGTTATTCCCACAGAAATCGAAGGCCAGATCATCTACAGAGCGCCTCAGGCCGGGCGCGAGTCGGTTCACCAGTTACGGCCGTGTCACTCTTAAAAATTTGATAAACTTCTCCGAGCGCAGGAGGAACAACTGTCACAGCCTGGGCCGCATTTCCGGCCAAGCTGTTCATCTGTAAAAAATTGTGCCTCGCGTCTGGGAAAACCGAATTTTCCTCTGTAAATGTCAGATAGAGCGCCTTCACTTGCGGTGAGAAGGTCGCCTTAACCGTTGCCTCCGCGTCTGGCTTTTGCGCTGACCAATCTTTGAAGGCCCACCACCTATCTCTTATCTTCCGCCCTATTTTGGGTCGACACAAGGCTGCCAATTGGTTTCCAATGCCCCAATCGACGCAATAAATCTTATTCACCTGCTTTCCGTTAATATTCAGATAATCCGCGAGTAATTCCACGCGTGGACTCCACCGGCCGCGAAAGGAGCTTGCGTTGCGGAAAAGTCGAAAGTGGCTCTGTAAACTTTGCATCTCAGAACCCGCCCAAATCAATAAAACGATTCCTTCCAGCAGCGTCGCGACATAGCGCTTCCGACCGGACATGGTGTTCGTGAAGAGAAATGCCGCAGCGAAACAGGCTAATAAATCTAGAGGAAAGAGCATCAGAGTGTGGTGTGGACCTTCAGCTTGGGGCGTGATTACAATCTGCGCGAAAATCGCAGTAAACATTAGCAAGCACCAGATGCAGAACCGAAGAGCCCGGGAGTAAACGGGAAAGTTCGAACCCGGCCCGCGACGGTAAAATGCAAAATTCAGCAATAGAAAACTCGCGGTGGCAGCCAGTACTGCCCAACCGGGCCACAACGGGATGGAAGAAGGCGCCTTGAACCACAAGAACGCGGTGGCACCGCCGGTCGAAGTGACATCGTAGAGCAACCACATTTGTAGGATTCTGCCCGAGACCGACTGTATATGGGGAGGCTGCACCAGCGGCAGGACGATCAATAAAACGAGAGCTCCCGCGGCGATGATAGCCGTCGCGATTGCAGCGACGAGGTTCTTGGAAACACCTGTCAGCTTCGCGCGAATCTCTCTCCAGTAGACGACGAGGGTTGCGCCAAGTAAAGCCACAACGAACCAAATAAAATTAAATTTGTCGAAAAATCCCAGACCGCAACCCGTGATCGCTCCGGCTAAAGGCCACGAGAAAAGACGTGAGGTTTCCAGCCATTTGACCAAAAGATAGAGACACAGTGCCTTGAAGAAGAGCATGAGGACGACGGGCCCCCAGTCCACCTTCGTTTGCAGGACAAAGCCTGGGTGAACCACACACGCCGCGGTGAATGCGATCGCCCACCCGGGGGTTAAATTCCTGCGGACGAGTGCATACCCTAACGCCAGAGTGCCGCATGAGATCAACACAACCGGGAGACGGATGCTCACGGCAGAAACGCCGAACAACGCGAAAACAGGTATGTAGGTCCAAGCTTTTAATGCTCCGACGTAGGGAGCAATCAGCAGCGGTATGCCTAGCCAGCCTCGGTACGGCCGTTTCCCAGTCGCTGCCCCGACGAAATCCATTTCGTCCATATAAAGCCCGGGCGAGTGAATTTGATAAGTGGCGAAGGCTGTGAAGGCGAGTAGCAAGCCGAGTAATGTGAGCTGCTCCCACCGCCTCCAATTCTTAAAGGGAGCTACCAACGGCAAGAACCATCGCTGTTTGGAATTCTGCAACAGAGCGCGAATTGAATTCGAAACCGAACGAATTTAATTGTCACACACGGCTACCATCCGCTGCCGCTTCTATCGCCGTGTAGGCACCTGGCGCCAAGGTCTGTAGAGTGGCTGATTCAGATGGATTGGCTGGCGCGGTTGTGATTATGGTGTTAGCTTGCTTTGAAGAACCATCCAGAAAGCTGTAAGTCAGTCTAACGGTGTTGGCATATCCATCGTAAAGTCCATATACTGGCAAAAGAATCGCCCCGGTTGTTGGGTTTTCAAAGCCCCGGTCCGGGAGGTAGTTGTTAAAATAAGTGCCGGACAGTGGCCGGGTGACGGAGCCTGGTTTCGGCGTGATCGTGAACTGAATGCTCTTCAGAACGCTCGTATTGCTCACCGCTAAGGTCAATTTACTGATGAAAGGCGCGTAACACCTGCCGTCTGGCTGGTGATTGTTATCGTGGTAATATCCGCCTGACTGGCGCTGGCGAGATGGGAGAAGACCATGAAGACGGCGCCGAGAACGATTAATGAGCATGTTTTCATAAAGCGTTTACTTTTTTTTTGAGGTTTTCTTCAAGAAAAGTGCCCGAGCGTGTCGAAGGGAGCCATTTGAGTCCAGCAAAAACTTCGGTCAGACGCAATTTTTTCCTTGACGGATTCTCGAACTCAAACGCGCAGCGAGATCATGGCGTGCACGAATCAAAGAGGCGCTACAGTCTAGCGGCCGCACGACCACCCGAATGCCGGCGTGGACGGCGACTCGGTTGAAAATATCCGCCTAAGGTCAATTTTTACCGTCTCGCCCGACGGGCATGGTCTGCTTTCCACCGAAAAATTCTCGAAAAATCGATTTGACGAGGGTCCTGCCTGTCGCTGCGTTAACAACCCCGCCAGACGCGGGACTCCTCTAATCAGGAGTCGGTTCTTGTACATTTGGGGACTGCAAATTGGACTCAATTTTGTCCCGGCATGATTTTCGGCAACGAAATTATAGTCGGCGTGAAATTGAGTTTTTTTGTCGCCTGAATGTGCGAAAAACGGCTGGTTCTTTGACATCTACATACAGGGTAGTAAGAAAGTACAACTTTAAGAGCTGAGTCTGAAATATTTATGTGGCACGGGCATCCTGCCTGTGATTCCAAGCGCGGCCGCCGCGCTGATTGCTCTCTCCTTCGACAGCAGCCAAACACTGAGCAAAAGAAAAAAACCGACCGCCGAATCGACATTACCGTGATACGCGGAGAGAATTATCGCAAGCGGACTGAGCCAGTAACACGCTGCTACTACGAATCGCCAGGGACTCGCCACTAGCAACCTCAGCAACACAAACGCACCAGCCGCGTCGAGCAATGCGAACGGCGCGCGCAAAAAGATTCGATATGAGATACCTGTTGCGTCCGACATACCCAACAGAACTGCCTCAATCTCGCTAATAAACGGGGGATGATTCGCCGACCCGTTGACATGGTAACAACCGACTACTCCTCGCTCGATCACGTCGCTTGAGTGACCTTCCCAAAGCTGAGCGTCGAACGTTCCTTCGGTAAATACGACGAGGTAAAAGCGAATGGCTGCGCCCAGCACAATCGCCATCCAAAACCAAAGACCCGCGCGGCTAAACGTCATGCTCAATTCGTTTGTGTTTTGCATAAACACACATTTTGCGAGCACCCAAGATCGACATCTTGTCGGCGAGGCGCTCGAAATTCTCGCCGAGTTGTGCGTGCGAATACGCGTCGGACGCGGTTGTGAACCGGATACCCTTTTGGATTGCGAGCTGGATGATGCGGTCGCTCGGATAAAGTTCGTTGACCGGTTTGCGCCAGGCGATGCCGGGTTTTTCATTGAAGGCGTGGTTTTCCGACCATTTTGTGAGGGCATCCTGCGCTGAGTTCAGCAGATAAATTTCAATCCGTTGGTCAGTCGGAAACTCGAGCGTGATCGCGCGCTTTGCTTGATTGGTCAAAGTCGCCTTGATTTCCAGCTGCCGGATTTTGGAGAGCTTGACCGGTTGCGGGGTGACTTGCAGGTCGAGAATAAGCCCGCGCAACTTCGGGTCGTTATACGTTGGGAGTACCTCAGAAGAAGAAAACGGATGCAGAATTCGGCCGAACCAGCCTCGTTTCTGCATGATCGTGGTCGTGGCCGGCGCGCTTGCGGGGTCGTTTAAAAGCCAGATATCGTCGGCCGCTCGATTTTTTGCAGATGTCGATCTTGCGCCGGACCATCGCCTTGCCGATGCATAAGTCCTTAGAAAAACCACTTTTCCTTGAATAAGCGAACCAATTTTCTACAATCAGCGTTTTGCCGTCTTCTACCCAAATGAAAAGCCAGCTGCCGGATGCGACAGCATCCTTTTTGTCGCCTGCGACGCCGGCCGAACAGAGCTCGGGAGCGAATGCTTCGCTCAGCTGTTCGGTTATTATACCTGTTTGGTGTGGAGGAACGAACTTTGCAAAATGTTTGTCGTCGGCGATGGCCGCAATTCAGAACGATGACGAAATCATTGTCGTGGCCGACGGGGAAAGCGACGGGTCATGGCGAATCGCGGAGCAAATGAGTGTTCCCGTAGTCAAGCTCCGGGCAACGAGCGGACCGGGGCGAGCGCGGAATGTCGGAGCGGAAACTTCAAAATGCGACATTCTGTTCTTTATCGACGCAGATGTAACCATTCCTCCTGATTCGATCGAACGGATCAGATCAATTTTCGAGACGGAGAAAGATCTCGCCGCGTTAATCGGTTCTTACGATGAGCAACCGTCCGAAGCGAATTTTCATTCCCAATACAAGAATTTGTTCCACTATTATGTTCATCAACACGGGCGCACCGAAGCGTCGACGTTTTGGGGAGCCTGCGGAGCCATCCGACGCGAGGTCTTTCTCAAGGCCGGAGGGTTCGACCCAAGTTACAACCGACCGTGCATCGAAGACATCGAGCTGGGTTACCGGCTCAAAGCTGCCTCGGAGAAAATTCGGCTCGTTCCCGATCTCCAAGTCAAACACCTAAAGAGGTGGAACGCGTATTCGCTTATCGAAACCGATGTGTTCGATCGAGCGACACCGTGGACAGAACTCATTTGGGATCGCTTTATCCGGCGCAGACCGCTTGTTCGTCATGACCTAAACTTGGGTGTTTCCTACCGGCTGAGTTTGATTACCTCATTTCTCTTCGTAGCGGCACTGGTTGGAGCCTTATTCACGCGTTGGGCAGTGCCGTTCGTTTTGCTGTTCGGCTTTTTGTTCGTCTTACTCCAGGTTCCTTTCTTTAGCTTCTTCAGGATGAAGCGGGGACTTTCATTTGCGTTTCGCGCGTTAGCCTGGCGATTTGGCTACGATCTCTACAGCGGGCTGGGATTCTTTTACGGGTCTTTGCGTTTCGCCAATTCCTCGACCAAAAAGATCCTTGGGCAGGCTTTCGCCAAGCTGGACGCAGTGGCACTCGGTGTCGCAGTCGGAACGGTGTGGGGTGGCGCAATCTGGTTGATGACTGTTTTGCTGCTGGCAAAGGGGGGCGAACGGATCGGCCCAAACCTCTCGCTTCTCAGTCAATTTATACCGGGCTACAGCGTGACGTGGATAGGAAGTCTCGTTGGTTTGCTCTACGGCTTTGGAACTGGATTTGTTTTTGGTTTCGCTTTTGCGCGTGCTCGCAATACGGCAATGAGATTACATCTGGGTTCACGTAAACTTCGAAGACACTTTGCCGCGTTGCGCCATGAATAGCGCGCAGTCTTTGGTTTACCGGTCCTCAAGAATGTTCGCCAACCTTGAGCAAACACCCCAGAGAACAGCGCGTTCATGACTCCGGCCGAGTCTGATCCGCTTGCATCGCGCAGCAATGGCGGGGCAAGACGAATCGAGGAAGAAGAGCTTCTCAAAGAAGTAATCCGCTTAAGTCGTAATGTACTCGGACTAACTCTAGGCATATTCTTCGCGTTTGGCATTTTTCTGGCGACTAACATTCTTGTGCTCAAAGGTGGTCCAGCTGTCGGTAGCCATCTTCAGCTTCTGAATCAGTACTTTCCAGGTTACAGAGTTACATTCGGAGGCAGTTTCCTTGGCGCGGCCTACGGCTTTGCAGTTGGCTACGTGAGCGGCTGGATCATCGCTGCGATCTATAACTGGATTGTGTTATCTCGGCATAGGTAGAACATCGATCGGATAGCGATCGCACACCATGCCTCCCCTACGAATAGGTCTGATCGGTTGCGGGCACATGGGCCGCGTTGTCCACCTCAACAGCCTGCGACGATTGCCACAGGTCGAAGTCTTGGCACTGGCTGAGTCGGATGCAGAACGCCGAGAGCAAGCAAGCCAGCAGTTCCCGCGAGCTGCGCTATTTTCCGATTATCGCGAACTCCTCGATCGGCCGGAGATTGACGCGACGGTTATCTGCCTTCCAAACGCACTTCACGCTGAAGCTGCCATCGCCGCGCTGCACAGTGGCAAGCATCTTTATCTGGAAAAGCCGCTGGCCATCAATGTGGAGGATGGCCGCAAATTGCTCGACGTATGGCGTCGTTCAGGGCGAGTGGGCATGATCGGTTTTAATTACCGATTCAACCAACTCCATCAGCAAGTCCGGCGACATCTTGAAGCAGGGCGACTCGGCGAGCTGATCGCCGTTCGTTCGGTTTTTACCACCGCGCCCCATCACCTGCCCGAGTGGAGGCAGCGGCGGGCAAGCGGTGGCGGAGCTCTTTTGGACCTGGCCTCGCATCATGTAGATCTCGTGCGTTTTTGGTTCAATCAGAGACCGCTCGAAGTCCGCGCCACGATCAAATCCGAACGTGTCGAAGCCGATACCGCAACGCTCGAGTTGCGATTGGCAAACGGCTTGGTAATCCAATCATTCTTTTCCATGAGTTCAATAGATGACGATCGCTTCGAAATCTATGGCCGGCGCGGCAAATTGTGTCTCGACCGTTACAATTCTTGGAATGTCGATCTGACGGGTTTAAGACGCGCCTCGGACTCTCTCCGACGTGTTAGGCAAGCGCTAGCTTGGCTTCCGCGCAGCCGATTCGCCATAAATAAACTGCTCGCCCCCGGACGAGAACCATCTTTCGCCGCGGCCCTCGCACACTTTGTTGTCGCGGCACAACAGGGACGGCAAACGAGTCCGAATCTTGAAGACGGCTTCCAGAATCTGGCCGTCATAACGGCTGCTGAAGAATCCGCTCGCACCGGTCATTCCGTACCGCTCGCGCCTTTTCCAGAATGAAGATCTTTTCGCTTGAATCGTTGAAACTAAACAGCGGTGGCTGTAGTGGCGTGCGCGCGGACATGCTACCGTCAAGGATTACCGGCGGACACGCAGCCGGAGGAGGGTGTCACTCTGGAACATAATCCAGCGATATCGGTGATTCTGATCACTCCCGACCGCTATCAGGACTTACGCAAGACTATCAGTTACCTGCGAGCGCAGGCTGTGTATGACCGGATGGAGATTGTCATCGTTAGTCCGTCAGCGGATTCTCTACAAGCCGACCAGCGAGAGCTGCGGGAATTCTCACAATTTCGCGTGGTCGAGGTAGGGCCGATCACGTCGGTAGGCCCAGCTTATGCCGCTGGCATTCGCCACGCGTCCGCACCAGTGGTAGTCTTGGGAGAAGATCACTCTTTTCCCGATCCAGGCTGGGCCGAAGCGCTGCTACGAGCACACGAACAACCCTGGGCAGCAGTCGGGCCCGTGGTGCGTAACGCGAATCCCGGCAGCCGGATGAGCTGGGCTGATTTCTTCATCGGCTACGGGCCCTGGCAGGAACCGATGCTTGCGGGAGAGATGGAGCATTTGCCGGGTCACAACAGCTCGTACAAACGAGACATTCTCCTCCACTACGACGACCGGCTCGACACCATGATGGACGCCGAAAGCGTGTTGCACTGGGATCTGCGACGCAACGGCTACCGCCTTTATCTGGAGCCGGCGGCGAAAACCTCCCACGTCAACTTTACGTTGTTCTCTTCCTGGGTTCAGGCACTGTTCCTGTCAGGGCGTAAGTTCGCTTCCATTCGCGTCACAAACGAGAGTTGGTCGCGTACGCGAAGGCTGCTGTTTTCGGCGGCGGCGCCACTTATTCCCTTGGTGCGATTCCGGCGAATTGCCGCAGATGTGCGCCGTCCAGGGCGGCCCCGACAGGTGTTGCTCGGCGTTGCGCCTATCCTCCTGTTTGGTCTCGCAGTGGATGCTGCCGGCCAGATGGTAGGATGTGCCCTGGGAGCTGGCGCTGCTCGTGAGGAACTTCTCTGCTTTGAATTCCATCGCTATCGCCACGTTCGAAAAGGCGACCAATCGACCTGACCGTGAGCCAGGATTGCAGTATAGTCAGCATGCGGCGCTTGAAGGTTCTTTTTGTTACCAACTGGTATCCCACCAAAGACGACCCGGCAAAAGCCATATGGGTGCGTGAGCAAGCCAAAGCTGTACAGCTCTATGACGATGTACGCGTGCTACACTGCGCCGGTTGTGATCCTAACCTAAAGCAGCTTTGGAAAGCCCAGCCCGAGATCGATGAAAGATTACTCGAAGGCATTCCTACCCACCGGCTTTGGTATCGGCCTTCCCCTATTCCTAAGACTTCATATTTCACATATGCATGGAGTGTCCTGCGCGCGTTCCAGCATATAGTTAAGGACGATTTTCGGCCTGACATTATTCATGTGCAGGTTTACGACGCCGGCGGGCCGGCTATCCTGCTTGGGATAATTAATCGAATTCCTGTTGTAGTTAGCGAACATTTTTCCTCTTTCCCGAGCAGGTTGCTTCGCCCTTTGGACCTGGCCAAAGCCTGGCTGGCATTCAGATGGGCAAGTGTGGTGCTTCCAGTAAGCTATGCTCTGCAAAAAGCGATCGAGAACTATGGCATTCACGCACATTTTCAAGTCATACCGAATGTTGCCGATACAACTCTGTTCTTTCCCTCATCACACCTTCGAAAGGACAGCGATTCCAAGCGCATCCTCTTTGTAGGACAGTTGGTGGAAGTCAAAGGCCTCGCCTACCTGCTCGAAGCCCTCTCGCGCCTAAGCCAGAAACGTGTTGATTGGCATCTTGACATTATTGGAAATGGAAGTGCACGGTCAGAGTATGAACGCCTTGCAATGCATCTGAAACTTTGCGACGAAGTCTCCTTTCATGGCCTCAAAACGAAGCAAGAGGTAGCGGAATACATGCGGCAAGCAGACCTGTTCGTGCTGTCCAGCCTTTGCGAAACTTTCTCTGCTCCAGCCGTCGAAGCTTTGGCCAGCGGAACTCCGGTATTAGCTACGCGTTGTGGCGGGCCGGAGGAGTTTGTCACTAAGGATGTTGGCTTGCTAGTGTCCCCAGGCGATCCGAAAACTTTATGCGAAGGACTGGACTATATGCTCGACAATCTACATCTGTACTCGCGCAGACGGATTTCCGAATACGCCATAGAACGCTTCTCTGCTGAGCATGTGGGGGCGCAACTCCACCGGGTTTACGAGTCCTTGACTTCTCCTGCCCAGTCCCGGGTGGTAACTCGATGCTGCCCTCGCAGCTAACGCCCGTCCCGCTCGGACCCTTCTATGTCGCTTGCCACCCACTCGCTCCATCCCTGGCCTCCTGATTAAGTTTGATTTTCGGATGACGCGGGAATGGCCAATTGGATAATATGCTTCGATTCCTTCCATAATTATGAAAACACACCTTAAAATTCTGTTAACACTTTTGTTTCTCGCACTCGGATTCGTTCCGTCGTTGCGCGCGTCGGATGTCGTGATCATCGACGCGAAATACAAACAAGGGACGATCCTCGCGCCCGATCCGGAGTATCCGCTCCATGCGCAACATTTGCAGGCAAGCGGGCAAGGGATTTATCGGCTCATCATCAATACCAAGACCGGCCTGACCGACGAAGTAAAGGTCCTTAGGAGTACTGGTTATCGTGAACTCGATGCCAGCGCCGTAATGACACTGTTCAAGTGGAAATTCCAGCCCGGAACGGTCGATCACTGTCTCGCAATCGATTCCCTCGGTGAAATGATTGGCTACCTCTTTGGTAGTGGGCAAACGATGGGCACGCTGACCGAAATGGAGTTCCATCGTCGCCGCTTCATGAACCGCCATGACAAGCGCGCGCTTTTGTAGATCAGCATAAGGCCCCACCGGCAACGGAATGAAAACCGATTCCTATTCACGCCGGAGGACACCAAACACGCCCGGATTTAGTGCGAATCCGCGACGCCACATGGTTGAAGGCACGATCCGCGTCTTCCTCGGTGAGATGTTGTTACTTCCAACCGGTCTGCTAACGGCAGCTTACCTGACACGCAAACTGGCCCCGGAAGGCTATGGCCTATTCACCGTATCAGCGACGATGGTCGCTTGGATCGAATGGAGCATCGCGGCAATCTTTGCTGGTGCCGCTTTAAAATTGATTGGCGAAGCCGATGACTGGCGGCCGATCGGAGCAGCGGTAGCGCGACTGCACTTTGTGCTTGGCGGAGCCACCGCGCTGGCGCTATGGCTTTGCGCCAGTCCGATTGCCGTCGTCTTGAAAGCACCGGAACTGGCGGGTTACTTGCGACTCTTTGCGATCGACATTCCGATCTTCAGCCTTGCCCAAGCCCATCGCAGCATCCTCGTCGGCATCGGAGGTTTTCAGCAGCGCGCCATGGTGACAGCCATCCGGTGGATTGCCCGGTTGTTATTTATCGTGATCTTGGTGCAGACGGGCTTGTCGATTCGAGGCGCAATTATTGGTAGCATTGGCGCGTCTTTAATCGAGTTGGCGTGTTGCCGCTTCTACGTGCAACCGCAACTTCTTGGCCGAATCAGTTTTCCGATCCGTCAACTCTGGGACTATGCCGTCCCACTGTTGCTCTACGCCGTTAGCATGCGCTTGCTGAATAAATTGGATTTATTCATGCTGCAAGGATTGCGCGGCAGCGCCTCGGAAACGGGAATTTACGGGGCGGCGCAGAATCTCACGCTCGTCGCCGGACTATTTACTCTTTCGTTTTCGCCGTTGCTGCTATCCACCTTGAGCCGCATGCTGCGCGCGGGCGAACTCGACCTGGCCCGCCGCACCGCACGTGATGCTTTTCGCGTGGTCATATGGATGCTGCCATTTGCCGCGATGACCAGCGGCGCTGCGGAAGAAATAGCAGTTTGTATTTTTGGAGAGACTTTCCGGCCCGCTGCCACTCCGCTGGCGGTACTTATTGTCGGTTCGGTGGGCTTTGTCGCCATATCGGTGGCGACCGCGATTTTGACCGCCGCTGGCAAACCGCGCTGGACTGTACTAATCAGTGCGCCACTAGTGCTCGCAAGCATCGCAGGCAATATTTGGCTGATCCCAAAATTTGGAGCTCTTGGTGCTGCGCTGGTCACGACCCTGGTTGCCACCGTCGGCGCGCTGACGGCTGTGGCGACTGTCCGCCGATTCTGGCAGATATCCATTCCAACGGCGACACTCGCGCGCAGCCTTCTCATTACCGTCGGCGCCTATGTGCTGGGTGCGGTCTGGCCGGTCTCAACTCTCTTGCTCTTAACGCTGAAATTGTCCGCTATCGGTGTCCTGATTTTGTTCGGATTTTATGCGCTTGGCGAGTTCGACGCCGCCGAGCTAAACTCGGCGCGTGCTCTGTTCCGCCGGCAACCTGGGCTCGCGCCACACCCTCCTTCAGTCTAATGTCCCGACCGCCGGCCACGTTTTCCGTAATCATTCCTACGCGCGACCGCCCTGAAGAATTAGCGGTCTGCCTTGAATCACTGGCCGAGCAAAATTACCCGCGGGATCAATTTGAAGTCGTTGTAGTTGACGACGCCAGCCGATTACCGCTCGATCCGGTCGTTGCTGTTTTTCGTGAGCGACTCACTCTCACCTTGCTCAAGCAATCGCGAAGTGCTGGTCCCAGCGTGGCCCGCAACTACGGAGCCGCGCGCGCTACCGGCAAGTTCCTCGCCTTTACCGATGACGACTGCAGTCCGACGTCCGACTGGCTGCAACGGTTAGCCGAGCGCTTTGCATCGACGCCTGCCCACCTTATTGGCGGTCGTACTATCAACGCGCTGACTGAGAATCCATATTCGACGGCCAGCCATGTGATCATCGACGTCATTTACGATTACTACGACCCGCAGCAGGGGAGGTCACAGTTTTTTCCCACAAGCAACTTTTCCCTTGCCGCCGACCGATTTCGAGACATGGGCGGCTTCAATGAGAATTGGCCTTTGACTGCTGCCGAGGACCGTGAGTTCTGCTATCGGTGGCTACAACGCGGCTTCTTGATGACGCATGCTCCTGAAGCGAGCGTTTACCACCGCCACCGATTGACGCTGGATTCCTTTTGTCGGCTGCACTTCAGATATGGGCGCGGCGCCTATCATTATCATCTCTTGGGCGCCGGTGGCCGCGGCGAAGGCGGCCTCAAGCCCGACTGGCGCTTTTATTGGACCTGCATTCGCTATCCGTTTCAGCACATGGCCAAATTCCGAGCAGCCATCGTCGTCGCCTTGCTGCTCCTGTGGCAGGTGGCCAATGCCGCTGGATATTTCTGGGAGCGATCTCATCACCCATGAGGCGCCTTTCTCTCAGCGTGTGAACGTCGCCTACTACTGTTGCCCACAATGCGAAGTTCAGCTGGCTGCCGGGCTGGAGACATCTTGCAGGTGAGCGCATAGCCAACCACCATCTTGACGAAATACCGGACGGGTTCAAGTTGGTCGCAAGCAGTTCGCGCAGTTGGCACGTCGAGCTTGGCCCAGGAGAAATCACTGTTTTCAACAGCCGTTTCTGACCAAATAGCTAATTGTCGATTTCAGCTTTTCCGCTTGGCGAATTGTCCTCAGAGAAGTAATTAGAGCTCATCCCATATGGCGACGAAAACGGAAGAAAAAACCGGCGCAGACAAACTGACTGCCGCCCGAAATAAGAATCTCGACTTGGCGATTCAACAGATTGCCAAGGATTATGGCGAAGGCGCCATCATGCGACTTGGCGACGAGAAAATCGTCGATATCGACGTCATCCCCACCGGCAACATTCTGATCGATCGCGCCCTTGGAGTCGGCGGTTTTCCGCGGGGGCGGGTCGTGGAAGTGTTTGGACCGGAATCCTCTGGCAAGACGACGCTCACTCTCACTGTGATTGCGCAAGCACAGAAGCGGGGCGGTCTCGCCGCATTCATCGATGTCGAACATGCGCTCGATCCGGCATACGCGAAAAGACTGGGTGTCGACCTTGACGATCTGCTCGTGTCCCAGCCCAGCTCTGGTGAGGAAGCGCTCCGGATTTGTGAAACTCTCGTGCGCTCCAACGCGCTCGACGTGATCGTTCTCGATTCTGTCGCCGCCCTTGTTACAAGGGCGGAATTGGAGGGCGAAATCGGCGACACAACCGTAGGCGCACAGGCACGACTCATGAGCGCAGCCTTGCGTAAATTGACCGCGCTTATTTCAAAGGCGCGGACTTGCTGCATTTTCACCAACCAGATCCGCGAAAAGATTGGCGTTATGTTCGGTAATCCGGAAACAACGCCCGGCGGCAAGGCGTTGAAATTTTACGCCAGTGTGCGTGTCGATATTCGCCGGATCGGCGCGATCAAACAGACCGATGGCGTTGTCACCGGCAATCGCACGCGCGTCAAGATCGTGAAGAACAAGGTCGCACCACCGTTTACCGAAGCCGAGTTCGACATCATGTACAACGAGGGAATTTCATCGACCGGCGCGCTTCTCGATCTTGCGTTGGAAAAACAAATCATCGAAAAGCGAGGCTCCTGGCTGAATTACAAAGGCACACAACTCGCGCAAGGCCGTGATGCGGCCAAGGAAGTGCTCAAAAATGATCGCGCTCTCTACGAAGAGATCGAGTCTGCAGTGAAAGCGAAGCTGGACGAAGATAGGTCCTGATTTAACAGAGCGAAGATCGACATGGCGGTCTTCCGTTTCGCTCGAGGGGCTTTGCCTGCGGGCTTTTGTTGGTGCTCCTGACATTTGAACGATGGCCGGTGAGCCGATAGCGACAATTCCCGTCGATGGCGGACGAATCGCCTACCGTCGCTTGGGGAACGGACGACCGTTGCTGGTTCTCAATGGGTTAGCGGCAACGAGCGCTGACTGGGATCCCTTGTTCATCAATCGACTTGCCTCCGCCAACGATCTCGTTCTCCTAGACAACCGCGGCATCGGTGCATCCACTGACGACGGAGCGCCATTCGATATCGCCAGGCTCGCCAACGATGCTGCCCAGGTGATCGAGGCGCTCGACCTTGCCACTATAAACGTAATCGGATGGTCCATGGGCGGCTTTATCGCTCAAACGCTGGCTTTGGATTACCCGAACTGCGTTCACAAGCTGATTCTGCTTTCCACCGATCCGGGCGGAGCCGGCGCGGAACTCGCCTCGGCTGCCGTCCGAGCGCAACTGACCGATATGTCTGGCACTCCTCACGAGCAAGCTCGACGCCTGCTCTCACTGCTGTTTCCAGTCGATGTTGCCGAGTCCACTTATCGCGAATTTGGCGATATTGTGGCCGCCGCACGCGCGCAGTTAGCTCCCCAGCTAGTTCATCGGCAGGCTGTCGCAATGGACGCCTGGCATCGCGATAATCTCGGCGACCGGCTCCGGAACCTGCGCGCGCCCACGCTTGTCGCGACTGGCACCGAGGACATCGTCATCCCAGCCTCCAATTCCCTGGCGCTCGTTAATGCCATCCCCGGGGCTTGGCTTGCCCAATTTAGCGGCGGAGGCCACGCCTTTATGGCTCAGTATCCGCGCCCGCTCGCGGATCTCATCATCGGATTCTTCGCAATGTGAAAGATGCGGGGCAAAAATTGAATAAACTTCGTAGCGGTCTCCCTGCAACCCCCGATTTACACGATATGAATCACCTGTTCGCGTGGATATCGCACCTTCTTTTTCGTCGCGGATTTGTCGTCCGCAGCGCGATATCCAGCCGCACAACAAACCACGGACGCAAGCCCTTTCGGACCGAGATCGAGGATCCTGTCATATGCATCCGGCTGGAATCCCTCCATTGGGCAGGTATCGATGCCTACTAATGCCGCGCTCGTTATAAAATTCCCGAGCGCTAGATAAGCTTGGTGCGCCGCCCACTGCTGGGCAATTGTTCCGCGCGCACCGGTCACGACATCCCCCACCATGACGTCGCGATATTGCTTCAACTCCTTGACCGTTCCGCCACGAACTTCGACGGTGCGCGCAAGGTGCCGATCGATATGTTCTTCGGTCATCTTCGTGTTCACTGCGAAAACGATAAAATGCGAGCAATCGACCACTTGTCGCTGGCTCCACGTCGCTGGAAAAAGTTTCTCGCGCATTTTCTGATCGGTGATCACGATAAATTTCCACGGTTGCAAGCCGTACGATGAAGGCGAGAGAATGAGCGCGCTTTCCAGCACAGCCCAGTCTTCCGGAGATATTTTGCGCGCCGGATCGAATTGCTTCGTGGCATAACGCCAGTTCAATTGGGTGAGAAGCTGCTCTCCTTTAATCGGGTTCATGATCTTCAACGGCAACATGCCAGCCGCCGGTCAAGATTTCCATTTGGAAATCTTCGACCTCTCCGGCAATTTGATCTCAAGATCGACATCATGACCTCGGCCGAAATCCGCCAATCCTTTCTCGATTTCTTTCACGAGAAACGCCACACCATTGTGCCGTCATCATCGCTGTTGCCGGACGCGCCGAATCTCCTTTTCACGAATGCCGGCATGAACCAGTTCGTTCCGATCTTTCTCGGACAACAAAAGCCGCAATGGAATCCACCGCGCGTGGCCGACACTCAGAAATGCATTCGGGCCGGCGGAAAACATAACGATCTGGAAGACGTCGGGCTCGACACTTATCACCACACCTTTTTCGAGATGCTCGGTAACTGGAGCTTTGACGATTATTTCAAAAGAGAGGCGATCGAATGGGCGTGGGAATTACTAGTCGAACGTTGGAAATTTCCGGCACAACGACTTTACGCGACGGTTTACAAGCCTGGCCCGGGCGAGCCGAGTGAGTTCGATCAGGAAGCCTACGATCATTGGGCAACGTTATTTCGCGAAGCCGATCTTGATCCGGCGATTCATGTTCTTAGCAGCGGCAAGGCCGACAATTTCTGGATGATGGGCGATACCGGCCCGTGCGGACCGTGCTCGGAGGTCCATATGGATCTCACGCCAGATGGCGATACGCGAGGCGCGCTCGTGAACAAGGGGGACCCGCGTTGCATCGAGATTTGGAATCTTGTTTTCATCCAGTTTAACGCGAATCCAGACGGCACGTTTAGTCCGCTGCCGCAACGCCACGTCGATACCGGAATGGGTTTCGAGCGTGTCACGGCAATCATTCAGGGCACAAAGGATCTGACCGATTTTTCCGGCACAATTTCAAATTACGAGACCGACATTTTCCGTCCAATCTTCGACGAACTGGAAACACTGAGCGGCAAAAAATATGAATCGACGATTCCGAAATACGGAAGTGCTGGTGACTTTGATCAAGAAAAGATCGACATCGCTTTCCGCGTGATTGCTGATCACATCCGGGCGTTAAGCTTTGCAATCGCGGACGGAATCATTCCGTCAAACGAAGGCCGGGGCTACGTTTTGCGCCGCGTACTGCGCCGTGCTGTCCGTTACGGCCGCACCCTCGGATTCCACGAGCCATTTTTCTTCAGGCTTATCGATGTCGTCGCAAAGACGATGGGCGACGTCTTTCCTGAAGTCCGCGCAAGACAATTAAAAATCAAAGAAACGATCCGCTGGGAAGAAGAAGCTTTTAACAGGACACTGGATCGGGGCATTGAAGTATTTAACAAGACGATAGCGGATCGGGAGAGGCTCAAGCGAATCGTGGATCAGGACAACGAAGGTCGTGATGGATCCGCGCAGGTTATTTTTCCTAGTCGGATCGTGTTTGAACTTTACGACACGTACGGCTTTCCCCTGGATCTCACCGAACTGATGGCCCGCGAGCAGGGTTTCACTGTAATTGCCGCTGACTTTGAGAAACGAATGGAAGAACAGCGTGAGCGAGCGCGTAAAGCGCAAAAGAAATCGTCGATCACTGTCCATCACACGCTGGATATTCCGACCAAATTTGTCGGATATGACCGGCTAGAAGTCGACGCAAAGTTAATAAAGGTTATCGGGAAATTCGGAAGCGGCGATGAGTGGGGCATCGTTGATGTTTCGCCGTTTTACGCGGAGATGGGAGGGCAAGTTGGTGACTCTGGCCGGTTAACGTTTTCAGACAGCAGCCGTACTGTTGACGTTCTTAACACGCTTAGACATGGAGAGACCGTCTATCTCCAGCTTGCTGAGATTGAAGATCGGGCGTGGACATCCGCAGCTGGTGAACCAGTTCATCTCGCGGTCGATAAGAATCGACGTCGTGCCATCGAGGGGCATCATACGGCGACACACCTGCTGCATTGGGCATTGCATGAAGTGGTGTCCCGCGACGCGTCGCAAAAGGGGAGTTATGTCGGGCCCGACAAGTTGACGTTCGATTTTTCGAGCGCGGCGCTTACGCCGCAACAAAGGCGCGATGTCGAAAAATTGGTAAACGAGAAGATCGCTGAAGATGCGCTGGTTTCATGGACGGAAATTCCGTACGCCGAAGTGAAGAAGCGCTCCGACATTCAGCAATTCTTTGGCGAAAAGTATGGCGACACAGTGCGTGTGCTTCAGATAGGCGGCGAACCGAAAGCGCTCAATGGTTACTCTATGGAGCTTTGCGGTGGCACGCACGCGCGGACCACGGGAGAGATCGGGCCTTTCCGAATCGTGAGTGAGTACGCGATCGCAGCTGGTATTCGGAGAATTGAAGCAGTCGCGGGTGACGCGGCGCGTGCATGGGCAGAAAAGGAAGCTGCGCGCCAAGAGGAAAAATTTGAAGCGCTCACGCGAAAGAAACCCGACATCGCTGCGTTGCCGGTTTTTGCGGAAACGGCTGAGACGAGTGAACTGCTGAAACAGATCGACGCGCGAGCGGCCCATCTGGAGAAACTTGAGACCGAGGTCCACGATTGGGAGAAACGAACTGCCAAAGCTGCTGAGGCTGACCTGCAGAGTCGTGCGGCGAAAATTGCGAACGAAATAGTTGAGTCATGCGAAAAGAAGAATTTCTGCGTCGCGGAAGTTTCAAACGCGAATGGCAAATTGCTTGGCGCCGTGGCCGATGCCCTGAAGACGAGATTTGAGGGTCCGATCTTTCTGGCCGGTGCGATTGATGCAAGAGTGGCGCTCATCGCGTTGGTGCCAAAAGAAATGACTTCAAAGTTTCAGGCGAACAAGTTGATCCAGGAAACGGCCGCAATTGTGGGCGGCAAAGGCGGCGGTCGGGTTGAATCCGCGCAGGGTGGCGGCACCGAGCCGACGAAAGTCGGTGAAGCGCTTAATCGGGCGAGGGAGATCCTGGGAGATTGACAAGTGGACTTGGAGCTTGGCGGCAAGTTGGCGTTCGTTAGCGGCTCGACTGCTGGGATCGGCATGGCAATTGCGAGTCGATTAGCGCGTGAAGGCGCGGAAGTCGTTATCAATGGACGAACCGAGGAGCGAGTTGGCGAGGCCATCGCGCAGATTAAGAAAGACTCACGGGATGCGAACATTCGCGGGATCGCGGCTGATCTTGGCAACGCCAATGGTTGTGAGGAAGTCGTGCGACAGCTGCCCCGCGTGGACATTCTCGTTAACAACGTCGGCATTTTCGAGCCAAAGCCTTTTGAGAAGATCACTGATGAAGATTGGGAGAAATTCTTCGCGGTAAACGTGATGTCGGGAGTGCGATTGAGTCGTGCTTACCTGCCACCAATGAAGGAGCGCAATTGGGGTCGAATCGTTTTCATCTCGAGTGAATCGGCGCTGCAGATTCCAGCCGAAATGATCCACTATGGAATGACCAAAACTGCGCAGCTGGCAATCGCACGTGGGCTGGCTGAGACGTGTGAAGGGACAGCTGTAACGGTAAATTCGGTTCTGCCGGGACCAACTGCATCGGAGGGCGTGACGCAGTTTGTCTCAGATCTCGCAGCGGAGAAAAGCATGAGCGCAGCTGAATTTGAGAAAGAGTTTTTTAAGAACGCGCGACCGACTTCAATTTTGCGGCGATTTATTCAGTCGGATGAAATTGCAAATGTGGTCGCGTTTGTCTGCAGCCCATTGGCATCAGCGATTAACGGCGTGGCCGTCAGAGCGGATGGCGGCGTTGTGCGCGCGATCAGTTAGTCAGTTCTGTTTTCACGGCGTGCTCACGCTCGGAAAACGCGCATCTCTAATGAGGCGCTTCAAGTCCTTGCTGTTGGCGGACATCCGATAAATTGAGTCTTCCTTTTTCTTTCGGTGCGCGGCTTAGAAAAAGGATGTTCTCGTTGTCGATCCAGCAACCGATTTTTCTGACGCCTGTGCCATCGAGGTTTGCAATCCAAACCGCGTTGTTGCGTTCGAACGCAACAAGAGGCGACGCCGCGAGTATTCCAGTCACAGGGGCAAGAAGGGTTAGAATGAACAGGGCTATTTTTTCATGGCATGGCGAGGGTAATAAAGAAAGTCGCGGCTAGCGCGACCGAGAGGACGATCAGATAAACAAACCCGCCGAAAAAGAACTTAAATATGCTAACAAACCAGCTTTGCCGATAAACGCGGCGGATCGAAAGGAAAATTTGCAGAGCGAACGCGATCCAAAGAAGCGCAATGATCCAGCGAGCGAGCTGACCAGACGCCGCACGATTTAGTCCAATCGTCGCGAGAACAATCAGCATGATGCCGACGTAAGCGAAGCTGTGAATATGCAGCGCGTAAATTAGATGATCGATGTAGAAAATGCGACGGCGCAGATAGAGAATCTTGAGCACAAAGGCAAACAGTGGAATGCAGCAAAGCATCATGTAAGGCAGGTTGCTGAAGAGCGTGCTGAGAAAGAGCTGCAGTTTGGTTCCACGTTCGCCAAATTTCTCTTTGGCATGTGCTTCCAGCCATCGTTCAAATTGTGTCGACGTTTTCGTGCCAGGGTCAAAAACAGCAAACGGCCTATCTTTGGGGCCGGTTGCAACTCCTTTGGACTGCCCCGTTTCTGCCGCCTGTGCCAGTGAAGCCTCTTGCAACACGGTTTCCAGTTTAGCACGCACTTCCGGCGGCAAATCTTTCTTCTTTAATTCGCTTTCGATTTCGGTGCGATTCTTTGGAGCGAGTTTACTTGGATCGATGTGGATCGCTTTTGCCCAGTAATTGACTGCGAAGAAAAAAAGGATGCTGGCAAGCAGATAAAGACGCAGCGGATGGACGTGGCGAACGCGTTTGCCCGAAAGAAATTCGTTTGTCAGGCGCCACGGCTTTGCGACCAGCAATCCGACGGAGGCGAAAAATTTCGAGTCCCAATTTAGAAACGAATCCAGAACATCGACAATCACGTGACGAAACGAGCGCCGGTAATCGACCGCAGCTTGTCCGCACTGCGCGCACCAATGTCCGGTCAGTTGCGCGCCGCAATTCTCACAATGGGAGAGCGACTGGCGCCGCGTTTTTTGGCGTCTCGAGGAACGCTTTCGCTCCGGTTGTTCGATGGCGGAAACTGCGGTATCGCCAAGGTTCAACTTGCTCGGCTCATTAGACATGGTCACCGAGTTTAATAAAACCAACTCACTGCCGTCCACCGGCAAAGAACGGCAAAACTTAGGATTGACCACGCGCCCAGGGTGATGCCACGATGCGCATCCAATCGGGCCTGACTCAGCCGAATTAGTAAAGCGACGTGGCGTCTCAACTTCTAAGAACCAAAAGTCCAGAGCATTTGATGGCCGAAGCGGCTGCTCCCGAGCGCCAGCTGAAGCGCGCACTCGGGCCGTTCGCTCTTACCTGCATCGGCATCGGCGCCATCATCGGCACTGGAATTTTTGCTCTGGCGGGAACCGCGGCGGCCGGCGAGCAGGCGCACGCTATCGGCTCCATTTGGAAAACGCCGGTCCTGAATTTCTTTCAGGCGTGGATCACGCACGCGCCCTTGGTTTTTGGCCGGCCGGGCGCCGGTCCCGCGGTGATGCTCTCATTCATAGTTGCTGGCATCGCGTGCGGATTCGCCGCGCTTTGTTACGCGGAATTGGCGGCCATGATTCCCGTCTCCGGCTCGGCTTATACATATTCGTACGCAACGATGGGCGAAATCGTTGCCTGGATCATCGGCTGGGATCTGATTCTCGAATATGCGGTAGGCAACATGGCTGTCGCCGTCGGCTGGTCTGGGTATTTTGTGCGACTTTGCGGGAGCGCGCAGATACCCTGGCTATTTCCGGACGGAATCAAATTTCCGCTTTGGTTGGTCAATGATGCTCGGACTGCGAATGACATTGTGACGACCGGTGGAGATGCATTAAAGAATTATTCTTCTACGGGATTGCCGCTAATCGGCGGAATTCCGATTGCCGTGAATCTGCCGGCCTTCCTCATAGTCGCGGCAGTGACCGCGCTGTTGATCTATGGAATTCGTGAGAGCGCGCGGACGAACTCGACCATCGTCGTCATCAAACTCGCAGTCGTCGTGTTCGTGATTGCCTTCGGCGCTTTCATGGTTCATCCGAGCAATTGGCATCCATTTTTGCCGAGCGGCTTTGGCGGCGTTATGAGTGGCGCCGCGATCGTCTTCTTTGCCTTCATCGGATTCGATGCCGTGTCGACTACGGCCGAAGAAGCAAAAAATCCGCAGCGCGACATGCCGATTGGAATCATTGCCAGCCTCATCATCTGCACCGTGCTCTATGTGTTGATGGCGGCAGTGATCACCGGGATGCGGATGTACACAACGTACCTCGGGGATCCGGCTGCAGTCGCGACCGCGTTCGCCGGTCATCGGTTGGCGCAAGCGCTTATCAGTGCCGGCGCGCTTGCTGGAATTACTTCCGTGCTGCTGGTGTTTCAACTCGGTCAGCCTCGCATCTTCATGGCGATGGCGCGCGACGGTCTGCTCTGGCCGTATTTTGCGAAAATTCACCCGCGATTCCGAACACCGTACATCACGACGATCTGGACCGGTATTGTCGTTGGCGGCGTTGCTGCGCTGGTCGATATCGGCTCGCTCGCCGATCTCACCAATATTGGAACCCTGTTTGCGTTTGTGCTCGTCTGCATGGGCGTAATTATTTTGCGCCGCACCCAAGCCAGCCGCGCTCGGCCGTTTCGTGTTCCATTAGTACCGCTTTTCCCGATCCTCGGCGTTCTCTTTTGCTTCATCCTGATGTTGAGTTTACCGCTGGAAACTTGGGGACGGTTTTTTGTTTGGCTCGCGATTGGCCTGGCGATCTATTTTTTCTACGGCGTGCATCACAGCAAACTCCGCCTCGGCGTTGATACCGGTATAACGGAGGATACTCCGCCGCCGATCATCAAGACATGAAGGTGGCCCACGCGTCCGGCTTCCGTCGTTGATCCGTTCGCAAGTCAGAAGACGCTACACACCCACGTTAGATCGTGTGCGATCTACGCGGCTTTCTGCGCGTGACTTACTTTATCGTCGATTTCAAGCCACTCGAACGTTGTCGTCTTTGCCGGATCAAGTCCGAGCTTCTTGCATCCCTCGACGAAGAAATCACGCTTTTCCGGATCGTTGTAGAGGCTGCTAGCCTCTACCTCTTCGGCCCATCGTTTGGTTTCCGCCGGCGTTTTCTCTTCCCCGTTGCGGTTGAGCCATTCAACTATTTCCTGGTCGCTCGCGCCGTGGTCGACTTGCACTTTGAAATCGTACCCTTTCACGCCCTTAAAACCAAAAAGCATGTTATCCAGCGGACAATCAAAGTGATATTCGCCGATATTCCCTGCCACGAGGGCACGGCATTTGTCGATCGTGCGCCCGAGGATCGCGTACCCGCCAACCCGAATGCGTGGACTGCGCGGCGATTCTTTCGTTAAATCTTTGCCTGTTCCTTTTTTGTTCATACTTCCTGAATCGCCGAGGGAAAACGAATCGGTTGCAACCTGCGGTTGTTTTTGTAGGGGCGTTCTATGAGGATCGCGCTTTCCATTCTAAATTACTCGGTGGCCGTGAGCCAACATCACCGTCCTTTGGCGTGAAAAGGCTTCTCTCCGGTTGTTTGCTTGGACTTTTGTGCGTCGCACACGTTCGCGCTGAGTCTGTGCGTATTGCATCACCACCATCCGGAAAGCTTTATCACGGATTCTACTGGGGCGGGGTCGGGACCGATCAACACGATCCGACCGAGCATGATGTCACGCCGGAAGATGTTGCACGGTACGAGCAAGCGGTCGGCAAAAAGACCGTCTGGATTTATTTCTCCAATAACTGGTTTGAATCCCGAAAATTTCCAGCCGTCGTATGCGACTGGATTCGAAATCTCAATAAAGTTCCGTATATCCGGTTGATGCTGCGTTCGAATGTCGATCAGCGGCATTCGGAGAAAACCTTTTCGCTTCGCAAGATTATCGCTGGAGATTTCGATGTCGATCTGCGCGCTTGGGCGCGAGAGGCGAAGAATTTTGGGTCGCCCATTTTGATCGAGTGGGGCACGGAGCCAAATGGAAATTGGTTTAGCTGGAATGGGAAATGGAACGGCGGGGCAAAGGAAGGGCCAGCGCGCTACGTTGCGGCTTACCGGCACATCGTCGATCTCATGCGCGCTGAAGGCGCGGATAATTTACATTGGGTCTGGCATGTGAACTGGTTCGATGAGCCGGAACGAAAATGGAACCGGTTTGAGAATTATTTTCCGGGAGAGAATTATTGCGATTGGGTCGCGTTCAGTGCCTACGGACCGACAACGCCGACGACTCGCGATGGAACTGAAAGTTTTCGATTCAAAATGCGCGACGCTTACCCACGCTTGATCAAAATCGCACCGAACAAGCCAATCATTATCGCTGAATTCGGATGCGATTTACATAATCGGCATGTCAATGCGGCCAGTTGGGCAAAATCGGCGCTCGAAGATTTATTCTCAAATCGATGGCCGGCGATCATTGGATTCGGCTGGTGGAACGAAGGCTGGCAAAATGACGACCACAAAAAGCACGATACCGACATGATCATCCTGCACGACGCCGATCTTACACGTGTCTTCCGCGATGAATTCGTGCGACACGCAGACAAAATTCAGGAAACATTACTCATTACTCCTCGATAAGGCTTTTTGTCATTCCCAGCAGAGTCGAGAAATCTCTCATTGCTAACCAGAGAACGGTAAGTGATGCCTCGACTTCGCTCGACATGACAAACATGGAAACGGGCCGCATAATTCGGAATGGTAAACATTTCCGTTAGGTACACCGGCGATTTGCGTTCCGACGCGGTGCATGGCCCATCGAAGGCAAAAATCGCAACCGACGCGCCGACTGATAATAAAGGCAAAGGCGAAGCATTTTCCCCGACCGATCTCGTTGCCACTGCCCTCGCGACCTGCATGAGCACGACCATGGGAATCAAGGCGCAAGAGCTTGGTGTCGATTTGCGGGGAATGACCATTTCGGTACAAAAAGAAATGTCCAAAGACCCGCCGCGCCGCATCGTTGGACTACCCTCCGAAGTTCATATTCCATTACCGAAGGATCATCCCCAACGCGACTTGCTGGAGCAAACTGCGCTCAACTGTCCCGTTCACAAAAGTCTGCCGGTCGAAATTAATCGCCCGACGAAATTCTTTTGGGAAGGATAGATGTAGTGGTGCGGGCCCAAGCAGCGGACCCTACGTTATTTATCGAGAAACGCGGCGTAGTTTCGGGCCGCGCGATTTTTCCAGCCGCCTTTGTGATACGCATAACCAGCGATCAGCGGCAGGCCGATCGTTGCTTCCGCGTAAACCATTTGCTCGGCGCCTTGGTCAACTTTGCCCCACGAATTGGCTTCTTTTAATGTCGATCCGCTAAGCGCCCCGTCGCGCACATCGGCCACAGTGATCTGCACAGCGTATTTATGCATCCCAACATCGAACCCCAGATAATCCGCTGCCACAACTAAGTCCTGCGCGAAATTTTTCGGCACGCCGCCGCCGATCATGAGCAAACCACTTTGCTTCGATTCAATCTTGATCTTCGTTAGCTCAAGGAAATCCTTGGCCGAATCGATGCTCACATGCCGCTCGGGATGATGCCATTGATGGAACACTAATCCGAAGCCCGCACTGCAATCGCTGAACGCCGGCACGAAAATCGGCACGTTTTTCTCAAATGCCGCAAGCACGACCGACTCGTGATTTTTTCCGTGGTCACTCAAATGTCGGCCCATCTCGCGGATAAATTCGCGGGACGAATGGGGACGTGGTTGGATTTTGTCGGCGATCTCTGCGCAGGTTGAATCACAAACACGCAACTGGTCTTCGTCAATGTAAGTATCGTAAATGCGATCGATGGCGAGACGCCGCAGAATGCCGTCATCCGTGTTGATCTCGCCCTTGTAATGTTTGAAGCCGAGCGCTTCGAAAAAGTCTTGATCGACAATGATCGCGCCAGTGGAAACGATTGCATCCACCATGTTATGCTCGATGAGATCGACAACAACCTGTTTCAGGCCGGCGGAAAAGATCGAGCCGGCCAGGCAAAGAATGATCGCGCAATCTTTGTCGCGCAGCATCACGTCATAGATTTGCGCGGCCCGGCCGAGATCGCGCGCCGAGAATGCCATCTTGCTCATCGCCTCGACGAGTGGCACAACATTGTGTTTTTTGATGTCGATGTGCTCGACGACTTCAACTAGCAAGTCGGATTTTTTCGGTTTCATAATTTTTCCTTCGGATACAACCATTTCATGTAGTCTCTCACACCGTCTTCGAGCGGAAATTGGGGCTGGTAATTAAGTGCGCTGCGAACCCTTTCCAGATCTGCCTCGGTGAAATTCTGGTAATGCGCGTGAGGATTGTCGATGTAATCGGGCGGCAACTTTGTGCCGAGGCATTTGTTCAGGATGTCGACTAGTTCATTAAACGAGCGCGCCTGTCCGCAGCCGAGATTATAGATTCCGCTCTCTTTCGCCTCCAGCGCAAGAATGCTCCCCTCCACGATGTCCTTCACATAAACGAAGTCGCGCTTCTGCTCGCCATGTTTGAAAATGCGAGGACGCTGTCCGGCTTTCATCTGCTGGGCGAGACGATAAACCATGCTCGCCGGGATCCCCTTGTGTGCTTCGCGCGGTCCGTAAACGTTGAAGTAACGCAAACCGATGATGATCCAATCGGGAAACTCGGCAGCGGCGCGCATGGCAATATTGTCCATGATCACTTTGGAGAATGCGTAAGTGTTCGCGGGCGCAGCCCCGTTGGATTCGACGCTGGCCTCCGTTGCTGGGCCGTAAATCGATGCCGACGATGCATAAATGATTCCCGTCCTGGCTGAGCGAGCAAAGTTCAAAATGCGGCGGAAACTTTCTACATTGTCATGCACCTGGACAAATTGGTCGTGCAGCGTTGTATCCGTGATTGATGCGAGATGGAAAATGACGTCGACCTGTTCGTCTCCGAATTGTTTGTGCCAATCGAGCGTTGTGAGGTTTTGGGCGACGAAATCGCCCCGATAGCCGTCGAGATTTTTGAAATCGCCGGAGCGAAAATCGTCGATTACCGTTAGTCGCGCGTCGGGAAATTTTTCCTGCAAGGCGAGCGTGAGGTTGGAGCCAATGAAGCCGGCGCCGCCAGTGACGATCAGATTTGGAGAGGAATCAGTTGAAGACACAGGGAAGAGCTAATTGCGGATTGATAAATAAATCTTGAAAGATAAAGCGCAAGCCGCTACTCCTCGATCCAGTTCTTTGCGAGCTTGAAAAAAGTGGATCGGCGCAAGAAATCCCGTGCGAATCGGGAGCAGTTGCGCTGCTGTAACTGGATACGACTTCCCATTGGGCCAATCCCCGAATGCTTTTGGGGGTGAAGGCGGGAAGAAGGTGCGTGCCGCACAGGCATCATACGCCAGGAGCCAGAATATTTGTCCGGTTCACCTCATTCGTGCCCGTGTGTGCGGTGCGCGAAAAAACTTCTTCGCAAAAAGAAGAATGAGAGTCGTGGACCGTGCGGCTCCGCCAAACAAGTCCGCCTCTCGAGAAAAAATGGAGGAAACTTGTTATGTTGAAGAAAAATCGCCGCGGGCGCTGGCTCGTTGGAATTTGGTTAACGATTGCGCCGCTTGTGGGTCGCGGTCAGGAAGCATCGCCGAAGCCGTCGATAGGCGAAGCGGAAGCTGGTGAAGTGATCGTCAGTGCAACACGTTTCGATATTCCGCTCGATCAATCGCCCGCGAGCGTGAGCGTGATCACGTCGGAAGATCTCGCGCAAAAACAAATCGAACGGGTCAGCGACGCGTTGCGCGAAGTGCCGGGACTCAGCGTTGTCCAAACCGGTACGGCCGGTCAGCTCACTTCCGTCTTTATGCGCGGTTTGCCGAGCCAGGACATGCAGGTCCTGCTTGACGGTATTCCAATTAATCAGGGCTTAGCCGGCCAATTCGATTTTGCCAACCTTACAACGGACAACGTCGACCGAATCGAAATCGCGCGCGGTCCGCAAAGCACGATCTACGGTCCGCGGGCTTTGGCTGGCGTGGTGCAAATCTTCACCAAACAGGGAACTGGCACGCCGGGAATTACTTTCAGTTCAGAGGGCGGATCGTACGATACGTTTCGTGAATCGCTCGAGAGTGACGGTCGGCTTGGCGCGTTTGATTATTCAATCGGCGCCAGCCGGCTCGACACCGATAACGCGCGGCCCAACAACAATTATCGCAACAGCTCAGCCATCGCGGACGTGGGCTGGTCGCCTAGCGATCAATTACGGATTGGAAGTTTGTTTCTGTACACTCTGAGCGAAACCGGAAATCCGAACACGATCTTTGATCCCAAGCCAATCGACCATTTTCTAACGGAAAAATGGTTTATCGCGCCGCACGTCGATTTTCAGGTGGGCGATTGGTGGGAGCACAAATTGATTTTCGATTACGATCAGGAGCGGCAGGTCAACAATCCAAATCAGGATGGATTTGTCGGACCGACGCGCGCGCTTTTCGAACGGACAACAGTTGATTATCAAAATGATTTACGACCGACCTCCTGGCTGACGCTTACTTCCGGATTTTTTTATAATCGCCTGAACGCAGGCCAGGAGCGGCCGTTCGTATCTCAGGCATTTGGTCCGCAGCCCACTTTCATCAGCGATCACACGCAGGAGATCGCAGGATTTCTTCAAATGACTGCTGCGATCGAGAATCTGGTGTTCGTTGCCGGTGGACGCATCGATCATTTCAATGAGTTCGGTGACGTCTGGACTTACCGGATCGCCAGCAGCTACAAGATCGACAAGACCGATACCACTCTCCACTCGAGCGTTGCCACAGGATTCAGTCCGCCGAGCAGCCAGGACAAGATTTTCGGAAACAATTTCGGATTAAAGCCGGAAAAAGATTTTGGCTGGGACATCGGCGTGGAACAACGGCTTTGGGAGAATCGAGTGACGGTCGGCGCGACTTATTTTCACAACGACTTGTCGAACGTGATCGGGTTCAACGGGCTTTTTCAGACGCTCAACCTCGGTGCTGCCGAAACCCAGGGGCTCGAAGCGGAGTTACGCGCGCAACCGATTCGCGATCTTGTTTTCGCGGCGAGCTACACTTATCTGGACGCGGAAAAAACTTCCTCGGCCGATATTTCGCAGCCACAAGGCGCACGTTTGCCGCGCCGTCCACGCAACGAAGTTTACGTTTCCGGTTCGTATCTGTGGTGGAAACGATTGCGCACGACTATTGAAGCAAAGTTCGTAAACGCGCGTGAGGAACTCAATTTTGGCGGACCGAATTTTGACATCGAAGATTACAGCTTCGTCAATATTGCGGCGGAATATGAAGTGAACGCGCACTTGTCGATCTTTGGCCGGATCGACAATCTGACGAACGAGCATTACGCGGAGGTTTTTGGATTTCCCGCGCTTGGGCGCGCCGCGTATGGAGGAGTGAAGCTCCGGTTTTAGAGACGGGGCCCGACAGTCAGGCGAGGCGTCCACCAGCGCTTGTCATTCCGATCGAAGTCGAGGAATCTCTTACTTTAAACAATGAGAGATCTCTCGATCCATTCGGCTTCGCTCAGGGCAGGCTTTCACTTGACATGGCAGAGATGTGAACCCACCTCATGAATTCGCTATTTTATCTTCTCATCGGCTTGGTCAGCGGTCTGGCTATTGTCGGAACGATTGTTGTTTTGCTCCGCAGACGTGGACAAGGCGTCGAGGTGGCCGTAAACGCAAGATCGATTGAAGAAGAATTAGTTAAACGATTGGAAATCATCGATCGCGGATTGCGCGATGAATTTTCCCGAAATCGCGAGGAGGCAGGTGCATTGGCGAAAAGGCAACGCGAGGAGCTGAGCAAATCTCTCGAGGGCGTGCGTTCAATTGTCGATGTTCGCCTGAAGCAATTGCAGGAGGATAACTCAAAGCAAATCGACAAGATGCGCGCGACGGTTGACGAGAAATTGCAAGGCGCACTGGAGAAACGGCTCGGCGAATCCTTCAAACTCGTGAGTGACAGACTTGAGCAAGTCCATCAAGGGCTCGGCGCGATGCAGCAACTCGCAAGCGACGTCGGCGGTTTGCAAAAGGTCCTCACAAATGTGAAAGCGCGCGGCGGCTGGGGGGAAGTGCAATTGGGCGCGTTGCTCGAACAGGTGCTCACGCCGGACCAATTTGCGCGCAACGTCAAAACGCGTGAAGAAAGCGCCGAGAACGTTGAATTCGCGATCAAACTGCCGGGCGATGAAAACGGCGCGCCGGTCTGGTTGCCAATTGACGCAAAGTTTCCGACAGAAGATTATCACCGGCTCATTGCCGCCCAGGAGAAAGGCGATGTTACCGCACTTGACGAGGCGATGAAGAGTCTGGAAACACAATTGAAAAAATGCGCGAAAGATATTTGCCAGAAGTACATCAATCCACCGCGGACAACGGATTTCGCGCTGATGTTTCTGCCGACGGAGGGTCTTTACGCCGAGGCGATCCGTCGCGTTGGTTTAGTGGAACAGGTGCAGCGCGAGTGCCGCGTCGTTTTCGCCGGGCCCACCACGCTGGCGGCCCTCTTGAATAGTTTGCAAATGGGTTTTCGAACACTGGCGATCCAAAGGCGTTCGAGTGAAGTTTGGAATTTGCTCGCGGGCGTGAAGACCGAGTTTGGCAAATTCGGCGAAGCGTTATCTGCGGTGAAAGACAAGCTCGATCAGGCCGCACGGCAGGTGGACAACGTGGCAGTGCGTTCGCGCGCGATCACAAAAAAGTTGCGAGATGTGGAAGAATTGCCGAGCAATCCGCAGCCGCTGCTGAAGGATCTATTGGGCGAGTCAGAAGCGGAGTAACACAGCCATCCTGGGTTGCCGGCTGGGAGCCGGCTCGACGAGACAGGCAAGATGCCTGTGTCTGTGTCACAACACTTCGTCCCATTTCGTTTTGTCCTTGAGCATTATTTCGCGAAGCAGACGAATTGGCGGCATACCGTGATTGAGTAGCTCGTTGTGGAACTTTTGTAACGAGAACTCCTCGCCCTGTTGCGCCTTGTAATCGTCGCGCAATTTCAGAATCTGCAATTTACCCAGCGTGTAATTGAGGTAGCCAGGATCGTACGTGCCGCGCATCGCTTCCTGACGCGCGGGCTTTTCCTCGTAGTAGCAATTATCCTGCAAAAATTTTGTCGCCTCATCAATGGACATCTTCTGTGTGTGCATCTTGATCGAGACACACAGGCGGCATAAGCGCAGCAGCGCTTCATCGGCTTGCGCCATGCGATATTTGGCCGCGCGTTTCGTGTCTTCTTCACTCGGGCTGGGACCGGTCGCGCTGCCATAGCCTTGCTCGATCATCATTTGCTCGCAGTAATGCGCCCAGCCTTCGATGAATGCGTAGCTGCCAAAAATCTTCTCAATCTTGCCTGCGGACGACGCGTTCAAGCGGAGGAATTGCACATAATGGCCAGGATAAACTTCATGGATCGAAACAATATCGGAGGCGTAATTATTGAAGGCTGTCAGCCATTCTTGCTTTTGCTTTTCGGGCCAGTCGCTCTCCGTTGGTGTGACATAGAAATAGGCTTCGGTCGCGTGCTTTTCGAATGGGCCTGGCGTATCCATCGATGCAAAAGACGTGGCGCGGCGATATTGCGGCGTTTCTTTGACCTGGGCCCGAATGTCCGACGGAATCGTTACCAAGTGATGGCTAGAAACGTATTTCCGAATCTTCTCCAGATTTTTAGATATATCGGGAATAAGATTTTGTGGTGTCGGATGCTCGCCTTGGATCTCTTTGAAAACTTCAATGGCTGATTTGTTGGGGTCGATTGCTTTCGCGGCCTCGGCAAACGCACTCTGTTGCGCCTTTAATTGCTCCAGGCCGATCTCAAGAATTTTCTCCGACGGGAGATCGACAAGTTCGGTTTGTGCGAGCAGGCGTCGAAATTTCTCCTCACCGAGTGCAAAATCCGGTGACGCCTTTGGAAGTTTTTGGCGTTCCAGCCACGCCGCATAATCGGCGAGAGCATTCGCTGCTCTCCGATTGGCGTCCTGAAACGCGGCGCGAATTTGCTCGTCTTTCAGACCGGCGACTGCCACAACCAGGTTTTTCTTCAGAAAATCCGAGGAACCTCTTGCGATCTGAATGGCAAGTTCCACATAGGGTTTTGGAAGCACCTCATTCAGATTCGTTTTGGCTGCGATAAGGATGTTTGGAATTTGGGACTCGATTGCGACCAGGCTGCGAACGCGATCTTCAAGCGGTGCAAAATTCCTCTTCACATAAACATTTACATCGGCTGCGCGCGCGTAGACCATCGGGTTGCGCTCGAAGATGGACATGTCCTGCATTTGAAAGAGTTCTTTCTTGATCGCTGTTTGCAGAATTCTCAGATCGATGGATTGGCGAGGACTCAATTTGCTCGGGTCGAACTTCGCCAATCGATCGTCGAACCGTCGTAACCGCGAAAGCTCGGCATCAAGGGCAAGGCGGCTGTAATCGGTGATTTTGCCGTCGTATTCGTGGAGCCCGAGAGCAGTTCCCTCGAGCGGATGGGCGGCGAAATAGCCTTTGATGTATTCCTCGGCGACCGCTTCGTATTCGGCGTCAGCAGTTTGCGTGGCGAAACTGCACCGGCATGGCAGCGACAGCGCGATCAACGAAAAAATGAGTGCGCAAGGTTTTATAATAAGAACGGGCCTCATTCGCGGCGACAAACTTAGACAGCCCTTTGCGCGTTGCCAAAATTTTCCCAATGAGCGATTATCCAGTCTGTCGGCAATCGAAATATGAGACGTCCTATTATCATGCTGTTATTGGCCCCGCTGTTTCTCCTTGGCGTTTTCTCGAGCGTCTGCGCCGAGGAAGAGCAGCCAGCGACGAACCAGGATGACAATGGTTATTCACAAATTTCCATTTTCGCAAAAGCCATCCAATTGATTCGACAGGATTACGTAGATGGAAATAAGACGAGCTATCACGATCTCATCACGGCGGCGCTGAAAGGCATGCTGTCTTCACTTGATCCCCACAGCCAATTCATGGACCCGGATGATTTCCGCGACATGCAAGAGGACACGCGGAGCCGTTTTAACGGTCTCGGGATCGAGGTATCGATGAAAAACGGTCTGCCTACGGTGATCACGGCAATGGAGGACACGCCCGCCGCCAGGGCCGGCATTCTTTCGGGCGACCAGATTTTGAAAATTAACGGCACTTCAACTGAAAGAATGGACCTCCAGGATGCCATCAATGTTTTGCGTGGACCAGCTGGCCGGAAAGTAACTCTCACGCTGCTGCGTCCTTCGACGAAGGAAATCAAAGATTACACGCTGGAGCGCGCAGAGATCAAAGTGCAGAGCGTCAAAGGAACCAAGTTGCTCGACGCGGAGCTGAGCGGCCCATTCAAGATCGCCTATATCAGGCTGATTCAGTTCAATGAGCCAACGGCGGAAGAATTGTCGAAAGCACTCGATGAACTGCAAAAGCAGGGCATGCAGGCGCTCGTTCTCGATCTCCGGAATAATCCAGGCGGGCTTTTGAACAGCGCGGTAGACGTCTGTGCTCAATTTTTGCCGCCCAATACCAAAGTGGTCTCGACCCAGGGTCGCGTTGCTTCTCAACAGCACGATTATTCGACTTCTGGGGCGAGAAAAGAGCGTCCACCTTTTCCCATGGCGCTCCTGATTAACGAAGGCAGCGCGAGCGGCGCGGAGATCGTTTCTGGAGCACTCAAAGACTTGCATCGCGCCATCCTCGTCGGCGAAACAACGTTTGGAAAAGGTTCCGTGCAGAATGTCATGCAGTTACCAGACGGCTCCGCGGTGCGTTTTACCACAGCGAAATACTACACGCCGAGCAAGCAGGTTATTCAGGGAAACGGGGTGATGCCAAATATTCGCGTTCCGATGACGACAGAGCAGGAGCGTACGCTCTTTACGTTGCGCAATGCGGAAAACATGAAACCGGACGAAGAGAAAAACATCATCAAGACGAAAGATCCACAGATGTTGCGGGCGATCGACGCGCTGAAGGGTGTCATGATTTACGCGCAGCAAAACGCGCCGAAAACGGATGCGGTGAAGAAATAGAAACTCGCATTTCCTCTTTTTTGTCATTCCGAGCGAAGTCGAGGAAATCTCACTATCTCTGAATCCTTAGACCGGTTTTAACAGTGAGAGATCTCTCGACTTCGCCCGGAATGACAGTGTTGGCGCTCGAAACCTCGTGTGATGAGACCGCCGTTGCGATCTTGCGCGGACGCAACGGCCACTCCGGTTCGGAGTTGCTGGCGAGCGAAATCGCGTCACAAATAGCCGAGCATGGAAAATACGGTGGAATCGTGCCCGAGATTGCTTCGCGCAATCACCTTGTCCAGGCGCCGCGCTTGCTCGAGCGCGCGGCACACAACGGCAAGATCGACATGTCAAACATCGACGCTTTTGCCGCGACGAGCGGGCCGGGGCTTGCCAGCTCATTGATGGTCGGCGCCTCAATTGCCAAAGGGCTCGCCGTCGGCTTCGGCAAGCCTTACCTCTCGATTAATCATCTCGAAGGGCATTTGCTCTCGCCATTCTTCAGCGGCGGTGAGGTGAAATCGAATGTTTCGCTCATTGTGAGCGGCGGACATACGATGTTGATCCGCGTGCATGGCCTGGCAGGCTACGAGTTGATTGGGCGAACGGTCGATGACGCAGCGGGCGAAGCGTTAGACAAAGTCGCCAAGATGTTGGGCCTCACTTACCCGGGCGGGCCGGAAATTGAAAAGCGTGCCCGAGACGGTAATCCCGGCCGGTTTGATCTCCCGCGCAGCATGCTCGACTCGGAGAATTTCAGCTTCAGCGGTTTGAAAACCGCGGTGCGCTATTTATTGCCGAAATTGCATGGGGATTTTCTCCCTGATCTTTGCGCGTCATTCCAACAGGCGATTGTCGATATATTAGTGCGTAAGACGATTGCAGCAGCGCGAAAGTACGATGCTGATCTTGTCACGGTGAGCGGGGGCGTGAGTTGTAACCAGGAATTGAGGCGGCAATTAGGCGCGGCGTGTGCACGCAGAGGATTTGAATTCAGAAGCGCGAAGCCGTGGCTCTGTACAGACAACGCGGCGATGATTGCATTTGCCGGGTCATTACGATTGCAAGCCGGATTCGAATCGAAAGTGACAGAGGAAATCGATCCGAATCTGGCGCTCGCGTGATTCAGTACTCGCGTTCCAGGAGATAATTGGCGAGAGCATGCAGCGCCTCAGCTTCTTCGCTTCCAAAGACCAACAATGCATCGTGCGCTTCGCGTGTGAGTCGCCTGGCTTCTGCGCGCGATTTCTCCAGACCAATCACAGCGGGATAAGTCGCTTTCTGAGCCGCTACATCTTTGCCGGCGCTTTTCCCCAGTATTTCCGACGTTTGAGTCACATCGAGAATATCATCGATCACCTGAAAGGCGAGTCCGAGCCCGCGTCCGAAATTTGTGATGGCTCGGAGCTTTTTGCGTTCTGCATTTGCGCTCATTGCGCCCAGCCGCACTGACGTTGTGAGGATCGCTGCGGTTTTGTTTTCGTGAATGTAGCGCAACTGTCCCCGATTAACTTTCTTGCCTTCGGCTTCGAGGTCGGCGACCTGACCGGCGATGAGTCTTTGACTTCCAGCTGCAACTGCAAGTTCACAGAGCAAGGTCGAGATGTCGTACCGCGGCGTCGGTTTTGCCTTTGAAACGATCTCAAACGCGATCGTCAGCAGCCCGTCCCCGGCGAGCACCGCAATCCCTTCACCGAAAACTTTGTGGCAGGTGGGACGACCTCGCCGGAAATCATCGTTGTCCATGCTGGGAAGATCATCGTGCACGAGCGAATACGTGTGGATGCATTCGAGCGCGCAAGCCAAGGGAAGCGCATTCGCGATGTTACCGTGGCAAGCTTTGGCTGCCGCGAGACAAAGGATTGGCCGCAATCGTTTGCCGCCAGCGAAGAGACTGTAGCGCATCGCCTTGTGGAGCGTTGCCGGTTTCGTATTCGCTTTCGGTAGATACTGATCGAGCGCGCGGTCGATCTCTTTTTGATGGGATCGGAGGTAACCTTTCAGATTCATTTTAGGTCGGCAAATCGTATCGATGCCACATGCTCGATGCTGAGTGAAGCTGAAAAAGCCCCTACAGATTTTCGGCGGATTCGATTGCTGCGGCCGGTTTGACTCTCATGGCGAGGAATGCGCCAAAGAGGAGAATGACGGCGCTCCACAACTGCGCGTGCGTGAGACGTTCCCCGTAAATCCAGGCGGAGAGCGCTAGCGCGCCGGCGGGACAGAGCAGTTGGAGTGTTTGGGCAAGTGCCACGCCGATCTCACGGATGGCGACGTAGTACAAGACATGGGCAAGCGTAATGCAACTCACTGCCGAGACGATAAGAGTGAGATTAACATGCAATCCCACGTGAAGCGGTGTGTTGATTTTTCCAAACGCGCAAGTGAGCGGGAGCAAAAACGCTGAGGTCATAAAACTAATCAAACCGAAACTACGGATCGAGCCAAGCTGCGCCGAAGGGCGTTTGACGAGAATACCGTAAAGTGCCCAACAAAACGTCGCCGTAAACGCGATGAATAATCCGGGAAGGGCAATGTGCCCGGTCTTCCAGCCCGGTTGGAACCAGATGACACCAAAGGCGCCGATTAGCCCCAAAAACGTGCCCAACTGAAATTGCCATTGTCGGATTACATGGCGTTCTTCGGGAAAAAAGGCGAGCGCGAGTAGCGCTGTGAAAATCACGGAGGAGCGAGTGAAGATCGCATAAACGCCCGGGCCCATGTAAAACAAGGCGACAACTTGGGTGACTTGATGCACGACGTTGGGCACGCATGGAGCGAGACAGATCAGAAGGGAGCGCCAATCGAAGCGCGGGGCGCCCGATTGCATCCGATGAACGACGAATGGCGCGATCGCCAGGCAAGCGACCGAATACCGATAAAAATTCTGCGCCCACGGATCGTAATAGCGGATCAGGTAATATTGGAAAAGCGACGGTGTTGACCAGATGACGATTGTGGCGAAGATCGCCCCGTAACCTTCCGAAAGATTGGCGCGACGGCGTAGATCGACAATTTCTTGGGTGGAATCCGGTCGCTTCATCGTTTTGTTTGTTTGGCCGCGTTAATTTGCTCGCTTTGAAACGATAAATCGCCCAAAAAGTAAGTCGGAGGAGAAGAAACGATTATGATCACGAGTCGAATCACAATATTTGCAGCCGCCGCCGGATTTCTCGGCATGGCCGGTCTTGCGCCCGCAAAGGAGAAAGGCGGATCTGGAGTGGCCGAGTACACGAAGGGTAACCAACTTTTTGAAAGCAAGCAGTACGAACAGGCAGTGGAGGAGTTTTCGAGAGCAATCGAAGCAAATGGCAAACAGCCGGCGTTTTATGAGAATCGCGGCTTTGCGTATATCGCGTTGGAAAAAGGGACAGAAGCAGCCGCCGATTTTTCCAAGGCCATAGAATTGGCGCCGAAAGATGAACGCGCCTACCTCGGCCGGACTCAAGCTTCGCTCTTGCAAAAAGATTTTGCACAGGCGCTGCCCGACGCCAGTAAGGCGATAGAGCTCAAGCCCGATAACGCTATTGCTTACAAATTCCGGGGCTTTGCTGAGATTGGGCTGTCTCAGTGGGACAAGGCAGTCGCAGATTTTACGACCGCAAACCAAAAAAATCCGGACGATCCCCAAAATTATGATCGGCGTGCCTGGGCGAACCGGAATTTAAAGAATTATGACGCGGCGGTTGCAGACTACACGACACTGATCGAGAAAAATCCGGCCGACTCTGAGGCTTTGGTAAAACGGGGTGCGACATACACTTCCATGACTCAGTATGAGAAGGCGATCGCCGATTACCAAGCCGCGCTAAAGTTAAAACCGGACGATTACGATACCGTTCAGCGCCTGCAATACGTGCAATCGGCGTTGGCTGCGAAGAACGCGCCGCCCCCGCCGTCGGCCGCCGCGGCGACACCAACGCCCACTCCTGAAAAGCCCGGTTTGATTACTCCTTTGAACATCGGCATCGTGGTGGCGGTGCTCATTATTATTGCGATAATCGGGCGCCTCGTCACGCGAGGGAAAGCTGAAGAGACAAGCGGACGAATTCGATAACCGGCAGCGCGAACAAATTTCTTTGACACACTAACGCGCGCGGTTAGCTTGCGGACGCTTTTTGCTGGAACGAAGCGGTCCCATGGTCGTTCAAATTGCAAATTTGACGCGGCTTTGGGACTTTTATCTCTCTGGCAAAGAGTGAAACCGGTTCGTCGCTCGGCTCCGCCACGGAGAACGCGGCGAGCATCGAGATGACGAAGAGCGGCCCATGTAGCTCAGTTGGTAGAGCACGTCCTTGGTAAGGACGAGGTCACCGGTTCAATCCCGGTCATGGGCTCCAGAAGGAGCTCGAGACCGGGAGCGACAGTTGAATGAAAACATGTAATTTAATTAACCAGGAGAATTGAAATGGCTAAGGAAGCATTTAAACGCGACAAGCCGCACGTGAACGTCGGCACCATCGGTCACGTGGACCATGGCAAAACCACCCTCACCGCGGCAATTACGATGGCCCTGGCAAAGAAGGGCATGGCCGAGGTGCGCGCATACGAATCAATTGACAACGCTCCAGAAGAGAAAGAACGCGGAATCACCATCAATACTGCGCACGTGGAGTACTCGAGCGACAAACGCCATTACGCTCACGTCGATTGCCCCGGCCACGCGGATTATGTCAAGAACATGATCACTGGCGCAGCACAGATGGATGGCGCCATTCTGGTCGTCTCGGCCGCGGACGGACCGATGCCGCAGACCCGCGAGCATATCCTGCTCGCGCGCCAGGTCGGTGTGCCCTCGATTGTCGTGTTCTTGAACAAGGTCGACATGGTGGATGATCCGGAGCTTCTCGATCTGGTTGAGATGGAGGTGCGCGATCTCCTGACGCAGTATGAATTTCCGGGAGACAAAATCCCGATTGTTAAAGGCAGCGCGCTCAAAGCGCTCAATGGCGATGCGGAAGCAGAAAAGCAGGTCCTTGCCCTCGTAGCGGCCATTGACGATTACATCCCGGTTCCCGAGCGGCCGATTGATCAGCCGTTTCTCATGCCCATCGAGGACGTGTTCAACATAGAAGGACGCGGCACGGTCGCGACCGGTCGTGTCGAACGTGGTGTGCTCAAGAAAATGGGGGAAGTCGAGCTCGTCGGCATTCGTCCCACAGCCAAAACGACTGCGACCGACATCGAAATGTTCCGCAAGCTTCTCGATGAAGCGCGCGCCGGCGATAACGTGGGCGTTTTACTGCGCGGGCTGAAGAAGGAAGAGGTCGAGCGCGGTCAGGTCATCGCCAAGCCAGGGTCGATTACGCCGCACAAGAAATTCAAGGCGGAGGTTTACGTGCTGAGTAAGGAGGAAGGCGGCCGTCATACGCCCTTCTTCACCAATTATCGGCCCCAGTTCTATTTCCGGACGACGGACGTGACTGGTACGGTCAAGCTGCCCGAAGGCGTGGAAATGGTCATGCCGGGTGATAACATCTCTATTGAAGTCGAACTGATCACGCCGATCGCAATGGAGAAGACCATTCGGTTCGCTATTCGCGAGGGCGGAAAAACCGTCGGCGCGGGTCGCGTCAGCGAAATTCTCGATTAATTTACCGAGGAAAAACGCCAGTAGCTCAATTGGTAGAGTAGCGGTCTCCAAAACCGTCGGTTGGGGGTTCGAGTCCCTCCTGGCGTGGTCTTGGATGTTTAATTGTGGATGTCGATAATAATTCAATGCTTGAACGGTTCCCATGGTCTCAAAGGTAAAAAGCTTCTTCAGTGAAGTGAAGGTCGAGCTGCAGAAAGCTTCCTGGCCCTGGGACACGAAGGAAAAGGGATTCCGTCGCTACAAGGAGCTGACTGATTCGACCGTGGTTGTCGTCGTCGCGATGATGTTGCTCGGCGGTTATGTCGCACTCTTCGATTTTGTTCTCGTCAACTTTGTCCATTTCTTCACCCGATTACATTGATTTATGGCACAGACACTCGCGGGCAAAGATCAATGGTTCGTCGTGCATGTGCTCTCCGGTCAGGAAAACAAGGTGCGCGAGAACATCATGAAACGCGTCAAGACCGAGGAGATGGGCGACTTGATTTACGAAGTCCTCGTCCCGACGGAGCGCGTTTCAGAAATTAAGAAAGGCAAGAAAAGCGAGACCACTCGCAAATTTTTTCCCGGGTATCTGATCGTCAACATGCATTTGCTCGATGAGAATAATCAGCTCGTCGGGCGAACCTGGTACTTCATTCGCGACACGTCCGGGGTGATCGGTTTTGCCGGCACTAAGGACAAGCCGATCCCGATGCGGCAATCGGAAGTGGACAGCATGCTGGCGCAAATGAAAGAGCGCGAAGAAAAGGTGAAACCAAAAGTCAGCTTCGAAGTTGGCGAAAGCGTGAAAGTCGCCGACGGCCCATTCCAGAACCAAAACGGCATCGTCGAAGAAATCGATCCCGAGCGCGGCAAACTCCGTGTCTCAGTTACAATTTTTGGCCGCGCCACGCCGGTCGAACTCGAATACTGGCAGGTCGAACGCGGATAATTTTCCGCTTTAACATTTCAACGATTCAACATTTTAACGAACCACAATGGCAAAAGAAAAAGTAGCGGAAATTAAACTCCAAATTCCAGCGGGCCAGGCTAACCCTGCGCCACCCGTGGGCACTGCGCTGGGTCCGCGCGGCGTAAATATCATGGCATTCTGCAAAGAGTTTAACGCCGCCACGCAGAAACAAGCCGGTGACATTCTCCCGGTCGTCATCACTGTTTACAAAGACAAATCGTTCACGTTCATCACGAAAAGTCCTCCCGCCGCGGTTCTCTTGAAGAAAGCGGCCAACATCGCCGCCGGGTCAAAAGAACCGAACAAAACCAAAGTCGGCAAAGCCACTCGCAAACAAGTCATGGACATCGTCAACACGAAGCGCAAAGACCTGAACGCGCGCGACGACGAAGCCGCCTTCCGCATCATCGCAGGCACTGCCCGCCAAATGGGCGTCGAAATTGCCGATTAGCGTCCGGCCGGTGAACGAACTGGACGAATCGGGCTATTGGGATCAGCGTCATGCCGAGCGGCTGCGTGATATGACGGCGGCAGCAAGCGCCCGAGCTACGACTCATGAAGGTAGATCGTTCGCCGAATATCGCCGCGAACGGTATGAAACGCTGCAGGCATTCGTACACACGCGCAGAAAGATTTACATAGATACCAAGTTTTGGATTTGGTTAAGAGAACCACAGGCTTCGCCGCATCCGTCTGCAATGTCCATCTTACGTGACAAACTGCGAAATGGTGCCTCCCGAAGGACGCTTTTGTTGCCCGGTTAGTTACCCAATCTTCGTTGAAGCCACGAAAATTTTTCCGTTAAGTCGTCGCTATCAGCATGCTCATGAAATGGATGAGCTTTGTAAAAGGGGTGGCACTACGCAATCCATTTGATATTTTCGAATTAGAAGTGCTGCAGTTCTTCATCCGCAATTCACCGGCGCTTCTAAATCTGCCGCTACGACCGGACAGCATTTGGTGCCGCGTCGGGCACATGATAGGTGAAAAATATCCATTCCATCCGATGCTTGATGGTCGTGCCCAGGATGCTGCTCACAAATTTATCCTCGACGCAATGTGGGAGATGACGATGGCTGATTTAGTCATGCAAGATGTTCCGCGTCCGCGGATGGATACGGCGCAGAAAGTCAACGCGGAGCGAAGCCTCAATCCACGAGGCGCGAAGACTTTCGACCAACTACTCAAAGAGGAATTGCACGGAGGGCTAGAGGCCATGTCTCCACATATTCGAAATGCCCTACAAGATCTCGCGTTGGTATTCGGCATTGATGCTAAGCACACCGATTTGACTCCTGAAGCGTTTCGTCCGGTAATCAACCTAATCCGCGAGGCCGTAACTCAAAATTCGGACCAAGCCGCGATCCCGTCATTGCGAGTTCGCTCTGCATTGCATGCCGCAATACGCTTGGATGATAATCGGCCGTTCCGTGAAAATGATTTTCCCGATCTCGACCACTCTTCGGTTGCTGTTGCGTATTGCGATGTATTCCTGACAGAACGTTCGTTTGGCGATTTGTTGGGGCGATCATTCGTCAAAAATGTTTCGCGCGCACCGTGCGTCAGCGCAACCAGTCCAGAGGCCGCGTTAGCTGCACTGGACGAGTAGCAGGCATTTACTCGCGATCGGCGTCGCTGTTTAACGTTCAAGGTATTCCCACTCTTGCAGCGCAATCGGAAGGTTGCCGTTTTTCCAGACGAAGTCGTGAAAGGCGCGGAGATTAAATTTTTCGCCCTGTTGCATGCGTGCGTCGGCAAGGAACTTCATGATTTGTAACTTGCCGATTTGGTACGTAATTGCCTGACCAGGCCCGGTGGAAAACGCGATCGCTTCCTGGCGCGCGGTTTGTTCGTCCATCGGGACTTTCTCCTGTAGATATTTTGCGGCTTGATCGAGCGTGAATTCGCCGAGCGCAAGTTTCACGTCTACCTCTACGCGCAGCGCGCGGAGCCGCATGAAATCGTAAATGATTTCGCGCGTGTGCGGGCTGTCATCGAACAATCCTGCCTGCAACATCATTTCCTCGGCGTAAAAGCCGATTCCCTCGTTCGCACCGGAGTCGTAGTAATGCCGCCGGATCAGGTCTTCATGTTTCCAGGACAGGCAAAGCTGAAAATAGTGACCGGGAATTCCTTCGTGCACGGTGATCGGTCGCGGGTCTTCCGCAGTCGCACGCCAGAAGTAACCGAGATTCCCTGATGGCGGATCGACATAGCGAATGCAATTCTCCTTTAGTCGCGACGGCGAAGTGAAGTCATCCGTTTCACCGAATCCTTCGAGCGCGTGCAAGTAGTCCGGCATCGGACGCAGCGTGTAGTGCTGGACCCAATCCGGTACGGTGAGAATGCCATGCTTTTCAAGAAATTGGCGGATCAACAATTCCTTGGCGGCAGCGTCGCGGATCCATTTATCGGTGTTGTCGGCGATTTTCAGCGGCGGCACATCTTTGTTGCGGTTTTTCTCGAAAGTTTCGAACGCGACCGCGCGATTCCATTCCTGCCGACCCATCGCGAGAAGGTCTCCAGGCGAATACGGCATCAGCGCGACATTCTTGAGAAAGAAAATATAAGCATCGCGGCCAAGCGCAGTTTCCCGCGGAAGGGACGGCAATTTTTCCTGAAGCCAGTTTCTATATTTTTCGAGCGCATCAGTGGCACGCTCAACTGCGCCGTTCAACTCCTTTTCTCTGAGGGTTGTCGATCTTATCAACTCAGTCGCCATCTGGTGGAGTCGCGATCGAATATTCTCGAGCGCTTGAATTGCCACGGTCGCAAACGGCGCTGGCGGATTCGTTAGGTTCTCGATGCCCTGCTGCAAAATCGACGGAATATTTTCGATGCGTGTCAAAATCTCGCGCGATCGAGCCGCATTGTAAGGCCCCGGCACGATGAGCACTTCCACGACCGGTGTGAGCGTCTGCGCGATGTAGAAATTGGGATCGCGTTTCCAGCGCGGATTGATATCGAGTTCCCAGCGCACCCGCGACAAAGCGGAACCGATCAGCCGATAATCAACCTGTTTGGAAATGGGCCATCCACCGACATTGAGTTTCTTCCACCTCGCCTCGAATCCCGAGAGATCTCTCCGTTGCTTGTCGATGGCCGCTGCAGACCAATCGCGTATTCCGCCCGGCCGCTCTATGCGATTCACATCATCGCCGGTAAATGGCGCGTACTTCGCGCGCCATACCCAGAAATCGGCCGCCAACTTATCGAACGACTCGGGTAATTCGGACGCGTTGCCTAACAACATCGCCAGAAGACAAACGGCGGTGAATGCTTTTTTCATGGAAGGTTGTCGCTGCTTCTGCGCATCGTGATGATGTGAGGATCTTTATCGGGGCGATACATCGATGCGCCGTAATAGAGCGCGGCAGATTTTTCGCGCGCGTAACGAATCTTGTTTAACTTTTCGTCCCAGCGTTCCATGTAAGAACAATTCGCCGTTTTCGAGCTGCCGGGAATCGGCACGTAGCGATTTTCCGTCAAGGTGAGAAATGCTGATTCACCTTGAAGCGGAATGGGCGTGGCCCAATTCGGCGAAAGCCTAACGGGCCGCTTGCCGTTCAGGTCGAGCGCGAAACAGGTGTCGCCATCGGTGCTGTTGAGATGCAGATCGAAAAAGGCGAGTCGCAGCGCCCCATCGAAAAGAAAATGTCGATCCTTGTCTCGGTTGTCGTGTAGCAATTCGAACACGCCGATGAAGCCCGGCAATTTACCGAATTCAGTCTCAGTCTCCGATTTCAAATCGCGCAGGAAATAATGTTTTCCATGACCTTCGCCGTCGATCCGATCTTCTTCGCCGTTTGGATCTTCGCGCAAGACCAACTCGACGGAATCATCCGTCGCTCTGTAAGTAGCCGCGGGTGTCGCGCTGGGTGACGCAGATTCTTTGGCCGAAGCTGTCGAAGTCGGTGATGCTGATTCCTTCGCAACGATGTTCGTGAAATATAGCGAGCTTTTCGTTTGCGCGTACCAATCTGGCGCGCCGGCGCCCAGTTTCTTCAATCCAGTGCCGCGAGCATCGATGCTCCAAAATTCGCGTACGTTATCAGGCTTCTCGCGCGCGAAAACGATCGTGCTACCATCGGCCGCGAAAATCGGATCGGCATCTTGTCCAGAGTTGTCGTCCGTCAATTGCCGCAACAGCTTTCCGTCTTCACGATACAAATACAGGTGCGAGTGGCTTGTTCCATGCGCTCCCAAGTAGCGGATCGCGATTACAATCTCTGCATCCGCCGATGCTTGCACAGTAAGAATCGCAAGCGCGCTTATGATTATCAACGCTCGTAAGATCAGTCGCATCAGTATCAATTTTCCGAGGGGTCATGCGCGATCTTTCGGAGATGGCGATAGAGCAGGGGGCGGTGTTTGCGCAAACAAAGCCAGCACAGGCGCGGTGATAACGAGAGCGAGCAAAACGGCACAGCCTAGCGGCGGAGTTTTCATCCGCTGCGATTGAATCGAAGCGGCTCAGCCGAAACAAGAACTTCCTTGCCTGCGGCGCCGATACTTCTTAAACGGATAAGATGCGAATCGCGTCTCGTCTTTATTACCCTGCCGTCATTGCAGTCGTCCTGTTCTCGGCCGTTGCGGCCGGCGCTGCTGATCAGAGAATCGTGCTGAAAGCGGCGCGGATGTTCGATGGAAAATCGAAAGCGCTTGTACAAAATGGCGTGGTCGTCGTGCAGGGTGACAAAATTGTTGACGTTGGGAGCAACGTTGCGATTCCGAACGACGCGAAAGTGATTGATCTTGGAGACATGACGCTCTCGCCAGGATTCATGGACGCGCATACGCATCTGACGTTGGATTTTTCCGGCGATTTCAACAAACGGCGGCTCGAGCAACTCGATTTGAATGTCTCAGAGCAGGCAATCAGAGCGGTGGGTTATGCGCGCAGAACGGTGGAAGCGGGTTTCACAACCGTGCGCGACGTGGGCAGCCGTTTTGTTAGCAGTCGTGAATTTGTCGATGTTGCGTTGCGTAACTCTATCAATAAAGGCGTAATCGTCGGTCCGCGGATGCTCGTGGCGACAAAAGGAATCGGCGCGACTGGTGGCCATTTCGATCCGACGGGCGGGTTTCGCGATTTTCTCTTTGGGCGCGAACCTGATTACACCGATGGAATCGCCAACGGACCGGATGAGGTTCGCAAAGCGGTGCGCTTCGAAGTGAAAAACGGTGCGGATGTAATCAAGGCCGCAGTGTCTGGCGGCGTTCTTTCACTCGCGGATGAGGTGGACACGCCGCAATTAACGCCCGCGGAGATGGCGGCTCTGGTCGACGAATCGCATCGTTTGCGCAAGAAAGTCGCGGTGCACTGTCATGGCGACCAAGCCGCGCGGGAAGCGATCGAGGCCGGGGTGGATTCGATTGAGCACGGCTCGTTTATGAAACCGCAAACAGTCGCATTAATGAAACAGAAGGGGACTTTTCTCACACCGACGTTGATGGCGTCGGAGTACATCATGAGTAAGATCGATCAATATCCGCCAAGGCTTCAGGCGAAGGCGCGAGAGGCGACGGCGGCGCGCTCGGAAATGTTTCGCAATGCCGTGAAGATGGGCGTTCGGATTTCATTCGGAACGGACGCGGCCGTTTTTCCGCACGGCCAAAACGCAAAGGAATTTGCATTAATGACCGGACTTGGGATGGCGCCCGTTGACGCATTAAAAGCCGCGACTTCGAGTGACGCGGAACTGCTCGGTATTTCGGAGAAAGTCGGAACGCTTGAAAAAGGAAAACTCGCGGATGTAATCGCGATGCCAGGAGATCCGACTGCCGACATTACTGCAACCGAGCGTGTCTCGTTCGTGATGAAAGATGGCAAAATTATCAGGAACGGACCACCGAGCATGCAAGCGGCGGCCGAATCGACGAACGTTACGGACATCGCAGCGCCGGTTGATTAAGGCGTGTGTCTGCGTTTGGCGAGCAGAGGTTCATTTTGACAACGGGAAAATAGCCGCTAGTTTCCCACGTCTCGCCACTCACCCGAGTGGCTAAAATTTTAAGCAGGAGCCTCGCGACTTGAAACAAGTAGGAGGGGCGCTCGGACTGCACAAGATCATGCCACAAAATCGCAGCAAACGTTATCGCGCCGCCGTGGGTCAAGTCGATCGCACCAAGGCTTACAATCTTCCCGAGGCCATCGCGGCGTTGAAAAAAATGCCCGTGACCAAGTTCGATCAGACCGTCACGGTCTCTTTCCGGCTTGGTGTTGATCCGAAACAATCCGACCAAATGGTGCGCGGCACGTGTCCGCTTCCGCACGGCAGCGGTAAACAGGTGCGGGTACTAGTTTTTGCGGAAGGCGCGGCTGCGAAAGCGGCCCAGGGTGCGGGCGCGGAATATGTCGGATTCAAGGACATGATCCAGAAGTGTCAGGAGGGCTTTCAGGATTTCGATGTGGCGATTGCCACGCCCGCGGCAATGGCGGAGGTGCGCAAGCTTGGAAAAGTTTTAGGACCGCGCGGGTTAATGCCGAATCCGAAGGCTGGGACCGTGACCGATGACACCGCGAAGGCGGTGCAGGAGGTAAAGGCGGGCCGAGTCGAATTTAAGCTCGATAAGAATGGCAATGTCGCGGTGCCCGTGGGAAAATTTTCATTTGAAGAAAAGGCGCTTGTCGAAAACGGAAACGCGGTGATCGAGGCCGTTGTCCGGGCGCGTCCGGCGACCGCGAAAGGACATTACTTGGAAAGTGTGACAATCAGTGCGACCATGTCGCCCAGTGTACATGTCGATCCAGCGCCGTATCTAAGGACGTAGACCGAAGGATCGATAATCGCAGATCGATATCATGAGACCAGAAAAATCCAGCATCGTTTCAGATCTTTCCGAGAAATTGAAGCGCTCCCCGTTTGTGCTCGTGACCGATTATCAACGCATGAAGGTCGGCGATTTTGGCGAATTGCGAAACCGGCTCGCGCCCGCGGGGGCGGAGGTGCACGTAGTGAAAAATAATTTTCTTAAACGCGCGATGACGGATTCCGGTTTTCCAGACATGAGCGACAAGCTAATTGGCCAGACTGCTGTCGTCACTGGCGAAAATGATGTGGCGCCAGTCGCTAAAATTTTCAAGACGTTCGCGGCCGAATTTAAAATCGCCGCGCTGAAGATTGGGTTTGTCGATCGCACTGTTCTCTCCACGACAGAATTGGAAACGTTGGCCGACCTTCCGCCGCGCGAAATTTTGCAGGCGCAATTACTAGGACTGCTCCTGTCTCCAGCGACGCGTTTGGTGCGTTTATTGAACGAACCAGCGTCTGCGCTGGCGCGGCTGCTAAAAGCGAAATCTGAACAGGAGGGCGGATCCGCACAGGCAGCGACGTAAAGAATTTCCTCCCGCGATGGCGGGAGTGGAAGTAAACCAAAAAAACGTCCGGGCTGATGGCTGTCGGCCTTAATTCTCCGAAAGCTTTCGGAGGCGGCGAACCGAGGAAAAGAAAATGGCAGATACAGATAAATTGGTGGAGCAACTCAGCGGCCTGACCGTTCTCGAGATTGCTGGATTAGTGAAACAACTCGAAGAGAAATGGGGCGTAAGCGCGGCTGCTCCTGTGGCTGTCGCGGCCGGTGCCGCAGCAGTAGGGGCGGGCGGAGGCGCGGCAGCTGCGCCTGCGGAAGAAAAAAGCACATTCGAAGTTGTCCTAACAGAAATGGGATCGAACAAAATCGCCGTAATTAAAGAAGTCCGCGGCGCTGTGCCCGGACTCGGGTTGGCGGAAGCCAAGGCACTAGTCGAAGGAGCTCCGAAAACAATCAAAGAAGGTGTGACCAAGCAGGAGGCCGACGAGATGAAGAAAAAGATCGAGGCGGCTGGGGCGAAGATCGAAATCAAATAACTCGTCTTTCACGATCGCGGTCGGATAAATTGCTTGCGCAGCGGCCGTTTTCGCTTAGACTTCGTTTCTGTTAGAGATAGGCAGACTTATTTTTAACCCGGCACTCGACGGCAAGATAAAAATTTGGCAACAGAACAGCGGAGGTCGATTTGACAAAGCGCTGTTTTGGCGCCATTTTTGTGCCCCTCGCTCGTCGCTGATCCCGTAAAATCTTGCCCGTGTCGGCCACTATTTGGGGTGGCCGCTGCGAGGTTCAACCCTTGGTCTAGTGATTATGTCGGAACGCATTTACTTCGGAAGCATTAAGGAAGGCATCGAGCCACCGAACCTGATTGAGGTTCAGCTCAATTCATACATCGATTTTCTCCAGAAGGATGTTCCTTTTTCCAAGCGGAAAAATCACGGATTGCAGGCAGTTTTCAAAGAGGTCTTTCCGATCGAAAGCTACGATGAAAAGGCGGTACTTGATTTTAGTCATTACGAAATCGGCGAACCAAAGTTGAACGCACTGGAGGCGCAACGCGAAGGCCAGACCTACAGCGCACCGCTACACGTCACTTTCCAGTTGCGAGAGGAAAAAGGCACCAAGGAAGAAAAAGTTTACATGGGCGAAATTCCGCTCATGACGCCGCAGGGCACTTTCGTGATCAATGGCGCCGAGCGTGTGGTGGTCAGCCAGTTACATCGTTCTCCCGGGATCGCTTTTGAATCCACCATCCATCTCAATGGGAAAGTCCTCTACAGCTTCCGCATTATCCCGGACAGGGGCTCCTGGATTGAGGTGCAATTTGATACGGCCGATCTTCTCTACATTTACCTCGATCGACGCAAGCGCCGCCGCAAATTTCTCGCCACCACTTTCCTGCGTGCGCTTGGCTACGGCTCTGACGAAGACGTGATCAAACTTTTTTATAACATCGAGAACCTTAAGTTGAGCGACAAGCTCGATGAAGAGAAGCTGGCCACCAAAGTGCTTACCGCGGAAATCCGTGATGGGGAGGTAACAGTGGCGCGCGCTTTCGAACCTCTCACTCTGGCGACAGTCCGCCAGATCATGGCGCTCAAGATTCACGAGGTGAAAGTAATCGATATTTCGCACGACGACACGGTCGTGAAGGCGCTCAGGAAAGACCCGGCTCACGACCAGGAAGAAGCGCTGAAGGATATTTACCGGCGTCTCCGCCCGGGCGACCCCCCGACTGTGGCGAATGCTCGTGCTTTGCTCAAGAGACTCTTTTTCGATCCCAAGAAATATGATCTCGGACGCGTTGGTCGTTACAAAATCAATCAGAAGCTTGGGATCAATGTCGATTCGACCGAGCGTATTCTGACCGACAAGGATTTTATCGCGGCAATCAAGTATTTGATCAATTTGCGGCGGGGCGAAGGCACGCTCGACGACATCGATCATCTGGGGAGCCGTCGTGTGCGCACGGTCGGCGAATTACTGGCCAATCAGTGCCGTGTTGGTCTCGCTCGCACCGAACGTCTGGTTAAAGAGCGCATGACGTTGTTCGACATCAATGTGGACGGAATGACGCCGCAAAAGCTGATCAATCCCAAGGCGCTGAGCGCGGTTATCCGCGATTTCTTTGGCCGATCGCAGCTTTCACAGTTCATGGATCAGACGAATCCGCTCGCGGAACTGACGCACAAACGCCGCTTATCCGCGCTCGGACCCGGAGGCCTGAGCCGCGAACGTGCGGGGTTCGAGGTGCGCGACGTTCATCCGTCTCACTACGGTCGTATTTGCCCGATCGAGACGCCGGAGGGTCCGAACATCGGTTTGATCAGTTCGATGAGCACTTTTGCCCGCATCAACGAATTCGGTTTTATCGAGACCCCATACCGTAAGGTGGAAAAGGGTCGCGTGACGGATCAAATTGACTATCTGACCGGCGACCGGGAAGAGAATTTTCTTGTCGCGCAGGCAAATGCACCTATCGACGGTCGAGGACATTTCACCGGGGAAAAAGTTTCGGTGCGCTATCGCGGCGACTTCCTCGAAGTCGATCCGTCGAAGGTCCATTACATGGATGTGTCGCCGAAGCAGCTTGTGTCAGTGGCTGCGGGGTTGATTCCGTTCCTCGAACACGACGATGCGAACCGTGCCCTTATGGGTTCCAACATGCAGCGCCAGGGGGTGCCGCTCATTGTTTCCGAGACGCCGCTGGTGGGAACCGGTTTGGAGGAGAAAGTGGCGCGCGATTCGCATGCTGTTGTTTTGGCAACGGAGAGCGGTAAGGTCGCCTCGGTTTCCGCAAACCAAATCGTCGTCACCAAAGATGGTCATCTGCCAGAGAGCAAAAAGAAACTAAAGACCGACGCGGAAGCGGGAACTCATGTGTACGAGCTGCGGAAATTCATGCGCTCAAATGCCGGCACGTGCGTGAATCAGAAACCGATTGTGCGCAAGGGCCAGCATGTGAAACGCGGACAGGTCATTGCCGATGGTCCGAATACCGATCAGGGTGAACTCGCACTCGGCCGAAATGTGCTCGTCGCGTTCATGCCTTGGAATGGCTACAACTTCGAGGACGCCATCATGATTTCGGAGAAGGTGGTCAAAGAAGACATTTACACTTCCATCCACATCGATGAATTTGAGATTGGGGCGCGCGATACAAAACTCGGACCGGAAGAAATTACGCGCGACATTCCAAATGTTAGTGAAGAGGCTTTGCGGAATCTCGGGCCCGATGGAGTAGTACGCGTCGGCGCCGAAGTGAAGCCGGGGGACATTCTTGTCGGTAAAATTACGCCGAAGAGCGAAACCGAACTGGCGCCGGAAGAACGTCTCCTCCGGGCGATTTTTGGCGAAAAAGCCGCGGACGTAAAAGATACGTCGTTGACTGTGCCGTCTGGAACCTACGGCATTGTCATGGACGTGAAAGTTTCATCGCGTCGTGAAGTTTCGCGGGAAAAACTCACGCCGACCGAAACAAAGCGGCAGCTCAAGACGATCAACGAAGAAAATAGGCGCAAGAAAGACGATTTGACCGAGCAGTTGACGGACTCGCTTTCAAATATCCTCCTGGGCGAAAAAATCCCGCTTGATGTCGTAAATGCTGAAACTGGCGAAATCATTATTCCGGCTAATCGGAAAATCACGAAGACATTGCTGCGAAAGCTTGCGGTGGTTCACGATCATATCGAGATCGATCCGAGTCCGATCCGTAACAAAATCCGTGAGATCATCGCCTCGTATGAACACAAGTTCGCGGAGTTGGAGCTCGAACGCGAGCGCGCGATGGATCGAGTGGAGAGCGGAGATGATATCGATCCGGGAATCATCAAGCAGGTCAAGGTTTATATCGCGAGCAAGCGCAAGCTGAGTGTCGGTGATAAGATGGCAGGCCGTCACGGCAATAAGGGCGTCGTTGCGCGCATCGTTCCCGAAGAAGACATGCCGTTCTTGGCGGATGGAACACCGGTCGAGATCGTGCTGAATCCGCTCGGTGTCCCTAGCCGCATGAATGTCGGCCAGGTATTGGAAACGCATCTTGGAGTGGCAGCAAAGGCGCTTGGATTCAAAGTGGCGACTCCAGTGTTCGATGGAATCGCGGAGCAAAAGATTCGCGAGTATCTACACGACGCGAAGAAGAAGGAAGGTTTCTCCTGGGTGCAGGAAACTGGTAAAGCACGACTTTTTGATGGACGCACTGGTGATCCTTTCGATCAAGAAGTTGTGGTTGGCTACATCTATATGATGAAGCTTGGCCATTTGGTCGCAGACAAGATCCATGCTCGTGCGGTGGGGCCGTACTCGCTTGTCACACAGCAGCCGCTCGGCGGGAAAGCGCAATATGGTGGGCAACGTTTCGGGGAAATGGAGGTCTGGGCGCTGGAAGCGTATGGTGCGGCCTATACGTTGCAGGAATTGCTCACTGTAAAATCCGACGACGTGCAAGGTCGTACTCGGATCTATGAGTCAATCGTGAAAGGCGACAACTCCCTCGAAGCCGGCACACCTGAATCTTTCAACGTTCTCATCAAGGAAATGCAGAGCCTCGGCCTCGACGTAAAGGTCGGCGGTCAGGCCCCCAGCAGTGTCTTTGATCACGTGGCATAGTTTTTTTAGATCGACAATCACATTAGACAATCATGAACGAACATTCCTGGCGTGAGTTAGTGGGCGAAGAGCGTGCCGTGGGTTTTGATCAAGTCGCGATTGGCGTCGCGTCGAGCGACACGATGCGCTCGTGGAGCAAAGGTGAAGTTAAAAATCCTGAGACAATTAATTATCGCACCTTCAAACCGGAAAAAGGTGGACTTTTCTGCGAGCGTATTTTTGGTCCAACACGCGACTGGGAATGCTCGTGCGGAAAATATAAGCGGATTAAGCACAAAGGCGTAATCTGCGACCGTTGCGGTGTCGAGGTCACACTCGCCCGGGTTCGCCGTGAACGCATGGGCCATATCGAACTGGCGGTGCCGGTTTCGCACATTTGGTTTTATAAGTGCATGCCATCGCGACTCGGGCTCATGCTCGACATGAGCGCACGGCAGCTCGAACGAGTGATTTATTACGAGGACTATATCGTTATAGATCCGGGTAAAACTCCGCTGCAAAAGACACAGCTCCTGAATGAGGTCGAGTATCGTGAGGCGCAGGAGCAATACGCCGAAGATTTCGTTGCCGGTATGGGTGCGGAAGCGGTTAAAAAACTTCTAGCCGAGATTGATCTAAACAAGCTCAACAAAGAACTCGAAAAGGCGATGGGCGCGACGAAGAGCAAGCAGATTCGCAAGAAACTGGCGAAGCGACTCAAGCTCGTTCAAGGATTCCAAAATTCACACGCGCGCCCCGAATGGATGATTCTTGATGTCCTGCCGGTCATCCCGCCGGATTTGCGTCCGCTCGTTCCACTCGAAGGTGGGCGTTTTGCGACTTCGGATCTGAACGATCTTTATCGCCGGGTTATTAATCGCAACAACCGACTCAAAAATCTGCTTCTGCTCAAAACCCCGGATGTTATCATTCGCAACGAAAAGCGGATGTTGCAGGAGGCTGTTGATGCTTTATTCGACAACGGCCGGCATGGTCGCGCCGTCACCGGCGCAGGCAATCGTCCGCTGAAGTCACTCAGCGATATGCTCAAAGGTAAAGGCGGACGTTTCCGCCAAAACTTGCTCGGCAAGCGTGTCGATTACTCAGGTCGCTCTGTTATTGTCATCGGACCTGAGCTGAAACTTCATCAATGCGGTTTACCGAAGAAGATGGCGCTCGTTTTGTTCGAGCCATTCATCATCCGACGGCTAAAGGATCTCGGTTATGTCCACACGGTGCGCAGTGCGAAAAAAATGATTGAGCGCCAGACGCCGGAAGTTTGGGACATTCTCGACGAAGTCACCAAGGGTCATCCGGTGTTGCTCAATCGGGCGCCGACTTTGCATCGATTGTCGATCCAGGCGTTTGAACCGCAATTGATCGAAGGCGAAGCCATCCGCATCCACCCGCTCGTCTGCACGGCTTACAACGCGGACTTCGACGGCGACCAAATGGCTGTCCATGTGCCACTCTCGGTGGAGGCGCAAATGGAAGCCCGCATGCTTATGCTCGCTCCGAATAACATCTTCTCTCCCTCGAGTGGCAAGCCGATCACGACGCCATCCCAGGACATCACGCTCGGCTGCTATTATCTCACGCAAAATCCACGGCGAACCGCTGGAAGTGATGGTGACGGACGCCTTCCGCTCTTTGCAGATGCAACCGAGGTCGAATTCGCGATGGCCGAAGGCAGCGTCCGGACACACGATCGCATCCGGATCAAGAATCCCGATCATGGCCAGCAAACGACTTATGGAAATGCCGACGCAAAGGTCATAGAGACTACCGCGGGACGTGTCATCTTCAATCAGATTTGGCCGAAACAGCTGGGATTTTTCAACAAGGCAGCTGGCAAGAAACAGCTCAGCGACATCATTTGGCGGTGCTACCAGATCGCCGGTCCAGCCGAAACCGTCGGGACGTTGGACAAACTGAAAGAACTTGGTTTTGCCGAAGCAACCAAAGCCGGCATCTCGATTGGAATCTCGGACATGATCATTCCGAAAGAGAAGCAAACCGAGCTTGAAAATGCTTACAAGCAGATCCGGCAGGTTGAACAGCAATATCGCAAAGGCATCATCACCGACGGCGAGCGTTACAACAAGATTATCGACATCTGGACCCACGCCGGCGATGAAATTTCCAGCGTAATGTTTCGCACCCTCGAACACAACGAAGGCCACAAGGAACTCAATCCTGTTTACCTCATGGTTGATTCGGGCTCACGCGGAAATCGGCAACAGGTGCGGCAGCTCGCGGGCATGCGCGGTTTGATGGCCAAACCATCGGGAGAAATCATCGAGCGGCCCATTACTTCGAACTTTCGGGAGGGCCTGACCGTGCTCGAGTATTTCATCTCCACGCACGGAGCGCGAAAAGGACTTGCCGACACGGCACTCAAAACGGCGGATTCCGGATATCTTACTCGCAAGCTGGTGGACGCCGCGCAGGACGTGATCATCAACGAGGATGATTGCGGGACAGTAAATGGCATCGTCGTGCGCTCGATTTACGAAGGCGACGAGGAAGTCGTCGATCTTAGTCAGCGCATCATTGGTCGAGTGAGTTGCGAGACGATTGCGGACCCGGTGGACAAGAAAAAGAAAATCGTCAAAGCGAATCAATTGATTGATGAAAAAATCGCGGCGGAACTTCAGCGTGTCGGGGTGGAGAGTTTAAAGATTCGCTCGGTGCTTACCTGCGAATGTGGCCGCGGCGTTTGCGCGATGTGCTACGGACGCAATCTTGCTACGGGCCAGTTCGTCAAACTCGGCGAAGCCGTAGGGATCATTGCGGCCCAATCAATCGGCGAGCCCGGGACACAATTGACGATGAGGACATTCCACATCGGCGGAACCGCCAGCCAGACGTTCAAGCAACCGATCATCAAGGCGAAAAACGATGGCACCGTCCGATTTAACGACCTGCGAACTGTCCAGGCTCTCGATGGCAGCTGGATTGTTCTGAACAAAAACGGCTCGATAAGTGTGCACAACGCGGAGGGCCGCGAGCTCGAGAGTTACAACGTTGTCATCGGCTCCATGATCTCCAAAGACGATGGTGCTCCAGTTAAGAAAGGCGAGACCTTTGTGCAGTGGGACCCGTACAACGTGCCGATTCTCACCGATAAGGGCGGGAAAATCGAGTTCCGAGATATGATCGCCGGGGTGACGGTCAAGCGTGATGTTGATGAAGCCACCGGCCTCATGGGCACCGTGATCATTGAGCACAAGGAGGATTTACATCCACAGATTGTCATCGTGGGAGATAAGAGGGACGTGCTGGCCAGTTATTCCATCCCCGCTGGTGCTCACGTCATCGTCGAAGAAGGACAGAAAGTGCGAGCAGGTGCGTTGCTGGCGAAAACACCGCGAAAAGTAGCGAAGACAAAGGACATTACCGGCGGTCTGCCGCGCGTGGCCGAGTTGTTCGAGGCGCGTCGACCAAAGGATGCGGCTGAGATTGCCAAGATCGATGGAATAGTCGAGATGGGCGGAACGGCTCGCGGGAAGCGGCGACTTATTTTGAAAGATCCCGACACTGGCTCGGAGGAAGAACATCTCATCTCGCTCACAAAACATATCATCGTATTCAAAGGAGACTTCGTGAAGAAGGGTCAACAGCTTACAGAAGGGCCGGTTGTTCCTCACGAAATCTTGGAAGTCTGTGGACCACAGGACCTCCAGGAACACCTGGTTAATGAAGTGCAGGAGGTCTATCGCCTGCAAGGCGTTGAGATCAACGATAAGCATATCGAGATCATCGTGCGCCAAATGTTGCGTAAAGTGAAAATTACTGATCCAGGCGATACTTCATTACTCTGGGGCGACCAAGTCGATCGACTCGATTTTGAAGCGGAGAACCAGCGTGTGGTAGAGCAAGGGGGAAAGCCCGCCGAAGCCACACCTGTGCTTCTGGGCATCACAAAAGCTTCGCTCGAAACCGACAGCTTTATTTCCGCAGCATCGTTCCAAGACACGACCCGCGTGCTTACCGAGGCGGCAACGCTTGGCAAAGTCGATCGGCTGCGCGGCTTCAAGGAAAACGTAATCATGGGTCACTTGATTCCGGCCGGCACTGGATTTCCGCAGCACCGCGAGATCAAACTCGTGGAGAAAGGCGAGCCGATCGGCGCTGCAGTAATGGAAGAGCCAGAAGCACAGCCAGCGATTGGGTAGTCTTGCTCCAATAGGTCTGCTCCTGATGTCGATCGTCACTAAGACTGGCGACAAGGGCGAAACATCGCTGATGTACGGCCGGCGCGTGTCGAAAGCCGATCCGCAAGTCGACGCTTATGGTTGCATTGACGAGCTGACCGCTGCGCTCGGCCTCGCGCGATCCATTTGTAGCGACAAATTTGTTTCGGAACAAATCATCGCTGTGCAAAAAGATTTAATCGTTGTGATGGGCGAGCTGGCGACAAGCTCACAAGATCGCGAACGTTATGTCAAAGATGGATTCCATGTCACCACGGCGGCGATGGTTGATCGAATCACTGCAGTGGTTGTCGATCTTGAGAAAGATAAAGCGCTTTATCCCAAAGATTGGGTGATCCCTGGTGGAACAGCCGTTTCTGCTGCGCTCGATTTCGCGCGCACAACCTGCCGTCGCGCGGAACGGCAGGTTGCTGCTCAAGTCACGGACGAACAAAGCTTTAACTCGGAAATCTTGCGCTATCTTAACCGTCTTTCAGATCTTTGTTGGGTCCTCGCCCGGTATGCCGAGAAGAATGTGAAACCGGAGACTGCGTAAACATTCCGTTTGCCTTTGCGTGGGGCGTGTAGCACCTTTCGCGTTCGCCGTTTCCCCCCGATTGCATGATTTTATGGCTGAGACAACTGAACTAGTGCCTGAGCTTCTTGAAGCGGGCGTTCATTTCGGGCACCAGACTAAGCGTTGGAACCCGAAGATGAAGCCTTACATCTTCGAGAAGCGGAACCAGATTTACATCATCAATTTGGATGAGACCGTTTTGCAACTGCGTCGTGCGACGGAGTTTCTTCAGGACGTGGCGCGCCGCGGCGGAAAAATCTTGTTCGTCGGCTGCAAGAAGCAAGCGCAGGAAGCGGTCAGGGAAGCCGCGCTGGCTTGCGGGCAATTCTATGTCAATCAGCGCTGGCTCGGCGGAACGCTGACTAACCTCACCACAATTCGCAAGAGCATTGGACGATTGAAGTACATCGAGCAGATCGAGCAATCGCCGGATTATAAGAAAATGGGAAAACAGGAACTAGCGGCCCTTAATCGCGAAGCTGCGAAACTCCGCCGCAATCTTGATGGAATAATTGAGATGTCGCAGTTACCGGATGCGCTGGTAATCATCGATACTAGCCGCGAACAAAATGCGGTAAATGAGGCGCGACGCCTCCAGATCCCGGTCGTCGCCATTGTGGACACTAATGCCGACCCGGAGTTGATTGATTATCCAATCGCCGGAAACGACGACGCGATTCGCGCGATTCGCGTGATTCTGCAGAAGCTCGTTGACGCGCTCGTTTCGGCAAGCAGCGAAGCGCGAATTCGCGAGCAAGTCGAGATGGCAGGTGTCTCCGCATAGCGGCGCCCTCATTCTCGATCGGGTGATCAGGAGTATCTCTCTACTTTAAATTCAATCTATTGCCGACTGAATTCTCATGAAAACAACGACGGATATCGATTCACAGGTGGTCAAGCAACTTCGCGAAAAGACCAACGCGGGTTTCATGGACTGTAAGCGCGCTCTGACCGAGAGCGGCGGTGACCTGGAAAAAGCGGAGGCGATTTTGCGAACCAAAGGCATCGCCAGCGCCGGCAAAAAAGCCTCCCGTGCGACAAAGGAGGGTATCGTGGCTTCTTACATCCATTTACAAGGGAAGGTGGGCGTGCTCGTGGAAGTGAATTGCGAAACCGATTTTGTGGCCAGGAACGAAAATTTTCGTGGGTTCGTGAAAGATATTACGTTGCACATTGCAGCGGCGCATCCGCTTTACGTAAGCCGGGACCAAGTGCCCTCACAGATTGTCGAGGCCGAACGCGCTATTTACGAGGCGCAGGTCAAAGACAAACCTGCAAACGTGCTTGGTAAAATCGTCGAGGGTAAGCTCGACAAGTTTTACAGCACTGTCTGTTTGCTCGAACAAGCTTTTATAAAAAATCCCGACCAGACGATCAAAGAGCTTCTGAATGCGAAGATTGCCGAGCTTGGCGAAAACATTGTGATCCGGCGTTTCACCCGCTATTTAGTGGGCGAGGCGCTTTCTGCGGAAGCGTGAGTTTCGGAGGAAGCGCGCTGTCGCGTCCGTGCTCAAGGAATCTCGTTTTATCGGCGTAATTCGCGGTTAGTTTAACGTTGATGGGACTGACCGATTACAAGCGGAAGCGTGATTTCAGACGGACTTCCGAGCCGAAAGGCAGCAAGCCCAAGCCGAAAACCGTGCGGGGCGCGTCCCGCTTTGTGATTCAGAAACATGATGCGCGCCGGTTGCATTACGATTTTCGGCTGGAGATGGAAGGGGTCTTAAAATCCTGGGCCGTGCCGAAAGGACTTCCCTGGAAGCAGGGTGAAAAACATCTCGCAGTCGAAGTCGAGGATCACCCCGTCGATTACATGGAGTTCGAGGGCGTCATTCCCGAGGGGCAATATGGCGGCGGCACAGTGATGGTGTGGGACAGCGGAAAATATTTCGTCTATGGTGAGCAACCGCTGAAATCGTTGCAGGATGGGAAACTACATCTCGTTCTTGAAGGCAAGAAGGCAAAAGGAGAATGGACCCTTGTGCGCATCCGCGGTCGCGATCGTGAAAAGAATCAGTGGCTGATTCTGAAGACGGGCGATGACGCGAAACCAATTTCGAGCAAACTCGAAAATCAATCTGTAAAGACAGGCCGCACGATGGAGCAAATCGCCGAAGCTCGCGACGCCGAGTGGCAATCCAATCGTGTAGAGGACCAAAGCCCGACCTCGCAGTTTAAGGCGCGAATTCGCGAGGCGATTAAAAAAAAACGAAAAGGTGAAGCTGTTCGGCAGACGCAGCCAGCTGCCGTGGCCTCGACGAAGGCAGTTGGCCTGCCAGGCGCAAAACCGCGCAATCCAAGCGCGTCCCCGACAATTGGTTACTTGCCCAAATTGCCTTCGGCGAAACCGCGTTTCGTCGAACCGATGAAAGCGAAGCTCGTCGAGAGACCACCAGCGGGAGGCGATTGGACTTATGAGCTCAAATTCGATGGAATCCGCCTGATTGCGCTCAAAGACAACGGAAAAGTTTCGTTGCTATCGCGTAATCAAAACGATTTGAGCGCACGTTTCCCCGAGATCGTCGAGGCGATAAAGAATCTGCCCACAGACGAATGCGTGCTCGATGGAGAGGTGGTCAGCCTCGATGAGCAGGGCCGTTCGTCCTTCCAGCTTTTGCAAACGCGCGAAATGGAAGGGCAAAAGACTCCAATTTATTTTTATGCGTTCGACCTTCTCCAGCTTGAAGGCAAAAGTCTGGTCTCTCTGCATTTGGAAGCCCGCAAAGGCGTTTTGGAAAAACTCTGCGCCAGTGCGGGCGAATCAATCCGGTATTCCGGTGCGATCGGCGGCGACGCCACCCAGCTGCTGAAAGAAGTGAAACGCCGCGGGTTGGAAGGAATCATCGGGAAACAGCGTAACTCCGTTTACGAACCCGGCCGCAGAAGCGGCGCATGGATCAAACTCAAGTGTGTCAACGAACAGGAATTCGTCATTGGCGGATACACCCCGCCGCAAGGGGCACGCAAATATTTCGGCGCAATTCTCGTCGGCTACTACAGAGATCACGATCTCGTATTTGCTGGTAAGGTCGGCACCGGATTTACAACGAAATCATTGGCCGCATTGCACAAGAAATTCCGCGCCGAGGAACGTGCCGAATGCCCGTTTGTCGATCTGCCATCAAAACAAAACGGTCGATGGGTGCTCGGCATCACGCCTTCGATGATGAGAAAAATACACTGGATCAACCCGAAGATTCTCGCCGAAATCAAATTTGCCGAGTGGACGCGCGACGGAAAGCTCCGCGCGCCAGTTTTTATGGGCTTACGCGAGGACAAAAACCCCGGCGAAGCGGTGCGGGAGGCGATGATTTGAATTGCGCTTGTTCGTGCGGTGAGCCGCAAATATGGTGAGGCGATGAAAGTGAAAGTCGTCGTCATGCCGAAGGCTGCAGTGCTCGATCCGCAAGGTAACGCGGTGCGCGACGCCATGCGGCATCTGGGAATGCCAGAGGTGCGCAGCGTCAGAATTGGAAAATATATGGAGATCGAAGTGGATGGGGAAAACGGCGAACTCGAATCACGCTTGCACGCCCTCTGCCGCGATTTGCTGTCGAATCCGGTGATAGAAGATTACGAATTACAGAACGCCGGCGTCCCGCCTGGCTCCGGCGTGGCAGATAGAGGGCAAAAGTCAGAGGTCAGAGGGCGCAGGGCAGAGGGCGGAGGTCAAAGGTGACAAGTCGAGTGATGAAATTCGCAGTCATTCAGTTTCCCGGCTCAAATTGCGACCAGGATTGCATTGCGGCGATCAACGGAATCGATGGACTCAGAGGCGAATATGTCTGGCACAAACAGACATCGCTCGACGATTTTGACGCCATCATTCTTCCGGGTGGATTTGCCTATGGGGATTACCTGCGTTGCGGCGCGATCGCTCGCTTTTCGCCGATTATGCAAGCTGTCGCAAGTGATGCGCGCGCCGGAAAGCTTGTGCTCGGCACCTGCAATGGGTTCCAAGTTTTGTGCGAAGCTGGTCTGTTACCCGGCGCCCTTGTGCGGAATCGCTCGCTGCGCTTCGTCTGCGACATGGTCGCTACGCGCTTGGAAGTGGATGACTCGCCGTTCACTCACGGTTGTCCGAAAGGATCGCTTCTCCGTTTACCGATTGCGCATGGCGAAGGCTGTTTTTTCGCGGATGCGAAAACGTTGCGCGAGCTCAACGACAATCGACAAGTGATCTTGCGTTATGCGGACAACCGCGGCTGCATTGTTCCCGAAGCCAATCCCAATGGCTCCGTCGAAAACATCGCCGGCATCTGCAATCGCGAGCGAAATATCTTTGGTCTGATGCCTCATCCTGATCGCGCGTCCGATGCGCGGCTTGGCAGCGCAGATGGTGCAAAGATTTTCCTTTCGATGATGCAAACGATCAGCGCGAATAGCGCAACATCGGAGCGCGCAAAGCAGGTCGCGTGAGCCTCTTCTTCACCGGGACAGATACCGGCGTGGGCAAAACGCACACGGCGATTCAACTCCTACGTTTGTTGCGTGCATCGGGTACGCGCTGTGCCGGAATGAAACCGATCTGTTGTGGAGATCGTCGCGACGCGGAGCTTCTGCTCGCCGCCAGCAGCGAAGGCTTGAGGATCGAGGAAGTTAATCCAATCTGGCTAAAGACCCCGGCTGCGCCGATTGTGGGCAGCCTGACAGAAGGGGCGAACATCGACATCGAACACATTCTGGCTGCGTTTCGCGCACTTCAGAATCGAGTTGAACATGTGCTTGTCGAAGGCGTCGGCGGCTGGCTGGTGCCGATTCATCAGGACTATTTTGTGAGCGATTTGGCCGTAGCGATGGCCCTGCCCGTGCTTGTCGTGGCGCAGAATCGGCTGGGGTGTCTTAATCACACAGCGCTCACCATTCGAAGCATTACTGCGCATGGGCTTCCTTGTGCCGGCGTAGTATTAAATGGAATTCCAGAGCAGAGCGATATCGCCGCTATGACGAACCTCGATGTCCTAAAGAAGATTGTCGATCCACCTATATTGAGTGGGCTAATGGAAAATCTGAACGAATTGCCAGTCGCCTGGCGATTGATGATCGATTCAACGCGAACAGCTTAGGCTGTCTACATCGATACACCAGTGTAACTAAGATTTACACTGATAGTGTGCCATTTCGACTCGCTCCCCAACGACAACGAGATGGCATCATCATTGCTTAAAGATCAGAACAATTAACCTCTACACCTATGCTATTAGAAAAAACTTTACATATGAGTCAGCCGTTGGCGGAGTGCAAAGCCCGTCTGGCCAGCATTCAATCATATCGGCGGCAGTTCCTGATGGTGACAAGAGCGACCGTGACGTCATCGAAAACCGTTGACTTTAGCTTCCGCGGTCCCTTCGGCTTTCAGGCCCACACGGTTCTCCTGTCGGTCGAGAGTGATTCACCCGATCAATACGCGTTTGAGTCCGTAGGCGGGAACATCGATCTAATGGGAATCGTTGATTTCGCTGAGATCCGGCCAAACTGCACGGAGGTGACGCTCGCAGTTCACTACGAAATAAAGAACCAGCTGTTCGCCTGGCTCGACCGCCGCTTGCGCTTTGTCGACACGTTTGTGACTGCTGAATTGCGCAGCATCCGCGCGCATTTTGAGGGGATTGCCGCGAGCTACCTTGAGCAAGCGCCAGTTTTGCCAATGTTCCAAACGGCTGCTACAGCCTAACATCTGACTTCAGAGAGCCGCGAGACGCGCAATTTCGCGGCTCTCTGCTTGTACGCGCAACGCTTACCCAATTCGCACAGCGTGTTTTTTGTCGAGCCGCAGAATCTGGCCTGGCTGGAGCACGACTGCTGCCTTTGGGTCGCGAATTTTGCATCCATCCAGTTCCACGCTTCCTTCTTTAACCAGTTGCCAAGCCTTCGTGCGAGGTTTTCTAATCCCGAATGTTTCACGATAACAAGTGCAAACGATGGTGACGACATCGCGTTTTTCTAGACCAGCCACTAAGAATTTCGGCAGGTCGGCGTGTTCCAAATCACGTTTGCTAAAACGGATGTTCCATTCGTTGAGATTTTGTTGTGCCACCTCGGGCGAGTGGTAGGTCCGCACAATTTCGAATGCGAGTTGCTTTTTGGCTTCAAACGGATCCATGCCCTCATCGAACGCACGTCCGAGCAATAACGGATAATATCGCGCCATCAATTCATCTGAGATGCTCATCAGCTTGCCGAACATGTCTGCGGCTGGCTCGTTGATTCCAACAAAATTGCCGAGGCTTTTGCTCATCTTCTTGGAGCCATCCAATCCTTCTAGGATCGGAAGGAGAAAAACGACTTGCTGTGGCAAGCTCTCTTCCTTCTGAAACTCACGTCCCACCAGAATATTGAAAAGCTGATCGGTCCCGCCGAGCTCGACATCCGCCTTCACCATGACTGAGTCCCAACCTTGCATAATTGGGTACTGAATTTCGTGGGCGCGGATTGCCTCTTGCTTGTCGATGCGAGCCCGGAAATCTTCGCGTTGCAACATTTGTTGCAGCGTCACGCGGCTGTTCAGTCGAATGACGTCTTCGAACGACATCGTCCGGAACCAATCGCCATTGCAAACCGTTTCAATGCGCGCCGGATCGAGAATCTTGAACGCCTGCTCCCGATAGCTTACAGCATTCGCCATCACTTCTTTGTGCGTCAATTGTGGTCGCGTCGCGGAGCGGCCGCTCGGGTCGCCAATCATCCCGGTGAAATCGCCAATGATAAGAACCGCCTGATGCCCCAGATCCTGAAACTGTCTCAGTTTTCGCAAAACGACGCTGTGGCCCAGATGAATGTCAGAGGTGGTTGGATCAACGCCGAGTTTTACCCTTAGCGGCCGTCGGAGCGCGAGTTTTTCGCGTAGTTCATTGTCGCTGATAATCTGCGTCGCGCCTTGCTTTAAAAAGGCGAGAGCTTCGTCCGGTTGCATGATTCCTCAAGGAATAGTGCACCGGCTCGGTGCGCTACTTGTTTTTGTTCAGCAAGTCCCGCACTTGGTCAATTGTGAGTGGAGCGTTTTTGCGGTCAAGCGCCTTTTGGCTTTTGCCTTGACCGAGAAATGGGCGATTCTCGGCGAAGGCTCGGCTGGTCGCTGCTTTGTCAGCGTCGTGCGCCTCGCGGACGCGAGCGGTTCGGGTTGAATAACTCGGCTGCGAGTTTCCGATCGGTTGCTGCGACGAAATACCGGACGCGACGCGCGTGCCTTGGTAAGATCGAGAATTGAACTGTCTCGCAGAAAATTCGCGGGTGTTGGAAAAGCTCCTGGAATTGGGTTTCTCCTGAAAATAAAATGTGCCAACGGTTGCCTTTTTATTTATGGACGCGCCATCGGCGATGAACTTTTTGTTCTGCGCAGTATTCTGCAAACTCATGTCGGGCTTGAGGAGGCGGTCGACAAGCTTGCTCTCTTGATCCTGAGCGCGGGCAAAAGAAAAAGCAATCAGGAGCAATAAAAAAGGGATAACCATTCTGCCCACATCGTCGAGGCTGCCTAAATGGGGCATCGTTTGTAAAGCAAATTGTCGATTTCGACGAATCACCGTCTGATGAGCAGCCACGCAGGCCCTCTAAATGCGGGGCGCGCGCTTTTTGTTGTTTTCTATGGTGCCCTCAGCAAATAATGCGTACATGTCTGATCATACTTATAAAAAAATTGAATTGGTTGGCTCCTCGCCCAATGGATTTGAAGAAGCGATAAAAAATGCGCTGGCGCGTGGCCAGAAAACAATTCGCAATATGCGTTGGTTTGAGGTTGCCGAAACACGCGGATATATCGAAGACGGCAAAGTCGGTCACTGGCAAGTGACCCTAAAGATCGGTTTCACACTAGAAGATTAATTGAACATAAAAAGGTGAACCGTTAAAACGTCGAGCCGATCCAACAATTTAACGATTTACGTTTCTTCTTCCTGCGTCGCCTGATACAATTTTGTGGCGCCGTAAATCAAAATGGCTGGCTTCAAAGCGACTGCGAGAAGCCGAAGCAGACCGCCGACGATTCGACCAATCGGCAGCCGATTCAAAATGTAACCGACTATAAATGCGTACAACAGCGACTGGGCCGGCTTTTCTCGCACGTAATCCTCAGTCTGACTGAGAACCGTTTCGAACTGCTCTTTTGCCCAGGACAATCCTCGTTCCGGGTACTCTTCAAGTCTTGCTGATGATTGGTCCATATCCCTTAATGATTCGGATTCTAACCAATCCTTGCGCGCACGAATTTGGTCAACGTAAAATCACCCAGGTCGAACTCGCGCCCGCTCCTACGGGGAAATCAGGCAGAGCAGGTTGCCGATGGAATATTCCCGCGCGTTGCGCTGCTTTGAGGCCATAGCGAGCCATGACTTCGAGTGCGTGCTCGCGCAAAGCGGAGCAATTTGTCGAAACGAGGACGTAGCCATCTCGCTGCGCCAGCTCGAGTGCGCTGACGAACAGTTTCTCGAAATCGTTTTCCACGTGAAAAGTCTTACCACCGGCTGAACGCGAAAAGCTCGGCGGATCGAGAATAATCATGTCGAATTTCTCCCCCTTGCGCGCGAGCCGCGGTAACACCGCCATCACATCGTCGGCAACGAAACGATGGTCGATCGTCGGCAGGCTGTTGAGGGCAAAATTCTCTTGACCGCGCGCCAGCGATTTCTTGGAAAGATCGACATTGATCGTCGTTGCTCCGGCGCACGCGGCGCTAACAGAAAACGAGCAGGTATAGGCAAAACAATTTAAGAGACGCCTCGGAGCGATGTAGCGCACATAGCGCCGATTTTCTCTTTGATCGACAAACAAGCCGACGGAGTATCCTGCTCCGAAATCGATTCCAAACTCCAGATGTCGCTCGGTCGCGATCGTTTGTAGATTTTCAGCTGGATCGCCAAAGATCAGGCGCGGCGCTTCGCGTTCCTCATTTTTACGGGGAACGAATCGGACGAAAATACGCCCAAACTCGAAGCGCACCGTGCTCGCCCACGAGTGTAGTTCCTGGATTAAGCGCTCGCGCGCTAGAACTCTTTTGAACGAGATGAGGACGTCGCGTCCGAAGCGCTCAACCCAACCGTCCATAACCGTGCAGAGCCGATGCGCATCGGTTCCCTCCGCTTCAAAATCGCGCAGCAAGGTTGCGTCAATCCATCCAGATTCTGGTTTCATCGGCCGCGGTGATCGCTAACGGCATACTTGCGAATCGGCGGTCGGCAACGGATCGGTTGCCGCCGACGTCGGGCGCGCTACACTCCCGCATCGCAGCGCGTCGCGCGCACACCTCGACTGCTGACCTATGCAACAAGTTACGGTTCGCGTTCCGGCGAGCACTTCTAATCTCGGCCCCGGCTTTGATTGTCTCGGTGTGGCGCTGCGTCTTTACAACCACGTGATTCTCACTCGCGGCGCCAAATCTCAGTCGCCAGCCATCGTGTGTGCCGCAGCCGATTTGTTTTTTGAGCGGACGCGTTGTGCGCCGTTTTCATTTTCCGTTTTGACCAAAGGCGACGTTCCATCTTCGCGTGGTTTGGGTGGCAGTGTCACGGTGCGTCTTGGAGTTCTGGTTGCTCTGAATTTTTTGACCGGCAATCGCCTGGATCGATTGTCGATCTTTCAATTATGCGCGCACCTGGAACGACACCCTGATAACGCCGCGCCAGCGGCTTTTGGCGGTTTTACAGTTGTAAGACAGGCGTCTCATCTATCATGGCAGGCGAGGTTCCGGCCTATCGATGTAAACAGCGCTCAGCTTCAGCGCTTCGAAGTTTCCGCGCGACTGCATTTTGTTTTGTTGATCCCAGACTTGGAAATCAAAACGGCAGCAGCACGAAAAATCCTCCCTCGGAAAATTTCGCGTGTTGCGGCGATTGACAGCTGCCAGAATGCCTGCGCAATCACGGCGGCATTCGCGTCGCGCAATTATCGCAATTTACGCGGGGCGTTTCGCGATCATCTGCATCAGCCGTATCGGCAAAAACTGGTTCCATTCCTGCCGCGCGTCATCGCCGCCGCCGAAAGAGCCGGTGCGCTCGGAGCGTTTCTGAGTGGCAGTGGATCGACAATCTGCGCTGTCACATTGCAAAATCGAGATAAAGTCGCGGCTGCCATGTTGCGCGCCGCAAGAACCTGTCCTGAGCGCGAGTCGAACGGATCAGTGACTGCGCGCGCGCTCGTCACTACTGCGGATAACGTGGGCGCGCAGATTCTGCGTCAATCGCCAAACACTAATCACTAATCCTCCATGGGCCACCGTCTTGAAAATCTAGAGCAGTTCGGAATCGACGTCGTCCTCGAGCGGCGCCATGGCTTTCGCGCGGGTATTCTGCGCGGAATTCTTCACGCGCTCTCTTTTATTTACGAACGTCTCGTTCAACTCCGGCTTTATCTCTACCGAAAACGCCTTTTCCGCGAGCGTGCGCTCGGTTGTCTCGTCATCAGCATCGGGAACCTGACGGTCGGCGGCACGGGCAAGACGCCGATCGTCGAAAAATTCGCGCGCGCTCTGCAATCGGGTGGCCGCCAGGTTGCGATTCTGAGCCGCGGTTACAAAAGCGTGCCACGTAGACGAAACTGGCTGGATCAGCTTCGCGGAAAAGATGCCGATCAACCGCGTGTCGTTTCGGATGGAAAATCGTTGCTGCTCGATTCGTTAACTGCTGGCGACGAGCCGTACATGCTGGCGCACAATTTGAAGGACGTGATCGTGCTGGTGGACAAAGACCGCGTAAAAAGCGGCCGCTTCGCAATCGACAAATGGAACGTCGATACATTGTTGCTCGACGACGGATTACAATATTTGCATCTCAAACATCGTCTCGACATCGTGCTGGTGGATCGCCAAGCGCCGTTTGGGAACGAATTCCTGCTCCCCCGCGGCACCCTACGCGAGGCTCCGCGTAATCTGCGGCGTGCGAGTTACATCTTCATTACCAAGAATACGGGCGAACCAAATGACGCCCTCATCCAGCGGATTCGGCGTTATAATCGCACTGCCGAGATCATCGAATGCGCGCACAAACCGCTCTATCTCCAAAACGTCTATACCAGCGAACGATTGCCCCTTGAGCACCTGCGCGACGCATTTATCGGCTCAATTTGCGGAATCGCTGCGCCAGAAAGCTTTGAAGGTGGACTAAAAAAACTTGGCGCACGTGTCGATCTGGCCAAGCGTTACATCGATCATCACCGCTTTAGTGAGGCCGAGTTACAGAGCTTCATCAATCGCTGCATCCGACGTGATTTGCAAATGATCGTGACAACGGAAAAAGATGCAGTCCGCATGCCACGCTTGCCAGATTCGGAATTACGAGTACCGATCTGTTTTTTGCGCGTCGAAATCGAGATCCTCAGCGGCCACGAAAGCTGGGAACATTGCGTTGCCCGCATCTGCCAACCACAGCCTTTGCTTTCACCCGAACGCTTCTTCGCCTGATCGTTTGTCATTCTGAGCGACGTCGAGGAATCCTTACTGTTATGTCCAAGAAAGCCGAACTGATCGTTGAAGATCGCAAGATTCAGGTTTCGAATCTCGACAAGGTGCTTTATCCCAAGGTCGGGTTTACAAAAGGACAAGTGATCGATTATTACATCCGCATCGCGTCGATGCTCTTACCGCACCTGAAAGACCGGCCGCTCACCATGAAACGTTATCCCGATGGTGTCGAAGGCGAGTTTTTCTACGAAAAGAATTGTCCGGTGCATCGGCCGAAGTGGGTGAAAACCGCCAGGGTCTGGAGTGAGAGCAATAATCGCATGATGAATTATTGCCTCGCCCAGGATTTGCCGACGCTCGTTTGGGCGGCGAATCTTGCTGACCTCGAGTTGCACACTTCGCTCGCGCGCAAGAACAACATCAAGCGCCCGACAATGATGGTGTTCGATCTCGACCCTGGTGCACCGGCCGACATCGTCCAATGCTGCCAGGTTGGCATTTGGCTAAGCGATCTCCTTTTGAAGATGAAATTAAAATCATTCGCCAAAACAAGCGGCTCGAAAGGTCTGCAAGTTTATGTGCCGCTGAATAGCTCGGTCACGTTCGACCAAACGAAAGATTTAGCACGCGCTCTCGCTCAGCATCTCGAAACAAATCATGACGATCTTGTTACTTCGAACATGTCGAAGGCAGTCCGCAAAAAGAAGGTATTTGTCGATTGGAGTCAAAACGACGAACACAAAACGACCATCTGCGTCTATTCACTCCGCGCAAAAGAAGAGCCGACCGTTGCAACCCCCGTTACCTGGGATGAAGTTCAGAACTGTCTGAAAAAGAAGGAAGCTGGCCTCCTGAAATTCCGCTCCGACAAAGTTCTCGCCCGTGTCGAAAAACTTGGCGATCTCTTCGAGCCGGTCGAAAAACTCAAACAGAAACTGCCTAAGAAATGGAAGCTATGACGGAGACAAATACAGCAGAGATTATAAAGCATGAACAATCACGCATGGTTTGATGCGATCGGATGGACAGGAGCAGCCGCCCTTCTTGTCGCTTACGCGATGGTTTCCTCTAAAAAATTGGAAGGAGACTCAACTGCTTACCAATTTCTCAATATCGTTGGCAGCCTTCTTTTGGCCGTAAATACAATCTCTTATGGAGCTTATCCTTCCTCTTTCGTGAATATGATTTGGATAGGAATAGCTGTTTTTTCGATCACAACTAGAAAGCGACTTTCTCCTCGTCAGGTCACTATGACGATGATTAGGGAATGTTCCATATGCGCAAAGTGAATCTAAAAGACATTGAAGAACAGGAGCGACAATCGCCAAAAGGAAAGTTTGGCCGGGCGTCGAAGAACATTTCGATTGCTCTTGGACGGAGGCCGGAGTCGCTCGATCTCTCGAAGCGGCATCCATTTGATCTGACGTTGGTGCGAATTCCCAAAGGCAAAACCCTCTGTCCGTATCACGCGCACGCGGCTGAATCGGAGCTTTACCTCGTCGTTTCCGGGCGTGGCAGCGTGCGCGATAAGGACGGCATGACCGAAGTTGGACCCGGGGACGCGTTCTTGTTTCAACCGGGTGAAGCGCACCAGATCAGCAACGCAGGTGATGCAGATTTTGTTTATTACGTGATCGCCGATAATCCGCGCAGCGGTGGAGTTGGTGGCGACTCCTGTTTTTATCCAGACAGCGGCAAATGGGCTGTAGTGAAGGAGGGATCGGAAGACGTAGTCGTGAAAGGAAAGGAGACCGATTATTTCGACGACGAAGAATGAAATCTCGTCGATTGTTGTAGAGGTGGCTGTATTAGCCCCAAATCTGACCAACGCGGGCGACACGCCCAGCACTACAGCTAAATGCGAAAAGTAAACGTCAACGACATTAAGGAAGAGCCGTGGCAATCGCCAGGCGGAAAATACGCCGTGTCATTCAAGGGAATCTCGGAGGCGTTGGGGCGCGATCCCAACTCGCTCGATTTGTCCAAGCGTCACCCATTTGATTTCGAATGGAGTCGAGTCCCGCCCCGGAAACACAATTTCCCTTATCATGCGCATTCAGCGCAATGGGAGCTATATCTGGTGATTTCCGGTAAAGGAAGCGTTCGTCACAAAGATGGCACGACCGAGGTCGTAATTGGGGACGCTTTTATTTTCGGACCTGACGAACCGCATCAAATCACAAATTCCGGGGATGAAGATCTTCTCTACTACGTCGTTGCGGATAATCCAATCGGCGAATCTGCTTACTATCCCGACAGCGGGAAGTGGAAGGTAAACAAGTCGTCATCGGCGGATCGCGTCGTGGTAAAGGGGAAGGAGACCGATTACTTCGACGGCGAAGAATGATTAGCACGCGCCCTTGCGTGCCGTGTTCGGCACCCTCGCCGAGCACTCCACTCCTGCGAGTGCAAGCGAGCGCCTGTCGCGACACTAATCTTGCGATTAGCACCTGCTCTGTGTTTAAGCTCAAATCATGAATTCCAACAAATCGCCGCAAGATTTTCCGTACCGGACTTTCCTCAACGCTTTGCACGGACCGCTTGAACTAATCGATGTGCAGAAACTGGCCGATGCTTGTACGGACAAATGGTACAACCAGACGCTTTGCAAGGTAAACGATTCTGTCGTCAGACTGGCGGTGATTCAGGGTGAATATCACTGGCACGAGCACAAAGACATCGACGAATTCTTCTTCGTTCTCGACGGACATTTCATGATCGACCTTGAAGATCACATTGTCGATCTTGCGCCGAGACAGGGCTTCGTTGTGCCGAAAGGCGTGCGCCATCGCACACGTGCGCCTGAACGAACGGTGATCGTGATGGTCGAGCGCGCGGACATTGTTCCGACCGGCGACTAATACGCCGACGGAAAACGTGAAAATCATTTCTGGCGGTCAAACCGGGGTGGATCGCGCGGCGCTTGATGTCGCGCTCAAGCATGGGATTGATTGCGGCGGCTGGTGCCCGGCCGGACGTCTCGATGAGTTTGGCCGGATTCCGGATCGTTATCCGGTGAAAGAACTGGAGGAGGGGAGTTTCGCCGAGCGCACTTTGCAAAACGTCAAAGATTCTGAAGGAACTATTGTCATTTACTTAAACGAATTGCTGGGCGGCACTGACTACGCGGTCCGGTGTTGCAAGCAACTTCAGCATCCGCACAAGCTGATTAATGCGGCGAACCTCTCCTCGCAGGCGGCGACAAAGTTGATTGTAGATTTTCTACACGAACACAAGATCGACATCCTCAACGTAGCTGGCCCGCGGCAAAGCGAATGGCCTGAAGGATACGAGTACGCATTTTGCGCGTTAGAGATGTTTCTGAATTGAATCGGGCCGATTAAGAGCACGAGTAAGAGATAGAATCATTCGTATCGCAACGCTTTCACCGGATCGAGGCGCGCCGCGAAATAAGCGGGAATCAATGCCGCAAATGAACAGATAAGAAACGCGCTGATGCAGATGATAGCTACGTCCCTCGGAATCACTTCTGCCGGGATCGCGGAAAACTGATAGACCTCGCGCGGAAAAATCTCGATATGCAACGTCGATGAAAGCCAATGGCTGAATTCGTTCCGGTAACGGATCAGCGTCATGCCGAGCCCGAGGCCTGTGAGTGTTCCGAAAAGGCCAACCACAGCCCCCTGGCCAAGAAAAACCCAGATGATTTGCCCGATGTTTGCCCCGAGGGCTTTCATGATTCCAATTTCCCGCCGCTTCTGTACCGTCACCGTGATGAGTGTGCTCATGATTCCGAACGCCGCGACCACCACAATAAAGAACAAAAGGAAAAACATAACTGTCCGCTCAAGCCGGACGGCTTCGAAATATTGATGGTTCATGTCGATCCAAGTCTGCGCGAACTCGGGTGGTTCGAGAAATTGTTCGATCGATTGTTTTACGCGCTCGGCGCTGTAGGGATTGTCGGTTTTAACCGTGATGCCGTGTAACGCGTCGCCTAAACCGTACAGCTCCTGGCCAACATAAATCGGAACGAGCAAAAATTCAGAGTCGTGCAGGTAATGACCGGTCTCGAAAATGCCGGTGACTGTTAGTTCCTTCGGCAGGATCACATCGCGCAATTGGTCGACCGCTTTTTTTTCCTCGTCGCCCTTCGCGTTCTCTAATTTCTTAATGCTATCCAGAATCTGGCCGAGATTACCGGGCGAATAAATTGTGATCTTATCACCTACGCGCGCCTGCAATTTCCGGGCAAGCTCGATGCCGAGGACGGCCGATTCGCCTTCCAGATCGAGCTTGCCGTATTTGATGAACTTCCGCAGCGGGATCACAGCTTCTTCCTGCGCCGGATCGATGCCGCGAATCATGGGCGCGAGCCTCCGGTTTTGAAATTCGACGATCACCGGGCCCTGAATGTAAGGCGCGGTCGCGACTACCCCGGGCGTATTCTCGATCTTCGTTTTGAGCGTTCGCCAATCCCGCAAAATATCTTCGGTGCTCACGAGAATGTGCGCATCGAAATCGATCACTTTCTGGCGCAACTCGCGGTCAAACCCGGTCATCACAGAAATCACCAAAATGAGCACTGTCACGCCGAGCATCACGCCCAACACGGAAATCAATGTGATAATGGACAAGAAGGTGCGCTTGGGCTTCAAATATCGCAGCGCCAGAAAAAGACTAAACGGCAGTTTCAAATTGGCGATACCGTGGCTGCGAACCGTCTGGTTTTCCAGCAAAGTATTGGCAGGCACGACCGCGGGACGCGCTGGAAAGATTATTTCAGCGCGTGCGCTTTTAGTTCGTCGAGCGTGACGAACTCGAGCGCCGACGCATGTGTGGCTTCAAGATCGACAGGAGCGGCGCGGTTGCGATCAAGCGCGCTTTTCCAGCGCGTGACGCAGACGCACCACTTATCGCCCGGCTTCAGTCCGGGGAAGCCCCATTCCGGATGCGGCGTGACGAGATCGTTTCCGTCGAGCACAGAGAAATCGAGGAATTCGCGCGTGACCTTAACACACACCGTGTGCAACCCGAGATCCTCTGGCCCGGTGCGGCAGAAGCCGTCTCGATAAAAACCGGTCATCGGATCGCGACAGCAACATCTCAATTCTGTTCCGAGAACATTCGTGGGCATAAAATAGCATATCGCTTTATTGTCCGGTAGAAACCTCAACGATTGGAAGCGGTCATTTCCTCTGGCGGCTGCTCAGTCGGCGAAAATTGCAACCACCGAAGTCGGCGGCGTTGGTTTTCTCCAAGTTATTTACGCGAGAGATCCCGAAGGAAACATTGTTGAACTCCAAAAGTGGCGTTGACGGGGTTCGCCCGCACTGCGCAAGATCGACGACACATTTTGCTTACGTCGTATGCCAAAATCGATAGCACTTGCCTACTGGCTCATCCCTGCCAAATCGGAACGCGACTTCTTTTCCGAAATGATTCGGATTTTATCAAAACAATTTAATGCGCCGTGTTTTGAGCCGCATCTCACAATCATTGTGACTCCAGAAATTGGATTGTCGCCAGGCAAGATTCTAAAGCAGATCAGAACATCCCCAATCTCTCTGCAAGTCGGCGAGATAGGATTTTCATCCAAGTTCACGAAAACGCTCTTCGTTCGATTCAAATCGAGCAAATCGCTGGAAAAACTAGTTGTCGATTTTGCCCGCGAAACGCGATCACGCGCCAAATCGGCACATGATCCGCACGTCAGTTTAATTTATAAGAAGATGCCGACATCGGTGAAAAAAGAACTCACTTCCACGATTCAACTGCCGTTTTCGACAGTTCCTTTCGATTCGATTAAGGCAGTGCGTTGCGCCTTGCCTACAAAGACGTGCTCTGACGTGGAAGCGTGGCAGGTAGTTGCCAAAAAATCTCTTCCCTGGTAGGGGCGGTTCGCCGAACCTCCAGGCCGATTGCCGTCAATCGCCTTGGCTTTAAGTTTGCACTAGCGATGGAAAGAAGGACGAAAATCTTCGGGGAGCATGACGAGACAACGATCAAGCAAATCGAGAGATGCGTTGCGGAGGGCGGCGAGCACGGCGTGCTGTGTGCGGATGGGCATAAAGGTTACGCGCAACCGATCGGTGGCGTCGTTGCCTACAAAGATAAAATCTCACTGAGCGGTGTCGGCTTCGACATCGCCTGTGGAAATCTTGCCGTCCTGACGGACGCAAGGCACGAACAGATCATGCCTAAGATCGACAAGATCATGGACGACGTGGTGCACGAGATTTCATTTGGGATTGGCCGTAAAAGTAAAACGCGGGTGGAGCATGAGTTGTTTGACGATCCAGAGTGGGAATTGAAACCAATGCGCGGGTTGAAATCGATGGCCGAGGACCAACTCGGAACGGTGGGTGGCGGAAACCACTATGTCGATCTTTTCGCCGATGAGCAGGACCGCATCTGGGTCGGCGTGCATTTCGGGTCGCGCGGGCTCGGACACAAAACGGCGACGCATTTTCTGAAGCTCGCCGGCGGCAGGGAAGGAATGGATGTGCCGCCCACGGTGGTCGATGAAGATTCGGAGATAGGTCATGATTATCTCGCTGGAATGCATCTAGCGGGCCGTTACGCCTATGCGGGCCGTGAAGCAGTGGCGCGATATGTCGCGCGCAGAATTTTGGGCGCGAACATCCTCAAGGAAGTGCACAATCATCACAACTTTGCCTGGCGGGAAGAACATTTCGGCGAGGAATATTGGGTGGTGCGCAAGGGTGCCACGCCGGCGTTTCCGGGACAGAACGGTTTTGTCGGCGGGAGCATGGGTGACGACGCGGTGATTATCGAAGGCGTCGACTCGCCGATTTCACGAGAAGCGTTGTTTTCGACTATTCACGGCGCGGGGCGAATCATGTCGCGCACGGCAGCGAAAGGCCGGTTCGAAAAAGTTGGCAAGAAAAGAATCCGACGCGAAGGCCTCGTCAGGCACGATGAAATGATGAAATGGATCGCCGACAAAGGCGTTTCCCTGCGCGGTGGCGATCTGGATGAAGCTCCACAAGCGTATCGCCGTCTCCCCGACGTGCTCGCAGCGCATGCGGGCACGGTTCGAATTTTACACACATTGCGTCCGCTTGGTGTCGCCATGGCCGGACGCGACATAGTCGATCCGTACAAGGATTGATCGGCTGTAGCGGCGGTCAATGACTGAAGGATGAAAAGCGCGACGGTCACCGAGCGCCGCTACAGCTCGATAATCGGACGCCGATATTGCGGACTGGACAAGTGCGATCGCAAAAGAGAATAAGGCGGAGAAACGCCCGTCCGCGAAATAGCGATACCAAAAAGAGTTTAGGATCCGGGGAAAACGATTATGGAGGCGATGTCGATGTTGGCGTTGGACTCACTCCGGAGGGGGCCGATGAAGCCGAAGGCGATGGACTTGATTCAGCCATTGCGAGTTTGGCTTTGGCTTCATCAAGCAATTTTTTTTCCTCAGGGTAAATCTTCCCATCCTCAGCTGCATCGATGTATTCCTTCGCAGCGTCGAGCTGATTTGCATCAACCAGTAACAACGCGACGTAAACGGCTGCATGCGGATCATGTAATTGGCTCGGCGGCAGTTTTTTTATAATCTCGAGCCCTTCCGCGTTACGGCCAAGCCGATCGAGTGAAAACGCGTAGGTCACGGCGCAGTTGATTTCGTTTGGCGCCCGATCATATGCCTCTTTGGCGAGATCCTGCGATTGTTGCATATTTCGGTCGATATTGAGCCCCAGGCGAGCGAGCTCTGCTGTGATTGGTGCCTCGTTCGGAGAGCTTTCGTGCAAGCGCTGGAGAATTTGGTAGAGTTTTCCGACTTCGTTCTTGGTGCGATAAAGCTGCCAAAGCGCGTTAAGCGCCTCACGGCGCATAGGCGGGTTTTTTGCAAGGCGCAACCAAAGCTCCTCGGATTCGGACGGCAGGTTCCATTTCGAAGCGAGGTGGGCCAGACCAAGCTCACGTTCCGGTAGTGCTTTTGTCGCCTGCTCAGCGGAACGCCAAAAAGCTTCGAATTCAGCGTCCTCGGCCATGCGCCGCAATTGTCGGGCTGCAATTGCCTGATAACCGAGACGGAGGTAATCAGATTGACCCCACGATCCGCTGCGCGTCCAGCGTTTGAGACGCGACCAGTTTTTTGCATCCGCGTACGCATCTGCAACGGCGATGGAAACCGGCGGAAGAGTAAGTTTGTCTGCCGGTAACTTATCAATCCACTTAACAACGTCGCCGGCGAGTCCGTTTTGGTTCATCCAATTCATGAGCGACGCAAGGTCGGACGGATTGCGCGCAGCAAACGGTTTCACTCTTTCCAATAACAGACGGAACTTCTTTTCATCGAGTTTTCGATAAAAGTTCAGGCAGAGGAGGTAATCGCCAAATGAGACCTGCTGCGACAATTGGAGTTGCTGGGCGAAGTTATCCGCCCTGGCGAGTTCATTGCGTGCCACAGCGTCATTAAGCAACGCCCGCAACGCACCGGTTCGGAACGGAGTGAGTTTGCTGAGTCGGTCGAGGGCGCTGCGTGCTTTTAAGCTCTTTGCCGCATCAGTGGATTGGATTTGCAACACGGCCAGATTGAATTGATACAGGTCGTTGCTCGGCTCCTTTTTTACCGCGGCGGCGAATTGCTCCTCTTGCTCGGCGAAATTTCCCTCCGCTCGTGCCAGCCAGCCCGCAACGACATGGAAAGCTGCTCTGTTGCGATCATTCGGAGAGACATGATCGAGCGCTTTTCGCGCGAGATCGAGCTGCCCAAAGCGCAATGCCGCTGATGCGAGATTCAGCTGGCTATCCAGGTCGTTTGGAAGCAATCGCGCGATTTGTGCGCGCCACAAAACGGTTTCCTCAAGGTTTTGTTTTTCCGTTGCTTCCGCCAAAATGTGAAGAGCGGGCAGAGAGTCTGGATCCACCTTCACGACCTCTCGCGCTCTTTGCGCTGACCGGCTGAACTTTTCCTCCTGCAGCATCGAAGCCGCCTGATGCAGCAAACGACTTTCGTGCCAGTCCCTATAAAGTCTTGAGCTGTAATGTAAGAAAAGAACGTCGAGGACGACAAGCAGTGTAGCTGCCGTAGCTAAAAGACCGAGACGAGCAGACCACGACTGAGGTTTGAAGAAAGACTCAAGACCGAGAAAGAATTGGCGTGTTCTTCTGTGTTTGGCGCCTTTGATATTTTCGGCCATTCTCGTGTCCTATCTAACCGCGCCGCAACTCTAGCTCGACCCGCATCCATCGGCCCACACAGACTCTTAAGGTCGTGTCGCTGCCTCAGACTCTAAAACCACAGGAACTTCTTTGATCGACTCCGTGACTCGCTCCCTCAAACGCGGGCCCCAAACATACCGCGCGAGCAGCACTTTGATTGTTGCTGTTAGCGGCACGGCCAAGAGTGGACCGAGCACGCCGCCAATGACCAAACCCCAGACAAAGATCGACACGATCACTGTCATTGGATGCAAACCGACAGAATTTCCCACAATACGGGGAGCGTAGAATATGCCTTCAAGATTTTGAACCACGATGAAAATGACCGTAACCCCAACGGGATGCCACCAATCGCCCCACTGAAAAGCAGCGATGAGAACAGCTGGTACCCAGCAAATGATTATCCCGATGTACGGAACCATCGTAAGGATGACAACAATTGCACCAATCAGAGGAGCGAAATTGAGCCCGAAAAGTGTCAGTGCAGTACCGATGAGTATGCCGTCCACCAGACAAACAAGTAGCTGCCCCCGAAAATACGCAGTGACGTATTTGTTTATCTCCGACAATACTTCTGCGACTTCATCCTTTAGCGGCGACGCACGCAGGGGCAGGTAATCCTTCCATCTCCTTTCGATGCGCGGTTTTTCATTCAAAAGGAAAAATAAATAGATCGGCACCAGGATGAGGCTGAGCAAAAAGCCGGTGACACCAAGAAATCCGCCGATGCTTTTCTTCAAGATCCCCCATAATTTTTCCATCAGTGTTGGAAGTGCCCACTGAAGATTGGGAATTTGTTTTTCTACGTAAGCTTGAATCCGCTGGCGTTCGGCGGTGGTAAGCTTTGGCGGGCTAGCCGCGATTGTTTCGATCGCGTTCGCGCTCGCTTGCGGCGAGGCGGATCCGTTTGGTGAAGCAGTCGCACTCGCGGCTGGTTGTCCATGAGGAGGGGGAGAAGCAGGGCCGATGAGCCAGTTTGTGAAACTGGTCGACGCAGATTTTCCGTGCGCTCCGCCAAGTAACCCGAACGTTTGGTCGAACCGATAGATAAGATCGACAATGCGATCGCGCGCTCGTTCTGTGTAAGCAGGGACTTGCTTCGCGAAATTCGCGCTTTGGATTGAAATGGTAGGGACAAGCCAGGCGGTCAATCCGCCCAGTGCAAAAAAGGCGAAGGCGAAAAGAAGAGCCACCGCTTTGGTGCGACTACGAGTGCCTCGAGACATTTTCGTCACGAGCGGGTCGAGCAGATAAGTGAGAATCATTGCTATAGCAACAGGGATCAAGATTGGCTGAAGGAAGCTGACGATATTGGCGCCCGTCCAGATCACCGCGCCAACGATTACGATGAGAAAAACAACAAAGAAGGCGGTGAGAGCTGCCCACATCGTTTTGCGCTGCCATGCTGTTGGGTATTCCTTCATGGTGCGATTATGCGCCTCTCTGGTTTGTAGAAAGCCTGCGCTCGATCGACATTTTAATCACTGAGTCCGGTTCGTGTTGGCTGGCGAACCTTTGCTGATTGTCGTCTTGGTGCTCTCGATCTTCTCTGTGAGCTTTTTATTTTTCGGATCGAGCACCAACGCTTTTTGCCATGCCTCCAACGCCTGTTGGACACGGTTTAATTTCAAATAAACATCGCCGATGTGTTCGAATACGACCGCGTCCTCATGCTCCATGTTCTTTGCAGCTCGCAGTAAGTCGGCTAAGGCTTGATCAAATCTGCCTTTTCGAAACTCGACCCAACCCAGGCTGTCGAGGTAAGAGCCATTGTCGGGCTCAATTTGCAGCGCCCGCTTGATCATATCCTCGGCTTCATCGAGATACATGTTGTGATCTGCCCACATGTAACCAAGATAGTTGTAGGCTTCCGCCGCGTTAGCCGGATCGAGAGCGATTGATTTGCGAAGCAAGTCTGCGGCCTTTTCATACAAACCCGCCTGCTCAGCCGTCGCGCCGTAGTTGAAATAGAATTTCGCGTTGACGATTTCAGTATCCTGATCGAGTTCCGCTTCGTGTAACGCTTCCTCAAAAGTCGCCACCGCTTGCTGAATCTGCTTAGCTTCCCGCTGCGCGAGGGCGAGATAGTAAACGATCTCCGGCGCGCCGGGGAACCGCCGGCGGGCTTCGATCAGAATCTTCACTGCCCGATCTGCATCTTTGATAGGCCCGAGAAGTAACTCCGCCAGCCGTAAGTATGTGCCGGCATGATTCGGATTAATCAGCAGGCTTTGTTCGTAGTTTGCGGCTACTTTGACAAACTTAGCTTTAGCCTCGTCAAGCCGTTTTGCGCGTTGTAGAGATCGCGCTTCATCGTCCAGAATCTGCGCAAGCAGATCGTACGGCTGATATTTTTCTGGATGCTGTTTGATGAGCTGCTCGAGCATCTCAACTGCTTTGATGCGCTGGTTTGTCAAAATGAAACTGCTCGCCAGTTTTTCTCGCGCGTTGGCATCGTCCGGTTGCAGTTCGAGCACGCGAAGATAAAGCGGAATCGCCTCCTTTAATTGCTGGGAGGCGGCATAGTAATCTGCCACGTCTTTGAGAACAGACGGATCGTCATCGGCGTGTTCTACTGCTTTTTTGAAAACGTCGTTGACGCGTCGCAATTCATCAGGTTTCGGCTGCGAGTCAGATTTAAAAATCATCGCTACATAAAGTTTGCCCAGCCTCGTCCAGAAAGCGGCATCATCGCTATGAACTTTTGTGGCTCGATCCAGGACGCCGAGAGCTTTGTTTTCTTCTCCGGCCGCCAATTCGATTTCACAAAGACGCTGATATGCCTCGATGTCGCGCGGATTCAGAGCGATCGCCTGATTGGCGTAATCGAGCGCTTCGTCCGTTTTCTTGAGATATTTTGCGTAAATAAAAGCAAGCTGGCTGTAAGGTTCGGCATCGTTTGGGTTCGCTTTGATTGCGTCTTTTAGAATGTCGATCGCGTGCGGAAAATCATCCTGTTGTATCAGCAAAGCGGCTACGCGCGACGCGAGTTTTGAATGGCCAGGATCGACGTTGAGCACTTTGCGATACGCCTCCAGCGCTTTGTCGATCTCGCCGCTCTCCTCAAAAAATCCGCCTTCGACAAAGGAAGCGAGCGCCCCAGCTTTACGCTCGCCCTCAGGGCGAAGAAGCAGATCAGCAGCCGGCTTCAGGTTGAACGAATCGTGCTGCTGATTACTTTTTTTTACGATGGCGATCGATGAACCGACCTGTGGCAACGATGCACCGGGGGTTCGCGCGACTCCGGTGGATCTGAAATTCAAGAAAGCGAATAGAAAAAGAACAGACCAAAGCGCGAGAATCCCTCGTTTCATTCGCTCGCTCATTCGTTCGATTTTAGGCTTTTGGCAGCGCGTTCGCAAACGAGCTAACCCTAACAGATATTCAAGGAAGCAACCGCCAGTTACGCCTTGTAACGAAGACGCTTCTTATGGCGATTTTGTTTCATGCGCTTGCGGCGCTTGTGCTTGGAAATTTTCGCCTTGCGTCTTTTCTTAAGAGAGCCCATTCAGTTTTATTTGCGAGCCGGGATTCAACCATCTAATCCGTAGCGATGCAACTCAGTTCTTTGTCGCAGCGACTGCTTAGATGTTCGTACGAGTAAGAACACGGTATCGCAGTAATGCCGCAGCTGAAAACGCTATGTGAGGAGCAGCAGGCCGAATTCGACCCGGTTAGCGGTCGACTGCAGCGATTAGTTAGATGGGTTACTTGGCATGACTGACTCGTATGATGCGACGATCTACCTTGGAAATTTCTGCGATCCCACACCGCCCAGCGTGTTGTTTGGGAGTGAACCTGTCACTCTCCAGACGCCGTCGTGTAGAGTTGCGAGATACGGCTTCTCGGCGGCAATGTGCTCCGCACATAATTGGGCTCCTATACGGCGACGGCGATCTTAATCGCTGTGGCTTTATCCGGAACGTAACCAGCCGGAGGCATGTACGTGTGCTTTGGCTCGCCTGCGACAGCAACGTGAGGCTCCACGCCACCACGACAAAGTAATGAAAGGTGCGCGTCATCTAATGAGATCGGGCTGAGCCACCGCTGGCGGCGGCGAGCTTTGCTTTTGCTTCATCAGCCTTTTAGTACGGCGGCCAACGGTTGGCTCCAGCGATTGGTTAGATGAAATCATATACGTATCACTAATGCCGCAACGAAGCTTGCTATCAAAGCGGGGCAGCTGACGCATAGCGCCATCAGCGAAAGATCGCGCTGTGCATCTGAGAACGACGCATGCCAAACACCTTTCGCTTCTCGATCAGACGCTCGCCTATAAGATGGGATACACCACAGGATACAATTCGAAACCAAAAGGCCGACTGGAATAGCGGCAATCAGCGGCGCAACGAAGAAGACTATCGGCGCCAGGCCGGTGTGCTGGGAATGAAACACGAAGGAAAACGGAATGGCGTGGTTAGGAATGAAAAGGTTGCGGGCTGACCATATCGCGTGAACAAATGCCCACCAGACGAGCCCCATGGAAGCCAAACCGACTGGCAAGTCGAGCAGGTTCCAACGGCTCTTTCGACGGGTAGCACGTTCCTGAGCGCGGGCGAGGTATCCCTTACTGGCGACTTCCGAAGCAATTTCGCGCAAGCGACTTGATCTCGCGCTTTTCATCTAACGAGAGGGAGCTCAGCCGCGGCGAGCATCGCTGCGGGTTGAATGGTTTTAGTCATGTAAAAGCCAAGTAGTACACCGGCTCGCCGTCGGCTGCAGCGATTGGTTAGATCGCTCGATGTCACAACAGCACTATCGTGGCAATACATAGCGCTTGATTGCGGCGATAAAAAGGAGTGCGATGCCAACCCAGAAGAAACCCAAGGCGACATTTTCTGGACGTAGTGGTGCTCCGGAAAACCTGCTGGTAATCAGAAGGTGCGTCGGATCGCCGGTGACATAAACATACAACGACACAATCCAGCAGGCTACGCCGCCAGCGACATATCCACTAACTGCTGCTTTGGCCAACCCTGCGCGCTTCACGATCTAACGAGAATTAGGCGGAATTTTTCCGTCTAATTCAATCACTTCTTCAGCATCGCATCCCGCTTCGGTTTGAATTCGGTACCGGGTTTCCACTCAGGATATTTGTCTGCGTTGGCTGCTTGGTAGCCGACTTCGAATAAAAGATCGACATCTTGCACGGCGCCGGAGAGGTCCCAGTTGGGGTCAACTTCGTCCGAGACTTGGTGGTAATGATGCGCCGTGTAGTCGTCTTTCTTTTGCTGGCCAAAATCGGCGGGTTTGCCGATAAAATCTTTACCGCCGCCGGTGTAAAGTGAAGGCACGCCGCGCTTCGAAAATTCAAAATGATCGGCGCGATAGAAGCTGCCTTTTTCCGGCTGGCTGTTTGGCATCATCACGCGCCCGTTTCGCTGGGCGGCCGCGGCCAGCAAGTCATCCAGCGTTGAATTGTTGTCGCTCAGGTCCTCGATATCGTGCGTTTTGCCCCACGGATTCACGGTATCGATATTGATATCGGCGAGCGTTTTCTCCAGTGGATAAAGCGGATGCTCGGCGTAGAATTTCGCGCCAAGCAGTCCCGCTTCTTCACCGGTCGTGGCCATAAACAACACTGAACGTTTCGGCGGTGGGTTTAATTTCGTAAACGCGGCTGCGAGCTGGATAATAGAAGCAACACCGGACGCATTATCAATTGCACCGTTAAAGATCTGATCGCCCTGCAATTCGGGATGCCGCCCAAGATGGTCCCAGTGCGCAGTATAAATGACGTATTCGTCTTGCAATTTCAGATCGCTACCGTTGAGCTTGCCGATTACATTGCGCGATTTGAATGAGCGCAACGTTTGTTTGATCTCGATGTTTGCTTTCGCATTCAAGGGGATCGGCCGGAATTCTTTTGTGATCGCCGACTTCTTCAGCGCTTCAAAATCCTGACCGGAATCCGCAAGTAATTTCTTGGCAACATCTAACGTGATCCAGGAACGTACCGGCACCGCATCCATGTTCTTATCTGGATTATCGATCTCGTAATTTTCCTTTCCCCAACTCGATTTAACGACTGAATACGGATATGCGGCCGGCTCGGTTTCATGGATGATCACCGCTCCCGCGGCACCTTTTCGCGCGGCGATTTCGTATTTGTAAGTCCAGCGACCGTAATAGGTCATCGCTTTTCCTTTAAACATTTTGTCATCCAGCTTCGACGCATCTTTCGGATCTGGAACTGGCGGATCGCCGATTAACATCAGGATCGTCTTGCCGCTCACATCGACATCTTTGTAATCGTCCCACCCGTACTCCGGCGCGACGATCCCGTAGCCAACGAAGACGACGTCCGATTTGTTGATCTTGATCTCCGATTGAAGACGCACCGATGAGGCGACGAAATCATCGGGATATTTCAACTCGGTTGCCTTATCGCCAACCGCAAGTACCATCCTCGGCTCGCTCTTAATTCCGACGAGCGGAACTTCCTGTATATAAGTGCCGTCTGGATTTCCCGGCTTCAACCCGATTTGTTTGAATTGGTCCGTGATGTATTTGACCGAAAGTTCTTCTCCTTTCGTCCCTGGTGCGCGACCTTCGAACTCATCTGAGGCGAGAATCTTAATGTGCGCGAGCAACCCGTCCGGTGTGATCGCCTCCAACGCTGGCTGCAATCGCAATGCCAATTGATCGGTGGCCAGCACCGAGATCGCATTAGCGAGGAGAGTCGCAGCAAACCATCGTGTTGCTCGCACAGGTATTCTGTAGCGGCGCTCTGCGGCCGTCGCAAGATAATGACGACGCACGAATGACCAATGACGGAACAATGACGAATTACGAATCAAATAGCACGCGAGGTGCGCTCACTCCCCAGCATTGTCTGCTGTCCTACGACGGTCCGGCAAGCGCTTTCTTTTTGTCTTGCGAGCCGATGCCGATCTTCTTCAGGAACGGTTGAATCGATTGTTTCCGGCCGAGGAACTTCTCGATGGAGACGGTTGCGTCGCGCGAATCGCCCGGTTCGTAAATTTCGTGACGTAATCGCAATCCTGCTTGTTTGTCGAGGTAGCCGTCCCTGGCTTTCTCGAATACAGTCGCCATATCGGCCGCGATCGCATCCGCCCACGCATATCCATAATACCCTGCGTCGTAGCCGTTCAAATGGCCAAAGTACGACACGAAAGTCGTGCTTGGATCGATCGGCAGAAAAACTTTTTCAAGAATCGGATTCGAGATCGCTATGCAGTCATATGAATCGTCTTCCGGATGCCGGTCGTGCAGCGCGAGATCAAGCGATGCGAATGCAAACTGGCGTCGATAGAGAACGCCAGCAGTGGCCAGTTTCGCGTCATTCATTTTTTTGATGACTTCGGCCGGAATTTTTTTCGATGGATCCCGGTAATCAGCCGCAAATGTGTCGAGCACCTTCTTGTCCCAGACCCAGTTTTGCAGCATTTGCGACGGCGCCTCGACGAAATCGCCGGGGACATGTGTTCCGGCGAATCGTCCATATTTGGCGCGCGTCGTGATGGAATGTAGCGCATGGCCGAACTCGTGGAATAGCGTTTCAACGTCGCTGTGCGTCATCAATGAGGGCTTGTCCCCGCTTGCTGGTGGGAAATTGCAGAGCAAAGCGACCGTCGGTCGTTGATATCTTCCGTCGGGCAACAGTTTGCCACCGATAATCTCGAACTCGGCAAAGTGGTTGAATTTTCCTTCGCGCGGAAACATATCGAGGTAGAACATTCCAAGTGGCTCACCCGTGGTGGAGTCGGTCACCAGATAAAGCTGGAGGTCGTCGATCCATTTGTAAGGCGCGGTGATCTGTTCAAATTTCAGACCGAAAATGCTCTGGTAGATGTTGAACATGCCGTCGAGTACCTTTTGGAACGGGAAATAAGCGCGCAGCGCTTCCGTATCGACGGCATATTTTTGTTTTTTCAACTGGTTGCCGTAATAGCGCCAGTCCCAGACGTCGATCTTTGCAGCGGGATCGTGCGTGTCTGCTGCTTTCATTTTTTGTAATTCCGCCACCTCACTGGCTAACTTCGGCTCAATTCCAGCGATCAGATCGTTGATATATTTTTCTGCATTCGCGCCGGTCTTCGCCATTTTGATTTCGGTTTGGAAGTCGTCCCATGATTTGTAACCGAGCCGCAGCGCGATCTTGTTGCGTAAAGCGAGCATTTGATTAAGAACCGATACGTTCTTGTTTTTGGCGAGGGTTTCGCGAACGAGGTAAAGTTGTTTACGGGTAGCCTCGCTTTTGGCATTTTCCTCCACGGTGTTGTATTGCCAGGTGACATTCGCCATCACGGTGTAAGCGTCGTCTCCAGTTTTGACGCCAGGCGAGGCAAAGAAACTCTCCGGCAGACCGTCCAGGTCGGCTTTTGTGAAAATGACCGGCGCGCTCGCGTTGACAATATTTGAATCGAAATCCGTTCCCAACTTCGACAGCTCCTTGCGGAGTTGCTCGACTTCTTTGCGCTGGTCGGGCGGGAGCGCCAAGCCGGCGCGTCGATAATCGCGCAACGTTTCGGTCAGCAATTTCTCATCTTCGCCGGAGAGCTTGGAATGGGTATCGGCGAAAGCCTTAATCGCCTTGTAAACGTCCTCGCGATAATCAATTCCGACGGCCCAGTCTTGAAACGCCTTTACCACATTTTCCGCGGCGCTGCGCATGGCGGCATTTGTGTTTGTTTCTTTGATAATGGTTGCTTTGTTCGCTGCGTTACTGGCCTCGTAAGTGAGATCATCCAGCGCAACAACCGTGCTTTTAAACGTCACTTTGCCGAGATCTTGAGCGCCAATCCGATCCAAGACGGTGTTCGCCTTGGCGATTGCATCCTTCATGGAAGCCTCGATCGCTTCCGGCGTTTGTTCCCATTCGGGGATTGTTAAGACCGCATTTGCTTTCGCGGCAGCGGCGCGAAAGTCATCGACCGACTTTGTTTCGGCTACGGAAAGATGGACAACTGCCGAGGAGAGCAAGATCGACAAACACAAGGGTTTCATACGGAAAGGTTTGATTGATGAAGGGAGCGAACATTGTGTAGAACGCTTCTCGGGTAAAGCGAAAATGCCTGCCATAACCGTATGATTGAAAAATTCTTCCTCGCCTTTATTCCGGTTTTTGTCGCCGTCGATCCGATTGGGCTCGTCGCGATTTTTATGGGCCTCGGCACAAGCGCCTCACACGAACATCGAAAACGACAGGCGTATCTGGGAATATTCACTGCCCTCTGCGTGGCAATCGGTTTTATTTTCCTTGGGAAGATTATTTTCGCGGCTCTTGGAATTACGGTGGCAGATTTTCAAGTTGCCGGCGGCCTGATTCTGCTCGGTCTGGCTGGACGCGAATTGCTCGGTCTCGGACCGCATGATCGTGGCGGGAGCGACGAATTCGGTGTAGTTCCGCTCGGCATGCCGCTCATTGCCGGACCGGCGTTGCTCACCGCGCTGCTCATTTTAGTTGATACGGTCGGCCTCATCTTTACGCTCATCTCGCTTCTGGTGAACATGGGCCTGGTCGCGATCGCATTTTGCAACGCCGATCAGTTCACGCGCTGGATGGGCAGACAAGGCCTACGCGGAGTCTCGAAGATAATCGCACTCCTTCTTGCCGCGATTGCCATTAGCCTGATCCGGCGTGGCTGGCACGGTGTCTGACTGAGACAACTTCTGGCCGAAGAGCGACGGCATATCGCCAGCGACGGACGCCTAAAATCTTTATAAAGGCAAGATCGAAATCAGGTTCGCGCTTTTATCACCGACCTGGCAAAGGCGGTTCAATTCGGCCTCAACTGCCTTGATCGCATCTTGCTGGCCCCAGCGGCACCTGCTGATTACGATAATCGCTTCATGCTCTGTAACTTGTGTTTGCCTTTTAGGCAGCTCTGGTCGCCCTCCTCTATTGGCCCCTTGCATTGTCGCCAATCTTGCGCAAGGGTTACTTGACGTTCAATCAAAAAGGCTCGGCGCTTTCCTGGGCGTTCTGTTGACACGTAGGCGAGCCTTGTTACCCTCGCTCTTATGAGATTTCCCCTTGTATTAACGACCAAGATTGCGGCCTACATGATCGCGCAGAAACTTCGTCGAAAGGAGCAGTTTGCCACTGTACTTCAGCTTGAGCCGTTGCATACCTGCAATCTCACCTGCACCGGCTGCGGACGAATTCGAGAATATTCTACGTCGCTCAAGGACATTATGAGCCTCGAAGATTGCCTTGGGGCGGCGGAAGAGTGTGAGGCGCCGATGGTCTCGATCTGTGGGGGCGAGCCGCTGATTTACCCGCACATAGAAGCGCTCGTGAAAGGCTTACTCGAGCAGAAGCGGATCGTTTACGTCTGCACGAACGCCATGTTTATGCGCAAGAAAATGCGCGAATGGCTGGCCTCGCGATTGTCAATCCAAGCAGAATTCGTGGAGGCAAAAGTCGCGGAACTGCTCGCGGCCGGTTTGGTCAGCGAAAAAGAGGCCACCGAAATTCGCAAAGGCCCGAAAGAACCGGCCAAGCCAACTATCGGGCCCAGCACCTGGATGTATTGGAATGTTCACCTCGACGGTCTCGAGAGAATTCACGATCTTATCGTCGAGCGCGAAGGCGTGTTCAGAGAATGCATTCTCGCGATCAAGATGGCGAAAATCCTCGGCTATCAGGTCGCGACCAATACGACCATCTACAAAGAAACCGACATGCAAGAGGTCGAGCAGATGTTCGATTATCTTTCCGATCTCGGCGTGGACGGCCATACAATTTCGCCCGGTTACGAATACGACGCCGCGAAGAAGGACATGATTAAGCGGCTGAATTTGCAACCGGAAAATTTCTTTCTTACCCGAAAGATGACGATCGAAAAGTTCCAAAAGATCGAAGAATGGATGCAGCGCTATACCCTTTTCGGGACGCCGGTTTATTTTGAATTTCTCGCCGGTAAACGCGATTTGACCTGTTCAGCTTGGGCCATCCCTACGCGAAACATTCGGGGGTGGAAAGGTCCCTGCTACCTCATGACCGACGCGCATTATTCAAGCTATGCCGAATTGCTCGAGAAGACCGAGTGGGATCGTTACGGCGTTGTAAACGGAGTGGCGCGTGATCCCCGTTGCGAAAATTGCATGGTGCACTGCGGCTATGAACCTACCGCGAGTTTGGGCCTGCAAGCACAGCGCGGCGACACTTGGAAAACGATCAAATTCAACTTTGGTCCGAAGCCGAAACCGACCGGACGTGGGAGCGAAGTTCTCGCTTTTAACGGAGTTACATCCGGTAACGGGCACCTTACCGGCAAACGTGCCGAGGCTGCAGCACAAGCGTCATAGGATCCAGACTCATTTAGATCGACAAGTAAAGATCGACGTTATGAACCGTTCCTCTAATGTAATCGCTTTGCCGAGTGCACGGCCGGATCTTGAGCAGTCGTATTCCGCGACCGACGTTGAAATTGCGCAAGCGATCAGCCGTGCGCAGGAAAATCTTCTGCGCCAGCAACAGCCGGACGGTCATTGGTGCGGCGAGCTGCTGGTGGATAGCACGCTGTGCTCCGATTACGTGCTGTTCATGCATTGGTGCGGCGAAGTCGATGCTAAACTGCAACAGCGTTGCGTTCGTCACATTGTAAAACGACAACTGCTAGACGGTGGCTGGAACATTTTTCACGGTGGTCCGAGTGAGATCAACGCTTCGGTAAAAGCGTATTTCGCCCTTAAACTCGCCGGCTATTCGACGGACACGCCGTTCATGCAGGAGGCGCGCGCCAACATCATGCGCTTGGGCGGCATCCCGCAGATGAACACCTTCAGCAAGCTTTATCTTGCGCTTCTCGGTCAATTTCCGTGGAAATATTTGCCGACTATTCCGGTCGAAATGGTGCTGTTGCCACGTTGGGCGCCATTTCACATCTGCAAAATGTCGTCTTGGAGTCGCGCGATGCTCATTCCGCTCTCCATCATCAACCACTTCAAACCGACGCGCATATTGCCTGGCGAAAAGCAATTGCACGAGCTTTATCCGCTCGGCACCGAGCAGAGCGATTTGCGGTTGCCGCGTAGCGAACCTTTCTGGACCTGGCGCAATTTCTTCCTGCGGGTCGATGATGTTCTGAAATTCCTGCATCCGCTGCGCTTTCGGCCCATGCGCGGGCGGGCACTTGAAGAAGCGGAACAATGGATGCTCGAGCGCATCGGCGAAGGAAGCGACGGGCTCGCGGCGGTGTTTCCGGCGATGCTAAATAGTTTGATTGCATTGCGCGCTCTTGGTTACTCGAAGAAGAATCCCATTTACGCCAAGGCGGAGAAAGACTTCACCGGGTTGTTTGTTAATGATCCAGAGGATTTTCGCATCCAGCCTTGTCTCTCACCAGTCTGGGACACCGCTATCAATATTATCGCCTTGGCCGAATCCGGGGTCCCCCCGGAACACGCTGCGTTGCAAAAGGCCGCTGATTGGCTGCTCAAAAAGGAAGTGCAGATTCGTGGCGATTGGACGGTGAATAATCCACATCCCGAAGCGAGCGGCTGGGCATTCGAATACAACAACGTTTACTACCCGGACACCGACGACACCGCGATGGTATTGATGGCGCTGCGTTTGATTCGGCCGCAAGATCGACAATCACTTGATGAACTGTTCCGTCGCGCGATCGGTTGGCAACTCAGTTTCCAATGCGCCGATGGCGGTTGGGCTGCGTTCGATAAAAACGTGACAACGCCGTGGCTCGAAGACATGCCCTTCGCCGACCACAATGCGATTCTCGATCCAACGTGCAGCGACCTGACCGCACGCACGCTCGAGCTTTTTGGCTACATCGACTTTGACCCGAGTCATCAGTCGGTGCGACGCGCTCTCGAATATTTGATTGAGACGCAGGAAGATGATGGTTCGTGGTACGGCCGCTGGGGCGTTAACTACATTTATGGTACGTGGCAGGTGCTGCGCGGTTTGCGCGCGATCAGTCAGGACATGACGCAAGATTGGATCTTGCGCGGGCGCGATTGGTTGGAGAGTTGCCAGAATGATGATGGCGGTTGGGGCGAGACCTGCGCGACCTACGAGAATCCTGCGACGAAAGGCATGGGGGAGAGCACGGCGTCCCAAACAGCGTGGGCGGTGATGGGCATTTGTGCATGCGGCGATCTCGATCGCCCGAGCATCCAGCGCGGCATGCGTTTTTTGCTCAGTTGGCAGAAGCCCGACGGCTCGTGGGAGGAACAGCAAATCACCGGCACAGGATTCCCTCGCGTGTTTTATTTGAAGTACGACATGTATCGGCAGAATTTTCCGCTGCTCGCCCTCGCGACATACGTGAATTACCGTAGAGGCCTTGGTCATCAGCCTAGCTTTTATCGTTGCGTGCAGTAGGCGCCCGAACTTGCCCTGAGCGGAGTCGAATGGGCCGCGCCGCGCGCCTTTGAGATTCTGATCGCGCGATTGACCTCCATTGTTCGTGGCCTAACGTGATCCATTATGGCTTACGAATTACCAAAATTACCTTATGCGTATGATGCTTTGGAGCCGCACATCGATGCGCGCACGATGGAAATCCATTACACGAAGCATCACCAGACCTACATTACCAACGTCAATAACGCGATCAAAGGCAAAACCGATCTTGAGAAGAAATCAGTGGAGGATTTGATTAGCAATCTAAGCGCTGTCCCAGAAGACATCCGCACATTCGTACGAAATAATGGCGGCGGGCATGCCAATCATTCCTTTTTCTGGAAGATCATGGGCCCGAACGCTGGCGGGGAACCGAAAGGCAAACTGTCTGACGATATCAAATCCACGTTTGGCAGCTTTGATGCTTTCAAAGAAAAGCTTGCCGCAGCTGGAGCAGGTCGCTTTGGGAGCGGTTGGGCTTGGCTAATCAAAAACAAAAGTGGAAAACTGGAAGTCATATCCACCCCAAACCAGGACAGTCCGCTGATGGACGGGAACACTCCGATCTTGGGAGTGGATGTTTGGGAACACGCCTATTATCTCAACTACCAAAATCGGCGGCCTGACTACATCAAAGCTTGGTGGAACGTGGTGAACTGGGACGCAGTCGTTAAAAATTACTAATCGACTCAGTCCCGAGCGTGAAGCCTGGAGGGGCGACCTCTGTGTCGTCCCAGATACTTTCGAACGCGACACGACGCGTCCCTCCAAGAAATGGCATATCTAAACGAGAATTATCTTAAGCTTCAGGCGGGATATTTATTTCCGGAGATCGCGCGACGCGTCCGCGACTTTTGCGAAGCGAATTCAGAAGCGGCCAAGAGATTGATCCGTTGCGGAATTGGCGATGTAACTGAGCCACTCCCGCGCGTTGTAATCGATGCGATGAAGCGCGCGGTGAGCGAACTTGGTAGCCGCGAAACATTTCGCGGCTACGGGCCCGAGCAAGGCTATGAATTTCTAAGATCGACGATCGCCCAGCACGATTATCGCGATCGCAAGATCGACATCGCCGATGACGAAATTTTTGTTTCGGACGGATCGAAATGCGATTGTGGATACGTTCTTGATATTCTCGGCGATCAGAACAAAGTTGCGGTTCCCGATCCGGTTTATCCGGTCTATGTCGACACGAATGTGATGGCAGGCCACAGCGGCGCAGCGAAATCGGATGGCAGCTACGAGGGAATCGTTTACTTGCCGTGCACGGCCGAGAATGGATTCGTTCCCGAACCGCCAAGAGAACATGTCGATCTTGTGTATCTTTGTTTTCCAAATAATCCGACTGGCGCCGTCGCGTCCCGGGAACAACTTGCGCGCTGGGTTGACTACGCGCGCGAACACGAATCGCTACTACTCTTTGATGCGGCCTATGAGGCGTACATCTCGGAGCGTGAAATTCCGCATTCCATTTTTGAAATTCCGCGCGCGCGCGAGTGCGCAATCGAGCTGCGCAGCTTTTCAAAGAACGGCGGTTTTACAGGCGTTCGCTGCGGCTTCACCGTGATGCCGAAATCGGTGGTGGGGCGAACAGACTCGGGGAAAAAGCTACCCTTGCATCCGCTCTGGCATCGGCGTTGGAGCACCAAAGCAAACAGCGTGAGTTATCCCGTGCAGCGTGGCGCGGAAGCACTGTATTCGTCAGAAGGCCGCCAGCAAGTGCACGCGCTCATTGAGCATTACATGCGCAATGCCAAAATTTTGCGCGACGCTTGCGCGGAGAACGACATGAAAGTTTTCGGCGGAATCAACGCGCCTTACATTTGGGTGAAAACACCAGCCGGCCTAACGAGCTGGCAAACATTTGACCGCATCCTGCGCGAATTGAACGTGGTTATCACGCCCGGCAGCGGTTTCGGCGCGCAAGGGGAAGGCTATTTTCGAATCTCCGCCTTCAACAGCCGGGAAAATGCGGAAGAGGTCGCGCGTCGTCTGCAAAGCTTGTCGTAAGATCGACTCTTGTCGATCTAATCGAGCCACGTAACGTTCGGCCTTTGGATAAATCGGCGTGTCCGCTCCCAAACAAAATCTCCCGCAGCTTTATCGTTTTTGTTTCCTGATGCTAGGCGACTCGGTGAACGCGCAGGAGGTCTTTCACACGACCCTGCGTGAGGCGGCTCTGCGAGCAGCCCATGGGGAGCTGCCGAATGAGCCATTTTGGCTTTTCCGTGATGCTCGCTGGCGTTGTTTGGAAGCAACCAAAACCGATTTGCAAGCCGAACCATTCGAAATGGAGGAGCAGGAGATAACTGCAGTAGCCGGGTCGCAGATCGAGCGGCTCGAGCCAAGACAGCTGGCAATTTGGATTTCAGCGGCGCCCGAGCCGCAAAGGACCGCGCTGGCGCTCTTTTATCTGGATGAATTTGATTATCGCGAGATCGCTGATTTGGCGGAACTGAAGCCGAGCGAGCTTTCTCGGTTGCTGGCTCTTGGCCGGCGCCAGTTTCAAGCCTGGTTGGATGCGACGTTGCCTAAAAGGCCGACAATATGAAAACGCCGGGACTCTCCCGGCGGCAACGCGCTCTCGCGAATTGCGCGCCGATAAATGAAGAGAGGATACGCGACCGCTCCATGCGCGCAGCTGTGTTCCGGGCACGTAGCTCCAGCGAATTCGAAAATCAACAAAGTTTCGATCGCGCGCTGGCCACGTTGGTTCGTGCCATTCCAATCCCACCGGAGACTGCTGAATGGTTTTCCGGCAAAGACCTGATGGCTCCATCCAAATGGACTTGGAGGAAAACCGCACGCAACCCGGTTGTTCTCGCGATTGGAATCGCGCTCGTGGTAATCGCCGGTGTGTTTGTCCTTCAGTTCGTTGGTCGTCTGAATGATTTTCCAGGATCGGGAACCGCGCGGAAATTATTAAGTATCGCGGGCTCGACCCGATCAGTCGTCCTTGATCCGGTGAATGCTGATGCCGGAGCATTGAGTGACTTGTTCTTTTTGAAACACGGACTGGAACATTACGACGTGCCGGCAGAATTTGCTGATTTTCGGACGATCGGTTGCCGTGTTTTTGAGGACGACGAGTCGCAGCGTATCGCCCAAATATGGGTGGTCGAGAAGCGGATGCAGTTTTTTTTGTTCCCGGCGGAGAGAAATGTCAAAACCGGCGCCGTGTTGAACTTCCAAGGGTGGCGCTATGTCCATCAAGAAGGCTGGGTTGGAGGGGTCACCGAACGCAGCGGGGTATGCTTTATGGTCGCGCTTCGTGGACGCGAAAAAGATTTGGCGCCATATCTTGCAACAGCAAAACAGTAAGGCCCGACCGTTGACAGGTCAGATGGTGGCATTGAGTCTTTTGGCCGCGTCGCCAGGGTAGCTCAGCGGTAGAGCAGGGGACTCATAAGCCCTTGGTCGGGAGTTCGACTCTCCCCCCTGGCATTTCTAATTGCGGGCAACGGATTTCGGATTGATTAAGCGGTGAACGTTTTCTTCGCGCAGGAAACCGGATGAATAACCGCGATTTTCTCCAAAGGCTTTTCGCCGGCGGAAATTCTTATTGGTTGACACGCTTTATCATTCTGCGGCTACTCGGTTTTGTTTATGCGATCGCGTTTTTAGTTGCGGCGCAGCAACTGGTGCCGCTCATCGGTGGGCATGGATTAACTCCTGCGAATCATTTTCTCGCTTCGATTCAATCGCAGCTTGGTTCGCGCAGCGCAGGCATGCTTCGCCTGCCGACGCTTTTTTGGTTTGGCCTTTCCGATAACGGATTGTCGGTCTTTGCGTGGACGGGGTTTGCGCTGTCGCTCGTTGTTCTCGCAGGCTACGCTAACGCGATTCTCTTGGCGGCTCTGTGGGCAATGTACATGTCGATTGTCCACATCGGCCAAATTTGGTATGGTTATGGCTGGGAAACTCAGCTACTTGAGACTGGATTCCTGTCAATCTGTCTCTGTCCGCTCCTTGATGGACGTCCATTCCCCAAAAGAACGCCGCCACTTCTTGTTATCTGGCTTTTTCGCTGGCTCGGTTTTCGCATCATGATCGGCGCCGGCCTGATTAAACTACGCGGCGATCCATGCTGGCGCGATCTCACCTGCCTTTATTATCATTACGAAACGCAGCCGATCCCAAATCCTATTAGCCGCTACTTACATTTCGCACCGCATTGGTTCCACAACGTCGAGACCGCCTGGAACCATTTCATCGAGCTAGTCGCGCCGTGGTTTTCGTTCGGACCCCGAACCGCTCGACACATCGCCGGCATATTGCTTATCACATTCCAGATCTTTCTCATCATCAGCGGCAACCTGTCGTTTCTAAATTACGTCACGATCATTCCGTTTGTCGCCTGTTTCGACGACACATTCCTCCGCCGAATCCTGCCGAAATCACTACATAAGAAAGCCGAAGAAGCGGCGCAACAAGCGAAACCGTGCCGCGTTCAAAACGCTGTCGCCGTCGCATTGTCGATCTTGGTCGCTTATCTGAGCATCGCGCCAGTGCTCAATCTGGTTTCCAATCGGCAAGTAATGAATTCCTCATTCGATCCGCTCGATCTGGTCAACACTTACGGAGCGTTCGGTAGCGTAGGTAAGGAGCGATATGAAATTGTTTTCGAAGGAACCGATGATGCTTTGATCACTGGGGACACAAAGTGGAAAGAATACGAATTCTCAGCCAAGCCGGGCGATCCCAACCGGCGGCCGCCGTTTGTCGCGCCGTATCAACCGCGGATCGATTGGCAAATCTGGTTCGCTGCGATGGCGTCTCCGGCCGAATATCCATGGACGCTGCATTTCGTCTGGAAACTTTTGCACAACGATCGCGGCACGCTCGCGCTCCTTGCCAACAATCCGTTTCCCACCGCGCCGCCTCGTTACATTCGCGCACGGCTCTATCGTTATCATTTCGCGCCGATTGGCGATCCGGTATGGTGGACACGGGAACCGGTTGGCGAATGGTTGCCGGCGCTCTCGATTGACAACGCGGAGTTCCGCCGCGTGATCGCAGCGATGGACTGGCTCGATTAGAGGCCGCGCTCTTTCAATCGTACCATCGTTTCACGCAACATCCGGTAACCGAAATGTCCTTGCCGCACGCGAAGTAGCTCCGAACCTCGCCACTCCTGTTGGATCGCCTCGAGATCTGCTGTCCGAGCAATTGAATCGAATTCGCCCGCAGCAAACAGGATCCGATTGCCGTCGCATAACGGTTGATTGTGCATTGGCGAACTGAGATGAAAATGCCGGGCCACCAGCGACGGCTCGATCTGCGCGCGTCGAAGCTCCCGCCGCATGAAACGCGTGGCCGGACCTTCCCAGATTGCGTGCTCGACGTTCACGATCGGGGCCATCAACGCGACAAAACGAAAATCTCGCTCGACGATAGCGAGGAGTGCGCCGATCCATCCGCCGTAACTGGTTCCGAGCACGCCAAAATCGCTGCAACCCCGCTCGCGCAACGCCGCCATTAATTGCCGCACTTCGATCACTCCCTGACGTAATCCCTCTGCGTTGCGGATGAGATCGGCAGTAATGGCGAGTTCGCCGTTCCAGTAGCCGCGCGGCACCCGAGAGTAGTGATACGGCAGATGCACGAAGCACGCGTTCCAGCCGAGTTCGGTGAAGTGCGCAGCCCAACGGCGATATCCGATGTGGCTCGCCGACATGAGCGCGTGCAACATCAGTACGGTCGGCGCACTCGAGCCGCGCGCACAGCCGAAAAGATCTGCGCGAGCGATGTCGTTCGCGGGAAATTTGGTTGTGATCGGACTGCGCCAAGTGATTGTCGCAGCGTCACCGATCTTACTCGCGGGACCATCATTGTACGGAACTGCATAGAAAGCATGTGGCGTGAGTTTCTCACATTCCGCCACGTAGCACTCCATCTCTTCGCGGCTACGCGCGTGCAAGCGGTGGCGTGACTGCAACAAATTCATCGACGCGCACATGAGCGAATCGATGCCCGTTGCAGCGGCGCGCCGCAGCGGATGACCACCCGGACGAGGACTTCCCTGAGCGGCTGCCGCCATTCGTTCGCGCGGCGGGTGCGGCAAATCGTCCGGCGAGAGTCGAAAAGTTTGTCGTAATTCCGAGTAAAGATTTTTGAATGCGGTCGTGAGGTCGCGCTCAATGCACTCTCGCGCGTCGGATTTTGCCAGCACGGGAAAATCTGAAATCGGATCTCCGAACGCGATCCAGATCGGGGTTCGTCTCAGCGGCAACCAACTCTTCTTTGAGTATAATCGATCGCTGCCGACAATCACGCACGGCAAAATCGGAACTCCAGCGATATGCGCCAGTGTCGACGCGCCAGCGCGCAACGGTGCGCCTTCGAGTAACGAACGGACTCCGTCGCGGATGCCCCCCTCTGGAAAAAGCCCGACAATTCGGCCCTGTTTCAGCCGTTCGATCGCGGTGCGGATGGTTTTGCGATCCGCGCGATGTCGATCCGCCGGGAACGCATCGACCGCTCGCAAAAGAAAACCGAGCACTGGAAGCGGAAAGAATTCTGCCATTGCCATCCAATCGATCTTGCGCCGCACGACCGAAGAAATAATAAACGGATCGAAATGGCTGATGTGATTTCCCGTCAAAAGGAATCCGCCATCCCGATTCGTTTTTTCCGATCCGATTACGTGGATCCGTGACGAGTAACCAAACAGCAATTTCATCAACAGCGCTGAAACGCGATTGGCGGAAGAATGGAAAAATGAGCGCACAAAATGCGAATTGATCGGCGAATTTGCCGAAGGGAAACGACCAAAGCAAATCGGGGCAATAACCGCAATTTGACCGCAGGTTTCGAATTCTGATGTGAGATGTTCTTACCCACGCGATTTGCCTTGCTCGCCGGGTTCTTTGTATTCTTGACTGCGGTGGCCGCCCACGGCACTGAAGAATTCGCAAATCCGCCTCGCCCATTTTCAGTCGTGATGGGTGAACAGATCGCAGCCAACCTGGTCGATTTAATCTTTTTGTTCGACCGAGTGGCGAGCGACCCGCCAACAGCGACTACGCCAGATTATCTCGAGCGGGTATCGCAGCCTTCATCGCCGTTCTACAACGATTACCTTGAGTACCGACAAGGCAGAATCAGCCGAGCTGAACTGCTGCGCCGATTGCCGCATGTCGCGATGATCGGAGACAGCCTTACGCAACATTTTTACATATCGTCTCCTATCAGCTTGTTTTGGCGAGCAAGGACCCAGCGACGCAAGAACTGGTTCCTCGATACGGATCTTGATCCAGCGAGCATTCGGAGTGTGTACGAAAGACTGCAAACTTTCACGCCACTGGTTGCTACGGAATACAACGGTGCCGGCGCGCTGGTCGCGCCGACCCGAGCGAGCGAAGGCATTCGCAGAAGCATCGTCCGGACGCGCAATCTCTCCGGACAAGCGCATTCAATTCTGCGCAAGCAAAGATTCCCGGATCTAATCCTGATTTGGATTGGACACAATAATCTCGACTGGGTGGAAGGACTCTCTCCGACCGAACGCGCACACCCGGAAAAACGCTTACAAGAAATCGCGACCCAGTTTCGACAAAATTACACCGAGCCGCTTCAGTGGTTGGTTGATCGGGCGAAAACAGAGAACCACAGAGTGGCGATTGTCGTTTTCGGACTGGCGAATCTGGAAGCGTTTTTCAAAGCGCGTCGAAAAGCGGAGGCGCTTCACGCGAAAAATCCGGCGCTCTATCCGTATTTCGAGAGCGGCAATCGCAGTTTCGAATCACTGAAATCGCCTTATCAGAACAACATGGTCCGACTCGGTTTAATGCTGAACGGCGAAATGCGCGCGATGGTCAGCGACCTAGACCGCCAGCTAGCGCACAATTCTAATGTTCGCGTGCAATATTCTGATGCCCTGGCAAATGTGAATTTCAGTCGCCTGGAGTTAATAAACCCCGCAGACGCGTGGCATCCGTCAATCGAAGGCCAAAAAGCTCTCGCCGCTGCCGCTTTCAGCGCGCTTGGTCCGAGTCTCAAATTTCTTGGGATTGGCCCAAAGCGGACGATCTTACCAGCATTCGAGATCGTAACTCGGCGGATGCGCTAATTCATCGTGCTCGAGTCACAAATCCAGGTCTGGAGCTAATCCTTCTCCTCCGCGAGCTCGTTACATTTCTTCAGATCAAGTTTGCCGGAGGCGAGAACAGGAATGGAGTCGACGCGCTGGACACGTTTTGGGATCCACAAGTTCGAGATGCCCGACTCGTGAAGCTTTTTGCGCAACTGTGCAAGATCGACATCCACCGCGCTGAGCAGGATGAGTGCTTCGCCTTTGCCTTCATCTTGCACTCCCACAATCGCGACCATGCGCTCGTCTTTTCCGGAGAGATCTAGTAAATCGACGATCTTATGTTCGATCGCTTCATGTGGCACCATCTCGCCGCCAATTTTTGAAAAGCGCGACAGGCGACCTTCGATGTAAAGAAACCCATCTTCGTCGAACCGGCCGATGTCGCCTGTTTTCAACCAGCCGTCACGCACGACTTCCGCGGTTCGCTTCGGGTCGTGCAGATATCCTTCGAATATGTTTGCTCCGCGCAGGTAAAGCATTCCGGTTTCATAAAGCGAAAGTTTCTGATTGGATTCCGGTTCGCGGATTTCGGCGGCGATTCCCGGCGCAAGTCTGCCAACCGATCCGAGACGACTCGATGGCTGCACGTGTTCGCCGGGTTTTTTCGGCTCCGGATCGGGCAAATTGACGCTGACCACCGGCGCCGTCTCAGTGAGTCCGTAGCCTTCGAAAACTTTTTTCTGGAAGCGTTCCTCAAAATGGCTGGCAAGATCGAGAGGCAACTTTTCCGCGCCGACAATGATCAGCCGCAAAGTGCGAAGTTGCTCCGGCTCGGCCTTGCGCAGGTACAAGCGCAGGAAGGTGGGCGTCGCCAGCAGAAAGGTCAGCTTATACCGTTCGATCAACGCCGCGCACTTGGCAGGTTCCAGCGGATTCGGGTATGTGACGATGCGGACACCTTCGATGAGCGGGTACCAAAGTGTGACCGTCGATCCGAAGGTGTGAAAGAAGGGCAGAGAAGCGAGGATGGCGTCGGTTTGTCGTGCGTCGAGCAGTTGCCGAAACTGCGACACGTTTCCGACGACATTGCGGTGGGTAACGACAACACCTTTCGGCTCTCCCGTGGTTCCGCTTGTAAAGAGCACGACCGCCTCGCTGTGGCCGCCTTGCTTCGGAATTTCCAAGACCCGCAGAAGCAAACGCGTCGGCAGCAGCAGCGATATGATCCACCAGAAAACGATTTGCCGTTTCATTCGCGGCATCAGTTCGTCCAGATTCAAGATCTTTTCCGGCCACGGAAAATCCTTGAGTCGTTCCATAAATGGCGTCGCTGAAATCGCGACCCGCAGGTCGGCGCGTCTGCAGCATGATTCATTTGCCGCCCGTCCCATTGTGAAATTAAGATCCACGGGAACTTTGTCTGCCATGGTCACAGCCAGGTTTGCCAGCATCGATCCCTTGCTGGCGGGCAGAACGATCGCGATCCGCTCGTCGGCAAACTCTTTTCGAAGATAGCGGCTCAGCGCTGCCGCCGCGCCGAGCAGTTTCGACCGGCTTAGCTCGGTCTGATCGATTCCGTCGATTACCGCCGTCGCGAACGGTCTCGGCTTCAAGCCGCGCACGCACTCTTCGGCAAGGTGTCGATCCAATGCTGGCCGGCGGCTGAAACAAAATTCCCCCAGCTTAAGCAATTCCTCGCGCACGCTAGCACTGTCCGCGGGCTCGGCTTTAAGGGGTTTGCCAAACGCGATGGTCACAGGGTAGGGAATGCGCTTCGGAAATTTCGTGAAAAATCTTCCGCCCTGGAACGAGAAGATTGAGCCCCAGAGTTGATCCAGCCAAACTGGAACGACCAGTGCGTTAGCGTGACGCGCGATCAATTCATAGCCACGTTGCAAGCGCAATAGCGTTCCAGCGCGTTCCAACTGACCTTCCGGAAAGAGACAGACGATCTCGCCCTCAGCGATTTTTTCTGTCGCAGCGCGAACGGCAGAATGCGAATGCCGAATATTAATCGGGATGCAACCGAGCACACGCACGAACGGGTGGAGAATAGGTTTACGGTAATACTGCTGGTCGATGACGTAGCGAATCGGGCGTGGGCATGCCAGCTGCAGGACGAGTGCGTCCACCCAACTGATATGATTGGGCACAAGAAGAAACCCGCCACTCGGTAAGTTTTCCAGCCCCAACGCAGTGATGCGATAAAGGCAACGGACCAGCAGTCGGCCAAAGAAATAGAGCGCGCGTTCAGTGCGGGACATGGAAGCTATGGTTTATCATTTACAATCGGCGTCCGGCAAACTGCAATCGGCAAGTGCTGATGCAGTCCGTCTCGAAAAAACTCCCGAGCGGCGCGCGTACCGCACTGTTGCTTCTGCTGGTCATCAATCTTTTCAATTACATTGATCGCCAAATTCTGGCCGCGCTTGAGCCTGATATTCGCGCGACTTTTTTTGCAGCCAGCGATGTAAACCGGATGACAAAGACCGGTCTGCTCGGCGTCGCGTTCTTCGTAACTTACATGATCAGCGCCCCGATTCTCGGCCTGCTCGCCGATCGATTCTCGCGCTGGATCATCGTTGGCATCGCCGTGATTTTGTGGAGCTTGGCTAGCGGCGCCTCGGGTCTAGCCGCGACGTTCTGGATATTGTTCGCAACTCGCATTTTCGTCGGAATTGGCGAAGGCGGCTACGGCCCGGCCGCTCCGACCATTTTGTCCGATCTCTTCCCGATCGAAACTCGAGGTCGCATCATGGCGATCTTTTGCGCGGCGATTCCGGTCGGTAGCGCGCTCGGCTACGTGATCGGCGGATTGATCGGCGTTCACCTCGGGTGGCGCTGGGCATTTTATCTGGTTGCCCCGCCGGGTCTGCTGCTGGGTCTGCTCTGTTTTTGGCAACGCGACCCGCGCGTCGCTGCGGATCATCTGGTACAAAAAACGCCGCGCCGCAGCATGCCCGACTACCTGAACTTGTTCCGCACTCGCTCCTACCTCATCAACTGCATCGCGATGACATTGATGACTTTTGTAATCGGTGGCCTTGGATTCTGGGTACCGGCTTATCTGCGCTATCGGAACCAAAGTCCCGCCGTGGGCATGACGATCTTCGGCTTGATCACCGTGGTCTCTGGTTTGGTCTCGACGCTTCTGGGAGGTGTCATCGCCGATAAATTGCGCCCGCGTTTCGCTGGTTCCTATTTCTGGGTTTCAGGAATCGGGATGCTGATCGCGTGTCCGATTTTCGTTGTGACCCTTTACCTTCCATTTCCAGCGGCGTGGGTCACAATGTTCCTCGCGATTTTTTTCTTGTTTCTGAACACAGGTCCCTCAAACACGGCTCTCGCCAACGTCGCGCTGCCGGCTGTGCGCGCCACGGCATTTGCCGCAAACATTTTCGTCATACACGCGTTGGGCGACGTTCAGGCGTTCTGGCTGCTGGGTTACATCGGCGGTCACACGAATATGCACGTAGCGTTTCTGTTTGTGTCGGGAGTAATTTTTGCCTCTGGCCTCGCTTGGCTCATTGGTGTGAAATATCTTCCCGCAGACACGGCTGCAGTAGAAACTGTCGGGGTCAACTGAACGCACATCCGGTCTGGGGAAATGCTTATGTCGATCTTTCGCTACTTATCGATCTGCTCACTGCTGTTGCTGCCAACCATCGCAGATGGAGACGGAGTTCCGGACGACTGCACGCAGCTGATCCTTGGTATCGCACCGACATGGAATGCAATGCGTGGAGAGTTACGATTGTTTGAACGATCAAGCGGCGGCGATTGGTCGCCTGTCGCTGGACCTTTCCCGGTGTTGTTTGGGAAAAACGGGGTTGCCTGGGGAACAGGTGTGGCCGGACAAAACGAGGCGGGACTTCGAAAAAAAGAGCGCGATGGGCGAGCGCCTGCGGGAGTTTTTGAGATTGGCCAAGTTTTTGGTTATGAACCTCACTTGCCCGCTGGGGCCGATTACCCATATCGGCAGGTGACCGAGGCAGACGTGTGGAGTGATGACCCCCGCTCACCCAATTACAACCGACATATCGTGATTGATCCGAAGAACCCTCCGGATAATTACACCCACGAGAAAATGCGATCGGGCGATTTTGCGTACCACTGGTTGATCGAGATCCGCCATAATTCCGATCCACCGATACCGGGCGCGGGCAGCGCGATTTTTTTTCATACTCGCCGCGGCGTGAACCGGCCGACCACTGGTTGCACGACGATGGCTCGGGCCGATCTGTTGAAGTTGATAACATGGCTGCGCGCTAAGCGGCATCCCTGTTATGCCTTGTTACCTGCTTCGGAGTACGATAAAAAATGGCAGTCGTGGAACCTGCCGCCGCCAGAAAGATTGGGCCGTGATCGTTACTCTACGACGACTCGTTGATTCTTACGATTGTTTCGTTAGTTTCTCGTTACCTCCTGCTCATGCGAAGACGTCCCAACCCTGATTCTGAAGCGAACATTCGGCGGATCGATACGAAAGCTCGCGCGAAGAAACAGACCCACGGTTTCCAAGTGCATTTCCTTCGTGGAAGTAACGTCGTAACGAAAATGTTTAGCGATAGCATTTACGGTGGCAAGGAAGGTGCGCGGCGTGCGGCGCGGAGGTTCAGGCGCACGGCGATGCGCCGTCTACCCAAGCGCAAATCTGTGGGCTTCAATTAAATTTAAGCGCCTTTTCTTTGGCGAAAAGCTCGCCAGCATTTCAGGAACCCAGGCGCGAAATTTTCCGGTCGCGCGGCAACCCAGCCATTGATCGTCGTCGGGGGAAGAAAAGCGCCGTTCTCGATTTCACTCCGGTTCGGCGTAATATTGCCGCGCAGTTGTCCTCGATAAAGCGAGATAAATTCCTGTCCGGTCTGTGGCGAGGCGGAAAGCTTGAGAACCTTCTTAAGGGGAACATTAATTCCGAGCTCTTCTTGCAGCTCGCGTTTCGCTGCTTCATCGTAACCTTTCCCGGCCATAACATGACCGGCAGCGCTCGAGTCCCACAAGAGCGGATGCCGATCTTTGCGGCGAGAACGTTGTTGCAAATAGAGCTCGCCTCTCTCGTTAAAAATCAGGATGTGGACGGCGCGATGACGCAAGTTATCCCCATGCACTTCGGACCGGGCTGCCTGACGCAAAATCCGATCCATTTTATCGACCACTGGGAAGAGTTCGTTCTCGAGTGCGTGGGACTCGGAGTGGACAGCCGGCGCAATGTAATTTGCTAGACCAATCCATTGATTCAGTGATAACTCTTCTGCTCTGGCTTTGGAATTAAAATCCAGACTGGCAGCAGCGGCATTCCAATCTGAGACGTACCCGCGAAGCAATCCTTGCAATTGCTTTCTTCTTTGAGAAAAGCCATGCCGAATCAACTTCATAAGCAGGTCGTCATTACGCGGTGGCAATTCAAGCGGATCGCGCGGGGTGATTCGTACGAGCGCGGAATCGACATCCGGTTGTGGAAAAAAAACGGTCGCTCGAACGGTGCGCAGATATTCGACGCGATGATATAACTGTACGCGTAACGTAAGAGTTCCGTAAGCGCTTGTGCGCGGCGAGGCTGAAAGGCGTAGCGTCATCTCTTTTTGTAACATCAACAACGACAATGAGATAGGACTTGGATATTTCAGAAACTTCAAAACCAGTTGACTTGAGATGTTATAGGGAAGATTGCCGAAGAGTTTTACGCGGCGATGCGAGAAAAGAACCTGCGGATCAAAATCCAGCGCGTCGGCGTTTATTACTTCAAGCTGCGAATAGTTGAGACGCTCGCGCAAAAAATTTGCGAGACGCGTGTCTTTCTCAATCGCCAGAACATGCGCACCTTTTGCAAGCGCCAGTTTTGTCAGAGCACCCAACCCGGGGCCAATCTCCACCACATAATCGTCCGGAGTTAAATTCGCTCGATCGATGATCCACCGGGCGAGATTTTGATCGTGCAGAAAATTTTGTCCGAGAGTCTTGACCGGCGACACGCCTATATCTTGAAGCGTCGTTCGTATCTCGGAGAGCGTCATACAAAGATCGAAGAAACGCCTCTAGAATCGCGTGGAATTGGTCTGTTTGTTCACAAAATTATGTGAACAAAATACAGCGGCCCTATGATCTTATTCACAAGTTATTCAATGACCGAAGGGCGAACAAAACCAAGAGAGCAATTTTTCTTCTCAGTGCAACTATCCCTCCGCGACCGGAAGAGCTCGGCGCGACTGCTTTTTGCGGCCTGCGAGATATACTCGCCGCGCATCCTTTAAGGAAACGCCATCGATAAAGAATACACTCGCGGCACGGCCGATTGCGTATGTTCCCGACCCGGCCACCAAACCGCAGAGGACATTCCCCCAACCGGGAAAGAATTTCAGGACCGCGCGCGTGCCCTCACGGAGAAGCATCGCAGCGCCGAGGTTCGCGCCGAGCGCACCGATGAATTCGCCCGCCGCGCGCAGGCTCCGCTCGCGCCCGCTCACGTACATGATTCCGGCGACCATCATCAATTGCAAAGTCGTAAGAATTGGCAGATCGGCCAGCGGGATCGGTTGGGCGCCGATCGCTGTGCAAATGCCGGTGGTAGATTTCACGAGAACCTGCGCGACCTCATGCTGGGCTTCGCGGTTTCGCGATATCCTGATTATTTCCATCCGAGCCTGATTCGGCAGGTCACGCGCTAAGATCGACATGAGCTCTTTCGCTTTCCCATCTGCGACTTCCACCGGCTCAGCACTGTTCGCCACACACAAACTCAAGACTTCCAAAATGTGCTCACGAAATATCAGGCTCGAGCGGAGCACCGATTTCAGCCGGGCCGCGGCAGCATTGGTATCACCCGATGCGATCGGCCGTCTCGTCGGTGGAATGATTATTCCGACTATTTTTGCACCGCTTTCGCACCCGCTATTCCATCGAACATACCTGATTAAGTCATCGAACTCGCGCTTCTCCAGCTCGGGTGCCGTTTGTTCGTCTTCGAGGAAAAAAATGACGTCGGCGGATTGAAATTTGAGTTCGCCCTGGACTTGAATGGCAGCCGAGTCCTCGATGCCGCGGGCATCGAGGATTGAGATCGTTCCTCGCTGGGGCAAGCTAACGTCGTGCCAACGGAAAATCCGCGCAGGAACATTGCCCTCTTTTGGAAACTCGATCGGTGCAAAAAGCGCGCGCATAATTTGTGGCATCGGCATTGCGCTCGATCCGATGAAGAGAAAACGCGGGGACCGCCGTTGCAGAAACAATTGCTTCAGCGGCGTTAGCTCGCTCAGAACGGCTTTTCGAATCCGGGAAGGCAACTTGCCCGCAAGGCCTTCAAGCCGCTCGACAATCTGGAGGAGTGATGGCGGATTCACTGACGTTGCGCGTTTCAGGCTTTGGAATTTATCAGCATGGACGTTTTCTTGGTCGAAAATAAATTGTCGAACTCAAATGTTCCGCCATATAGAGATTCGCGCTTTTAATCTTAATCTGAAAATTTAAATCTTCCTTTCTTTTCATGAGCTTAAATATCGAAATCCTTTCTCGGGCAGCGAATGAGGCCCGTGGTTTGTGCATGGACGCGGTGCAGGCGTCGAAATCCGGACATTTGGGATTGCCGCTTGGCTGTGCCGAAATGGGTGCAGTGCTTTATGGGTACGCTCTCAAGCATAATCCCGACAAGCCCCGCTGGATCGGCCGGGACTATTTTGTGCTCTCCGCCGGACACGGCAGCATGTTTCTCTACGCGTGGCTGAACTTGAGCGGATACGATTTGCCAATGTCGGAAATCAAACGCTTCCGACAATTACACAGCAAAACGCCGGGACACCCGGAATTTGGCGAGACACCCGGTGTGGAATGCACGACTGGCCCGCTCGGGCAAGGCGTTGGCAACGCCACGGGAATCGCAGTCGCAATGAAAATGGCCGCGGCGCGATTCAATACTGGCGAGCACCGAATTTTCGATCAACATGTGATTTGTCTCGCAGGCGACGGTTGCATGCAGGAGGGCGTTGCCTCGGAAGCAAGCGCTTTCGCCGGTCATTTCGGTCTCGATAATTTGATCCTAATCTACGATTCCAATTCGGTTACGCTTGATGCTGCGGCAAAGGAAACTCAAAGCGAGGACACCGGCGCGCGATTTAGAGGTTATGGATTCGATGTCCAGGAAATCGATGGCCAGGATATGCAGCAATTTCTGGACGCGCTAAACATCGCGAAAGAGCGCGACAACGGAAAACCGCAATTTATCATCGCGCACACACTCATCGGCAAAGGCATTCCGGAAGTCGCCGGAACGTACAAAGCGCACGGCGAAGCCGGCGCAAAATTCGTGGATGCGGGGCGCAAAGGCCTCGGCCTGCCCGATGAACATTATTTCGTCTCGCAGGAAGTGCGTGACTACTTCGCTGCGCACAAGAAGAAGTTGCTCACGGATTACGATCACTGGGAAAAAACTTACGGTGAGTGGCGCAAGAAAAATCCCGACAAAGCGAAAATGCTTGATGACGGCATTGAGCGCAAAGTGCCGGTCGATCTTTTATCGAAAATTCCGGAGTTTCCGAAAGACGCGAAGCTCGCGACGCGCAAAGCGGGCAGCGAAGCCTTGCAGCCAATCGCACAGGCGATGCCGTTGCTCATGAGCGGCAGCGCCGATCTGCATGGGTCGACATTGAATTACATCAAGGACGGGGGCGATTTCACTCGGAACACCCCTACGGGACGCAATATTCACTTCGGCATCCGCGAACACGGGATGTGCGCGATCCTGAACGGCATTTCTTATCACGGAATGTTCCGTGCATCCGGCGCGACGTTTATGGTTTTTACCGACTATTGTCGCGCTTCAATTCGACTCAGTGCGCTTTCGCGTTTGCCAAACATCTACATTTTTACTCACGACTCCATTGGCGTTGGTGAAGACGGCCCGACCCATGAACCGGTTGAGACGGTGAGCTCGGTTCGTTTGATGCCCCACATCGATGTGATTCGTCCAGCCGATCCTGAAGAGACGGCGGGCGCATTTGTTGCGGCGGTCGAGCGAATTGACGGCCCGACCTTAATCGCGCTCACGCGCCAGGTCGTTCCGATTTTGAATGAGATTGACGTGAACTTGCGTCGTGAAGGCGTATTGCGCGGCGGTTACATTGCCAAAAAAGAAAAAGGCAAACTCGATCTCATCATCATGTCTTGCGGGAGTGAGTTGCAGCATGCCCTCGCCGCCGCCAACGAACTGGGAGATGGCGTGCGTGTCGTATCGATGCCGTGCCTTGAGCGCTTCGCGCGCGAATCGGAAGAATATCGTGAAGAAATTCTGCCGAAATCATGCCGCCGCCGCGTTGCAATCGAAGCGGGCGTTCCAGAGATTTGGTATCAATACGTCGGTCTCGACGGAAAAGTCGTCGGGCTGCACGAGTTCGGCTTAAGTGCGCCTGGCGTCGAAGTGATGAAAGAGCGCGGCATCGATGCAAAACATGTGATAGAAGCCGCCCGAAGTCTGGGGTCTGGCTAGCGCACGCGTCTCGCGTGCCACTGCCCTAAAATGCCTCCTCCGGCTCTGTCACGTTGCGAGCTCGGTCTTCGAACCGGGTGAATTCTTTTAGAAAGGTGAGGGAAATTTCGCCGACCGGACCGTTGCGCTGTTTCGCGATGATCAACTCGGCTTCGCCCGCTTTTTCCGCCCGTGCTTCTTCATCTTCCTCATAAATTTCTGGCCTGACAAGTAGTCCGACCAAATCGGCATCCTGCTCGATCGAGCCCGATTCGCGCAGGTCGCTTAATCGCGGTTTTCCGCCGGAACGCGCTTCCGGTTGACGATTCAATTGCGCGACGACGATCACCGGAATTTTCAACTCCTTGGCCAACCCCTTGAGACCGGCGGAAATCTCTGAGATCTCGAGCTGCCGGTTGTCCTGCGCGCGACGAGACGTCGATCTGAGCAGCTGCAAATAATCGACGATGATAAGTTGCACGTCCTGCTGGGCTTTGAGCCGGCGCGCTTTGGCGCGCAGCTCAAGAATCGTGAGACTGGCACTGTCGTCGATAAAAATTTTCGCTTCGGCCAGTTTGGACGCGGCGGCGGTCAGACTCGGGAAGTCGCGTTCGCCTAGAAATCCATCGCGCACCTTTTGCAAATTTACGCGGGCGCGCGAGCAAAGGAGACGTTGAACAAGCTGCTGGCTGCTCATTTCCAGACTGAAGACGCCCACGGAAAGTCTTTCGTTAACGGCGACATGCTCGGCGATGTTCATGGCGAGCGCGGTCTTGCCCATGCTCGGGCGCGCGGCGATAACGATCATTTCCGATGGGTGCATGCCGCTCGTCATGCGGTCAAACTCAACAAATCCGGTTGAGATCCCGGTGATCCCGCCTTTGCGCTCGTAAAGTTTCTCAATTGACTCGATCGCTTCCATCACCTGGTCTTTCATGCTGAGCATCTGACCTTTAAAGCGATCTTCACCCACCGCGAAAATTCTTTGTTCTACTTCGTCCAGCAGATTGCCAACTTCGTCCTGCTCTTCGTAAGCGCGTCGTACACTCTCGGTCGCCGCGGCAATGATCGACCGCAAGATGTATTTGTCTCGGACGATGTCGATATAGTAATGAACGTTCGCGGCCGTTGGCACAAACGTGAACAGGCCGGTCACAAACGCCGCGCCACCGACACCTTCGAGCAGATTCCGGTCGCGAAGCACTTGAGTGAAGGTGATCAGATCGATCGCCTGTCCCGCATTCCAAAGTTCGACCAGGACGGTATAGATGGTTTGATGCGCGGGGACGTAAAAATATTCTTCGTTAATTTTTTCGACGCATTCGCCGATGGTATCGCGCGGTGAAATGAGCATCGACCCAAGCACGCCCTGCTCTGCTTCGACGCTGTGCGGCGGCGTGCGGTGAATATCCTGCGTAGAACCTGTTGGCGGATTGCGGAAAACTCTGCCGCCGTCTTGGGCCGCTGAACCTCGGCCAGCGCCGTTACCCGCTGTTTTACGAGGTTTCTCAGGCTGAGAGCCTTGAGAACTCGGCATTTATTTGGTTTCTTTTTTTCTCCTGAAAAGAGATCGTTGTTTTTTCTCAGGCTGTTCGGCGGAAGTTTCCTCCGGTTTCGGTTTCGCCGCCGATTTCACCTGAAAAACAAATTGCGCTGTGACATCGTGATGCAGCTTGATCGCGACTTCATGTTCCCCGGTCTCCTTGATCGGGCGCTCCAGAACAATTTTGTGTCGATCAATCTCCGCCCTGAGCTCGTTTTTAAGGCGATTAACGATGTCTTGTGCGGTCACCGAACCAAATGCTTTGCCGGTTTCACCGGTTTCGAGTGTAAACAGTATTCGCGCTTTACCAATTCGACGCGCCAACTCCTCCGCTTCGTTCAGTTCGCGCGCTTCGCGTTCGGCGCGCTTCGCTTTGAGGGCATCGACTTGTCGCAGACTTGCTGGAGTAACTTCGTGCGCTTTGCCGCGAGGCAGTAAATAATTGCGCGCATATCCCCGCCGCACTTTGACCACGTCCGCTTCGGCGCCCAGGCCGAGAACGTTTTCGGTTAAGATGATTTCGGTGGTGGGCATGTAAGACGTTCTCAGAAAATTTTCAACGGGGGAGCGCGGGTTGCGAGTATAGAAGCGTCTTGGGTGCTGTCAACTCGCGAAAAGAAAATTAAAATGAGTTCTGCATCACGTGACGACGTTTTGCGCGTACCAATCGCCTCGTGTGAGAGGCAGGTTGCTCTTCCCGGATGAATCCAGTCTTGCGAGCAACGTTTGATAAACTGCAAGTTGCCCGCGCCGAAAGCCGTGGGCCGAGCCGGCAAGGTAAAGACGCCATACCCGGTATGTTGCTTCGTCGACGAAACGGAGAGCTTCGCCTTGGTGCGCTTGCAATCTGTGAAGCCAATGGCGCAACGTGAGCGCGTAATGTTCGCGCAGATTCTCCACATCGCGAATTTCGAAATGAGCAGACTCCGCAGCGCGCAGCATCACTGGCAGCGGCGGAATATCTCCGTCAGGGAAAACATATTTTTCGATGAATGACCCATTCCTGTTGTCTGGCCGCGTCACAATATTCTCGCCGATTGCTTGGTTAAGGAAAAGTCCGCCGGGTTTGAGCACACGACGGACGGCGGCGAAGTAATCGGGCAGCCGCTCGCGTCCGACGTGTTCGGCCATGCCAACGCTCACAATCGCGTCGTAAAGTTCGCACAGGTTTATTGCGATCTCGCGATAATCGCGCAGCTCTATCTTTGCCTTACTTGCCAATCCAGCCTTGGCAATCCGGGCGCGGGCCAATTCCATTTGCGGTTGACTCAAAGTGATTCCCTCCGCACGGACGCCGAAATGTTTCGCGGCGTGAATGACGAGCGCGCCCCAGCCGCAGCCAATGTCGAGTAGACGCTGGCCGGCGCGCAGGCGCAATTTACGGCAAAGATAATCGAGTTTGCGTTCCTGCGCGGTATCGAGGTCATCGTCTGGCGATTGGAAAAACGCACAGGAGTAAACCGTGCGACGATCGAGCCAGAGCCGATAAAAGTCATTTGAAACATCGTAATGAAACGTTACCGCCCGCCGATCCCGCGCGAGCGAATGTCGTTTGCCACGGATTCGTGGCAGCAAATGCTTCGCAGCGCGCCGAATTGTCGATCCGCCATTACGGCCCGAAAGCCCAATCAGGAACCCCGCCAGCTTCAATTTCGTTTTCCAATCGCTAAGATGCGTCAGCAAGAAGTCAGCGACCTCAAAAGCAGCCTCGATATCGCCTTCGATATCGAAGTCGTTATGCAGATACGCTTCGGCCAAGCCAACCTCTGTCCCCGGCAAAAAGATTCTCCCGAGCGCCTCGGGGTGTTTCAGCGCGAGTGTGGCCTTGCGCGCCTGATCGTCAGGCCACATTGCTCCGTCCCACAGCCGCACGCCGACCTTGTCGAGGGAGCAGTCAGCGAAAATTTCGCTTAAAATATGGAGCGTTTTCTCCTCGGCTGTCTTCTCTGAGGAGATCGCATGCATCGCGTCATGCGGGATCCGCGGTCAAATCATGCCGAGCTTCATCCGCCCCGCTTCGCTGATCATGTTTTGATTCCAGGGCGGGTCCCAAACAAGCTGGACGTCGGCCTCATCTACTCCGTCAATAGACAAAATCTTGCTCTGAGCGTCGTGCGCGATGGCCGGTCCCATTCCGCAGCCTGGGGCCGTTAGCGTCATCTTCACTTCCACTTTCGTACCGCCTTCGGATTTGTTGATCAATCGGCAGTCGTAGACAAGGCCAAGATCGACAATGTTCACCGGGATCTCTGGGTCGTAGCATTGGCGAAGCTGGTTCCAAACAGCTTCTTCTGAAACCTGGCCATTTGTGGTGCTTGCAGGCTTTTCAACTGTCTGCGCCTGTGGTTTTTCCAGTCCCAAGGCGTCCAGATCTTTCTCCCCGATCCGTGCGAGGCCCTGATAGGTTGCAATCGTGTAACTTCCTCCGAGACTCTGGGTGATCACACCCTGCGTTCCAGCCGGGATCGTCGTTTTCTGCCCGCTCGGAATCTGGATCACCTCGCAATCGCGGCTCAATGTGAATTCGGTGTTCTCGTGCATAGCGTTTTTATGTCATTCCAAGCGGAGTCCAGAGATCTCTAATTCTTGATCCGACACTTCACTGGCCGTTCGAAATGGTCAGAAATATTATGCCACAGATGGAGAAAATGACGAATGAGGAAATGACGAAACCCAAATGACGAAATCCGAAGATTAAAGCGCGCGTGAAAATTCCTTCGTCATCCAAGCCTCGTCATTTACCTAGTACACATCGCGCTTGTAGCGTTTATCGCGCTTGAGCTTTTCAACGTATTCGTTCGCTTCGTCGATGCTTTTGCCGCCGTGCTCTTGCACAATTTTGCGTAGCGCAGCATCGACATCCTTAGCCATGCGGCGCGCGTCGCCGCACACGAAGAAGTGCGCCCCTTCCGCGTCGAGCCATTTCCAAATCTCGGCAGCGTTTTCCAGCATACGGTGTTGGACGTAAATTTTTTCGCGTTGATCGCGTGACCAAGCGCAATCGAGCCGTGTGAGAATTCCCTTTCTTTGGTAGGTCTCGAACTCGTCTCCGTAGGCAAAATCGCAGCTCTCGTGTTGCGCCCCGAAGAAGAGCCAGTTTTTCCCCTTTGCTCCGGTTGCTTTTCGCTCCTGCAGGTACGCGCGGAATGGCGCGACTCCGGTTCCGGGACCAATCATAATGATGGGAGTCTCAGGATCCTCCGGCAAATGAAAGTGTTTTGCGACGCTCGGGAAAACGGGCACGGGCACCTCATCAGCGCGTTCTGCAAGGAAGGATGAGCAAACCCCTTTGCGGAGCCGACCATGACTTTCGTAGCTGACCACGTCCACGATAAAGTGCACCTGGTCTGGATACGCCTTTAAGCTGGAGGCCACTGAATACAGCCGCGGCTGTAATTTCGTCAGTAGACCGACAAATTCTTTCGGGGCGAAACGGGCAGAAGGATGTTCCAGAAGGAAATCGATTATTTCCATGCCCCACAGGTAAGTCTCAAGATCGTGTTTGCGGTCCGGCGCGAGAAGGTACCTCAACGTAGGCGCAGCTGAAGCTCGCTCGGCGACGGCCCTCAAAAGCTTGGGCGTCGGTTGCGTGATACTGTAATCGCGCAGTAACGCTTCGCGCAATGCCGTTGGTTCCCCCCTAGGTCGCGGGACTTGTTCATCGCCGGTCGCGCCGAGCGTATGGACGATTTCATTGACCAACTGTGAGTCATTGCTTGGATAAACCGCCAATGAATCGCCCACTTCAAAGCTCAAACCCCACCGCGTCAGATCGAGTTCGAAATGGCGCGTATCCTTCGCAGACTCCGGACCGCTAAGGCGGCGATTAACGACGAGACGAGCGGGAAAAGGGTTCGCCCGTGTGTGTCGTGGGCCAGCAATGGTAGCAGCAGCGGTAGCGGTAGCTTCGATCATAGGAACTCTTGTAGCGGTGATTTGTCAGCGTCGCAAATTTCACCCATCATTTCCGATTGCGAGCGTCGGACAAACATCCATGGCGTGTTGAGCAGCGTCCATTTCTTCGGACGTTTCAGGCTGTTTAAGGAAATGAACGGCCGTTTCGTCCTTGGTGTATTTCAAAAGATTCGGCGCCTCCTCGAGACACACACGGCACAAGGCGCAACTCGTATCCACATACCAGGGCCCGGGCGCGTTCTCAGGCTGTTTGCTCAGCATGTCCGCCATGTATAGAAATCACTAGCCGCGCCGGCGGTTCCTGTCAGTGGAACGAGCAGTCCGCAGCTGGGCTTTGCTGCTGCCCGCCTTCGTCGGCGTTTTTGAAGCAATCGCGAAATCCACCTGCCGTTTGAATTGATCGACGCGGACGACGGAAACGCGCACCTCATCGCCTACGCTGAATCGCTTGTGGGATCGTCTGCCTATCAATCGCCGCTGCGCTGGCTCGAATACGTAAAAGTCGTCCATGAGCGAGGAGACATGGACGAGACCGGTAATTAGAGCATCGGGGAGTTCAACCACGAGGCCGTAGTTGCGTACATCGACCACGGCTGCGCGGAATACCTGCGGATTACGTTCGTCAACTTGACGTTGGAAAAACTCGAACTTCTTCACCCTGACAGCCTCGATTTCCGCATCGGCCGCAGTGCGTTCGGTCATTGAAATGTGCTCGGCGATCGACGCGATCTGACCCACCTCGATCCGCGATTGGTATTTCCCGTTGTGCTTCGCGAGAGCACGATGCACGACCAGATCCGCATAGCGCCGGATCGGGCTCGTGAAATGCAAGTAGTTTGGCTTGGCCAGTCCATAATGTCCCAGTGGCTGCGGAGCGTAACGAGCGCGTTTCAAACTTTTCAACAGACCGATCTTGAGAGCTTGCTCTTCCGGTTTTCCGCGAATCGAAGCAAGCAGTCGCTGCAACTCAGGCCGATGCGTTAGATCGCCCACCTTATAGTTAAAACTGAGCACGAACTCGCGATACTCCGCCAGCTTCTCCGGATCGGGATTTTCGTGGACGCGATAGACAGTCGGAATGGCGCGATTCTTCAGCTCGCGCGCGACGGCTTCGTTTGCGGCCAGCATGCACTCTTCGATCAGTTGGTGCGATTCGTCGTTTTCGATACGCTCCAGGTGGACGGGCTTGCCAATTTCGTCCAGGCGCACTTTTACTTCCGGAAAATCGAGATCGAGGGAGCCGTGTTCGAATCGCTTCCGTCGCAGTAACGATGCGAGTTCCCAGGCAACGTGAAGCTGTTCACTTAACTTATTCCGAGGCGACGACTTTAGGATCGCGTAAGCCTGTTTGTAAGTCAGACGGTGCGCACTGCGAATCACGCTCTTGGCGAAGCGCGCGCTTCTCGCGGCTCCATTTTTGTCAAATTGAATGAACGCCGAATGCGTCAGCCGATCGACTCCCGGATTAAGACTACACACACCGTTACTGAGGCGCTCCGGTAACATCGGGATTACTCGATCGGGCAGATAAACACTGTTTCCGCGCCGCCACGCTTCGCGATCGAGCGCACTGCCCGGTTCAACATAAGCGGCGACATCAGCAATGTGCACTCCGAGTCGCCAACCGCCGTTGTCGATCTTTTCAACATGGATCGCGTCGTCAAAATCGCGCGCATCGTCCGGATCGATGGTGATGATAAACTTCTTCCGCAAATCTTCGCGTCCCTCCAGTTTCTGCGTATCGACGGTTTCGGAAATCCGGTTTGCTTGATTGATAACGTCTCCCGGAAATTCAGTCGGCAAACGATACTTCCGGATGATCGACAGCATGTCCACGCCCGGTGCGGAGGCCGGCCCAAGTATTTCGATGATATCGCCTTCCGGATTAACATGACGCGATTCCCAAGGCTCAAGTCGAACGACAACTTTGTCACCGACCGTAGCGACAGTCTGCGACTGCCGATCTTTCACCGGGCGAACATACACATCGTGGACGATTCGTGGATCATCCGGAACGACGTAATGAAAATTCTGCGAATGTTGCAGTGTGCCAACGATCATATCATGCGCGCGCTCCAAAATTCGAATTACCCGACCTTCCTGTCGTCCTTTGGCGCGGGCGTAGGGTCGATCGCGACTAATGCGCACAACGACGCGATCGCCGTGCATTGCGGTACCCGTATTTTCGGCTGCGACAAAAATATCCGGCTTGCCCGGTTTTTCCGTGATTAAAAATCCATATCCAGCTTGATGGATTAACAACGTACCCGTCACAAGATCGGCTTCTGCTGGCAAGACGTAGCGATTCTTGCGGATCCGCGCGATCTCGCCCGCGCGTTCGAGTTCGCGCAACGGCTGATTTAGTCGCATGCGCACGCCGCTCTTGCGGCCAAGTGCTTTTGCCAGTTCGCTCTTGTCCAGCGGCCGGTAGTCAGGAGAGGCGAGCAGTGCGAGAATCTGTTCTCGAATCTTACGTCCGTTGTCAGTCATGCGAGCGAAACGATATCGCAGTGTCAATGTCGATGTAACGAGGTTTTAACCGAAGATCGAATAATGCAAAAAGCGATTATTGCTGTGGCATTTGCGATTGCAGTGGCGACAACCGCTTTATTTGCTGCTGGAGGAGCCAAAATGAAGATCACAAGTTCCGCTTTTCAAGAAGGCGGTGACATCCCATCGAAATTCAGCCGCGAGGCCGGGAACGTTAATCCCCCGCTTCGCATCGATGGAACACCTGAGAATGCCAAGAGCCTCGTCCTGATCGTCGATGACCCTGACGCGCCCGTTGGTTTGTTCACGCATTGGCTGGTTTGGAACATCGATCCCAAAACAACCGAGATTCCCGAAAAGAGCCTGCCAAAAGGAGCCGTGCAGGGCACTAATGATTATTCGAATCTTGGTTACGGCGGGCCACAGCCACCCTCAGGCACCCATCGTTATTACTTCAAAATCTTCGCGCTCGATCAAACCCTAGATCTTCGTTCCGGTGCGAAACGACAACAACTCGAGAAAGCGATGAACGACCACATCATCGCGCAGGGCCAATTGATGGGTCGCTACACGCACGGCAGATAACGAGCGGAAGCCAGTTCGAATAAACTATCACGTGTGATAGTCTCACCCGCAATGGGTGGGAGGCAGTGGAAAATCGCCAGTCGCGCTGTTGATCTTTCCCGTCACGGACTGATCATGGGTGTTTTAAACGTCACTCCGGATTCGTTCTCAGACGGCGGGAGATTTCTTTCCACGGAAAAGGCCGTCGAGCGCGGCGTGAACATGTCGCAGGAAGGTGCCAAAATCATCGATGTAGGTGGCGAATCGACGCGGCCCGGCGCGGAATCCGTCGCAGCAGATGAAGAACTGCGTCGTGTAGTTCCAGTTATCAAGGAGTTGCTGGCGAAAATCGAGGTCTTTGTTTCAATCGATACATCGAAGGCTCACGTTGCGCGTGCAGCGATACAGGCAGGCGCTTCAATTGTAAACGATGTCACCGGTGGACAAGCCGACAAAGAGATGATGCCGCTTGTCGCCGAAAGCAAAGCAGCTTTCATCATTATGCACATGCAAGGAAATCCCCGAACGATGCAGATCGAACCGCACTATGTCGATGTGGTCTCGGAGGTCGCTGATTTTTTTCGACAACAATATGTGCGCGCCCTAGAGTGCGGCATTGATCCGATGGCGATTGCGTTTGATCCGGGAATTGGTTTCGGGAAAACGCTTGAACACAATCTCGAGCTGCTCGCGCAACTTGAGCGAATTCGATTGTACGAGCGTCCACTCGTGGTGGGTGTTTCCCGGAAATCTTTTCTCGCTAAACTGATCGCCTCATCCGAGATGGACGATAGGCGTGCGCCTGCGGTGGCCTTGACATCTCTTTTGCGGATGCGCGGTGCGGATGTTTTCCGCGTTCATGATGTAAAAGAGAATGTAAACGCACTGTTGGTGACTGAAGCAATTCTCCAAAAGGCAAAATGATTCAGGAACTCATTCATCTTTGGCTTAGAGGGTGGCGTAGTGCCTTTGAAATCATTTTGCTGAGTGTCGCGATCTACTATGGCTATCTTTACTTTCGCGGGACACGCGGCGCCAAAGTGTTGACCGGGCTGGCGATCGTTTTCTTGACGCTGACATTGATTTCGCAGTTGCTCAATCTGGTTGTGATCGGCTGGCTTGTGCGAAGTTTTTCGGTTTTCCTGGCGGTCGCATTGGTCGTGATCTTCCAACCTGAGCTGCGCCGTGGTCTGGCCGCGCTCGGCGGGCATCCGATTTTCTCCCTAACGAGCGAAAAACGCGAAACTGTCCACGATCTTGCAGAGGCAGTGAACCAGCTGGCGAACAAACAATTCGGCGCTCTGATCGCGATTGAGCGGGATACGTCGATTCGCGTCTATGAGGAGACTGGCGTGACGATCGATGGCGATTTTTCGGTGGAGCTCATTCTGGCAATTTTTCATCCAAAAGCCGCGCTTCACGATGGCGGAGTCATCGTGCGCAACGGACGGATCGCAGCCGCGGCCTGCATTTTCCCGGTGAGTCAACGCGAAACACTGGACCGAAGCCTCGGATTGCGTCATCGCGCCGGCCTCGGAATCACGGAAGAATCAGATGCCGTGGCGGTGATCGTTTCTGAAGAGACCGGCGGCATTTCCATTTGCCACCGGCGACGGATTGAACGGAATTTTACTCCCGAAACATTTCGTCAGCGCATCGCGGAAATTTTATTACATGGCAATTATGAAGAGACTGATCCTGAAAAACTGGCGCGCGAAATTGATCTCCCTGTTGCTCGCGACAACCCTTTGGTACCTGATCAAAAAGAACGTAGCGACGACCCCCTCGCCGTCTGAAAGGGCCTCTGCCGCTACTACGACGGAAAGGCGTTGAGCCGGGGCCTAGCGTAAAAAGCGCGATAGATTTTCTTCTTCCCAGCGTCGCGCCCGACGATAGCTTCGAAACTCTCGCTCCCGGCGATTGAATTCTTCCGTGTGCACGCGTCGCCGACCTCCCCTGACCCTTTCCTCCGGTACCACTGAATGCAGCATTTCGTGGTAAAGCACATACTGGAGAAACCAAAGCGGGACGAAGGGTTGATCCAGTGATGGATTGATCCGGATAACGCGGTCTTCCTCCTGAATCGTGCCAAAGACGAAATATTCTCTTGGACGATGTCTTCGCCGTCGGCCCCACATTACTTTATAACCACGCAGCCGGCCGCCAAAATATCGCTCGTTCAATCGATCAAAAATGTGACGCAGATCGAAATGCGTACCTTCGTGCTGCAAATTCAACTGCCGCTGCATCGGAAGCATCGGATGCGCGAGTTTTCGCTTTGTCTTCGCCTGCTTGGCCATCTGCTTGAACCTCCAAAACGAACAAGTGGAGACTACTTTAGTAGCCTTTGATCGAGTGACAAGAGAAGTGGCCACATTTGCGCGCAAAAGTTCTAAGCACCTGAACGCCAACTTCTTGTATTGATCTACTAGTTCGAGAGGTTAATAGAACTTAATATCCACACCCTCTGGCACTTATAAATAAAATAGACAGTTTATAGCCTATCGGAGATAAGCCGTTTAAGATAATTTTTCATGCCACTCACTTGCGACTTTCTCCGTCTGGCACCCCTGAGACCATGACCCAAGGATTTTGTAGCTTCTTTCGGTTCTTTCTCAGAGCCCTCTCCTCGACGCCCCGTGTCAATGAAAGCAGCGGTCGAACTGAGGACCGAGAGAACGTCAATAGAGATAGTTCCTTTCAGATTGAATCGGGTCCATGTAATCGGCAGCCAAAGTCCAATGAAAATCGGCGAAACGATTTTACCATTTTGTAAAATGATTCCGACGCTTGCTCAATTGTTGACTCGGTGTTGATATAAACAGAACTTTTGCTTCCGCTTCGTGATAGTCCCGAAACTTCAGCGAATTAGAACGGCATGACGCCTTTTCTTCGAAAATTGCTTGGGCTCAATTGGCTCCTTCTCGTCACGATGCTCGCGCTTGCCGTCTTTGGCGTAGTAGCAATCTATAGCGCGACTTACATGCGAGCAGATTCTGTTGCCGCAGATTTCTGGCGTAAGCAGGCAAACTGGGTCGCGGTCGGTTTTTTCGCGTTCATGATTACGAGTCTGATTGATTATCGCTGGGTTCGCTGGGGGGCACTGCCAATGTACCTGGCCGGCATTTTCTTCTTGATCCTGACGAAGTTTATTGGGCAGAGAGTTTATGGCGCGCGCAGTTGGCTGCATTTAGGTCCGATTAACTTTCAGCCTGCGCAACTTGCGGTTGTCGCCGGCATCATGGTCCTGGCTTTGTTTTTGACCCAATTTCGCGAGATGCATCCGATGCTGCGGTTGCTGTTGTGTGGAGCGATCGCCGGAGCGCCCTGTCTTTTGATTCTGATGCAGCCCGATCTCGGCGAGGTGATCATCTGGATACCGGTGCTTCTGGCGCTGTTATTCGTCGGTGGGCTTCCACTACGCTACTTAATTTGCATCATTCTCATTGGGCTGGCGTTTATCCCAATCGCAATCAATCTTGGTTTAAAACCGTACCAGCAGCAACGGATCACCGCCTTTACTCATCCCGATATCGACAAGCAAGGGGCATCTTGGGCGGTTAATCAGTCGCTCATTGCGATTGGATCGGGCGGCTGGTCGGGGAAGGGATTTAAAGCGCCAAACACACAAATCGAGCTTGGGTTTTTGCCCGCGACCGCCGTACACAACGACTATATCTTTTCCGCGATCGGTGAGCAGTGGGGGTTTGTTGGGGGAATGTTTCTGATCAGCGCTTTCGCCTTATTGCTTCTGACCTGTCTGTTCGTCGCACTTTTTGCGGGTGATCAATTAGGGCTGCTTCTGGTTGTTGGAATCACTGCGCTCATCTTCACGCACATTTTTCAGAATGTGGGAATGACGATCTCGATGTTGCCAATCACCGGTGTACCGCTGCCATTGATCAGTTATAGCGGGTCGTTCGTCCTCATGATCATGTTTGGACTGGGGATTGTGAACAGCATTTGGATTCATCGTAACGTGCCCGCCTAAATCAACAACACCCGGTAGTCGGCCGCTTTCGACGCGTTTACTTTAATCGTTTGGCTGCCTAGAATCGCCGGCCATGGAAGGCGACTACAAAGTTAAGCTTGAGGTTTTTGAAGGCCCGCTCGACCTCCTGCTTTACCTGATCAAACAGGACGAGGTCGACATCTACGATATTTCGCTTGAACGCATCACTCGCCAGTACCTCGAATACCTTCAGGCGTTCAAGGAGTTGAATATCGAGCTTGCCGGCGAGTTCATCGTTATGGCGGCGAACCTCATTTACCTAAAAAGCCGCAGCTTGCTGCCCGTCGATCAACAGCCACCTGACGAAGACGCCGAGGAAGATGATCCGCGCTGGGATTTAATTCGGCAACTGATTGAGTACAAAAAATTCAAGGAGGCGGCTGAACAATTGCATCTGCGTGAGCTAAACCAAGAGCGCATTTTCGCTCGGGCAGGAGGCTCGTCTTCCGTCGATGTGCCGCCTCGACTGGGTGAGGTTGGGATTTTCCAGCTGATCAACGCATTCCAAACGGTGATCAAACGGATGGAAGCGCGGGAAGACGTAAAGGAGATTTTCAGCGAACGCTTTAGCGTCTCGGAAAAGATTGATACAATTTTGCGGCGGGTAGCAGATGGCGCTCCCGTTCGCTTTTCCGAATTGTTTGGCGCAGTCGTGTCACGGGTCGAAGTCGCCGTGACTTTTCTTGCGCTTCTGGAATTGATTCGTCTCAGACAGGTCCGCGCGATCCAAAGAAACATTTTTGATGAAATTGAAATTGCGCCCGCGGCTGCATAAGCACCAAGAGTCATGCCAAGAATCTTGATCGCCGGATGCGGCTATGTGGGGCAGGCGACTGCGGACTTGTTTCACCGTGCTGGCTGGGCAGTAGAAGGCTGGACAAAATCCGATAGTGGAACAAGTAAGCCATATCCGATCCACGCGATCGACCTCACGGACGCGAAACAAGTCCACGCTTACGAAGGAAATTTCGACGTAATCGTTCATTGCGCCAGCACGCGTGGCGGAGATGTCGATCTTTATCGTCGCGTTTATCTCAACGGCGCGCGCAATCTTCTCGAGACATTTGCAACATCGACAATGCTTTTTACCAGCAGCACGAGCGTATATGCGCAGACTAACGGTGAGCGGGTCACCGAAGAAAGCGCCACCGAGACTCGACGTCAGACCGGGCAAATCTTGCGTGAAACCGAAGAACTCGTTCTCGCCCACGGTGGGATCGTAGCGCGACTCGCTGGAATTTATGGACCAGGGCGGTCGGCGTTGCTGAACAAATTTCTCGCTGGCAACGCGATTATCGATCCAGAAACCGACCGCTTTATTAATCAAGTGCACCGAGACGACATCGCCGCAGCTCTCTTTATCTTATTAGATCCACAACGCCAAGCAAAACAGATTTACAATGTGGTTGACGATCGCCCTATCCGGCGAGGCGAATGCTATCGTTGGTTGGCGAAGAAGTTGAATCGTCCACTTCCGCCTGTCGAAAAGTCGGCAGCGCGCGGGAAGCGCGGGGACAGCAGTAAATGCGTCAGCAATGCGAAACTGCGTGGTCTTGGCTGGACGCCTCGCTATCCAACATTCGCGGAAGCGATGGAAAAAAGCATTTTACCCAGTTTCGGTCACCTTTGACCGTCGCGTTCCAAACGGGCCTTGCCAGCTCGCTCTCCGAAAAGTTGGCGAATCACATCCTCGACGGGCACTTCTTGGACATTGATGTCGCTGACATGACAAGCTTCCAGTAATTGTCGGCAAGTCTCGGTGACTTTCGCTCGTGGGACTTTCAATTGCACCGACAGCGGTGTTTGTTCGATCACTTCACCGAACGCCGAAAATTCGCGCGTGGCCTGTTTCTCGAAGGTCAGACTAACTAGTTTGTAGCCGGAGAAGCGGTCGATAATTTCTGAAAGCGGCCCGTCGAAAAAGATTTTGCCGTGATCAATGATGAGAACGCGATGACAAAGTTCCTCGATATCCTGCATGTAATGGCTCGTCAGCAGAGTGACGATGCGATGTTCCTCGTTGTAAATACGTAGAAACTCGCGGACCCGTTTTTGACTGACCACATCCAGTCCGATTGTTGGTTCGTCCAAAAAAAGCACGCGCGGCTCGTGGATGAGCGCGGAGATCAGCTCCATCTTCATTCGTTCGCCTAACGAGAGCTCGCGCACCATCACATTCATTTTGTCCTGCACTTCGAGGAGCTCGGATAATCCATCGACAACCTTTTCGAAACGCCTGCGATCAATTCCGTAGATAGCGCGGTTGAGCTCGAGTGACTCCTGCGCGGGCAGGTCCCACCAGAGCGCATTTTTTTGACCCATCACGAGGCTGAACTGCCGCTTCATCTCGTTACGCCGTTCCCACGGAACGAAGCCGAGGACACGTGCATCACCCGAGCTGGGATTCAATAAACCTGAGAGCATCTTGAGCACGGTCGTTTTGCCCGCGCCGTTTGGACCGAGAAAGCCGACAAACTCGCCTTGCTCGATTTGAAACGAGACTTCATCGGCGGCTCGCGTTTCTTGATATCTTCGCTTTATCAGACCTTTGATCGAGCCCCACAGACCGCGTTCCTTGCGGTAGGTCCGATAAATCTTAGTTAAACCCGAAGCTTCGATCGCAGGCATAAACGGGGATAGGCTAGGCTGCGATTGCAGCTGAGGAAAACGACATTCGCTTGGCGATCGCGGGACCCGCGCTACAGAACGTCATCTAGACAAGCAAGCAGATACGAAATCGTTTCTTCGGTCTCGTCGCCCATATTCGAGAGACGGAACGTCTTGCCTTTGATTTTGCCGTAGCCGGGATCGATGACCAGATGATGTTTGCCGCGCAGTTCGCGAGCGAGCTTCAGAACGTCGATCCTACGGTTATTTTTCACGCAAGTAAGCGTTTTTGACCGGAAGCCTTCCTCAGCGAAAAAGCCGAAACCGGCGCGGCGCACCCAATCGTGCACGAGTCCGTTCGTGCGCGCATGTCGTTCAAAACGCGCGTCGAGGCCCTCCTCGAAAATCTCGTCAAGCTTCGATTGCAAGGCGTGAATATGCGCGATGCTCGGCGTGCTCGGCGTCATCCATTCTGCTTGTTGCTCTTTGAATTCGATAAAATCGAAATAGAAGCCGCGATTTGCGATTTTTTCGGCGTGCGAGAAGGCTTTTTCGGAAACGGAGAAGAGCGAAAATCCTGGCGGGAGGGCGAGCGCTTTTTGCGCGCCAGTGAGCATGACGTCGATGCCGAGCGCGTCCATGTCGATCCTAACGCCGGAGAACGATGAGACCGTGTCCACGATGAGCAGGACGTCCGGATATTTTGCGAGGACGGAGCAGATTTCGCCGAGCGGATTCATAACACCGGTCGAGGTTTCGCTGTGAATCAAAGCAACGGCATCGAACTTTCCGGTCGCCAGTTGTTGATCCACTGCCTGGTGGTCGATGTGTTTGCCCCATTCGACCTGGAGCGACTCGGCTTTTTTCCCGCACCGCTTCGCGACATCGAACCATTTGTCGGAAAAAGCGCCGCACATACAGCACAGCACGCCACGATCGACAAGATTGCGGATTGAAGCTTCCATCACGCCCCATGCCGAGGACGTCGAGAGAAACACCGGCTGCTTTGTTCCGAATAATTTCTGTAGTCCAGGATGAACCGCGCGGTAAAGATTTTTAAAATCGTCTCCGCGATGGCCGATCATTGGCCGCGAGAATGCCGCCCAGGTTCTTTCGGAAACCTCCACCGGACCCGGGGTGAAAAGCTTGTCGTGTGGTTGCATCAAGCAAACGTCGAACGCCGCGCGTCCAATGTCGAATTTAGGGCTGCGTGATTATTTGCAGATAAAGCTGATGCCGCCGCTGCGTTCGAGGCGCGCGCTCCGGATGCATTTGAAATCTTCAGTGTGTAACTCGAGGCGCAAATCTTCCTCAAGATCGTGGTTGGTGATGTGGTTGCTGCGCAATCCTCGATGGACCAATGCTCCGTCGCGGATGAGAACTTCCTCTGTCCCTTTGATGAGATTGCCGAAGCCATGCGAATAGAACGCAATCCAGGCGAGCAATCGATGAAATGCAACCATTGCGAATCCGCCGGCGACCGTCGGAAGTAAGTCCGCTGATCCATTGATGGCGCGCGCCAGCACAGAGGCGAGGATCACTAGAAAAACGCTGTCGAAAACGGTGCGGCGCGCGAGCGATCGTCGGGCGCTGATTCGCACCATCAAAAGCGTAAAAATGAAAACGATGATTCCGCGCAGTGAAATCTGCACGAAAGTGAGTGTCTGCGGTTCAGCGCCGAGGCCGAGAAACACGCGGACCGGGGTCCAATATTCTTGCCATAGGTTCATGTGGTAGAGTTAACACTTTCCGCCATGCTTCGCGCAAGGCCGTGCGCGATTAGCAAAACGAATTGAATAATTGAACGACCACTTCCAAAGAGATGACGAATGCTCAACACGAAAAGGGACGGCTCGACCCGGACAAGATCGAGGCCGAGATTCTCGCTAACGAGCGAACATTTCTCGCCTGGGTACGGACTAGCATCGCCGTTATGAGTTTGGGATTCGTGATTGCGCGATTCAGCCTGTGGATGCGCGAGATGTCTTCCGGCGCGAGTCCGGCGATGCGCGTGCGCCACACCGGCATCTCTGAAGCGCTCGGGGAATGCATGATCGGTCTCGGAGGAGTGCTGACCGTCTTCGCGGCATGGCGGTATCGCGTGGTCAATCGCGCCATCGAACGGGGTGAGATCGAAACCGACCCGCGCATGGTCATGGCAATCACAGTCATTATCCTGACTGCTGCCGTGGCGGTGATTGTATATATGATGATTTCGTCAGCCGCAATATGATTTCGCCGCGGCCGAACCAAGCGAGCGAACGACCGCACATCGCTTGCGTGAAAAACCTTCGCGTGGCATAAGACGACGCTCGCGCAATTTTAAATCGGCGAGAATAACATTAACATCGAATCATGCCGACAGCTCCGCCTTCTTCCTACGACGCAGCGCTTGAAACACGCGTGTTTTGGGAGCGATTCAAAACTGAGATTATTGCGGCATTAATTGTCGTTGTGCTTGCCATCGTCGGCTTTGGAGCTTATCGCTTTTATTCTGATCATCGAGCCGCGGCGGCATCGGCAATGTTAGCCAGCGCAAAGAGCGCGGACGCATATCAACAAGTGATCACGAATTACCCGACTGCGCCTGCGGCCGCCGATGCTTATCTCCTGTTGGCCGAAGCGCAGCGGAAAGAAAAAAAATTGGCGGACGCGAACGCGACGCTTCAGGTTTTTATTGACAAGAATCCGAATCACGAACTGGTGAGTACGGCGAAAATGGCGATGGCGGCCAATATGGAGTCGATGGGAAAAAATGATCAGGCATTGTCAATGTACCAACAGATCGCATCGACTTACCCAAACAGTTTCAACGCGCCGCTGGCGCTGCTTTCGCAAGTGTACCTTTTGAAGCCAAAGAATCAAACCGAGGAAGCGCGGCGCCTGTGCGAGACGATCCTTACACGCTACAGGGACAGCTTTTGGGCCGGCGAGGCCGCTCAGGAATTGCGCTTATTGAAACCAAGCGCCTGGTCGGAGCCAGCACCAACATCGACCATTCCGCCATTTTTGACCCCGCCAAACGCAACGCCGGCGAAGCCAAGATAACTGAAGGGCGTTCACGCCGCCAGCAACTATATACGACAGCCCGTGCGTTTCCAGCCCGACAATTACCGTTTCGAGAACTGGAAGCGTTTCCGGGCACCGGGTTGACCCGATTTTTTTCGCTCTTTCATGCGCGGATCACGTCGGAGCAGGCCCTCGGCCTTGAGTCTGCCGCGTAAATTAGCGTCCACTTGAAGAAGCGCGCGGGAAATTGCGAGACGGACCGCACCGGCCTGTCCGCTTGTGCCCCCGCCGCTCGCGTTGATCGAGAGGTCGTAGGAATTTACGAGCTTTGCGGTTTGAAGCGGTTGTAGCACAACGTTCTGCAATGGCGCGGTGGGAAAATAATCTTCAAAGCTGCGCCCGTTGATGTCGATCTTGCCTGTGCCCGGGATCATGCGGATGCGCGCAACTGAAGTCTTACGGCGACCCGTGGCGATAAGTTCCTGTGTTTGCGGCATGGATTAATTACGGCTAGTTACGTTGACAGCCTCCGGCTGCTGCGCAGCATGCGGATGAGAATCGCCGCGGTAGACCTTTAGTTTTCGATAAACTGCTCGACCAAGTCGATTGTGTGGGATCATTCCGCGCACCGCCCGCTCAATCAGCAATTCAGGATGGCGAACACGCCGCGCCCGGGCATTCTCTGATTTGTGGCCACCCACGTATCCTGAAAAGCTCATATAACTTTTTTGATCCTCTTTTTTGCCAGTCAGTCGCACTTTGTCAGCATTGATGACGACAACGAAATCGCCGGTATCGACGTGCGGAGTGAAAATCGTCTTTTCTTTGCCTCGTAACAAATTGGCGGCCCTTACTGCAACCTGGCCCAGAACCTGGTTCTTTGCGTCGATTATCCACCATTTGCGGGGGACTTCGCTGGCTTTTGCGGAAAACGTTTTCATTACGGCGGAAAAGGCACGAAAACTACGGGAGGTGCCACGGAGTGTCAAATACTCACTCCAGATCCGCCTCGCTTTTCCCCCTTTGTTTTGCGTGGTCGGATGTTCGCTTCTTTTAGCCGGCGAGTATCCCGCTGTGCCAAACGGCGAAGGTGTTTCGGCCAGCGCCGTCCTTCGCGAGATGAACCTCGCCCGGCAAGATCCCGCTCTTTACGCAACGTATGTTGAAGCATTGCGTTCGCGGTTCGATGGCAGGTTTATCATTTTTCCAGGGAGCGCAAAATGGCGGATGAAAGAAGGGTTGGGCGCGATTGAAGAGGCCATGCGCTTCCTGCGTAATGCCCGTCCAGAGCAACCGCTCACCCTGTCGCCGGGAATGTGTCGTGCGGCGGCCGATCATTGCGCCGACCAGGCTGCGGGCCGCACGGGACATCGCGGCAGCGATCGGAGCAGCCCGGGCGATCGCCTCAGCCGCTATGGAATCTGGAGGGGACTGTGGGGTGAAAACATTGCCTACGGAAAAAGGAGCGCGCGCGAAATCATTCTTGTGCTCACTATTGACGATGGCCGCCCGGCGCGAATACATCGCAAAAACATTTTCGATCGCAATTTCAATTACGCCGGCGTAGCATACGGGCCGCACGCACTTTATGGCAGCGTTTGCACGATCGATTTCGCCAGCGGCTACACCGAGCGTTCCGTCAAAGCGCTCATCGGTCGAAATTTTTAGCTACTCGCGTTTCCGCAGTGTCGCCAAATGGCGACTGGTCATTTTGCGCCCGACGGCATAAAATCCCAGTTGGCGGCTGACACAGCCGCCCTACAATTGTAAGGCGTTCCTGCGAAACGCCATCCACAATGAATGCCACCGTTGCCAGAACCGCTATCTCCCCACGACGCAGCGAGGATTTTCCCGAATGGTATCAGCAAGTGATTCGCGCCGCCGAACTCGCAGAGCCGTCGGAGGTGCGCGGCTGCATGGTCATTCGCCCTTGGGGCTACGGCATTTGGGAAAACATGCAGCGGCAGCTCGATGCCATGTTTCGCGCCACCGGGCATCGCAATGCGTACTTTCCACTTTTCATTCCGCTGAGTTATTTCGCGAAGGAGGCCGAACACGTCGAAGGCTTCGCAAAGGAATGCGCCGTCGTTACCCACAGTCGGCTCGAGGCCGATACGGACGGAAAATTGCGGCCAGCGAGCGCCCTGACCGAGCCGCTGGTCGTTAGGCCGACTTCCGAAACCATCATTGGCGCGAGTTACGCAAAGTGGGTGCAATCATATCGCGATCTTCCCATCCTGATCAACCAGTGGGCAAACGTCGTTCGCTGGGAAATGCGGCCGCGCCTTTTTTTGCGCACCACCGAATTTCTTTGGCAGGAGGGTCATACTGTTCACGAAACCGAAACGGAGGCGCGCGCGGAAGCGAGATTGATTCTCGATCTTTATGAACGCTTTGTGCGCGATCATCTCGCCGTTCCCGTTTTAACCGGCGCGAAGTCTGAGAGCGAAAGGTTTCCTGGTGCCGTCCAAACCTTGACGCTCGAAGCGATGGCGCAGGATCGAAAAGCGATCCAAGCTGGCACGTCGCATTTCCTCGGCCAAAATTTTGCGCGTGCGAGCAGCATTCAGTTTCAGAACCGCGAAGGCCAACAGGAGTTCGGTTGGACCACGAGCTGGGGGATGACCACGCGACTCGTCGGCACGATAGTGATGACGCACGGCGACGACGACGGGTTGGTTCTGCCACCGGGGATCGCGCCAATGCAGATCGTGATCCTGCCGGTCACGCCAAAGGAAAAAACGCGCGCCGCAGTGCTGGAAACTTGCGATAAATTGGCGAAAGAATTGCGGCGAGTTCGGTATGCGGATCTTCCGGTTGAGGTGGAGGTCGATCGCCGCGAGCTTAGTGGCGGCGTGAAGAATTGGGAGTGGGTCAAAAAAGGTGTGCCGCTCCGTGTCGAGTTTGGTCCGCGCGATCTGGAGAAAAATTCCGTCGAATTGAGCCGGCGCGATCAAGGAATAAAAGCGAAAGAATCAATCCCGATCGAGGAATTGGTTCGGCGGGCGCCCGAAATTCTCATGTCGATTCAAAACAATCTTTACGAACGCGCGGCAAAATTCCGCGACGAACACACACGGGTAATCGATTCCAAAAAGGAATTTTACGATTTCTTTACTCCGACGAATTCTGAGAAACCCGAAATTCACGGTGGCTTTGCCCTGGCGCACTGGAACGGCTCTCGCGAGGTCGAAGAACAAATCAAAAATGATCTCAAAGTTACCATTCGAGTTATCCCACTCGATGATTCTGCAGAAAGGGGAGAATGCATTTTCACAGGTCAACCAAGCTCGCGGCGTGTAGTTTGGGCGAAGGCGTACTGAAACGGGATCATCTGTCAGTTGACGCAATTGAAAGGGACAGTTTATTAGCGCCGCTCGATGGAACTAAGGCTTTACAGTCGCGAATGGTGCTCCTGGTGCATTGACGCAAAAGATTATCTCACGGAGAAAGGCTATCGTTTCAATCTCATTGACGTCAGCAGAGACCGACAAGCATACGAAGAGATGAAACAGCTTTCCGAGCAAACGTATGTGCCGACAATCGTCGCCGGCGACAGGGTTCTCGCAAATTTCGATACCGATCAACTCGAGAAATTTCTGAACGAGAATCAGATTACTCCCTAATGCTATTTGGTGTTTTCTTAACGCTTGGCGTGGCGGTGCTCAGCATCGGCCTGCGCAGTTTTCAAAACTCGTATTCACAAAAAGCGGGCGCGCTCGGTATTCTCGTCGCTTCATTCCTGGCGATTTTCTTTATAACTGGCAGCTGGGTACTTGGATTAGTTGCCGCCGTGAGCTGGCTTTTTCTGCCGTGGCTGGAAATTCTCACTCGCATCCGGACCCTTCGGCTGCCGAAAGAAAAACAGCTCCGGCCGAAAAGTCCGCCGTCCTCGGATAGTTTTCCTGCGCTAACTGAAATCACGCGCGGGATCGAGAGCGAAGGTTTCGTCCATGTAGGCGATGCTGGTTGGGATTGGGAGGATTACCGCCAGTTCTTCCGTTTGTTTTACAAGAAGGAAGATCGAGCCCAGGCTGCGATCTGTCTGAACGAGCAATATGATCTCTCGTTTTATTATTTGCGTATTTCATCGCGGGCCAAGGGAGGGACGATTTGGACGACCTGGAATTATCCGCTCTCCTATGGCTTGAAAGTGACTCCTCAGTTTCGCATCAACCGACAACGCCCTGATCAATCCTTTGGGCAGCTTTATCAAAGCCATCGCGAGTTTCTCCGCCGGAACGGCGTAAATGCAGACGCGATCGATATGTTGGATGAAGAGCGTATTGAAACGGAAATCGAAAACGATCTGCGCGATCAAATCGCGCATAACATTGCTAAAGGCGTGCTCAAGCAGACTGCCGCAGGCGATGTAAAATATTCCTGGCGCGGGATGGTTTATCTTTGGTGTCAGTTCCTGGTCGATCTGGTGCGGCTATAGAAATTGGCGTCTGGCACACACGCCCTTCAAGTTCAATTGTCGATCGTACGAGAGGTCGATCCTGCGCGCGATCACACCTTCATAATCTCAGCTTCTTTATGCTTAAGGTGATCGTCGACCGACTTGACGAAGTGATCGGTTAGCTTCTGCACGTCGGCCTCCAAATCGTGCAATCCATCTTCGCTTAATTCGCCGGTGGTTTTGAGTTTCTTCGCCTCATCGAGCGCCGCGCGTCGATTCGCCCGGACGCGCACGCGCGCTTCCTCTGCCATTTTGCCAAGTGAGCGGACAAGATCTTTGCGTCGCTCTTCCGACAACTCTGGAATCGGGAGCCGAATAATCTTTCCATCGACGTTCGGCGTGATGCCGATCTTGGATTCCTTGAGCGCCCGCTCGACGTCCTGCACTGTGCTGGCATCAAACGGCTGAACGACGAGCAAACGCGGCTCGGGCGTGGTGATCAGTGCAAGCTGCTTTAACTTCATGGTCGATCCATACGCCGCAACATCGACATTCTCGACCAGCCCGGGTGAAGCTTTGCCGGTGCGCACGGCAGCAAATTCGTGCACCATATAGTCGACGCTTTTTTCCATCGACATCTCGGCTTCGAGAAGAATGTCGTCGCTGCTCATGCGGCTGAATTTTTACTTCGGTTCGGGTTCATCGCAAACGAGCGTCCCGACTTTTCGCCCAAACACGGCATCGCGGATGTTGCTCGGCTTGTTCATATCGAAGACCACGATGGGGATTTTGTTATCCATACAAAGGCTAAATGCGGTCGAATCCATGATCTGCAGTCGTTTCGTAAGCGCTTCGGTGAAAGTAATGCGTTCGTAGCGCCTCGCATTTGCCTCGGTATTCGGATCGCGATCGTAAATGCCGTCCACTTTGGTTGCTTTCAAAATAACATCCGCTCGAATCTCGCTTGCCCGCAGCGCAGCGGTCGTGTCGGTCGAAAAATAAGGATTGCCCGTGCCGGCGGCGAAAATCACCACCCGACCGAGTTCGAGATGGCGAATCGCACGGCCAAGAATGAACGGTTCGGCCACGTTTTTCATTTCGATCGCGGTTTGCACGCGGGTCTCGACAGCCATCTGGGCAAGTGTGCTCCGCAAAGCCAGCGCGTTGATCACGGTGGCGAGCATGCCCATGTAATCCGCGGTCGTGCGATCCATGCCACGATCGGCTGCGGAGAGGCCGCGCCAGATGTTTCCGCCGCCGATCACGACTGAGACTTGCACGCCGAGGTCGCGCACTTCTTTAATGCGCTCGGCAATATCCCGCACGACATCCGGTGAAATGTTGTCCCGTGCGCCACGCTCTCGCAACGCTTCACCGCTCAGTTTGAGGACAATGCGTTTGTAGGCTGGCGCTTCCATTTTCATGGCGGATCTGATGAAACAAGACGCAGTGGTCTTTGAAAAGCAAAATGACTCGCAACGCGAATCATCCCGAGGGAGTGGAGGGATCCCGTGAGACTACTTGAGATTTCGTTCTAATAATCGAGCATGGCCACGAACGAAGTCATGGGCGCTCATCCGCCATTTCCCTTCGAGCTGAACTTTTTGGAGCAAAAGTGCTTTCTCGCCGGTTGCTACGATCAACCCACGATTATCTGCGCACAAAACTTCACCCGGTCTTCCTTTTCCATCGACAATCTGTGCGCTGAGAATCTTCAGTTTGAACTCGCGCCCCGGCCTGTCTGTCAGAATCGCAAATGCCCCTGGCCACGGATTGAAAGCACGAATTTCTCGCTCGACCACCTTAGCCGGTTCCGTCCAATCAATGCGTCCGTTTTCGCGACTTAATTTCGGCGCATAAGTAGCGAGCGCACTATTCTGCGCGATGCGCGGCGGATTTCCTTGCGCAAGCAACTTCAAAGCATCTAGCAACGCCTCCGGCGCGATTTGCGCCAGCCGGTCGTGCAGTGATCCGCCCGTGTCCTTCGGCAAGACGCCGATCTTGCGTTGTAATAAAATATCGCCCGTGTCCAAGCCCTCATCCATATACATAACCGTGATTCCTGTTTCGGAGTCGCCCGATGTAATCGCGGCTTGAATGGGTGCCGCGCCGCGATGTCGTGGAAGCAATGACCCGTGCAAGTTCAAACAAGCGAGAGCGGGAATCTCAAGGATCGTGCGCGATAAAATTTGTCCGTAAGCCATGACCACGATTACCTCCGGCGATAGCGCGCGGATTTCCTCAATCGATTGAGGATCTTTAATCCGCGCTGGTTGCAAGATCGATATCTTGGTTCCAAAAAGCGCTTTTTTAATCGGGGAAGGTTCAATTCGCTGCTCGCGTCCAACCGGTTTGTCCGGCTGGGTGACGACTCCAGTGAGTTGGTGTTCGCGTGATTGCAGTAAGGCTTGCAACGTCGGCCCGCCGATTTCACCCGTGCCGATGAACACGATGCGCATCTCGTCTCAATGACGCGGCGTTTGCACTGGCGCGCCCCGCGGACGCCGCTTCCCCATTGCTTGCATCAGCAATTTATCGCCGGCGGTGACTTCACGCTGGCCCACCGACGATCCGCAACCCGTGCAAAGGTAGTCGAAGATCTCGCGATCAGGCAGAACTAGCAGCAGCCGCTCACGCACCGGCATCGCGGTTTTGCACTTGTCGCAATAGAGGCTGGAAGCAGTGAAATTTTCAAACTGTTGCTGGCTCATGATGAGCATCCACGCCGTTCATGCTGGCGAGGATATCAAACAACACTTTGGAAGGCGGCTGAGTCGCGTCAACCGCCGTGATTATCTTTTCGGGATAATATGAAAGCACGGGCTTCGATTCCGTCTCATAGGTATCGAGGCGACGCTGGATGACTTGTTCGTTCGCGTCGTCGAGGCGATTGTCTTTCAATGCGCGCTTTTTCAGGCGCGTAAAAAGGGTCTCGCGGCTCGGACACGAGAGGTGAAATACTTTTTTCACGTCGATCATTTCTTCCATGATTTTCGCCTGACCGATGTTCCGGGGAATGCCGTCGAGGACGAGCGTGTCAATGTCCGGTTTAAACTTATGCGCGTCCACCGCCGCCTCGATGGCCTCCCGCCAGAGCTCGACTGTAATCTCATCCGGCACGAGCTCACCTTTACTTGAGTATTCCAGGAAGGCTTTGCCGACTTTTGTGCGCGTATCGATCGAGCGGAAAACATCGCCGCAGGCGCAATGATAAAAACGGGGAATCGTGCCGAGCGTTTTCCCTTGCGTTCCCTTGCCGCTGCCAGGGGCGCCAAACAGAATGAACGTGTTATATCTCATCAGCGAAATAGGTTATACTGCAGGCTGGCTAGAGCCGGAAAGTAGAATCGACCGGCTATTTTGTAGCCGCGACCGGGTCGACATTGACCCGTCGCCCAGCCCGATCGAAGCGAACGTTGCCATCCACCAGTGCAAAAATCGTGTAATCGCGGCCTAGCCCGACATTCTTGCCCGGCGAAAATTTCGTCCCGCGCTGGCGAATGATAATGTTGCCAGCGACGACCATCTCGCTGCCAAATTTTTTCACGCCCAGCCGCTTGCTAACGCTGTCGCGACCGTTCTTAACGCTGCCTTGTCCTTTTTTATGAGCCATCTTGGAAATTGATAGTTGAGGGTTGAGAGTTAATAGATACGATTACTCGGCGGCTTTCCTTGTCGTCCCACTTTTCTTCGCGCCGACGCTGATGCTTTTGATCTTCACGCGCGTCAGCTTTCGCCGATGTCCGACGGTGCGATGGTAACCTTTACGCCGCTTAAATTTGAACGCGATGACTTTTTTATCTTTCCGTTGTTCGACAACTTCGGCCGTGACCTTGGCGCCAGAGATGAGCGGATCACCGTGCGTGAGATTGTCGCCATCGGCATGCAACAGCACGTCGCCAAAGACCGTGGTTTTTCCTACTTCCGCCTCCAATAGATCGACGTCGATAGTATCGCCCTCAGCGATGCGATACTGTCGTCCACCAGTTTTGATAATTGCGTAAGCCATAAGCGCTTCTGGGGAGAAAAAGCCGCGCAAAATTCCACACGTAAGTGGCTTTGACAAGCGAAAATAGCCAGCGGCTATTCCTTTGTCATTCCCGGCGGTGTCGAGGAATCTTTTACGGTTCCAACAAGGAGCACGATCTCGCCTTTCGGCGCATGCGCTTTGTAGTGGGCCAGAAGCTCGCCGGCAGTCCCGCGGCGAAACTCCTCGAATTTTTTTGTGAGCTCGCGGGCGACGCAAAGTTGACGGTCCGACATGATGTCGATGCAGGCTTTGAGCGTTTTCGTGAGACGATGTGGCGATTCAAAGAAGATTGTGGCTTCGTCGCGTGCAGCGGCTGTCCGGAGCTGACGTTCGCGCTGCCCACTTTTGACAGGGAGAAATCCGAGGAAGCAAAACTTCTCCGTCGAGAATCCCGAACCGACTAGTGCAATCAGGATCGACGACGCTCCGGGAATAATCGTAAAGAGCAGCTCACGTTTGATGCATTCGCGAATCAATCGAGCGCCGGGATCGGAAAGCCCCGGCGTTCCGGCATCGGTGATAAGGGCAACGGTTTCGCCTGCCGCGAGTCGCTCGACCAGTTGGGCGGTGCGCATCGCCTCATTGTGTTCATGATAACTAACGAGCGGCTTTTTGATTCCAAAATGCTTCAACAACATCCCGGAATGTCGTGTGTCTTCAGCTGCGATCAGATCGACCGATTTCAGCACCTCGAGCGCGCGAAGTGTAATATCCGAAAAATTGCCGATTGGGGTCGCGACAACGTAAAGCATCTTTGATCATAGGATCAGAATCCGTTTTCCGCTATCGACTTGCGCGTAGAGAAAATCGTTATCGTCCGTTCGAACAAAGCCGATCCGCTGGTGCAAAACGAATCTACAGACGGAGGCGTACATATGAGAATAAGTATTTATGTATTGGCGCTCGCCCCAATTTTTTTTGTCGGCTGCGCTGAGGAACCAACTACTGTGACTACGACGACGACTACGCGGGAGGTTACGACGACGGGCCCGGCTGCGCGAGAGGTTGTGGTGACCCAGGCTCCGCCAGCCGTCCGGGTTGAATCGCAAACGGTGATCCCAGGCCCGGGATATGTCTGGACGCCCGGCTATTGGCGCTGGACGGGAGCCGACTACGTGTGGGTATCCGGCAGCTGGGTTATGCCACCGCAACCGACTGCTGTGTGGGTTCGGGGTCATTGGGTGCACAGATCGGGCGGCTGGGTGTGGGTCGCGGGCCACTGGCGGTAAAAATAAAATTAGTAGGGGAGCAAAGGATCGTATTACTCGCGATTCACGGCGGCAAGGGCCTGACGCATCGTCGGGCCATGGTCGGTGCATTTTTCGCGATTGCACGAAACTGTTACATTCCCCGGCCGCGTTCCGCTTCGTAGATCAAACATCATCGCTGAATCGCCAGATTACGTGATTCTGGACTGGCCGAATCGAGAATCGCTGGCATAATGTGTTGTGGGAATGATCCAGACTGTGGATCAGAGGCGATGAAACCCGGGTGTCATTCCATTAGCAGCAGGAAACGGTTTCCGCAGACCGACTATTTCTTTCATTCAGGGATGGGTGGATGGCGGGGTTATTCGTCGTCGGACGATTGGGAGAACAGATCGGAGTTCAGGAATTTTTACAACTTGGGCCGTGAATTTCGTATCGAAGCGGCGCGCGAACGCGCGAAGGAGATGGCCGTGTTTGCATTGATTGTGTTGACCTCCGCGTGGCCGGTGCTCTACATGGTTGTAACTGTGGTAAAGTTGCTAAGCAGGGGACGGCCATTGCAATAGATTTTTCTGTCTCGATCCATCGCTGTTAGCGTCTGCTTCGAACTGTTTTTAGGCGCCGACTTTGGCAGGCGAGACGCCCGCCGGCCGCACAGACAAGATGTCTATGTTCCTATCGTTTCGACCAGAGAAATTCGTCCCGGTATTCCGGCGTTTGTTCTCGCGCGAGGCCGTGGCGCGAAGTGTTTTCAGTTACTACGCGCGGCACGAGAAAGTTCAGGAGATAATCTTCGCTGCCGGCCTTGGTGCCGCCGCCGCTCATTTTGAATCCACCAAAGGGATGACGACCAACAATCGCGCCGGTGCATGAACGATTGATATATACATTTCCCGCTTCCAGTTGCGCTTTGACGCGCTCGATGTTGGCCGGGCTTCGCGAGAGAAATCCGCCGGTTAACGCGTAATCGGTGCCATTCGCTACCTCGATTGCTTCGTCGAGATCGCGCACTTTGATCACGCTCAGCACGGGCCCGAAAATCTCTTCGCGCGCGATGCGCATGTTTGGTTTCACGTCAGTAAAAATGGTCGGTGAAATGAAATAACCCTGCGGCGGCAGGTCTTTCGCTTGATAGGCGAGTGTCGCCTCGCTTTTACCAATCTCGATGTAATCCAGAATGCGCCGGTAAGCCGCTTCATCGATGACTGGACCGACCATGATGCCTGGTTCTTCCGGATTACCAACGCGCAGACTCGCTGCAGCTGGAATCAAGCGTTCCATGACGCGATCGTAGTTTTCTTCAAGAAGAATCAGGCGCGATAGCGCAGAGCATTTTTGCCCTTGGTAACCGAAGGCCGAATAAATCGAATAATCGATCGCTTCGCCAAGGTCGGCATCGGAATCGACAATCATTGCGTTTTTGCCGCCCATCTCGCAAATGACGCGTTTTAGCTCACGCTGGCCGGGTCGAGTAATCCCAGCTGATTGCCAAATTTTTAAACCGACTTCGCGCGACCCAGTGAACGCGATTAAATCGACATCTTTATGGTCGACCAGATGCGCTCCGATTACAGATCCGTGCCCCGAGAGAAAATTCAAAACGCCCGGCGGGACTCCCGCTTCCTCAAACACCTGCATGAGCATTGCGCCGCAGACGATCGATTGCTCGGATGGTTTCATGATAACCGTGTTACCCGTTACCACCCCGGCCGATGCCATTCCGCACAGGATTGCGATCGGAAAATTCCAAGGGGCAATGACGAAGGCGATGCCGCGAGGCCAGTAGTGATGGTAACTTTCTTCACCGGGAACCTGTTGTGTAAGCTTTGGGCGCCCGAGGCGGCGCATCTGGTCAGCGTAAAAGCGGCAAAAATCAATCGCCTCGCTGATATCGGCATCAGCTTCCTTCCACGGCTTGCCTGCTTCGAAAACTTCAACTGCCGAGAGCTCATATCGCCGGCGCTCCAAGACGTCGGCGGCGCGCTCCAGCAAACGCGCCCGCTCTTCAAACGGCGTCCGGCTCCATTTCCCAAATGCCGCGCGTGCGGCTTGGACGGCCCGTTCGGCTTCAGGAATTCCCGCTTCCGATCCGTAACCGACAATTTCATCCGGAGCGCTCGGATTCACCGAGGGCGTCAGCTGATCGGTCCACACCTTTTCGCCGCCGATCACGAGCGGATATTTTTCGCCGAACCGCTTATGCACTTCATGCAGCGCATTGCGCATCTTTTCCTGATTTTCTTTGTAAATGAAATTCACAAGCGGTGAGTTTTCGTAAATATCGCCGGATGGACCTTGAAGGGAAGCGTCATTTTCACGATGTGGCTGTTCCATTGCAGCGGGTGCCAACGGCCCCGACCACGGTGCGGCTCCATCCCGCTTGATGAGCTCGTTCGGATCGCGCAGCAATTCTTCCGCTGAAACATTTTCGGAAAATTTGGCGCGCAAAAATCCTTCGTTTGAGGTGTTCTCAAGTAACCGCCGGACAAGGTAGGACATTCCCGGGAGCAACTCGCCGACCGGGCAGTATTCGCGGACGCGATAACCCATTTCGACCAAAGCGCGTTTGATCGGACCGGCCATGCCATACAGCAGCTGAAATTCGAAACGGCTGGGATCGATTCCAATTTCGCCCGCGACCGCCTGCGCGTGCGCGATGCTGCGAATGTTGTGCGACCCGAACGCGGCGGTAACAATCGGTTCGTTTTCCAGGAGCACGCGCGTGAGTGTTTCGAAATTCGCGTCGCTTTGCGGCTTCTGAGAAAAGACCGGGCAATGCCAGCCGTTCTGGAGCGATTTGGTAGTTTCGTAATCCCAGTACGCACCTTTGACCAGGCGGACGGCGAAGCGCGTGCCGCGAGCGCGACCCCATTCGATCAGATCGCGGAGATCGCCTTCGGCATCGCGCAGATACGCCTGAATTACGATCCCGGCATGCGGCCAATCCTTGAATTCTCCTTCGCCGAAAGTTGTTTTGAACAGCTCGAGCGTAATATTCTTATGCGCGTAGCTTTCCATATCGAAATTGATGAAGGCGCCGAGTTCGCGGGCGGCGCGCAGAATTGGCAGCAGCTTCGGCGCGAGATGCGCAATGGCGTCAGTTGGATCGGCCGGATTCATCTGAGAATAGAGTGCGGAGGTTTTCACGGAGAGGTTTACAATCGGAAAAAGTTCGGAATTTTCTTCGAGCGGATCAGTCCAGCCTCGCGTTTCGCGCGCAAGGCACTCCAGCAAATCGAGGCATCGCGCCGCATATTCATCGGCCTCTTTTTCACTGAGGACTGCCTCGCCCAAAAGATCGACAGTGAACCCAATTTTCTGCGCTCGCCGCTTGTGCAATGTTTTCATTACATCCTCACAGTTTTTCCCGGCGATAAACTGCCGCGCCATTCCGGAAACGTTCCGTCGCAGGATAAACCCGCTGATCCATGGGGCGACGCGCGCGACGCGCACCCCCGTCTGAATCGCCGGCGCAAAACCGTCTCGCACCCCGGCGAAGTATTCTTCAAGGTGTTTAACGATTTCGTCGGAGTTTCGGAGCGATGGCAGCACATCGACAAAGCGGAACATTTGCACCTTGAAACGCTCATCCCACATCGAGAGCTCCATCATCCGTTGGTAAAAACCGGCCTTGCTGAAAAGCGAGTCCGGATGTTTGTCGACCAGCCCGAAAATACGCGCCCCACGCTGCTCGATTTCGCTTTGAAGCGACTTCATTTGTGAAAAATAATCCGCCGTTTTGGGTTAGGCAAAGCGGAACGAACCCTTTCGCGGGCACAAATAACTTCATCCTGCACACGGTCAGTTCACGGTTTGTTTTCGAATTAATAAGTGAAGCGACCGAACAAATTTCGGGAGCAAGTAGAGGGGATTTGCCTGGTGGATTCCGGAGGCCCAGGGCTCGGGTCCGTCAGGCAATCTCTTTTAGCGAAGCTGCGTGCGGACTTATTTGCTCGACGGACCGAAGTCGATTAGCAACATCGACATGAAGCAATGTGGCGAGCGCCATGAGTTTGCCAGCGACAATACTGCCGCGATTTGCCCAGAGGCAATCAAGGCGCTCGAAAACGCAAATGTAAACGCGGCGCCGTCCTATGGCGAGGATCGCTGGACCGCGCACGTTTGCGACCGCATTCGTGAACTATTTGAGACCGATTGCAACGTTTATTTTGTTTTTAATGGCACGGCAGCAAACGCGCTTGCGCTGGCGCAATTGTGTCAATCATTTCAAAGCGTTGTCTGTCACGAATACTCTCATATCCAGACCGACGAGTGCGGTGCACCGGAATTTTTCACTAGGGGATCGAAGCTTCTTCTGATTGGTGGCGCGAACGGCAAGATCGACACGAACGAGGCCGAAGTGATCATCGCACGCCAGAACGAACTGCATTCACACAAGCCGCGCGTGATCAGTATCACTGAATCAACCGAATTCGGCACGGCTTACACGCGCGAAGAGATTTCGGCAATCAGTGAATTTGCGCGTGGTCGCGACATGTTTCTTCACATGGATGGCGCGCGTTTTGCCAATGCGGTTGCGGCGCTCAATTGCGCGCCGAAAGCGATCACATGGGAAGCCGGCGTGGATGTTCTCTGTTTCGGCGGGACGAAAAATGGTCTCGCGGCCGGCGACCTGGTGATTTTCTTCAAAAAAGAGCTTTCAAGTGAATTTGATTACCGGCTCAAACAAGCCGCGCAGCTCGGCTCGAAAATGCGTTTTCTTGCCGCGCCGTGGCTCGCGCTTCTCACCGGCGATGTTTGGATGCACAACGCGGTGCACGCCAACCGTATGGCACGCCAGCTCGCAAATCGTCTCCAAAACGAGGCAAAGGTCGATGTCGTCTTTCCGGTCGATGCGAACGCCGTGTTCGTGCGAATGAATGATCAACTCGTCCGCGATCTCCACGTGCGCGGCTGGCATTTTTACAAATTCATCCAGCCAGATATTTACCGGCTGATGTGTTCATGGTCTATGACCGATCAGATTATTTCCGAATTCATTGTCGATGCTGTTGCGTTAAATCATTGAACACATACGGGTCACGCGACATCAGTAAAGACGGGCAATGAATGCGTTTACGGGAGCTTTGATATTTCCGGCGGTCTTTCTAGTTGGTTGTGGGGCCACCCGCGATGTCGCGGTTACTTCGTACCGTGTCACCCGCGGTGTCGCCGTCGGTTCTTATCGTGTTGCCACGGCCCCGGTGCATTACGTCTTAAAAAGAGGTCACGATGATTCATCAAGCACGACTGAGGCGACGTCATCCGATGTCTCCGCCCCGGGTTACCTCACGTCGGCACCGGAAGCCGCGACGACGCAACCGCAATCTGCAAGGGAAAGGGTTTCACGTGCGAGCCGGGACGAGACGGCGCAAACAGAACCGAGGCGGTCGCCCGTGCCGCCCACTTCTTCTGCGCAGCTGGGATTTCCAACTGCGAAATCAGTTCCTGATAAGCCCGGATACGTCGTGAGCCCATTCGATGCCAATGGGAGGTATGTGGACGTAAGCGGTTATGCGTCGGGCAGCAAAGTCAAGGACCCCTGGACCGATAAGATATTCATCGTTCCATAAGGTCTGGGATGCGTCACGGAAATCGATTTCTCCTAAACGCTGGTGCATTGCCGCGAAGGTTCATAAGTGTTACCTAAGAGAATGAAATTGGCAGTTCGACTTGCAGCGGACGCGCTCGTCTGCCTGTCGATCTTTGCTCTCGCGTCGCAGGGGCAAAGCCAGAGTTATCAAGGCAAGCAGCTCGTCAAAGTGGAGTTGCTGGCCGACACGGCCGCAGTAGTCCCGAGCAAGCCATTTACGGTCGGGTTGCTGCTTCAAATGGCACCCGGCTGGCATACCTATTGGAAATTCTCAGGTGACGCAGGACTTCCGACCGAGGTGAAATGGAAATTGCGGGAAGGGTGGAAAGTCGGACAAATCCAGTGGCCGATTCCGCTAAAAACGACCGACCCCGGCGACATTCAAACCTACGGGTATCAGGATGAGGTCCTGCTCATGCAGGAAATCACGCCGCCGGCGAATGTCTCAGCCGTGAAACTATCGGCGGAAGCGAATTGGCTCGTCTGCGAGAAAATTTGCATCCCGGGCAGCGTGAAGATCGATCTGGAGTTGCCCGTCGCGACAAGTGCTGACCCCAAAAACACCGAACTTTTCGCGCGCTACCGCCGTTTGCTACCGCAGAATTTTCCAGACAGCAAAGCCGCCGCTTCCAGTTGGAGCCGAACCGGTAACGATCTTCACCTCAAAATTTCGAGCGACCAGCTCGCTAATTACCAGAACATCGATTTTTTCCCGTTGCCGGAGGGTAACGCCGTGGTCGGTCACCCAAGCGTAGAAGCGCGAAAGGGAAACGAGATAACTTTTCGAATTCCGGTCGAGTCGCCTGACAAAAATTTGTCAGCGATGCCCGGGCTGGTCGTGTTCTCAAAACTCCCAAACGGCAACGATCGCTCGGCCTGGCAACTTGGCGCGCCGGCGATTGTCGCCGCCCAAGCTGAGCAGTTCTCGCGTGGAATCGTCACTTTTCTGTTCCTCGGTTTCATCGGCGGATTCATTTTGAATCTGATGCCGTGCGTTCTGCCGGTGATTTCGCTCAAGATTTTCGGCTTCATCAAACAAGCAGGACAGAGCCGGCAAAAAATCTTCCGGAGTGGCCTCGCTTTTACGGCCGGAATTTTCGCTTGGTTCATCGGGCTCGCGTTGCTGCTCATCGCGCTCAAAGCCGCTGGCCGCGATGTCACCTGGGGCGGGTTTCAGTTTACCAACGCCTATTTCGTTCTTGGATTGAGCGTGGTCGTGCTCATCTTCGCGCTCAATCTCTTTGGAGTTTTCGAAATTTCGATGCCGCAAACTGCTACTCGCAGTGTGCTCGGCTGGACTGGCGCGCAAGGCGATGTGGGCTCATTCTTTCAAGGAGTGTTCGCAACAGTGCTGGCGACGCCGTGCACTGCGCCATTTCTTGGGACCGCCCTTGGCTTTGCTTTCAGCCAATCGCCGGGCGTCATCTTGTCGATGTTCCTCGCCATTGCCGCCGGAATGAGCGCTCCATATTTTCTGCTCAGCGCGCAGCCGGCCTGGCTCCGATTTCTCCCGCAGCCCGGGCCCTGGATGCTGCATGTGAAACAGTTCATGGGATTCCTCCTGCTCGCGACACTGCTCTTCCTGCTCTACGTCCTGGGCGCGCAACGCGGACTCGATGGCGCGATTTGGGCGAGCTGTTTCTTGCTCATCGTCGCGATCGCGTGCTGGATGAAAGGCGCATTCATCGTGCCGACCGCATCCGCCGCGAAACGAACAGCATCCGCCGTGGTCATGTTCGTGCTAGTGATCGCGAGCGGCGTTTATTTTATCGGCAACAAATTTCAGTCTGCCAAGATCGACATTGCACAAGGGCAGCAGGGCGATTGGCAACCGTTCACGCCGGAGCGTTTGCAAGGCGAGCGCGATCAAGGCCACGCCGTGTTTGTCGATTTTACCGCGGCGTGGTGTCTCACTTGCAAGTTCAATGAGAAAGCTGTCCTCGAAAATTCCGATGTCCGCGCTGCGTTTGAACGCCACGGTGTCGTGAAATTGAAGGCCGATTGGACCAACGGCGACCCGGTTATCACGAAATTACTTCAACATTTTGGTCGGCCAGGTGTCCCATTATACGTGCTTTATCCGGGGAAATCGGAAGAGCCGATTGTTTTTCCGGAATTGCTCACCAAAAGTATTCTACTCGACAAACTGGAAACCATCATCGTCGCTTCACGGTAATTTATGAAAACAAAACTACTACTCACCGCAATCACTGTATTCGTCGGCAGCGCGCTTTATGCGGCCGTTCCACCGGTCGGCACCGCCGCCCCGGACTTTTCCGTTCCGGATACCAACGGTAAGACGCAGTCGCTTTCGGAATACAAAGGCAAGTACGTCGTGCTCGAGTGGTTCAACCCGGAATGCCCGTTTGTGAAAAAACATTACGGCAGCGGCAACATGCAAAAGCTGCAAAGCGAATATACGGGCAAAGGCGTTGTCTGGCTGACAGTCGACTCCAACGCGCCCGGCAGCGAGGGCAACATCACCGCCGAGCAAGCGAACAAAATCATGGCATCGTGGAAAACAAAACAGACCGCGCTGCTTCTCGATCCTGAAAGCAAGGTCGCCAAACTCTACGGCGCCAAAAACACGCCCAACATGGTCGTAATCAGTCCCGAAGGAAAAATCGTTTACGAGGGCGCGATCGACAGCAAAGCCTCTCCCAATCCAGCCGACATCCCGAGCTCGACCAATTACGTCAAAGCTGCGCTCGACGAATCGCTTGCCGGGAGACCGGTCTCCAATCCGACCACCAAGCCGTACGGTTGCTCGGTCAAATATAAATCTTCCTAAGGTCCGGCGCGACGCCTGTCCTTAGAGCGGTCATAGTGATCGCGAGATACCTTTCGACGACGCCGAGGATTGATCCCGGGGCGCTCTATCAACTGCGTTTCGCCGAAAAGCGAGAACCTAATCGTAGGATCGACATCGGCGTTATTCGGGCGACGAACATCCCAAGTTTCATCGCCAAGCCAGGGATAACGAGCGGTCGGTCTGCTTCGAGCGCGGCGAGGGCGTCCCGCACGGCTTGGCCAACTGAAACATGGACGAACTCCGGGCCGCTGTCGGGCTGACCGCCGGGGCGTTTCGCGACTTGCTGGAATTCGGTATGCACGGGGCCGGGGCAGAGAGTAGACACGCTCACACCCGTTCTGTGGAGCTCAGCGCGTAGCGCTTCGGAGAAACTGGTGACATATGCTTTGGTCGCAGCGTAAACGGCAAATTCAGGGATCGGCAGAAAGCCGGCTGACGAACTGACGTTCAAAATGCCGCCGTGTTTTCTGGCGATCATTTGAGGGAGCAACTGGCGGGTGAGGGAAGTGAGCGCGACCATGTTTACGAGCATCATTTGCTCGTTGCGCTTGGGATCGCTTGTCGCAAAGGGACCGCTGTCGCCGAGTCCTGCATTGTTGATTAGGAGATCGACATTGATCTTTTGGCGCTCGAGCCATGCCACTAATTCCGTCAGCTGTGCCCGATCAGTGAGATCAGTTTTGTGAATATGAACACTAAGAGCTGGATGCTGCTGCATTAATTCGTTGCGCAGTTCGTTCAATTTTTGCTCGCGGCGCGCTACTAAAACGAGCAAATGCGCACGGCTGGCGAGTTGCCGCGCAAATTCGAGGCCGATCCCTGCCGAGGCTCCCGTGATCAAGACGCTGCAATTGTCGATCTTCATTTTCGAATATTAGCGCAACTCAGGAGTCAGGCATCCTGCCTGACTCGCAGGCAGGCACGGCTTCCGCCTGCCAGGGGCGCCACGAACGGGGTCGCGCCATAAATGAAACCGGCTCGACCTCCGCGCGCTGCTCGACGGGCAGGCTGCTTGTCGGCCGAGACAAACTGGAAGTCTACCTTCCGAGACTTTCCAGCTCGCGTTCTGTGAGCATGCGCCAATGGCCACGCGGCAAATCGCCGAGGCGAAGATTACCGGTGCGAACGCGGACGAGACGTTTCAATCCATACCCAATTTCGCGAAACATGCGACGAATCTGCCGGTTAATTCCCTGACGCAAGACGACGCGCAGGCGTGTGGGCGTGATAGAATGAAGCCGCTCGATACGAGCACGTTTGCCGTCGAGAAAAATTCCTTTCGATAATTTCGGAGCTAGCGCCGGGTCCCAAGCTCGATCCAGCGTCGCTTCATATTCCTTGTCGATTTTGTAACGCGGATGGGTGACCCGTTGCGCGAGTTTGCCATCGTTTGTGAGAAGGATCAGGCCTTCGGTTTGCGCGTCGAGACGACCGATACTGAAGAGCCGGGAGAATTTCCGTGGCAGAAGATCGAAAATGGTGTCGCGAGCATGCACATCTTTTCGGGTCGAAACGAAACCGGCCGGTTTATGCAATATGATCGTCACCAGCGGATCGACGTGAACAAGTTTGCCATCCACTTTCACGTGATCGCGCGTGGCCGGTTGCGCGCTGAAGTTCGTGCAGACTTCGCCGTTGATGGTGACGCGCCCGGCTGCGATCAGACTATCACAATAGCGCCGCGAGCCAACACCGGCAGCGGCGAGGAAACGGTTGAGGCGCATGGCGCGAGGTTAAGGCGTTAAAACGGGTACATTGTTAAATGGGAGGCTTTGCTCGCCTGATCTAACGTTGTAACTTTTTAACAAATCACCTCTCGCCTCACACGTCCGGTTTTGTCTTCGGGAGACCGACGACCTTTTGTCCTTCTTTCCACTGGCCGCGCTTCTTCAGGAGCTCGACCCGCTCGAAGCGCTTCAGCACATTGCGCCTGGCGGCGATCGTGCTGGCTCCTTTGAGACTGCGATGTTGCGACATAGTTTATGTTAAAAGAGTTAAAACATTTTAACAAAGTGGAAAAATGAGCGTGGAAATTAAGCTGCCAGGTGCATTTTTCAAATGGATTACATCGGCTGCCGGTCGAGGACGTTCAAAAGTTCTTTATAATTGGTTGCTGAGGACAACGTACGTGCCAGATGACGTGACCTGATGATACACGTGAAAACGTTCGACCAGTAACTGTTTCCAGTGACTGACGCGCTCTTGCTCAATGATAAGATAAACGGCGTCAGACCGGCGCCACCGTTCCAAAACGGCATTTTCATCAAGGAAGATGTCGACCGCGGGTGTACCCATGGGAGCTTCTTTTTCCGGATTTTGGTTAACGAGGAGAAATTTCCTGTTCAGGTAAAAGATGAGACTGCTGCTGTCCTCGAGCGGGCCTTCGAATAGCACTTTGTCGTTTTCATCAAGTCGCGCGTTCAGAAAACGGCCTAGATCGGCGAGTGAGAAATAGGGCGCCATTCGGGCGACGCCTTCCATCATGCAGAGCCCGCCGGGAATCATCGCAACGGCCACGGCGATGGCCGCGAGTTTCTCGCGTCGCTTGAGAATAAGATAAAGCGCCATCAGCGAGAGAACGATGAGCGAGGTGCCGGTGACGATGAGCATGGGACGAAATGAGACCCAGATTGAAACGGGCATGTCCTGCAAGGCTTTCCAAGCCGTCCAGCGCGCATCCATTATCCCCCAATGACCATTCGAAGTCCGTGCTGCGTTTGAAAGCAACACGGCAAACGCCCCGCTCGTCATGCCGATGAGGCCGGCGGTGACCACGCCGGCGGCGCGTAGTCCGTTGGGCATTCTGTCCCACGCGACGACTGCCCAGAGCGCGAACGCGCTCCACATGCTCATCGAATAATAATCCTGGCGCTGCCCAAGAAAAAGCAGCGGCACAAAGACGACACCCATCCAGAAAAGCGGCAGCGCATCGGCAAATTCGATCTCGCGCGGTCGCAGCACACGCCGCCAGGCGAAAATCACTCCAGGCAAAAGCGCGATCGACCACGGGAACCACCACGCCAAATGCATCACCAAAAATTGATAAGCGGAAATGCCTTTAAAATCGTGCGTTGCATCGAAAAGTCCGCGCAAATGCCCCAGCCATTCCGAGCTAATCAGGTAACGAAAGTATCCGGGAAAATGGAATTGCGCCCAGATGTGCCACGGCGCGACAATCAAACAAAAGATCGACAAGTACTCCCATCGCAAGAGCGCGCGAAATCGCATCCGGGCTTCCCGATAAAAGATCGAGAGCAGAAGAAAAATCGCGCACGGGTAAGCGACGCCGAGCAAGCCTTTGGTGAGACAGGCGAACGCGGAACAGACCCAAAATCCCGCAAACCAGGCGCGCCTGTGACGCCGATTTCGATAACCACAAAGACCACAGAAAATCGCACCTGCGATTAACGCGCTGACGATCGGCTCGGGCATGACGATCCGTGCGAGGAGAAAGACGCCGCAGAAACTGAGATAGATCAAACCGGCGAGGAAGCCGCGCCAGTAATCCATGAGCTTTTCTCCAATCAAGAAAATCAGCGCAACCGAGGCAACGACAGCGAGCGCAACCGGGAGCCTCGCGGCGGCTGCGTTCACGCCGAAAAGCTTGAACGAAAAAATGATGAGCCAATAAAGTAAGGGCGGTTTTTGCAGGCGCGGGACACCATCATTAGTGGGCATAAGCCAGTGATGTGTCTCAACCATCTCACGGGCTGCACCGGCGTATTGCCCTTCCGTTTGACTGTAAAGGTCGCCCGAACCGATGGTCGCTACATGCATGAGCGCCGCGAGTGCTATCAGGATAATAAAGAGAGCGTGGCGCGTGGGCGGGGGAGTGAGCACTGACGGCTCGAGAAGAGTTTCTTCAAGGCTAAAAGTACGGGTGCCGGCGACCATCGATTCGTCAGGCTATCCGCCCAACAAGGCGGGTGTTCGCTTCCAGGATCCGGTATTTTTCCCAGCTCTCGGGTAACGGCAGCAATTTTCCCGCCGGCATCTCGATGAGAGCGAGTGATTGGCGGCACTCGGCAATTAAGACATCGTCTTTCGACCGAGTGACCCGGAATGCGCACCAAAATCGCACGCGCTCCAGTCGATCAAGCCAACCGTCGATCACAAGTCGATCCCCAAGCTTGGCTGTGCGCCGATAATTTATCTCCGTGCGGACGACGACCGGGTATCTCTGCGTCTCAGCCATTTCCGCCAGGACAAGACCGAGTTCTTCGGCGAGCAGTGTGCGAGCGATTTCGATGAAGCGCAGATATGCGATGTTCGACATAACCCCACCGCAATCGGTGTCGAAAAACATCACCTGCACCTCTGTGCGGATACGCGGCCCGCGAGCATTCATTGTCCGAAGATTACCACGAAGATCACGAAGGACACGAAGCTTAACTAAATTCAAATCATTTCGCGCTCTTCACGTTCTTCGCGGCGCCAGCGTGCAAGATCGACAATACGGCATTGGCAACTTCCTGGACGCTCACAGCTTTCATACAACGAAAATCGATTGGGCATTCGCGTAGGAAGCACGGACTGCACTCAACGTGGTGCTGGAGGATAATGTGACCGTCTCCGAGCGGCCCGGTTAGTCGCGGTTCGGTCGAGCCAAAAATGGCGACAACCGGCACGTTGAGTAGGGCCGCGAGATGCATAGTGCCGGTGTCATTTGTCAGCAGCAAACGACACTCTCGTAGCTCATCGATCAATTGCTCGATTGTCGTCTGGCCAATTCGATTTAGGCAGGAGTCGCCGAGCGCAGTCGCGATCTGCTCGCCAATTGCCGCATCGTTTACCGTTCCAAGCAAAATCCATTGCACTGGTGATTGAGCGGCGATTGCTGCTGCCACTTCGGCAAACCGTGCCGGCAACCATCGTTTTGTTGGTCCGTATTCCGCGCCGGGAGAAAGGGCCATTTTTACGCGCGCGTTCGCGGGAGGGACGAACTCTGTGCCGTCCGAAGTACGAGGGAGGCCCCTAAGTGCGTACCTCCAATTGTCGTGGACATTCGCCCCCAATTCGCGCGCAACTCGCAAATAACGATTTGCCTGATGCTCGATCGGCATGGGTATTTCGCGTTCGCAAATGATCTGATTGAGCAACCAACTCCGGAAATGACCGCGATAACCAACTCGTTGCGGGATTTCGCTCAGCCAGATTTCCAACGCTGCGCGCAAAGAATTTGGAAAGAGAATCGCAACGTCAAAACGCGGCTGTCGCCGGATGGAGCGGACCGTTGCAAGAAGGGACTTATTCGGCAGTGACACAATTTCATTCACTTCCGGAAGTAGCTTCCACATCGATGCGATTTTCGAAGGTGCGGCAATGGTGATATGTGCGTCGGGGCGACCGGCTTTAATCGCGCGGACGGCGGGTAAACTCATCACGGCGTCGCCCAGCCACTTGCTTGAGCGAATGAGGATTCGAAATGGCTTTAGATTCCGAGCCGAAATATCGGATGGCAGATAGACGCCACGCTTGTAACGCGCGAGAAGAAAATTTGGCTTGGGTGTTTTCCAGCGATTATGCACCCAAAACCAATCTTCCGGTGCTCGGCGGATTTGTTTTTCGATAACATTGTTTGCTTTTGCAGTGAGAGATTCCACGGAGTCGCTGGGCTCATCGAATCGATCGGTAAAAACCATTCTCCAGCGTGCGCCCTGCTGGGTGTAAACAGCGGCGGCGATGACCGCGGCGCGAGTGCGTCTGGCAAGCAAGGCGGCAAGCGGCGAAGTAGATGCGAGTCGCCCGAAGAACGGCGTCCAAAGGCCGTGGTCGCCAGCATGTTGGTCGCTCAAAACGCCGACTCCGCCGCCCGAGCGCAACAGCCCGATCACTGGCTCGAATCCGTCTTTGCGATCGAAAAGCTCCAGTCCAGTGCGACTGCGCGTGCGGCGCACATGGGCATCTATGAAAGGATTGCCGAGCTTTTGATAGATACTCGCGTTTCGAACATAGCCGACAAACTTCGGCATCAGCTGCGCAAACAGTTCCCAATTCGCGAGATGACTAAGGACTAAAACGACAGGGACTCCGGCCCTAAATTCTCGATCCATCGCTTCCAGGTTTTCGGTCTCGACTCGCTCCAGGATTTTTTCTGGCGACATCACGGCGAATTTGACGCTGCACACAAGATTCGCGCCCAATCGCTGAAAATGGCGGCGGACAAGGCGGCGCAATTGTCGAGGCGATTTTTCATTCCCGAAAGCGATGGCTACATTACGCTGGGCTAGGCGTCGATATTTGCCGAGAATAAGCCAAGCGCAAAATCCCAGAAATTGCCCGGAAGCGAAGAGAAGCGGTAACGGCAGAGCGCTGCCAAAGGCCGCCGCTGCGCGATAGAAAAGATAAACGATAAGATCGAGCATCAGGATCGGCAGTTATCGCGCGCGCGAGTGCCGCAGGGTAAATTTGCCTGCGTTTGGCTTCAACCAATATAATGTGAGCGTGTTGTCATCGGCCACCTATTCCATTCGTTCGGATTTTGCGCGTGTCATTTCCAGGAAATTTCATGGCGGACGCCTCCTTATTATTGGTGACAGCCCGAAGGAACTTGAGCAACAGTTTCGCGAAATAGGGAGGGAAGCGGTGCTGGCCACCTCTCTCGCGGATCTAACCGCAACACTTCCGGGGGGTGGTGGGGCAGCAGATTTCGAAATTACCATCTGGTTTTATCCTCCGGCAAAAAGTTACGACAAGCGCATTTGCGAAGAACTTTCCCGCTGCGTGAATGGCATTGTAGCGGTACCCGGCGCCGGGGCCAGCCTTGCCAGCCGACGGCCGCAACTTGTCGAATGTTTTGGCCAATTCGGATGGTTGCCTGATTATGGATGCGATCTTAGCGAGGTTCATCCAGGAGCCCTCCTTCTCCGGCACCAACTGAGTGCAAATTCCGAGCTGCTTATTTCAGAAGCGGAAACCGCTTTCGCGAGATTCAATGCACGGTTAGACGGCGTGGAACGAATGCTGCGGACGCGCGTATCGGAATTGGAAGCGGCCGATCGGCACATCGCCGCTCTCCAGGAAAAATTGCTGAAACTGAAACAATACCGCGGCGAGCTGAAACTGTTGAAAGAGCAAAGACAAGCACTGCGCAGATCGCCAGAGCGCAGGATCGGTCAAGTGTTGCTTACCCCGTATCGCATTCCCGAAAGGCTGGTCAAAGCAGCTTGGAACAAACTGCGTCCAGCCAGCGCAAAACGGGCTAGATCGGCTGCTCCAACCGAATATCAAGAGTGGCTCCAGCAGCACCGTGCGACCGGTGACGACCTGGACCGCATGCGCCAGGAGGCGCGCGGGTTTGTGTCCCAACCACTCGTTAGCATCATCACGCCGGTCTTTAACACGCCGGTGCCATGGCTGAGGGAATGCGTCGAGTCGGTGCTCGCCCAGGCCTACGAAAAGTGGGAGCTGATCCTGATCGATGATGGTTCCACCGACCCGGAACTGCTCCGATCTTTGACCGAGCTTGCGGCATCTGACTCACGGATCATCCTGGCGAAGGATGAAAAGAGACGCGGAATTTCTGCCGCCTCAAATCGCGGTCTCGCACTCGCGCAGGGTGATTGGGTGGCCTTCCTCGATCACGATGATCTCCTCGAACCGGATGCGCTTTTTCAAAACGTGAAATGGCTCCAAGACCATCCCGCCGCCGATCTGATTTACTCCGATGAAGACAAACTGACCGAGCAAGGCTTCGATTCTCCCATTTTTAAACCGGATTGGTCGCCGGACTATTTTCTCTCCTGCAATTACGTCTGCCATTTCACGCTCATCCGCCGCGAGCTTGTCAAGCAGCTGGGTGGTTTCCGTTCGGAATTCGACTGCGCCCAGGACTACGATCTTTTCCTCCGCGTCACAGAACAAACGGACCGCATCGATCACATCCCGCGAGTGCTTTATCATTGGCGGCGCAGCCTCGCTTCCACTGCTGATAATATTCGGTGCAAGCCCAGAACGCTCGAGGCTGGCCGTCTCGCGCTCGAAGCGCATCTGGAACGGCGGCAGCAGACTGGACATGTTGCGATCGACTGGTGCACGTATCTCTATTGGGTCAAACGCGAACTAACGGAAGCAAAGAAGATCTCGATTATCATCCCCGTGCGCGATCGCGTCGATTTGCTGGCCCGCTGCATCGACAGCCTAACGAGCAAAACCAGTTACGCCCCTTATGAGATCGTCGTAGTTGATAACGACAGCCAATCCGAGGAGGCGCGCGCGTATTTTTCGCACTTCAAGCACCGTCTCTTGCATTACAGGGGTCCTTTCAATTTTTCGGCGGTCAATAATTTCGCCGTGAAGCAAACCGACAGCCCGTGGCTGCTCTTTTTAAATTACGCCACGGAAGTGTTCGACAGCGATTGGCTGATCACGATGGCGGAACATGTGCAGCGGCCCGAGGTGGGCGCGGTCGGACCGCGGCTTCTCTATCCAGACGCCACGGTACAACATGCTGGGATCGTGGTGGGCGTGGGTGGAATTGCCGGGCACGCGTTTCGCGGTTTGCCAGCGGAGGCGCCGAACGTTTGCCACCAACTGCAAGCGATGTGCAATTACAGCGCTGTCACGGGCGCGTGTCTGCTCACGAGGCGAGACGTGTTCGAAGAGGTGGAGGGATTCGATGAGGAATGCCTGCCGATTACCTTTAGCGACGTCGATCTTTGCTTAAAGATGCGGCGCGCTGGTTATCTTATCGTTTACACTCCGTTCGCGAAGTTGTATCACCACGAATCCGGGACCCGCCGCCTCACGGTGGAACCACTTGAGACCGAGGTGATGCGCCAGCGCTGGCCCCAGGTGCTCGAGCGCGATCCGTATTATAATCCAAATCTTTCTCGCGACCGCGCGGATTTCTCGTTAGGGAAATAACCGAAGTTTCTCATGAGCGCTCCCAATAACGAATTTTGGCGCCGATGAGAGCAAAACGATCGGCGTGCCCGTCCAGCTCGTCGCACGCTTGGCAAAAGGAAGCGCCCATTCGACGGCGAGTTGCCAATCGAAGTTTAAATTGCGCTCAGCTTATTCCGGGCGCGCGGATAGAAACGTCCGCGCGTTTCGCTTTTCAGAGGTCGTTCTCAGCGCTTCTTTGAAGCGCGAGCGGTCGACTCCGAGAATTTGGTTTTTCAACGGATACGTTTCGACGAGGGCGTGATATTTTTCGATCAAATAGGCGACTAGTTCCCGATCGAAAAGTTTCGTCGTATTGCTCATCGCTGTCTCGTGATGGCGATAGAGACAAAGAACGTTCGGCAGAAAGCTCACGCGGAACTCTGCCTGCGCAATTCGCAACCATAACTCGTAGTCCTCCCACCCGAACCAGCCGAATTTATACAGTTCGTTGTCGTAGCTGCCGATCTCGATGAGCAGCCGTCGATCAAACAATGCCATCGCATCGATGTACGGGCGCTCGACCAACATCTGCGGGTCCCAATCGAAATACGAAAGCAGTCCGTACCGATGGTTACCCGCGCCATGAAAACGGCAGAGCATCGAGTAAACAGCTGCGGAACTGTCGTTAACAATCGTCGTGTGCAGCTGCCCGAGTGCGCGCGGAAAAACCATGTTGTCTGCGTCCAGGATGAAAGCATAAGGCGCGCGCGCCAGATCAAGGCCGATGTTGCGCGCATCCGCCAGCCCGGTGTTAAACCGTTTATCGACAATACGAACTGGGTGACGCGAGTTTTCCTGCACGCGAATCGCCTGTTCCAGGGAATCGTCGCTCGAGGCGTCATTGACGATCACTACCTCAATCCCGCCAGGGATGGCCGCGGTGTTAGAATCCTCCAGGCTTTTGAGGCACTGCTGAATGTAAGCCGCATAATTGTAAAGCGTGATGACGACTGAAATCGCCGGCGCGCTGTGATCAAAGCGCGGACTGTCGAGCAATCGGAAAATCGCCTCCCCTCCTTGCCGCGCCTTTTCCTGGGAATCAAACCGTTCAGCGTAACCGCGACGCATGTCACAAAGAACCTCGGTCCGCTGGGCCATGACCGTTGGATCCGTGGATTTCCTGAAAGTCGTTGCCGGCGTTCGATCCGTCGGGCGAAACATGTTAGAGAGATCATCGCGCAGGGCCGAAACGAACAGCGCAATAGGTTTTCGCGAAATGCGCTTCATCAACGCATCCGGCAGCGGTTCGGTTTTTAACATCGTTTCCGCGTTCGCTTCTCCGTTGAAAGCGAGCTGTGTCTTCGCGTTCTCCTCCCGGCAGGTATTCTCTATCTGCTGCAAGAATGCGCGGCAATTATCTTTCTGCGTGAAGCGTTCACGCATGAAATCATAGGCCGCTCCCGCGATCGCTTCGCGCTCGTCTTCGTGCTCCAGATAGTATTCGCAGCAGGTGGTTAGATCGTCTGCTTTCGCCATGATAAAGTGTTTACCTGGGACAAGTGGCGCGAACTCTTCGGAGGTTTCGGTAATCATGCAGCAACGATTCGCCAGACCGATCAGCGTTCGGTGCCACTCGAAATAGCGCAGCTCTGAGTAATGAACATTCAGCAAGATCTTTGTCCGCTGCAGCAGCGCGTTGCGTTTTGTCGCGGGTAAATAACTTCGCGTCTCTTCCGTTTTCGCGAATCCGATTGGAACCAGCCTAAGGTGACAGTTGCGCGCTGCGAAGAAATCGGCGTTGGCAGCGATGAACTCTTCACGTCGGTCAGTCATCGCAGCCAGAAGACAGATATCGACGTCTCTTTGGGAATTTGCTGATGCGTCCCTACGTTCAAGCAATGGGTGATAACCAAGCGGCAGATGGAAACAGCGCAGTGCGCGCGCGCGGTATCCGGCCACCCCTGACAAATGAATGTCGAGCATGGCGCGTGCGTGCGGTGCCGCGACAAGATTGCTGTCAAACCACTCGCTGTGGGGTTGCTCGGTACTCAGCAAAAAAAGGTGATTTGTGAGACGCTGAATGTTCTCCCAGGGGAGCTTATAATTTAAAAACAAATTAAAGAACTCATGAGGCGTAACCACGATTTGGATTTTGCTTTCCTCGGTTTTTTCTACGGGAATTTGATCCACGAAAAGTTGCGCCTCACAACCTGCAGCGCGGAAGCCGGCGCAAAGCAATTCGGCGATCTCGCGGATAAACAAATTCGATTTTGAAGTGACGAACAAATGCACGGTCTTGATTTCGCGCTGCGTTGGACCGGGCGCGGCCGTGGGCGTTTCGATGTTATCGTGACGAGGGCGGCTCTCGGTTTGTGCGACTAACTCGGAGCGGGCCGTGGCCGGAATGTTTCGCGCCTTTTCGAGAAAGAGTTGCGCGAGATAGGTAACGAGAAAATGCTCGACGCGCGGCAGACGTGCCCGACCAAGAAAGGCAAGAGGGAATGCCCAGATCCGGGTGACAAAAATCGTTCGCCAGATTTTCTCATGGTCCTGGACTTGGATTCTAATTTTACTTGGGCCGACCGGCAGGTCGAGCACCAGAAGAAATCCGCTTTGCCACGCTTCGGGCAAATCGGGGTAAACGGCCGCGATCAACGGTCTTGATCTTTTGCGGCGCGCCTTGAAGATGGATCGGCGTCGCAGAATACCGCGAATAATTCCACGAATTCCATGAATGGGTAGACCTCGGCGATGTAAGAGCCAGCCTGTGATTTTGATTTGCTTGCTGAAAGTGACCCGTTCTGGCAGCGCGTCGAAATCAAACACGTAATCTGCGGCCGCATTCGTCTGCAGGATTGACTTTCTCATTTCGATTTGACGCGGGCAGCCTTTAGCGCTGCACAATTAAGCGGCAACACTCTGCCACGGTTTGGTCGTCCGCGGCGGGAAAGCCAGAGTGAAGAGATTTTCACCGAGCGAAAGGTTTGGATTGTAAAAGGGATCGCGCCGCAACTTATCGCCCCACTTCGCTTTCATATAGTCGATCTCCGCCAGACACCGGACCTGCTTCGGCGTGCTGTCGTCGAACCCGCGACTGGCTGACTCGTGGTGAACCAACTCGGCGTGTGGCGTCCAGACGACCCAGTAGCCGGCCTCGCGCAGCCGCAGGCAAAAATCGACGTCGTTGAAGGTGACCGTGAGATTTACTTCATCGAAGCCGCCGAGTTGCACGTAAACTTTCCGTCTCACCACGGCGCAAGCTGCGGTCACCGCGGAAAGGTTTTGCGCTAGATTCGCGCGAGCAAAGTAGCCGTGCTCGTGCCGGAGGCCGACGTGTGCGTGGCCCGCGATACCACCCGCTCCGAGAATCACTCCGCCGTGCTGGATTGTGCCGTTGGGATACCAGAGCCGTGCGCCAACCATTCCTACTTCCGGTCGTAGCGCGTGACTCACCATTTCGCTTAGCCACCCGTCGTTGATCACTTCCACATCATTGTTAAGCAGCGCGATAAATGATCCGCGAGACAATTCGACGCCGCGATTGTTTAAGCGGCTGTAATTGAACGCACCCTCGATCCGCTCCACTCGCACGCGCTCTCGCTTTTTGAGCGCGGCCAAAAATTCCAGCGTCTGGGATTCGTGGCTCTCGTTATCGAGCACGATCACTTCGTAGTTTCGATAATCTGTTTTCTCGAAAATGCTGTCGAGACATTTCTGGAGAGATGAAAGTTGATCGCGCGTCGGGATGACAAAAGAGACCATCGGTCGCTCTCTCGGAAGCGCGTATTTGGCCTGTAGATAAACGCCAAGACTCGGCACGACTGTCCCGGCAATTCCTCGGCGATCGAGATGTTGCTGCACAGCGCGGCGGGCGGCTTCTTGCGCATATGGTTTAGCCGTGACGCCAGACGCAGTGCTTTGGTCCGACATCCGCCAATGATAAAGCACCCATGGCAAATGCTCGATCTGCTCGGGCCGGATCTGTTCGATGCAGCGCAGCGTCAGATCATAGTCCTGCGAACCTTCGAAGCCTGGGCGAAACCCACCGACCCGCCGAACCAAATCGGTCCGATAGACGCCCAGGTGTGAGATGAAGTTTTGCGCCAGAAAAAGTTCCTGGTTCCAATCGGACTTGAAATACGGCTCAGACCGTCGATTTCGTTCGTCGAGCTTATCCTCGTCGCTGTAGAGAAATTGCAAGTCGTGATTCTTGTTCAACGCCAGTACCACGAAATACAGTGCCGTAGGCGCCAGTTCGTCATCGTGATCGAGCAACGCGACAAAATCGCCGGTTGCAAGACGCAGCGCGTCATTTGACGCCGCTGAAATGTGCCCATTTTCCGTGCGTCGCACCAACTTTATACGCCTGTCCCGACGCGCGCACTTTTGCAAGAAGGGCCAGAGCCTTCGATCCGTCGACGCGTCGTCGGCAATGCAGAGCTCCCACCGCGGATAAAATTGCTGTTGCACTGAGGAAATCGCACGCCGCAGCCACTTCAAATTCGAGTTGTATACCGGCAACAAAATTGAGATCAGCGGTGAATAATGGAACTTCGCGATCTGCTCACGAATTTTTTGTATGTCCTCTCGTTGGAGCTGATCGTAGCATCGAATCCAACGCGCATAATCACCGGCGCTTTGTGCATCCCCATCCAGTGGCTCTCGGAAAATCGCGCCGCGCACTGGGTGTATGAAGAATGTTTCCCACGGGCCGTTGCCGCTGCGCGCTTCCATTGTGAATTCGCTGCGCCCAGGCGGAATGATGGCCTTAAGCGAAAAACCGCTCCGCAACGCGCCTGGCCGGTTGTCGTAGCGAAGCCCGATGTCAGGCCGGGGCGAGCCGAAACGCGCAGGAAAAACTTTTTTGCGGACGCGCGCGCGGACTTCAGTGATTTCATCGCCGGAGATCGCGAAACACCAGCCGGAAGCTCTTAAGTGCCGAGTTTTCTTTGGCCAAACGAATGGGCAATCGAGCCAAAATTCAATTCGGCGGTTGGCGCCGGGATTGTGAATAAAGTATTTGGGATCAATCGGGGCTGCTGATTCTCTATCTGATGCGCCGAAGACGTCCCGAATCGCAATGGCCCGCCACACGCCATCCTGCTCCTGAACCTCAACACAAATCTGCGACTTTCCTGCTGGCAATGGGATGGCAATAGCAAACCCGATTTGGTGAAGCGCGGCGCTCACGTCCCTACGTTCGATTCCGTAATTACCTAAGAACTCTTGACGCCCGAGTCGCGCACGCATGGCGCGAATTTCTTTGCCCTCGCGGCTCACGCACCAACCGGTGATGTAGAGAGTTTGCGCCGGCCGCTCCCATTCGACAGGATGATCAAACCACCAGTGGTACCGACTGCCTGCACTCCCGATTTGCTCATTGACGGCATGCATGCGCTTAGCCGCTCCGCCGAAAACAGACGAAATCTTCACTCCGCGGCAATAGCTATGTAGGCAGCACCTGCGGCTTGGTCCCTAGTGCCCGCACCCAGTCGTCGTCCGTTCGAACGTTTCGAACACTTTCCAGCCTGCCCGTCACACCGATGACATGTAATTTTGCGTGGTCTTCGGTGATTGAAAGCGCCGACCAAACCTTCTTGTATTCACAGCGCACCCCTTGGCATTCCATCGGACGTTAAATACGCTACCATTGCAGCGCGTCAATCTTGAAGCATCAAGCCGTGCTCCTCGCTTGATCCGGAGCAGTGATGGGCTTCGTACGTCAGTGCAGGGGAAGGGGAGCAAATGCCGTCAATCGTCTGGAATCGATGACATTGTTACAGCGCAATCTATACTACAATGCAAATCTTGCTCGCGAACACGCCGATTTACCGCTAAGCAAATCGAGCGCATAAACCAACTGCAAAATGACCAAGCGTGAAGACAATCTGTGGCTACCAGCTGCGATACAGTTGCAAACAATTCCGCCGTCGCTTTTTGAACGGATTGCCACGCCGGATCATCAATGGCCGACTGGTCTGCTCGTATCCGTTGCACAGGCGACACAACCTGATGGCAGATTTTGCGCACCTATGGGGTGACAAAAAGTGAGATGAGAGTGTGTGTCACCCAGCCCGAGGGTAACAAAAGAGCCCGGTGCCTCCTGGTCGACGATGTCAAAAAGGAGCGGCAGATAGAAAAGAGTCAGACCACCGGTGAAAAATTTCGGCTAAAAATTTTCCGCTCCGTAGAAATACAGCTCCATCGCCAAACCACTCTAGCCTAGAGTGAAGGCGCGGCCGCGCTAATCCCCCCGATTAGTGCATGCCGCAGGAAATGCCTGGCGACGCAAAGCGATTGCTAGCGAGATGATCAGAGATTCTTCGGCTTCGCTCAGAATTACATATGCCAGACAGGTTCTAAGCTGTTGGGCGTCTCACGCGGCGGCCTCGCGTTTTACCCCTGAAGCCCGGATCCAGTCATCGTCCGTGCGAATTCGCACGGACGAAAATCCCGCGCGTCTCAGGTACGTCTCGATTTCCTGTGGAGTGGAGTTCTGAGTGATGTGGGGCGGGCGGTTTGTGGGTGAGAATGCGCGGTGAGTTTCGAAGACTTTCCAGCCGCCATCCGAGCAGAGATTGATATTGTCCACGTAAATTCGGCCCCTGGGTCGCAACACACGAAATGCTTCCGAAATGTAGTTGTATCGGTCCCAGGATTCGAGGTGCATGAACACCACCGTGCAATAGACAACGTCCACCGAATCATCCGCAACGCCGCCCAAATCATAGCCGGATATCTCCACCAACTCCACATTCGACAAATCCTTTAGTCGTTGTGCGGTCAGCGACAGCATGTTCGAGGCGACGTCGCAGCCGATCCATTTCCGGCAGAGCGGCGCCACAACTTTGCCCACGCGCCCGATCCCGCAGCCGATTTCAAGAACGACATCCTCCTTTCCAATACCGACGCTGTCCTGAAGAAACCTCATAGTTTCCTCCCCAGTCGCTCGTAGCGCAGCTTCTTCGGTCACGCCGATTACATGCAATTTCGCCTGCTCTTCGGTGGTTGAAAGGGCAGACCAAACCTTCTTGTATTCGGAGCGCGCCGGCTGAGGTTCCATTCCGCGTTAATTAGCCTATGGTTGCAACGCGTCAACTTCCCGCAAGGATTGCGCAGTCTTTATGAGAAACTGATCGGTGTGCAGGTCGAGATCGACGTGGAATCACGAAAATGAACGCCCGGGTTGAGCTGCCGCCAAAACGAGGAATGGGCTGTTTCGCAAAAGGTTGCCTAACCTTCATCGTATTCGGGATCTTGTTCGTCGTGGCAGGGATTGGCGGAACTTTTTGGAGTCTCCGTTACATCTATCTTTCCGATAAACCTGCACCGATCTCTGAAGCTTCTGCGCCCAGCGAAACCAGCGCCGCCACGCCTGGGAGAACAAGCGTGGCCACACCGAGCGAAAGAAGCGCCACGGTTCGCGAACGCTTGGATACGATCAAGTCAGCGGCACGCGCTCACGAGCAAACCGGAACGGAGTTCACCGCCGGAGACATCAATGCGCTGATCGCGGCCAATCGAAAATCGCGTGGCACGGCCTTTGTTCGCATCGACGGCAATGTCGGGCAGGTCCAGTTGTCCATTCCGCTGAAAAGATTCGACATTCCATTTCGAAATGCATTTGGTCTGGGCGATCGGTATTTGAACGCCACTGTCACGATGGTAGCGTCGCCGGGAACCAACGCAAACAACGTGCAGCTGAGGGAGGTGACAATCAACGGTCACAGCTTTCCCACCGGTCTGCTGGACCGGCGATTACTCGGAGTCGGACGATCGCTGCGAAGTTACGTGATCAAATATGCCAGCCAGTATGGCGTAACGGGCGGGGAAATCAGCAACGGCAAGGTAATCTTACATACAAGCGGCTACTAATTCTACCGTATGATTTCTCGAGAAAGCGTTGAGCTGTCCATCTTCGTGCTTGCGCGTCTCGGGTTGGCTGGCGCAGCCGGCGCTTAGGGCTTGCGCGCGATGAGCTCGAAACCGGCACTGATCCCGCTCTGGAATTCGTTAGGCAAGTTTTGCGGCGGCGTCTGGTCTTCGCGCCATATCATAGCTTCGGAGATGATCCTGCAAGATCGAAAGCACCTTGCTTTTGCAGATCAGCGTTCAATTCTGATCGCAGATGCGAACTCCCAAAATCATCTGCACCTCGGGGCTTCGCTGGGACACGGCGTGATGTTTTTCAAGAAGTTGGCGGCTTCGATGAAAGTCTGCCGGACGCGTTTGCGATATCGGTCTTTGCCTAAAAGTCCGGCGGGCGGGCTACCTGATTGTTTACACTCCGTTTGCAAAGCTCTATAACACGAACCGCGAGCGGATAAGATCGACATCGGTAGTGAGGCAATCATGTGCGACCGAGGGCCCGACTCCGATTCTTACTACAATGGAAATCTTTCTCGCGAACGCGCCGATTTTCGGTAGGACAATAAGCGGTTTTAGAGGATCGATATGGACAAAGGCGAAACGAATTTGTGGACCGGCGTGAACGATGCGGCGCGTAATGCGCTCACTGCGCGCGATTATAAGGTGGGCTCTTTGGCACAACGAGTCGCGCATTCCGGTATTGATGCCGGCGAACTAGCCGTAGCAGACCGGTCGAGGCCAGAGGTAAAGCGCGCCTGGATCCCCGGCGTGGAAATTTTTTCTCGCACAATTCATCCCCAGCGTTACCGCGGAGCTTTCGGTGAATTCGTCCGATGTGATGAAGGAATGCTAGCGAAAATCGGATTTTGGCCGAAGCAATGGTCGGCCGCGCGCATGTTTGCACAGACCGCGAAGGGATTTCATGTGCATCCACCGAGCATTCCGCCGGATACGACCGCCGAGAAATGGCTGCGACGTTTGTTCATGCGCTCGCCGCAAAATTATTCGCTGCGTCGTTACGATGACGAGCAGTGGGACGTCATGTTTTTTCTCCAAGGGACCGTGGAGATGATTTTGTGCGATGTGCGTGCTGGTTTTTCCAAGCGCATCATGCGTTTCTTCATCGATGGCGACAATCATCGCAGCACAAACAATGTGGGAGTGGTCGTTCCACCAGGCGTCGCGCACGCGATTCGTGTAGAAGGCGCCGAAGATGTCATCATGGTCTACGGAACAAGCACGATTTTCCATCGCGAATTCGAGGGACGCATAGCAAGCGAAGTCGAGAGTGCGGAGTTGCCCGGTTCATGGCGGAGCTTTCTTTCTCCGTAACGGAGTGTTCAAATTTGGATGAATAGAAGCACAGCTTTTTCTTGTTGTGCGTCAAAGGCTCCTCCAAGATGGCCAACCTCTGAGCGGAGACCGAAGGTATGGCGTTCTCAATAATCATCGTCCTGTATTTATCAATTGGGTCCCTGGCAGCTGCCGGATCGGCGTGCATCTCACAGAAATTATTGTCGGCGAAGGCAGAGCAGATCTTCTTTGGTTTGTTCCTGATCGCAATTGCGGCCTTTTATCTCGCTTTCACCGCCTACTTTGGGGATCAGAGAGCGTGGCGACTCGAAACCGGAGGCGTGATTGTGTTCGCTGTCTTTGGTGTGCTTGGTGTTCGAATGCCGGTTGCGCTCATTATCGGGTACCTCCTGCATGGTATTTGGGACTTACTTCACGAAATCCACGCTCATGGCGGAGGCGACGTATTCGGCGGTCAGCAGGTAACTGATTTTCCGCTGGCATACGGCGTCTTTTGTGCAGCCTATGACTGTTGCATAGCAGCGTATTTTTACACGCGCCGCGTTCAATGGCGAGCTGCCTGGAGCAACGGTTAGGCGAGTTCCTGCACTCCGGCGCTCACATAGCGCCGCTACTCTCATATGAAACGAAGCTTCGATCCGGCTGTGTTGGAAATGATGGATCGGCCGCAGCCGGTTTCGGCCGAGTTAGACCGCGACCTGAAACGTATCCGGCAACTCAATCGCTGGTTTGGCAGCTATCGGCTTCTTTTGAGCTTTATACGCCGTTGGATCAAGTCCGCCACGGCAGATTCGTCCGGAGGCAAACCGGGCGCTCGCACTCGGATTGTCGATCTTGCCACTGGTTCCGGCGACATTCCGCGATTAATTGTCGATTACGCTCGCCAAATTGGCGCGCAGGTGGAGGTCGATGCCTTGGACCGACAACCTGCGACAATCGAAATCGCGAGGAAATTAAGCACCAACTACGGCGAAATCTCATACTGCGAAGCTGATATTCTCGAATGGAATCCTGCGGGACCATACGACATCGCGCTTTGCACGCTGGCCCTTCATCACTTCAGCGACGAAGACGCGGTGCGTCTTTTGCGACGGTGCCGGGAGTTGTCCCGAAAATTTGTTCTGGTGTCGGATTTGCGCAGAGGATTTCTGCTTAAAGCCGGCGTGTATCTTCTAACTTCGGTGATTTTTCGCGAACCAATGACGCGCTACGACGCGCGTCTTTCCGCGGCGCGTGCGTTTTCATTCTCTGAAATGCAGATTCTTGCAGTGCGTGCCGGCTGGGAAAATTTCGGACACAAAAAATTCCGGTTCGCACGGCAGGCGATTTGGCTCGGTGGATGACCAAACACTGCGCTTGACGATTGCGCGTTCGAAGCGGTATTACGATTAACTTGTGCGCGGAAAGCTCTTATGCCGCTCCTGAAACCAGATCCGACATTTTACCCGTCCCCAAGACTGGCGATGCAGGCGCCTCCGGAAAAGTATGCGTTCGTGGCGGCTCTTAATCCGCCTGGGAGCAAACTCAACGACGCGCTGCTGGTTATCGACGTTGATCCCGAATCGCGCACGTATGGCCATCGCGTCGGCGAGGTCAAGATGCCCGAGTTCGGTGATGAGCTACACCATTTCGGCTGGAACGCATGTAGCTCGGCGCTCTGTCCATATGCGCCGCATCCGCATGTTGAACGCCGTTATCTCGTCGTACCGGGACTGCGCTCATCGCGTATTCACATCATCGACACGAAGCCGAATCCGCGGAAACCGAAGATTGTGAAAGTGATCGAGCCCGAAGAACTTTTTGCGCGCACTAATTATTCGCGTCCGCACACGATTCACTGTGGGCCTGAGGGCATTTACGTGAGTGCGCTTGGAGCACCGAATGGCGACGGCCCAGGCGGCATTTTTATGTTGGACTGCGAAACGTTCGAGGTTCTCGGGCAGTGGGAGATGAACCGCGGTTCACAGTTTTTACATTACGATTTTTGGTGGCATCTAGGATTCGACACGCTGCTGAGCAGCGAATGGGGCACGCCGAACATGATCGAAAATGGAGTGCAACCTGACCTGCTCCTCGGCAGCAAATATGGCCATCAGATGCACGTCTGGGACCTGCGGCGCCGACGTCATCTTCAGACACTCGACCTGGGCAGCGAGCAGCAAATGGTGCTCGAGATGCGTCCCGCGCATGATCCGACGAAGGCGTACGGCTTTGTTGGCGTAGTTGTTTCGGTTAAGGGTTTGTCCGCATCAGTCTGGCTCTGGCATCGCAACAACGGGACGTGGGACTTAAAGAAAGTTGTCGAAATTCCGGCAGAACCTGCCGACCCGGAGAAGCTGCCGCCGTTACTAAAAGGTTTTAAAGCCGTGCCGCCACTTGTGACGGACATCAATTTATCACTCGACGACAAATTTCTGTACGTGTCCTGCTTTGGAACAGGCGAGTTTTTGCAGTACGACGTTTCTGATCCATTTAATCCGAAGAAGACAGGCTCGGTGCGCATCGGGGGCATTGTCAATCGCACACCGCATCCGAAGAAGCCAGACCAGCCGCTGGCTGGGGCACCACAAATGGTGGAAGTGAGTCGTGACGGCAAACGGATCTATTTCACAAACTCCCTTTATGCCGCGTGGGACGAGCAATTTTATCCCGACGGCGTAGGTAGTTGGATGGTTAAACTGGATGCCGGTCGCGATGGCGGGCTCGCGTTTGACGAAACCTTTTTCGTCCAGAGCAGCGATTATCGAGTTCACCAGATCCGCCTCGAAGGCGGCGATTCCTCGAGCGATTCCTTCTGTTTTCCGTGAACGGGCTGTGGCCGTGGCTGGCGGTCTTCGGGCTCGGTCTTTTCCACGGAGCAAACCCAGCAATGGGATGGTTGTTTGCTGTGGCGCTTGGGTTGCAGGAGCAGAAGCGCGCAGCCGTGCTTCGTGCACTGCCGCCGATCGTGCTGGGACACGCGCTTTCCATTGGGATAATCATCGCCGCAGTTCTCGTAGCCCGCATTAGCCTGCCGCACCTCGCTCTAAAAATTGCCGCTGCGGCAATCCTGTTTGCTTTTGGATTGTATCGTCTCGTCCGCTCCCGTCACCCGAACTGGGTCGGGATGCGAGTTGGTTTTGGCGATTTGACGCTCTGGTCCTTTATCATGGCATCTGCACACGGCGCAGGGTTAATGCTCGTCCCGTTTTTTCTTACGTCACCAGACAAACCAAACACGCATCACAGTTACTCGCACAGCGGCGAACATATGTGGGGATTCGCGAATTTTAGCGGGCCTTCTCTGCTGACGGCTTCAGTTGCAGTTCACACATTGGGATACCTTCTCACGACGGCGGTCGTCGCGATTTTGGTTTACGAGAAACTTGGAGTCGGCATGTTACGCCGCGCCTGGTTCAACATCGATTTGGTCTGGATGGTCGCGCTGATGGTTACCGGCGCATTCATCCTTCTCTTTTGATTTGCCGTCGCTCGACCTAATTGAATTTGGTGATTCGCGCACCGGACGCAGTTGGGTAAAGCTGGCAGCGTGAAAATTCTGACCAGCATCGCAGAGGCGCACGCTCCGCCGCGCGGAAAGCAGCGCGTGCTTGTGCCGACAATGGGCGCGCTGCACAGAGCGCATGGCGAATTGATTCGCGTGGCGCGTGAACATGCTGGCCGCGACGGTGAACTGGCAGTAAGCATCTTTGTCAACCCGCTACAGTTTGAACCGGGAAGCGATTACGAGCGGTATCCGCGCCCGGAAGAAGCTGACGAAGAGATCTGTCGAAAGGCTGGCGTCGACTTGTTGTTCCGTCCCAGTGTCGCGGAAATGTATGCCGATGATCGTTCAGTGTTCGTCGAAGAATCTTTTCTTTCAAAAATGCTGGAGGGCGAGTCGCGCCCCGGGCATTTCCGCGGCGTTTGCACAGCGGTGGCGAAGCTGTTCAATCTTCTTGCGCCTGACGCGGCGATGTTTGGCGAAAAGGATTTTCAGCAACTGGTGATTGTTCGCCGGATGGTCCGCGATCTCAATTTTAAGATCGACATCATCGGTGTGCCTACGGTGCGGGAAGAAGACGGGTTGGCATGCAGCTCGCGCAATCAGTATTTGAATGTAGACGAGCGGAAACAGGCGACGGTTTTATACAAAGCGCTGCGTGCTGCGGCAGATACCAGGGAAAAATCCGCCGGAGATGTAATCGCTCTAGCGCGTAAGGTGATCAACGAAGCGCCGGTGGCGCGGATCGATTATGTTGAGCTGGTCGATGCGGAAACTTTGCGACCTGTCGAAATGACTGGACCGAACTCGGTGCTCGTGTTGGCGGTGTTCTTCGGCAAAACTCGCTTGATCGACAACGTCCGGCTGGGATGAAGGAATACGATTTTGTCATAATCGGCAGCGGTATCGCGGGCCTGAGTTTTGCATTAAAGGCCGCGAAGCACGGTTCGGTAGCTGTCATCACGAAACGCAAAGGATCTGATACAAACACCGCGTGGGCGCAGGGCGGAATCGCCTGTGTGACCAGCGATGAAGATTCATTTGAGCTGCACGTGGGCGATACGCTTGAGGCCGGCGCCGGCCTGTGTGACGAAGCAGTCGTGCGCACGATTGTGACCGAAGGTCCAGAGCGCATCCGGGAACTGGCGGAGCTCGGGCTCCAGTTCGATGAGCGCGAGGTCTCAGGCCACCGCGAGTTTGATCTCGGCAAAGAGGGAGGCCATTCCAAGCGGCGCGTGCTGCATGTGCGAGATGCAACCGGGAAGGAGATCGAAGAGACCTTGCTGCGCGAGCTGGGCCGAGAATCACACGTCCAGCTATTGGAAAATCACATGGCCGTGGACTTGATCACCGCAGCCAAACTCGGCTTCGCAACAGAGGACCGCTGCCTCGGTGCCTACGTTCTGGATGAGAAAACCGGAGAAGTAGAAACGATCCGATCGAATCGGATTGTGTTGGCGACCGGCGGTTGCGGAAAAGTTTATCTGTATACCACGAATCCAGACATCGCGACTGGAGACGGTGTGGCGATGGCGTGGCGTGCAGGCGTCGAGATCGCGAACATGGAGTTCATTCAGTTTCATCCCACCTGTCTGTTTCATCCCGAGGCGAAATCGTTTCTAATTTCGGAAGCAGTGCGTGGTGAAGGCGGCATTTTGCGCAACAATCGCGGCGAAGATTTTATGAAGCGCTACGATCCGCGTGGCTCGCTTGCGCCACGCGACATCGTGGCACGTGCAATTGACGCCGAGATCAAGCGCTCAGGCTCGAAATGTGTATTTCTCGACATCACGCACAAACCGCCGGAGTTCGTTCGAGAACGCTTCCCGCACATTTACGAAACATGCCTGCGGTTTGGCATCGACATTTCAAAACAAGCGATCCCCGTTGTGCCGGCAGCGCATTATCAATGCGGCGGAATCAAAACGGACATCAACGGTGCAACGAGCCTGCCCGGGCTATATGCGATCGGCGAAGTCGCCTGCACCGGGTTGCACGGAGCAAATCGGCTTGCCAGCAACTCGCTGTTGGAGGGTTTGGTAGTGGCGCATCGCTCCGCAATGGCCGCTCTGAAGGCGAAATCGACTTCAAAGCAAGAAGGCGCGTTGCCAGAATGGAAATCGGGGAATGTGCAGGACGTCGATGAGCTGGTTGTGATTTATCACAACTGGGACGAGATCCGGCGCCTGATGTGGGATTACGTAGGAATCGTGCGCACCGACAAACGGCTGCAGCGCGCCAGCGCTCGGTTACGAAATCTTCAGCGAGAGATCCGCGAGTTTTACTGGAACTTTAAGGTTTCGGTTGACCTATTGGAGCTCCGTAATCTGGCGACAGTGGCGGCGCTCATTGTCGACTCCGCGCTCAGCCGGCAAGAGAGCCGTGGGCTTCATTACACGCTCGATTATCCCGAGATGAAAGATCGACAATTCAAGCGCGAGACCGTGCTCAGCCGCGGTTGAATGGGCGCCCGGCCTCCTTAGGACGTTTGGAACTGGCGTGCCCGTCCCGTTTTTAAAATGGAAAATGCCTTGCCTAAATGCATGCCATCAGATAGAAGGGTGGCGACAATTTGCACATGAAGGGGCTTTTAGCGGTTTGTATGACTCTGGTGATAGCGGGCGCGGCTAAAGGCGACGAACAATCGACTTCGCCGTACGCAACTGCAGCAGATTTTGCCAAATATGCGATGAAGCTTCGCGAGCAGGCGCTGCTCAAAGTCGAACCACAAGTTTTTGTGCCGACAAGTTCGCGCCCTACGACGCAACGTTTCCCGTGGAAGACGAACATCGTGACTACGGTTTTTTGGGTCGGGGAACAAGCCGGGGGTAATAATCCGGTGCCGAATTTCAAGAGCTGCTGGGATGCGAATTGGACAGGCAGTTATGGCGGCTTCGACAATCCGGATTCATCGTCGCGACGCAATTACATTCCAGTGTCTTTTATCCCGCACCAAAATCCCTTCTACTGCGCGCTGCCCTACAACGACGTCACGCACGGTCAGTTCAAACCGGAAGCGCCGCTTGTCATCCCGTGGTTCAAACAGGCGTACACGGGACCTGGCCAATCAGTGTGCAAAGATCACTGGATCGCCATTCGAAAAGGCAACCGCACCTGCTATGCGCAATGGGAAGATTGCGGCCCTTTTCGCACTGATCATTTTCAGTACGTTTTCCAAAGTGAGCGGCCGAAGCCGAATCTCAACCATGGGGCAGGGCTGGATGTTTCGCCGGCCGTCCGTGATTATCTCGGGCTCGCGCCGACCGACGTAACTGATTGGCAATTTGTCGAAGTGCGCGACGTGCCTTCTGGTCCGTGGCGAAGCTACGGCGAAAACAATCACTTCGTCATTGCGCGCCGCCAAACGGAAAGACGCCTGGCCGAAAGAACCTCGGAAGCCGCCAAGAAGTAATGATCAAGCCGAGCTTCCATGGCTTTACTCGGGACGGGCGCAAGAACCTTCACGAGCCGCCTGGCAACCGTGCTGGAGAAGGAGTTGTCGATGGTGGCGGTGATGGAGTGATTGGTGCTGGAGTAAGCTCGCGCGTCTCAGTGGGCACCTGAGACGGCTGTGGGATTGCCATGCGAATTAGCTCCGATACGGTGACGAATTTAAAACCCTTCGCCTCAAGTGCATCGAAAGTTGACGGCATGGCTTCGATCGTCCCCGGGTGAATGTCGTGGGACAACACGATTGACCCCGGCCGCGTTTCTTTGAGAATGCGATTGCGAACCACAGACGGCCCTGGTCGTTTCCAGTCATACGGATCCACATCCCAAAGAATGATCTGATACCCGAACTGATCGTGGATCCAACGCTTTTCGCGCGACGTAATGGATCCATAAGGCGGTCGCAACAAAGTCGGTCGCGAGCCGGTGGCGCTTTTGATTGCGTCGTCAGTTCGCTGGAGTTGGCTGCGCACACCGTCGTCAGACATCTTCCCGAAATTAGGATGCGACCAACTGTGATTTCCAATTTCGTGGCCTTCACGCGCAGCGCGCGCGACGATCTCGGGATGTTCTGCGACATTTTCGCCGATAACGAAGAAAGTTGCCTTAATCTGGTGAGCCGCGAGGATGTCTAGCAGTTTCGGGGTAAGGGTCGCGCTCGGGCCATCGTCGAAAGTCATCGCGACGTACGGGCCATCGACGTGGAGGGAACTGAAGGTGATACGCGATTCCGCCAAGGTAGTCCGGCTGTTCTCTGCTGCACTTGGAGGTTCTGCTCGAAGTTGAGCAGCGACGAGACCCACAAAGCAGAAGATAACCACATGGGAAACAGACATGATCGAACGTGGTGACCGGACGCGTGTATTTACCAGAGGCCGGCAGTTACGCAAGACGTGACGCGGAAGACGTCAAAACCGGTCAAATAACAGCGCACCTCTGCGTTGCAACAAAAATGAACGGGCGCTCAGCCTTTCCGCAATTTCTCCAGCTGCGCGATAAATGCTGCCAAACCGTCGGGGAAGTAGCCGTCGTACTGCCAAAGCTTTTGCCCGTCGCCGTTGAGCACGACGATGGTGGGAAATCCTTCAATCTGATATTGCTGCGCCAGTTCTTGATTCTGCTTTCTTAGCTCGGGGCTTTGCGGCTTCGCGCGTGGGAAATCCACTTCCAATAGTACGAGATTTTCGCGCGCGTAATTTTCAAACTGTGATTGCGAGAGAATCTCCTTTTCCAATCTTTTGCACCAACCGCACCAATCTGAGCCGGTGAAATCCAGTAGCAGATACTTGTTGCTGGCTTTGGCTTCTTGCTGCGCTTTCTTGTAATCGTTGAGCCAAGTGGATTCGGCCGGCGCCAGCGGCACAATCTTTGGCCTTGAGCGCGAGCAGCCGGGAAGGAAGAGGAAAATAGAGGCTGTGGCAGCGAGAAAAATCAAACGATGGTTTCTCACACCTTAAGTCTCGACCAGACGATAACCCAGCGCAAGGGACGGCAAAACGAACCGTCCCTGCGAGAATTATTTCTCTATTCTGTCCGGAAATAGCCCGACGTCAGAACGCCGGACTACCAACGAATCTCGAGATCTAACGCAGATGCCCCGAGACGAGCTTGGTCATCTCGAACATGCTCACCTGACTCTTGCCGTTAAATACCGGCCGGAGGTTGTCGTCCGCGTTGATCATGGTTCTTTTCTTCTTGTCCTGACAACCGTGCCTCTTGATGTAGTTCCAAAGCTTTTTCGTAAGCTCGGAACGTGGTAGCGGCGTCGACCCGACGATTGCAGAAAGTTTCTCATCAGGTTGGACCGGTCTCATAAAGGCGGGATTCGGTTTGCGTTTGGAAGTTTTCTTTTTGGTTTTC
>DASXNN010000094.1:0-2881 GCA_036495045.1 Candidatus Udaeobacter sp.
CGGACGAATTTTCATAGAGCGATGAGGACGACGAGAGCACGCATTCGATAAGAGGAACGGCCGACGGAAAATCCCCTCAGAAAACCGCCGGCCATTCACACTATTCACTGCGTGCCACGCTATCCAATATCGTTATTCCATGCCAAGTCGGCGGTAGCCCCGCCAAATAGCCTCGCGCCACAATGGATTCACGCCTAGGCGATAATCTCTCAAACGGCCGAGGCATCCGGCAGCACGGGCGATTTCCTGCGAGTGATAAAGATTTCCTGCGAGTGATAAAAGACGGGCGACCGCCCAAGCACCAAAGAAGAAAGCGATCGCCCGCGTGATTACGTCACTTATATTTTTCTTGGGGAGCATCGCGAGCGGACGTAAAGCATGTTTGAACAGCTATGACGGTCACCGACTGAGCCACGGCGCCCGTCATTTGCCCTGTGATCGAAACGCACGAGCACGAGGGCGATTTCAAAGAGGCGTAGCGTCACGCGCGCGTGTGAGACTGCTAATCGCTCTGTGCAATCCAACCGCTAACGCCGTTTTCTGCGACCGACAGAGCGTCTCCGGGCAGCTATAGCCCGCGACGAAGTCGATCTATGCCGAGTTCCCACAGCTTTGCTCGTTTTTGTTGTCCTCGATCGACGCGATACTCTCTTTTTCGCCTTGCCGCCGGAGCTTGTACCGGTTTTGCGCGATTTGGCCACGGATTTTCTGGTCGGGCGTCGCTTCTCGGCAGCTTTTCCGGCAAGAGCGCCCACCACCCCGCCGACAACCGCGCCGATCGGTCCTGCTATGCTACCAACCGCGGCTCCGGCGACAGCACCAGCAGTCTGTTTTGGAATAGGCGGAATTTCGATGTTTTCGGATGACTGCGAGCTTTCTTCTTTTTTGGTCTCTGGATTGTCCGGCATAGATGGTGGGACCCCCTAACATTTGATTTGGCTGCAATGTAACTTCGTATGACAAACCCCAGACAGCCGTAAGGGAATTGAGATTCAGCTACGAGAGTCACGAAACGCAATCATGTTAAGCCACGTTTTTCAGCCGTTCACATGACGCGGTGATTCGCGTTTACGATGCAGCGGGCAAACGTGCGATTAGAGCGTCAATTGCACCTGCCGGTAGGACGTACGACTAAGGTCCCACTGCGCTTCCGGGTTATTTTTCGCATCTTCTTGAGTTAAAAGAAGGGCATTAAAATGCTTCGGCCATTGGCTGTGATTTTCAGTCTGGTTTCGATCACGCCGGCGTTTTCCGCCACGTTGCTCGCGCAGCTCGATACAGCCCATCGCCTGATAATCAGTATCCGCGATCAGAGGCTGATGCTTCTAGACAATGGCGGGAGAGTGGCGACTTACCCAGTGTCAACATCTAAGTATGGCGTGGGCGATTTGCTAGGGAGAATGACGACGCCTCTCGGTTATCTCATGGTTGCGAAGAAGATTGGCGACAATGCCCCAGTCGGCGCCGTCTTCCGCAATCGGCAATGGACCGGCGAAATTCTCCTGCAAATACTCCTGGCCGTGATCCGGTGACTACGCGGATCATTTGGTTGAGCGGCCTTGAAGCGCAAAACGCGCAGGCTTTTCCTCGCTGCATCTACATCCACGGCACGCCGGAAGAAAAGACAATCGGACGTCCAGCCAGTTATGGCTGCATAAGGATGAAAGCCAGCGATGTGGCCGCGCTTTATGATCAGGTTCCACTAGGCGCGTTGGTGCAAATCATTCCCGATCGATTGCCAAAAGTGCCAAAGGCCCGTCCGATGCCAACCACTACTACGTTGGTTATGCAGAACCAAAAACCGACCAGCCAGCAGCAGCCTGATTCGCGTTTCCGATGAAGCTGGCAACGTGATCGAGACGCACGAGCACGCGGGCGAGTTCAAAGAGTGGTAAGCGTGATGTTGGAGCGGGACGACTGAGACGCTCCATTACGACGGATTAAGGTTTGGGCACGAAGGGCCAGAAGATTGGGATAAGGATGCTCGCTACGAATCCAAAGTAGGATATTGAGCGGCGCACCGATCTTCGGGAAATCAGAGAAGCGATAACCGCCCGCGCCGAAAACATAGGTATTGGTCTGGTGCCCGATCGGGGTCGCGAAACTGGCTGCGCAACCGAACATGACTGCGACCGCGAACGGCCGCGCATCGACCCCCATCGCGGCCGCGATTTCGAAGGCGATCGGGGTTAGGAGGACGGCAACAGCGTTGTTGCTGATCAGCTCGGTGAGGAGCGTCGCCACCAGATATGTGACCGAGAGAGTGATAGCTGGTCCGAAGCGCCCGACCGCGCCGGTCACGCCGCTGGCGATGAGATGGGCGGCGCCGGTCGTTTCCATCGCGGTGCCGAGCGCGAGCATGCCGAGAATCATGTAGAGGATTCTCCATTGGACCGCTGCGCGTGCTTCCTCGATGTCGAGGCAGCGACTGAAGACGACGAAGGTGGCGGCGATCAAGGCCAAGGCAGGGATCGGCAGGACGTGGAACGCGCCGAGCACAATGACGCTGCCGATGGCCATGATCGCGAGCGGCGCTTTGTGCCGGCGAAAAGCGCGCTGGGTCGGCTCGGTGAGACTGAGGAAGTCGCGCTCCTGCATGAGGCGATGAATTCCCTCGGCCGGTCCTTGTACGAGAAGGGTGTCGCCAAAGGCCAGCTCCACATCTTCGAAACGTTCGCGCAGATTTTCCCCCTGACGATGGACGGCCAGGATGTGGACGCCGTATTGCTTCCGGAAATTGAGTTCGCGAAGCGTCTTGCGGATAAACGTAGAGCGGCTCCCGATGATGCCTTCCATCAGGACGGCTTCGCGCTCGCCGGTGGTCGCGACGCCGAGCTCGGCTTCCGATTGGAAAAGCACGCCGGACATTTCCTTGATTCCC
>DASXNN010000095.1:0-14504 GCA_036495045.1 Candidatus Udaeobacter sp.
CTGCCCCTTCGGCAGCGAGATGTTTAGCGATACCGGCGCCGATTCCCTTCGACGCGCCAGTCACAACCGCCACTTTACCATCAAGTTTTTTAGTATGCGCATCCATTAATCTTGTCTTGTCGGCAGGTGGATCACGCAGCCGAGCGATGTTCGCTCGGCGAGGAAAGGCCAAGCAATTCTGCAAGGCGTGATTCGTACGATTCGCAGGTAGGACAATCGCCATTTGGTTCGACCCATTCTGGATGCTGCACGCGCAAAGCGTCGTGGATCTGTTGCTGAAGTTGCGTATAAGAACGGATCTCGTCGGGCGGCCTGCGAAGAGTATTCCTTTTCATCGCACAAAATATCGGTGTTGACCAGACTGCCGCTATTTCGCGTAAGTAGGATTTTCAAGTATCACTTAGGAGGTGATCCGTACTCCCTCGTTCGAGGTAGAGCGAGGCCGCCTAATGCTACAGAAACCAAACTGACCGGCGTCATGAAACGAGGCGCCTACAACCGAATCAGACCGCGTCGCGTAATGCTGGCGCAGCTCAGTTCGGCTGATGACGTTCATCTTGGCGAAGATGGTTTTCACATGTGCCTTCACCGATCAGATCCAGATACCAAGATCACGCGCTCGACGTGCGAGTAGACGTTAAATGACGGCGGACGAAGAAAACCGATCAATGTTTGATTGGATTCCCGCGCGAAATTTACGGCGAGCGTGGAAGGCGCCGAGACTGCAGCCACGATTGGAATTCCTCCAGCCAGCGCTTTCTGCATAATTTCGAAAGAGGCACGGCCGCTGACCACAAGAACATGTCGATCTAACGGCAAAAGACCGTCGAGAAACGCACGGCCGATCGATTTATCCACCGCATTGTGACGTCCGATGTCTTCACGAACGATTTTCAATTTCCCAATGATATCGAAAATTGCGGCGGCGTGGATGCCGCCGGTGCGCGCGAAATCGCCCTGATGTTTTTGCAACTGTCCGGGAAGTGAAAGCAGGGTTTCGATGTCGATTCGGACTTTCGTCGATCCAATCGCAGGAAAACTTTGCCGGATCGAGTCGATGCTTTCTTTGCCGCAAATCCCGCAACTACTCGAGATCGTCCCGATCCGTGTCACCAGGCCAGGCTTCAATTTCACACCCGCGGCGGGCTCGACGATAACAACGTTGTCGCCATTCCGCGCGTTCGCGGGGCGCGAGAATTTTTCGATCTTGTCTTGAGGCCGCACGATCCCTTCCGAAAGAAGAAAACCGGCGGCAAGCTCTTCATCGTGCCCCGGCGTCCGCATGGTTGTGGCCAGGGTCTTGCCGCGGATACGAATCTCGAGCGGCTCTTCGACAGTAAGATCGTCGCTCAGAAATTCGAAGGCTCCGTCCCCTTTTCGGCGGATAATTTTTCCCGACCCTATGCCGTTGGCCTCTTCGTTCATTTCAAAGATTCACCCGAATTGTTCGCGATACGCGACTACCAATGTTACCATTGCGTCGGTGGAAATCTGCCATCTTTACATTTCGCGAGGGCACAATTTTTTCGGTCATCATGGCCGCGAACCGGATGAATATCCGACCGTCGAAGTGCCGATGATCGAATGCGTGGCGGGCCACGGAATTCGCGGCGACCGCTTTTTCGATTATCAAAACGATTACAAAGGGCAGATTACTTTTTTCGCTGCTGAAATTTTTGATGAACTGTGCGGCGCGCTCGAGCTGCAGGATTGCTCGCCTGCCTTGATGCGGCGGAACGTGATTACGCGCGATGTCGATCTTAACGAACTTATCGGTCGTGAATTCGAAGTGCAGGGGATGCAATTTCACGGGACTGGCGAATGCCGGCCTTGTTATTGGATGGATCGCGTCATTGCGTCGGGCGCCGAAGAATTTCTGAAAGGCCGCGGCGGTTTGCGCGCGAAAATTCTCGCTGATGGCGAACTGCGCTCTACCGCTCACATCGCGCAAGCCGTGGGATGAACCTTAGCGCGGTGCTGCTCGTCGGCGGCGAATCGCGTCGGATGGGCGCAGACAAAGCAACCGCGCTTTTCCGCAGGAAACTACTCTGGCAAGTTCAACTAAATCTTCTGCGCGAATTGCGACCCGCAGAAATTTTCCTTTCGGCGCGCAGCGATCCGGATTGGCGACCGGCTGACGTAAAGTTTGTTGCTGACGAGCCACCGTCACGCGGTCCACTTAGTGGGGTAGCTTCATCATTGGGACGGATCCGCACGAAACATCTGCTTGCTCTCGCCATCGACATGCCGTTCATGAGTGAAAAATATCTGCGTTTTCTTTGCGACCAGATCGAGCCGCGGCGCGGAGTTCTGCCAATGATCGGCGATCGCGCCGAGCCACTCGCGGCAATTTATCCAGGCGGAGCGCATCTTGATCTTGTAGCCGCGTTATCCGGCCTTGACTTTTCGCTCCAAACGGTAACTCAGCGACTTGTGAACGCGGGCAAGCTGCAACCGGTTTCAGTCAAAAAGGAGGACCAATATTTCTTTCGAAACATCAATGAACCGGCCGACTTGAAGTGATCGCGAGCGCTTTGTCATTGGTCGCCGCCGAACGTCTTTTTTAACCACGTTTCGAACTGGCGGAAGAGAAGGCCGAGATAAGCGGTGGGCGATTCCTTGAAAAGCTCGACAATACGCGCGCTAAGATCCTGCTGGGGGTGATCGATCGACCCAGATAGATGCACGGTTGTCCAGAGATAGCCGCTGCGCTCCTGGTTGAAGACTTCTGTGGGGTTTGGCAGCCAATCGAGATATTCGCGGGTGAGACCGAGCTTCACTTCGCCTCGGAGCGAATGGCGCTCAACCGAGATTGCGCCTTCGAGGCGAAATTTCCTTTTCTCTTCAATCTCGATGTCGTTGATGTCGATCGTCGGATAGCGCAAGGCAAAGCGCATCGAACAGTCGTTCAGGTCCAGGCGTTCGAATGTTTTCTTCCGCGCGAGCTCGGCAAGCTTTTTGAGAAACGCGAGATCATCGATGCTCGCGTTGCGCAGACGTAACGAGCCTTCGCCGAATGAGTGTTCCAGTTTTGGATTTTTGCCCGTCCAATGGAGCTCGCCGAAAGCGGTGCCGCTAACGTGCTCCTTCCATTTTGCCGGCAGCCAGCCTCGAATCGGCAAGCCATCGAACGTGGCCTTAAGATCAACAGTTTGATCTTCCCCGATCCCTGCGTTTCCGTGGGCGCGAATGCTTCCATCACTCTGCGAATTTGGGGCAAGATCGATATCATAGAGAGTGAACAATGTTTTTGTGATGAGAAGATGGGCCTGGCGCAGGTAAAGATCGGGCACAACCGCCATTTTCAATGTGCCGCCGTTCGCGCGGTACTCGAAATCGGGGCCGTTCGGTGTGATGAGCAAGCGTGTACCGAAAAAGCCCGCCTTTTCGCCGCGCAACGGCCAGGTGACGTTGGCGGCCTCCGATTCAATTCGCTTCAGGACAACCCGGTTCGGCAGAAAAATTGCGAACCACCGATGAAACGAGGCCGGTTCGGGTTTGTGCTCATAAATCTGGACCTCAATCTCGCCGGATTGAACGTGGACGTCATCGAGCTCCCAGCGCCGGACAAATACCGCCCATGGATCAAATTTGGCTGTGATACCGCGAGCGCCGATCGATTTCATAGCCTTCTGTCCGTCGATCGCCTGAAAACCTTCGCTTTGCGCGGTCAAGGGGCCGGTCCGGCGAATTCGCGAGTATCGTCCGCCGGGAAAATGCAAACCTTTTGCGGTTTCACTTTCCATGGTTTGACGAAAGGCGTCGCTTTCGATGTAGTGCGTGAGCAACGGACTAAAAAACAGCGCCACTCCGGCTGCGGCCGCGATCGCTAGAAAAATCGCAATCGCCCCGATGCAGATCAGCAATTTTCTTCGCAAGATGGGAAAAAATGACGAAAATCAAAATCAAATGACGAGTGACAAATGTCTAACAACGAAACCCGAATAACGAAGAGGATGTTCGGGCCGCGTTTCGTCATTTGAGCATTCGGGGCTTGGTTCGTCATTCGTGCTCCGTCATTCCTTTCGGCGACATATCCAGTTGCGCGAAGAGAAATGAATAAATGTCAGCCAGCTGTTTGATGCGCTCGCTCAGCGCGGTGCCCTGGCCGTGACCCGCGCTCGAACTCGTGCGCAAAAGTATCGGATTATCCGATTTGGTTGCTTCCTCCAGGCGCGCGGCCATTTTGCGCGAATGATACGGCGCAACCCGTCCGTCATTCGCACCCGTCATCATCAAGACCGAGGGATATTTTGTTCCATCAACGACGTGATGATAGGGCGAATACGCGTAGAGGGCCTTGAATTGCTCCGGATCTTTTACCGTCCCGAATTCCGTGACATTAAACGCGCCGTTGGGCGCAAGCTCGACGCGCAGCATGTCGTAAATGCCCACTGATGAAACGACCGCGCGCACCAAATCGGGATGTTGCGCGATCATCGCGCCCATCAAAAGCCCGCCGTTGCTGCCGCCCTGGATCGCAAGTTTTTCCGGCCGCGTCCATTTCTGCTTGATCAGGTATTCGGCAGCCGCAGCAAAATCATCGAATACGTTTTGCTTTTTTGTAAGGTTGCCGGCCTTGTGCCATTCCTCGCCGAATTCGCCGCCGCCCCGAATGTTGGCCACCACATAAACACCGCCGCGATCGAACCAAATCCGCCGCGTGAAATCAAAATTGGGCGACAAGCTGATGCCGTAGCCGCCATAGCCGTAAAGAAGCGTCGCATCTTGTCCGTCCTGTTTGATTCCATTTTTACGAATAACATTGAGTGGAATCTTCGTTCCATCTTTTGAAGTCGCGAACTCACGCGTCACTTCGATATCGGCGAACGAAACCGGTGAGGTGTTCCGCAGCGCGGTCTTGACCGGCTCGACTTTTCCTTGAACGCAATGAAACCACGCCGCCGGCTCGGTGTAACTCACATCGCGGAAAAGGAGCGAGTTATCCTCCAGAGCAACCATCTCCTGGACGGCGGAGATTTTTGCAATCGGGAAGATTGTTTCGCCTTTGCCATCCAAACCGAACCGCCGGATTTGCGATGGGCCGCCGAGCAGATCACCGGTATAGAGCGCATCGGCCGTCGGAACGACTTGCTCGATGACCGGTTCGCCGGTCGGAACAATCTCGACTGCGCTGCTCAATTGCGGTGTATCGAGGAGCAGGCGCAGAATTTTCCCCCGCGGCGCACCCGCGCGTGAAAGAAGATAGAGCGCATTATCGCGTCCCAAACGCGCGGTTTTGATCTGATCGCTGAATTGCGTGATCTGCTTCCAGTTTGCGTCCGGGCCGAGCAGATAATGCGCGAAATCGCCACCGTCGCCGTTAGCTACGGTCGCGAGAATGTATTTGCCATCGCGCGAGGCTTGGAGCGCGACCTCTGCGATCCGCGGGAAATCCTTGCCAACCGAGTAGATGTCCTCGGTGTCGGCCGTGCCGAGCTTATGAAAATAAACCTGCTGATAAAAGTTCAGGTCGGCTTCGGGGCGTTCGCCTTGCCGTGGGAAACGCGTGTAATAAATGCCGGTGCCGTCCGCGTTCCAGGCCGCGCTGCCGCCGGCGGTGGGATATTGGACGTGCGCGATCGTGTCCGGGAGCGCTTTGGCCGTTGCGGTTTCGTAAATGTGCAGCGTTCCATCTTCGCTTCCGCCTTTCGACAGCGAGATAGCGACGTACTTGCCATCAAGTGACGGGACAAACCAATCGATCGCAGTCGTGCCTTTCGCGTCTAGCACGTTCGGATCGAGCACGACCTTTTCCGATTTGAGATCGTCTGCTGAAGCGAGCGTCACCAGCATCGGTTGCTGCTTCGGCGGCTGGAATTTTATTGCGAACAAGATGCCCGGGCGCGAGACGAGCGAAGAATAGCTTGGCGAAGTTTTTGCGTACCAATCGGTCAACTGTTTTTCAATCGCCGCCCGATCCGGCAACTTGTCGAGGTAATCGCGCGTCCGCTGATTTTGCCCGTCCGACCACGCCTTTACCTCCGGATCGTCGTCTTTCTCGAGCCACTGATAAGGATCTTCCACGGTCGTTCCCTGGTATTGGTTCGAGACCGGTTTTTTCGCGATCTGCGGCACCAGCTCTGTTGCCGGCAAATTAATCAACGCTGGTGCGGTCGCCGCGTAGAATTGAAGCAGGAAGCGATTTATTCTCACAGGAAGTGAAAGAGCGCTGCTGTGCGGTACGTGCAAACGATTTCGAAAATTAAACGCCGGTCGATTCGCGATTTGAGAGTTAGCCGATTGAGTGAGAGTAAATGGTGCAATCGCGAAACTCGGCAGTTCCAATGGATTCAATGCAACCCACGATTCTGATTGTCGATGACGAGAAACATACGCGCGACGGTCTGCGGCGTTTGCTCGAGAATGAGTATGATGTCTATGTTGCAGCCGATATTTCTGGAGCGATGAACGTGCTCGACCGCGAGCAAATCGATCTCTTGCTGACTGATCTGCGCCTCCGCAGCGAAGATGGAATGAAGCTGATCGATCGCGCCCTGAAAATGCCGCGTCCCCCCATCTGCATCATGATGACGGCCTATGGCTCGGTCGATGTCGCGGTCGAAGCAATGAAACGCGGCGCCTACGATTTTGTCACAAAGCCGCTCAATCTGGACAAAGTCGAATTGCTAATCGCGCGCGCCGTTCAAAGCCGCAGATTGGAGCAGGAGAATCGTGCTCTTCGCGAGCAGGTGGACGAGCGTTACGGACTCGAAAATATCTGGGGCGACTCGGCGGCGTTGCATGAAGTGCTCGATACGATCCGACAAGTCGCGCCCTCTTCGGCGAACGTGCTCATCGAAGGCGAGAGCGGCACGGGAAAAGAATTGGCTGCACACGCCATTCATAATTTGAGCCGTCGCAACAAAGCGAAATTTGTGGCGGTGCATTGCGCCGCGCTCTCGCCGCAATTGCTCGAGAGCGAACTGTTCGGGCACGAGAAAGGCGCATTTACTGGCGCGCACGAACGCCGGATCGGCCGCTTCGAGCAGGCCAGCGGCGGCACGATTTTCCTCGATGAAGTGGCCGAGATCAGTCCGAGCACGCAGGTCAAATTGCTGCGGGTAATCAGCGAGGAGCGCGCCTTCGAGCGCGTCGGCGGCAATCAAACGCTGCGCGCGGATGTGCGACTAATCGCGGCCACAAACAAGAATCTCGAGACGCTCGTGCGCGAGGGAAAATTCCGAGACGATCTTTTCTTTCGCCTGAATGTCGTGCGCATCACGATGCCGCCTCTGCGCGATCGAAAGGAAGATATCCCATTGCTCGTCCGCGGATTTTTGCATCATTTCTGCAAGGAAAATAACAAGTCACTTGTCGATCTAACGAGCGATGCAATGGACGCGCTCCTCAGCTACAATTGGCCCGGCAACGTGCGCGAGCTGCGCACGGCGATCGAGCACGGAGTGGTCATGGCGACCGGCGCTAACATTACCTTGCGAGATCTTCCGATGGCTGTGCGCGAGGCAGGCGGCACTACGGCACACCATGCAATTTCACGCCCGAATTCTTTCGGAGTCGAAGAAAAATCGAGTCCGCTCGATCTTCATGAGACGGAGAAGAAATTGATCGCGCAAGCGCTTGCTGCCACGAATGGAAACGTGACCGCTGCGGCGAAAAAGCTCGGTATCAGCCGGCGAACGCTTCACCGAAAGATCAACGAGATGAATGCGGCGAGGTCAAAGGCCGCGAGCGGCGCTCCTAATAAACAGCCAGTTTTCCCGGAAACTCCGGCTAGCAGATGGAAAATCTGAGGTGCCCTCGAAAGTTTCTCTTTTACCAATAGCGCCTTCGCCTTTCAATTAGCCCGTGACCCAGCAGAAGAAAATTTTCGGAACGGATGGCGTCCGCGGCGTGGCCAACGTGGAGCCGGTCACGGCTGAAACATCCTTGAGGCTTGGCCGTGCTGCAGCGCATGTTTTCACACGGCTAAACCCGCGCAAGAACCCGGAGGGCACGCGTCCCAAAATTGTCCTCGGAAAAGACACGCGGCTTTCGGGTTACATGCTCGAGAACGCGCTCGTGGCCGGAATCACGTCCCTCGGTGTCGATGTTCTCATCATTGGTCCGCTGCCGACTCCGGGTGTGGCCTATATCACGCGATCGCTCCGCGCCGACGCCGGTATCATTCTCTCCGCTTCGCATAACCCCTACGAAGATAATGGCATCAAATTTTTCCGGCATGATGGCTACAAGCTCGACGATCAGGTCGAACAACAGATCGAGCAGCTCGTTTTCGCAGGTGAAATCGATTCAATCCGGCCAACCGCCGGAAAAATCGGACGGGCCGCGCGCATCGATGACGCGCTCGGACGCTATGTGGAATTTGCCAAGGCAAGCTTTCCTCGCGGAATGTCGCTGGAAAAAATGCGCGTGGTTGTCGATGTGGCAAACGGCGCCGCCTATAAATCGACGCCTTGCATTTTGCGCGAACTCGGTGCGGAAGTGATGGTCGCGCACAACGAGCCGGACGGCACAAATATCAACGCGCACTGCGGCAGCATTTATCCGGAAGAGATTCAGCGGCTGGTTAAGGAAACCAGTGCGGACGTTGGCATTACCCATGATGGCGACGCTGATCGCGTTCTGCTTTGCGACGAAAATGGAGAGATTGTTGATGGCGACGAGATTCTTGCCATCGCGTCAATTGATCTTTTGCGCGCCGGTCGGCTCGAGCAAAACACGGTCGTCGCCACGGTGATGAGCAATTTCGGTCTTGATGAAACGCTCGCCGCGGAGGCTGGAAAAGTGGTGCGCACCAAAGTGGGTGATCGCTATGTCATTGAGGAAATGATGAAACAAAAGCTTAACCTCGGCGGGGAGCAGAGCGGCCACATTATTTTTCGAGACTTCACCACCACTGGTGACGGGATTATCAGCGCGCTCCAGATTTTGCGCATCATGCACCAAACTGGTCAGCCCTTAAGTAAATTAAAGACGTGTCTGGAAAAATACCCGCAGGCCCACCGCAATGTGCTGGTAAAAGAAAAACCGCCTCTCGCCGAACTGCCGGCAGTGATGAAGCTCGTGAACGAAGCGGAGGAGGAACTTTCCGGAAAAGGCCGCGTTGTTTTGCGCTACTCCGGAACCGAGTCAAAGATCCGTCTATTGATCGAAGGCCGTGAACTGGACAAGATCGACAAGCAGGCCAACCGCATCGCAGACGCAATTCAACAAGCCATCGGAACAAATTAGAGACTAATTACCCTCTTTCTGCTCTCCTGGCCTCCTGATTAAATTCTTTTTCGATGACCTTATCGCGTGTTGTTGAAGCGCTCCTCTTTAGCGCACAGAAGCCGCTCTCGATCCGCGAACTGGCCGCGGCTACTAAAGGTGCGGGTGGGGAAGACGACCTTTCGCCCAACGAGTTCGCCCGGGCAACGGAGTCGGAAATTGCCGCCGCGCTCGAGCAATTGAAAATCGAGTACATTCAGGAGCAGCGCGCTTTTCAAATTATCGAGAAAGCCGAAGGCTGGCAGCTCGCAACTGATCCAGCGTTTGCGCCGTGGGTGCGCCAGCTTTTTCCCGCGCCCAAGCCGGCGCGCCTGACTGCGCCCGCGCTTGAGACACTCTCGATTATTGCGTACCGCCAGCCGATCACGCGCGCCGACGTCGAAGCCGTCCGCGGCGTGAACATTGATGGAGTACTGCAAACCTTGATGGAACGCGGTCTCGTCAAAATCGCTGGACGCGCGGAAATTCCCGGCCGGCCGCTGCTATATGAAACGACGCAATTTTTCCTCGATCATTTCGGCCTGCGCACCTTGGATGAATTGCCAAACGCGGAAGAATTGCGAAAACGCTATCTGCCGGTGAGCCCGCGCTCGCCTGGGTAGCGCATGCGTCTCGCGTGATTGTTTTGGCGTCCCGCCAAAACAATCTTTTGGATCACATCATGCGTTGCTGGTTTCTCGTTGTCCTCTTCACTTTAATCGTACGATCGACAACGAGCTTTGCGGAAATCCGGCCGGCGGATTGCGGACGCGGGGCAAAATACTCCGAAAGCAAGCGCGGCGTTTCCATGCTCGTCATGCAAAATGGCCGAACTATTTTCGAACATTATGCCAATGGCGGATCGGCCGGTCGGCGTTGGCCGATCTTCAGCGGGACAAAGAGTTTTTGGGGGATCGCCGCGCTGGCTGCGGTGCGCGATAGATTATTCAAATTGGACGACCTCGTCTCGGACACGATCACTGAATGGAAGAGCGACCCACTCAGATCGCAGATCACGATCCGCCAGTTGCTGAGCCAAACCGACGGCATCGAGGGCGCTTCGCGTCTCCATCGCCCATCGATTCGCGATCGCAATGCCATGGCGATTCGATTGCCAGTCCTGGCTAAGCCGGGCTCGGCTTTTATTTACGGCCCGAGTCATCTCCAGATTTTTTCGGAAGTGCTGCGCCGAAAATTAAACGGTCGTGCAACAACCGGCTACATCGAAAGCCGTGTGCTGAATCGGCTTGGCCTCAGCCATCTCGAATATAAGAGGGACCCGCGCGGAAATCCGCTGCTCGCAACCGGCTTTGAATTAACTGCGCGCGAATGGGCCCGGCTGGGCGAGCTGGTGCTCGGCCGTGGAAATTATCACGGCCGTCAAGTTGTTCCGGCAGATTTGTTGCGCGAAGCGTTTTCCGGATCTCAAGCAAACCCATCGTACGGACTCACCTTTTGGTTGAATCAGGAAGCCTCGAGCGGAAGGGAGGCGGATATGGAACGAATGCTCGACCTGCCGTGGCAAAGCGCGCAATGGACAGACGTTTGCATTTGCAAGGATGCACCCGCCGACATGGTGGTGGCGCTTGGCTCGGGTTATCAGCGCTTGTTTATCATTCCATCGCTGAGCGCAACGATTGTTCGGCAGGGTTCGAATGCAAAATTTTCCGATGCACATTTTCTGCGGCTGGTTTTGGGACTGTAGAGCACGCCGTTGACGTCCCCGGGAGGCGAACCGCTTCCCCAACAGCCCATGAGCGTGATTGACTTGCCGGGGAACAAGATAGCCACGACAATTTCGAGACATGAACAAATTTGTGATTGGTTGCGGAGCGGTGATCGTCGTTGTGCTTCTCATTGTCATCATTGCGGCCGTTGCGTTAGGCGGCAGCTACAATCGCCTCGTCCGCTTGCAGCAGAGTGTCGATCAAAGCTGGGCGCAGGTGCAAAATGTTTACCAGCGGCGCGCGGATTTGATTCCGAATCTCGTCAACACAGTTTCGGGTGCGGCCAATTTCGAGAAATCGACGCTTGTCGAAGTGACGAATGCGCGGGCCAGCGTCGGTCGCGTGCAACTTGACCCAAACAAAGCGCCGACCGATGCGGCGCAACTCGAACAGTTTCAGGCTGCCCAAGGGCAATTAAGCAATGCGCTCTCGCGTTTGCTGGTGGTGGTTGAGCGCTATCCGGAGTTAAAAGCGAACCAAAGTTTTCTCGGTTTGCAGGCGCAGCTCGAAGGGACCGAAAACCGGATCTCGGTCGAACGCGGGAACTTCAATACCGCGGTCCAAAATTACAATACCGCGGTGCGCAGTTTCCCGACAAATCTGATCGCGGGAATGTTTGGTTTTGCGCCGCGGCCTTTCTTCGAGGCAAGAAAAGGCGCGGAACAACCGCCGGCGGTGAATTTCAATTTCGGTTCGCCAGCTCCCTCGCCTGCGCCGAGCGGATCGCCATAGAGTGATCGTCGATCTTCGTGCAGTGGCGGGCGTGTCACCTGTAATCTTGCAGCCGGCAAGGCTGCCAGGACAAGGATCTCGGGTGAGAAGGATCGCGCTCTTCGCCACAGCGATCGCACTGTTTCTCGCGCCACAACTACGCGCCGCGGAATTCATTCCGCCGAAACCACCCGCTTATTTTAACGACTACGCCAATGTCGTTTCAAAGGAGGCTGCCCATCGCTTTAACGAACAGCTTGCGCAGTTCGAGCGCGAGACATCGGATCAGATTGTGGTCGCCGTGTTTCCGAAAATGCAAAGCGATTCGTCGATTGAAGATTACACACAGCGGGTCGCCCAATCCTGGGGCGTCGGCCAGAAGGATAAACGAAACGGCGCCGTGCTGTTCGTTTTCATTGAGGATCGCAAGATGTTTATTCAGGTCGGCTACGGCCTCGAAGGTGCGCTGCCGGACGTTACAGCATTCGACATCACCGAGTACCATATCAAGCCCCATTTCCGTAATGGCGATTATCAAGGCGGCCTCGCCACTGGTATTGATTTGATCTGCAAAGCAATCCGCGGCGAGTACAAAGGATCGGGAAAAACGATTGCGGAGAAACGCGGCCCAGCCGGCGCTCCGAATTTCTTGTTCTTCATCATTTTTGTCATCGTGCTGATTGTGATTTCGAGAGTGATGCGGCGACTTGGCGGTTACGGCTATTCATCAGGCCGGGGAGGTCCGATTTTTTTCCCGATGGGTGGTGGCGGAGGCGGTTGGTCGTCCGGTGGCGGTGGATCCAGCGGATTTAGCGGCGGAGGCGGCAGTTTTGGTGGTGGCGGGGCAGGTTCGAGCTGGTAACCAAATGCGAACGAGGGAATTTCTGAGCAAGCTCGAACACGATCGGATCGTGGGCGCGATTCGCGAAGCCGAATCAAAAACTTCCGGTCAAATCCGCGTTTATATTCAGCGCGGCAAATTACGCGTCGATCCACTTATGGCGGCGCGGGAGAAATTTCATCGGCTCGGTATTCACAAAACGCGCGAACGCAACGCGGTGCTCATTTTCGTGGCGCCGCGCGCGCATAAGTTCGCGGTGGTGGGAGATAAAGCGGTTCATGAAAAATGCGGCGAACAATTCTGGCAGCGACTTGTCGATGGAATGCGCGCGCATTTTCAGAACGAGAAATTCAGCCACGCAATCGTCGAAACGATCGAGGAAATCGGTAAACTGCTGGCTGCGCATTTCCCGAAAAGGTCGACATCTTCCAATGAGTTGCCGGATGAGATTGTCGAAACGTAATTGGTAGGGATCTCGCAACTGCGGGAGGCCGTCCGTTTTCAAGACAAAAGTCGGCGCGCCCAGCAGTCTCGCTCCACTGGAAAATGCCGGCTTGCAAAATTCAATTTGTGGTGTTGATTTCCCATTCCGCAGCGAGTTTTTGAAGTTACGCCGTTGGTCCCTGGGTTTCCGTCGCTTGACGGGAAACCGCACTCGCCAGGGGGAACCCGGCGAGGAGGAATTCAGTGATTGGAGAGATTGAATGATTGGGTGATTTGTTTCCCACAATTCGCCAAATCGCTTACTCGCAAAATCACTCATTGAAATATGCCAGTCCGTTACGGTCGTTTTGAGATGCCGAAAACCCTCGTCAAAGACGAGAACACTGCCACAGAAACCTACGCGAAGTTTGTCGCCGAGCCGTTTGAAGCCGGCTATGGCCACACCGTCGGAAATTCACTCCGGCGCGTCCTGCTTTCTTCATTGGAAGGAGCGGCAATCACGGCGTTAAAGATTACCGGGGCGCAACATGAATTTGCCACGCTTCCGGGCGTAGTCGAGGACGTGACTGACATCGTCCTCAATCTTAAGAAGGTGAAATTTAAGGCAGATGATCATGAGTCGAGGAAACTTTCGCTGAGCGTGAACAAGGAAGGCGAAGTGACCGCTGGCGATATCCAGGTCGTGCAAGGCTATGAGGTGCTTAATCCCAAGCAGCTGATTTGCACGCTCGACAAGAAGCATAAACTTGACGCTGAGCTCGAAGTTCGGGTCGGCCGCGGTTTTGCCAGCGGCGAGGAGAACAAGCGCGCCGATCAGCCGATCGGTTTAATCCCAATCGATTCCATTTTTTCGCCGGTCACGCGCGTGAAATACGCGGTCGAAGATACCCGCGTTGGTCAGCGCACCGATTACGACAAACTCATCCTGGAAATCTGGACCGACGGGCGATTGACGCCGGATGACGCCCTGCTCCAAGCCTCTGCGATTTTGCGCCATCACCTCGATGTTTTCGTCAACTTCAACGAAGACGTGATCGAGTTCGACGAAACGCCTGCCGGGGTGAGCGAAGAGAACATAAAGCTCAAGAAACTGCTCAACATGAGCGTGAATGAGATCGAGCTGAGCGTGCGCGCCGCGAATTGTTTGAACAACGCGAATATCACCACCGTTGGTCAGCTTGCGCAAAAAACCGAGGCCGAAATGCTGAAGTATCGCAATTTTGGCAAGAAATCGCTGAACGAAATCAAGGACAAACTGCAACAGCTTGGGTTGAGTCTGGGGATGAAATTCGATCCAGGTCTTGTGGACGTGCTGGCGGCGAGCAGTGACGGCGCAACCCCAACAGCCGCACCTGCCGAGAAGTAACGTTCGCCGTTTCATGAGACATCGAAAAAAGACAATCAAGCTTGGCCGGACGGCGGAGCATCGCAAAGCTCTGCTCGCCAACCAAGTGTGCAGCTTGATCGAACATCAACGCATCAAGACAACGCTCGCCAAAGCGAAGGCGGTTCGACCGCTCGCCGAAAAAATGGTGACGCTGGGCAAAAACGGGTCGCTCCATGCGCGG
>DASXNN010000096.1:0-3970 GCA_036495045.1 Candidatus Udaeobacter sp.
TAATGGTGTGCTCGCCCGAAAATGCGGGTTGGAATATTTCCGGGACATCCGTCGAATGGCGCTCGCTCGGATTCCAACATTTGCCGAACTTTACTCGAGCGCAAGAGCAGCACGACGCGTTGTGCTTCCTGCTTCATGAAAGCGGAGCGGAAGTGTTGGGTTTGCCCGCTAACGAGTCGCTCACGCTTGATGCCGTTTACACGCACGACGCCTCCTTGGCCACGGACTTTGGACTGTTGCTGATGAATCCGGGGAAGACGAGCCGTGGGCCGGAGGCTGCGCTCCACGCTGAATTTTGCGCACGAGTCGGCGTTCCCATATTTGGCTCAGTCGTTGAGCCGGGGATCTCCGAAGCCGGCGACATCGTTTGGTTGGATTCAAAGACATTACTGATTGGCAACGGCTATCGCACAAATCGGCAGGGGATCGAACAAATTCGCGAGATTTTCGCTCCCCATGACATTGAAGTCCTCGGGGCGCCGCTCCCATATGGGACCGGGCCTTCCGCCTGCCTGCACCTCATGTCGCTGATGAGCATGCTCGATGAGCGGACAATTCTGGTCGATCTTCCCTGGCTTGCGGTTGAGACTGTCAAACTTCTGCAGTCGCATAACTTTCGTCTGATTGAGATTGATTACTCGGAGCGCGACACGCTTGCCTGCAACGTGCTGGCGTTGGGGAAAAACCGGGTTGTCGCACTGCAAGAGAACGCCAAAACAAATCAGCGCATGCGAAATTCCGGCTTCGAGGTGAAAACCTTCTCCGGCGATGAGCTATGTATCAACGGCGGTGGGGGCCCGACTTGCCTCACGCGGCCGTTGCTGCGGGGATGATTATGGGTTGGATCCAAGTCACGTCATTGCCTAAGGTCAAATTTTAAATGCAAAGGCAAACGCAAAGGCAAATGCAAAAATGCAAATGCAGCGGACGAGGGCGTCCGCTCTACTCGTGCTGTTAAAATAGTCGGGAAATGCTTTTGCCGTTCGTCCGCGATCTTTTCGCGGAGGTGGAACAACTTTCTTCTTTCACGCGTGCCGCCTCCCATCTCCGGGAGAGCACGGGGCGGATGAGTGTCACTGGACTCTCCGCTGCAGCTAAAGCCCTCATCGTTGTTTTGTTGCGTCGGACGGTCGAGCGTCCGTTCGTTCTCGTGGTTACCGACAATCGCGCCGCCGAGGAACTTGAGCCGATCCTCCGCGCATTTTGCGAATTGACCGGAGCGGCGGATCCGGATTCTGTTGTGACCCTCCCGGCGCGCGACGTGCTCCCTTTTCAAAATCTGTCGCCGCACCCCGAGATTCAAGAGGAGCGGGCCACCGCGCTGTGGAAGATTGCAACCGGGCGCGTTGCTATCGTTATCTCGCCCATAACCGCAACCACGATTCTTCTTCGCGCGCCCGACTACTATGCCGACCTCGCGCGCGTTCTGCGTCGCGGCGAGACTTTCGATATCGAGAAATTGCTGGAGCATTTGAATACCGTCGGCTACAACTCAACGGATGTCGTCGAAATGCCCGGTCAATATGCGGCGCGCGGCGGCATTCTCGACGTGTATTCGCCGGAAGCGGATCGCCCGGTAAGAATTGAATTTTTTGGCGACGAAATTGAATCGATGCGCAAGTTCGATCCCGCCAGCCAGCGCTCGTCGAATCCAGTGGATGAGGCTCTCCTTCTGCCTCTCACCGAGACGCCGGTTACAGAAGAATTGCTCGGTTCGATCAACGCACGCCTCTCAGGCAAGCGCATTACAGGCTCCGCCGAAGTGGTAGAGCAGGCCATGCGCGATTCGGGCGCTGGAGTATTTCCGGGCTGGGAATTTTACGCTCCAGTCGCCGGTGCCGACCGTAGCATCTTCGATCTTCTCCCCGATGCCAGAGTAATTCTTGACGAGCCGGAGGCTTTAGCGGCGGAACTCGATAAAGTTTGGGCTCGGATTGAAGAGGCGCATGAGCGCAGCGAGGTGGGAAATCTGGTTCGGCCGCAGGATCTTTATCTGACGCCAGAAATCTGGCGAGAAAAAACGTCCTCGCTTTCCGGCGCGGACTTCGAGTATCTCTCTCTGGCACGTGAAGGCAAGATTGAAGCCCCTTTTGTGTCGCAGCCTGCGACCCGCTTCCATGGCGCGGTTCCGGCCTTGATCGAAGAAGTTCAAAAGATGCTTGCGGCGGGAACCCAGGTGATGCTCGCCGTACCCAACACCGGAGAGGTCGAACGCCTCGCCGATATGTTCACCGAGTACAACGCCTCGTACCGCCTGGGCAGCAGGACGCGTAGCGGCGAAAGTTACGCCGATGAAACTTCTTACTTCGCAGGCGATGTGCTGACCACGACTTTGTTGAAGGCATATCTGCCGGATGGATTCGTTTTGCCCGAAGCGCAGTTTGCAATTTTCGGAGCGCGCGATCTTTTCGATGAGTCGGATCTGGTTGCTTCGCGCCCGCAACGGCAAAAGTCCAAAGTATCGGCGTTTCTATCTGACTTTCGCGATTTGCAGGTCGGCGACTACGTCGTCCATGTGGAGCACGGCATTGGGCAGTATCACGGGCTGAAAGAAATTAATCAGGGCGACGGCACGGCTGAATTTATGGTGCTTGAATACGCTGATGCCGCGCGGCTTTATGTGCCTCTCACTCGCCTTGATTTGGTGCAGAAGTACCGTTCGGCCGAGGGCGCCAAGCCCGTGCTGAACCACCTCGGCTCGCAGGCTTGGGGAAAGACCAAAGCCCGCGTTCGCAAGGCGATGAAGGATATGACCGACGAGTTGGTAAAACTCTACGCGCAGCGGCAGGCGGCTCGCGGTCACGTATTCCCCCCCGATACGGAATGGATGAAAGAGTTCGAAGATTCGTTCGAATACAACGAGACCGACGATCAGGCTCAGGCGATCGCTGACGTGAAGCGCGACATGGAATCACAGCTGCCCATGGATCGGCTGCTCTGTGGCGATGTCGGTTACGGCAAGACAGAAGTCGCGATGCGCGCCGCTTTTAAGGCTCTAAGCGATAACAAACAGGTTGCGATACTCGCGCCGACGACGGTCCTGGCCTTTCAACATTTTGAAACATTTAAACAACGTTTCGCTCCCTTCCCACTTACGGTTGAAATGATCAGCCGCTTTCGTTCTCCCAAGCAGGTGAAGGAAATTCTGCAAAAAGTGGAAGCCGGGAAAGTAGATATCCTGATTGGTACACATCGATTGCTTTCGAAAGATGTGAAATTCGCCGACTTGGGCCTGCTGGTCGTCGACGAGGAGCAACGCTTCGGCGTTCGGCACAAGGAACGGATCAAACAGATGCGCACTGAAGTCGACGTGCTCACCATGTCCGCCACTCCCATTCCGCGAACGCTTCACATGTCGCTCGTCGGGCTTCGCGATATGAGCGTGATTGAAACTCCTCCTAAAGACCGCATGGCGATTCAGACCGTCGTTGCCAGCTGGGATGAAAAGTTAATTCAGTCGGCCATCGAACAGGAACTTGATCGCGGCGGCCAGGTTTATTTTGTCCATAATCGAATCGACACCATCTGGGAGATCGCCGCCAAATTGCAGGCTATGGTGCCGGGTGCGCGCGTTCTCGTCGGTCATGGGCAAATGGGAGAAGGCGAATTGGAAAAAGTGATGCTGAAATTTATGCATCATGAGGCTGACATTTTGGTTTCTACCACTATTATCGAAAACGGGCTCGACATTCCACTCTGCAACACGATTCTCATCAATCGCGCCGACCGCATGGGGCTGTCTGAGCTTTACCAGTTGCGAGGACGGGTCGGGCGTTCGAACCGGCGCGCCTACGCGTATTTGCTTTTGCCCTCAGAGATTGAATTGACACCGATAGCGAGGCGGCGCCTGGCTGCGTTGAAAGAATTCTCGGATCTTGGCGCGGGCTTCAAAATCGCAGCTCTCGACCTCGAACTGCGCGGCGCGGGAAATCTGCTTGGCGGTGAACAAAGCGGACATATCGAAGCGGTC
>DASXNN010000097.1:0-7849 GCA_036495045.1 Candidatus Udaeobacter sp.
CGTTGCATTATTTGGGCTCTTGCGTCCGAGAGCGGATCTATTTCCGCAACAAAAACAATCCAATAATTGCGAGCGTGACGCCAAGTAATCGCTGCCAGGAAGCTGCTTCATGGAAAAACAAAATGCCGGCGATGGCCATGAGCGCCGCGCCGCCAGCCAAAATTGCCGGAACAGAAGAAAGCGGTCCGCCCTTTTGAAAAAGGACAAAGAACGCGATCGTGCCTGCTCCTACGCAAACTCCGGTGAGAACTGAATAGTTGAATCCGGCCGCGCTGAATTTCTGATTCCAGCCTTTGCTGAGCCAGAGAAACGCGAGATAGACTAGAATCGATAACGCGGCGCTGGCTTCAACGACAAATCCGCCGAGACCTTCACCTATGCGCTCCGCCGCAAGTCGTGTAAAGATTTGATGGGCGCCATAGAGAATAGCGGCGGCGACTGCATACCAGAACCAAGGTGCCACGAAACCAGAGTCTAGGTCATGAAATGGATCGCTCGCGAGAAAATTAAAGTGGATCGCGTTGCCTGCCGTGGCTTATCAAAAAAATCATTGGTCCGCCAACGCGATCTGCGAGTCCGCGCGACTGTAAAATTACAGGTTCCTCGAGTTAGCAGGCAATGAGATAGTAGGTAGATGTCCGTCCTACTGTTTCGAATCGCAGCTGCGCTTTGCTTCCTCGCCGTCGCATTGGGAGCATTCGGAGCGCATGGTTTGCGATCGACTCTGGAAGCGCGGGGAATGCTCGATGCGTGGAACAAGGCAGTGCTTTACCATTTCATTCACGCGATTGCATTGTTTACGCTCGCTCTTTTCGGCACCGGCAATCGCGGCGCATGGTGGTTGCTCTTCGCCGGTATCTTTCTTTTCAGTGGCAGTTTGTACGTGATGGCGTTGACCAATCTTCGCTGGCTTGGCGCGATCACTCCATTCGGCGGCCTTTGTTTCCTGATCGGATGGGCATGGCTGATCGGAACACCAACAAAATAGCAAACAATTATCAGGGCGGCTTTCGCCGTGATCGTGTCAATCGCCTCGACAAGTGCGAGAGAACTTGTTTCATGGTACGCCATTCTGATATACTGAGAGCTGATGTTTAGCGCGTGGTCTGAAGCAGAGCGAGACGCGATCACCGTGATCGCGTTTATCGGGACATTTTTCGGCGCGCTCGCGATCGGTCGGTTTTTAAAGCGACGCGCAGGCGTACAACTAGGTCTGCTGTTTCGGCTTTTCTGCCTGGTGCTGGCGTTCTACGCTGCCATTTCCGTTTACGGAGTTCATGCATCATGGCGGAATCATGTCGGCGCGGCAGCGATCCTTTTGAGCACGGCGCTCGTTGTCGCTCTAGTAAATCGGTACGTTTGGGATCTCTATTTTGAACGGAAACGCCAAACGCTGATCCCGCATTTTCTTCGTGAGGTTATTGGCGGAATCATTTTTCTGGTCGCGCTTCTTTTTGTCCTAAGTTCCGGTTATCACGCCGAGGCACAATTGAAAGGGCTCCTCGCGGGCTCCGGAATTGTCGCGATCATCGTCGGATTCGCGGGGCAGAATTTGTTTGCCGGGATCATCGGCGGCATATCGATCCAAATTAACCGGCCCTACAAAGTCGGGGATTGGTTAAAGGTGGGCGACACCTACGCCGAAGTGCGCGAGATCAACTGGCGTTCCACTCGGCTCTGTACCAACGACGACATTTATCTCGACATCCCGAACAACGAGATGGTCAGCCACCAGATCGTTAATCTTCACTACCCAACGGAAGTCCACGCGATGCGAATTCGCGTCGGGGTCGAGTATAAGAACCGCCCCAATCGCGTGAAAGACGCACTTATGCGTGCCGCGCAAAGCGCAAACAATGTTTTGGCGAATCCGCCGGTGAGAGTTTTCCTGGTCGATTTCGCCGAATTCGCTGTCATCTACGAGATCAAATTCTACATGGGCAATCACGCCCGGATCAACGAGACCAACGATGCTGTGCGCACGAATGTTTGGTACGAACTGAAGCGCCAAGGCATCACCATCCCCTTCCCAATTCGCACATTGCATGTCGAGCGCCGAGCGGCACCGGCTGCGTATGAAAACTACGACGAAGCACGCGCGATTCTCCGCGAGGAGCCGCTCTTTGAGTGCTTGTCGGATGCCCAGATCGACAATCTGGTGAAAGAGGCAAGTCTCAATTACTTCGGGCGCGGCGAGCGTGTGATCCAGGAAGGCGCTCAGGGCGACTCAATGTTCGTCCTGTTGCGAGGTGCCGCGCGAGTTTGGGTTTCAAAAAACGGCACTTCGATTCCCGTCGCCACATTGAGCGCGGGCGATTGCTTTGGCGAGATGTCCCTGCTCACTGGAGAAAGCCGGACGGCAACGGTCCAGGCCGAAAGCGATTGTTACGTGCTGGAAATCGGCAAGCCCGTGATGGCGGACGTGATCCGCGACTCGCCTGATTGTCTCGAGCGGCTGAGCGAGTTGCTTGCTAGGCGCAAGATGGAAAACGAGGGCGTCATCAAGGAAGCGGCTTCGCAAGTCCAAAACGAGAACAAGGAGCGCGAGTATCAAGCCAGTTTCTTGAAACGTCTACAAAGCTTTTTTGAGCTGTAACGGCTTCGCTTAAGATTCAGGCAGAAAAGACGTTGCCGCAGCCCTAAATAAGCGTTGCGGCTGGGACAAAACCCATTAAAGTCCCCGACTTTCACGCGAGCCGCTCATGATTTTTCTTGCCTTCTCGATTCTGGATTCTGGTGTGCCGTTGTCGATGTTATGCGCGGTCGTTGGCTTGGTCTTCGCGTTCTCGCTTATCGCGGTCATCCTTCGTTCTTCACCGGGCAACGAACGGATGCGGGAAATCTCAGCCGCGGTACAGGAAGGAGCTAAGGCTTATCTGAAACGGCAGGTCGTCACGATCAGCGTGATCGCCGTTATCATCTTCCTTCTGCTTTTCTTTTTTAAAGATCATCCAACCGCAATCGGGTTTGTCATCGGGGCGTTTTGTTCGCTCGCCGCTGGTTACATCGGCATGCGCATCGCCGTGTTGGCGAATGTCCGCGCGGCGGAGGCTGCAAGTCACACGCGCACAGCGGCGTTGCGCATGGCGTTCAACGGCGGAGCGGTCACCGGCTTGCTTGTAGTTGGGCTTGCATTGCTTGCAGTGGCGATTTTTTACACTGTAGCAGGAAACATCGTTGGCCATGACATGGCCATACGCAGTCTGGTTGGGCTCGCGCTCGGTGGAAGTTTGATCAGTGTGTTCGCACGACTCGGCGGCGGAATTTACACAAAAGCGGCCGATGTAGGCGCCGATCTCGTCGGCAAGATCGAGAGCGGATTAGAGGAAGACGATCCGCGCAATCCAGCCGTTATTGCCGATAACGTGGGCGATAACGTCGGTGATTGCGCGGGCATGGCGGCGGATGTGTTTGAAACGTATGCGGTAAGTCTAATCGGCGCGATGTTAGTGGGTGTATTGACGCTGGCAACGCAGCCGGCCGCGATTGTTTATCCGTTTGTGCTCGGCGGTATCTCCGTGCTGGGCGCGATTTGCGGTGTTTTATATGTCAACCTGGCGCGCGGAAAACCGGCATCGGTTTTGATGGGCGCCGTCGTCACCAGCGCGATCATTTCGGCGATTTTATTTTGGCCGGCAACGCATCGTCTTTTTCCGAACGGCATCACGATTGGCGGGATCGCGCGGTCCCCTACCCAGCTTTATTTCGCTTCGGTCATCGGATTAATCATGACCGCGGTCGTAGTCGTGATCACGAATTATTACACATCGATGCGCTACCAGCCGGTTCAGAAAATTGCGCGTGCCTCCGAGACCGGCCACGCCACTAATATCATCGCGGGTCTCGCGGCTGGACAACACGCCACTGCGTTGCCAGTTGGTTTCATCGGTATCGCAATCCTGCTCAGTTTTCATTTTGCCGGTCTTTACGGGATCGCGATTGCGGTGATGTCGATGTTGTCGATGGCCGGGATCATCATTTCGCTCGACGCTTTCGGCCCGATCACGGATAACGCCGGCGGAATCGCGGTGATGAGCCACCTGCCGAAGGAAACTCGCGGCATCACCGACGAGCTTGACGCGGTCGGCAATACGATGAAAGCCGTGACTAAAGGTTACGCGATCGCGTCGGCGGGTTTAGCGGCGCTGGTTCTGTTCGGATCATACGTAGAAGAGTTGCGCGCGCATCTCACCAGTTCGCACAAACTTGCCGGTGACCAATTTTTTCAATTCTCGCTGCAAGATCCAAAAGTGATCATCGGTTTGTTCATCGGCGGATTGCTGCCGTTTATTTTTACCGCGTTCAGTATGGACGCTGTCGGGAAAGCAGCAGGCGCAGTGGTGCGCGAAGTGCGCCGTCAATTACAGGCCAAACCGGGAATTTTACGCGGCGAAGATAAACCGGAATACGGCACTTGCGTGGACATCGTGACAAAAGCGGCGCTGCGCGAGATGATTATCCCGGCGCTGTTGCCTTTGGTTGTCGTTGTGGCCGTGGCCGTGATCCCCCAGCTTGGGCCGGTCGTGCTCGGCGGGGTGCTTGTTGGCACAATTGTGACCGGATTGTTTATTGCCATCGCGATGACGAGCGGCGGCGCGGCGTGGGACAATGCGAAAAAATTTATCGAGGAAGGAAATTACGGTGGCAAAGGCTCTTTTGCGCACGCCGCGGCGGTGACCGGCGACACCGTGGGCGACCCGTACAAAGACACTGCGGGCCCCGCGATCAATCCGATGATTAAAGTCGTAAACATTGTCGCGATTTTAATCATTCCGATCTTCTTTTAATCACGGTTGCGCAGAGAACGCCAGCGTCCTAACTTGAATCGATTGTTCGCACGCCACGTCCGAAGTGTGGCATACAAGTAGAGCTGACTGGTCTAAAAATAAACCGAGATGGCCTCAGAAATGAATTTAGAACAATCCGTCGCGGTAATGGCAAAACCTATTTTGGAAAAGGACACGCTCTGTAAACCTCTCTCGTTTAATAACAACTGCGGCGACCATTTTCATTCAGTCAGGGTTTTGGGAGACTTGGCATGAATGATGATCATAAGAAGCTAACGTGAGTGCACCGAAGAACAAAGACAGTGCGCTCGCCGGAGAGTCAGGAAATCAAAGGGCTTTCACCCCATAATGCCTCGCGTCTTAATCATCGAAGATGATGCCGAAAACCGGCGCGCAATCGCAGGTCTTTTCACACGCGAAGATTGGAAGGTCCTGGAAGCGAATGATGGTGAAGCCGGACTCGAGCTGGCATTGCGCAATCGGCCGGAGCTTATCCTATGCGATTTGTTAATGCCAAAATCGAACGGCTTTCAGGTTTGCCGCACGATTCGCGAACAGCTGCAACCAACCAAGATCATCGTCGTTTCGGGGCGCGATTATGGAGTCGATCGGGCCAGCGCGCTGCAAGCTGGAGCGGACGAATATCTGCTTAAGCCCATCACCTGGGAATTGCTCTCCACCACGATTGACCGCCTCCTGCCCGAAATCCCGCGCCACCCCAAACCAAAATCTGCGGCCGAGAGTGAGTCCATTCCTGCGCGGATAAGACTGTGGGGCGTTCGCGGCTCAATTCCGGTTCCTGGAAAAAGCACAGTCCGTTACGGTGGAAACACCAGCTGTGTTGAGGTGCGCGCTGATGGCGAGATCATCGTTCTCGATGCCGGCAGCGGGATTCGCCTGCTCGGGCTTGCTTTGGATAAAGAATTTGGACCTCGCTCGATGAAGCTAACCCTTTTGATCTCACACACTCACTGGGACCATATCCAGGGACTGCCCTTTTTTTCCCCCGCTTACAATCAGAAGAATCTCATCCGTGTTTTGGGTTACGAAGGAGCTCGCGCTGGTTTGGCAAAAATCCTGGCCAGCCAAATGGAGACGCCGTTTTTTCCCGTGAGTTTACGCCAACTTTCGAGCCATCTGGCGATTGAAGAACTAAAGGAGATGGAGTTTCGAATCGGAAACGTCGAGGTCCATTCCAAGTTCGCTAATCATCCGGGCATTTGCGCTGGTTACCGTCTTTTTACAAGCTCGGGATCGATCGCTTATTTTCCCGACAATGAGCCTTACGAGCAGCTCAAGCTGCAATTGGCCTCGCGCGATGGAATCGGCGAGGACGACGCGCGCGATTTCGCCACAGCCGAGCGCACAAAGATGGTCGAGTTCATTCAAGGCTGCGACCTGGCGATCCTCGATACACAATATACGGACGAGGAGTACGCGAAGCACGTCGGTTGGGGCCACAGCTCAATCAGCAGCGTCGTTTCACTGGCACTTGATGCGGATGTGCGCCAGCTCCTGCTTTTTCATCACGATCCGAATCATGATGACAAGATGATCGATCGGATGGTGGAACACGCTCGTGCATTAGTAAAAAAGAGCGGGAAGACGCTGGAAGTGGAAGGGGCTCGCGAGGGCGCTGAAATCCTGCTCGGTGCCAAAGCTCCAGCGGCTTAAATTCGCGCCGCGCTTGGCTCCGCATCTGTAGTCACGGCTCTGTGAGCCGTCTATTGCCGCGATGAACTGTAGCCACCGGCCTGTGGCCGGTCGGGAAAGGCGGCGATGCAGACGGCGCGAGTACGCTCGACTTGCGGCAGAGCGATTCGGTTTTAATTTTCTCCACTTCTTGCCTCGTGGTGTAATGGTAGCACCAGAGATTCTGGATCTCTTTGTCTAGGTTCGAGTCCTAGCGAGGCAGAATTTTGGCAACCCGTGCTTCACAATGTCATCGAGTGACAGATTGTGCCAAAGACCCTCAGTATGAACGCCTTTAAGGGTATCCTGAGCTGCCGGAATCGTGCCATTCTGCGACTGCTGGTTACGCGAAACGTCTGACGTTTGTGGGTGTATTTGTGTGTTTGCGTTGTTACCCTCTGTAGCACCAAAGGAAGGAAGCGATTGGATTGCTTCTGCGACGGGCAAGCATGTCTCATCAGTGTAGTGATTCATCGTGAGACGAACATCGCTATGGCGCATTATTTGCATGGCTACACGCGGAGCAACATTTCGACATGCGAGATGGGTCGCCAATGTGTGTCTGAGCGAATGAAAATCTACTCGACCGTCACCATTTTCGTATTCGATTCCGGCACGTTTTAAATCTCTCTTCATCTTCCACATACTGGGGAGCATTTTGCCAGTGAGAAGGAGATCAGACGGCTTGGCGTTAGCGGGTATCAACGCACGTAGCTCGCGAACAATTTCACGGTGCAGCGGGATGCACACTTTTTTTCGATTTTTAGTGAACCTACCATCCAGCGACAGCGACGGTATATCTGTACCAAGCTCGATATCGCCACACGTCAACGCCTTCAATTCAGCACGGCGAAGACCGGTGTAAAAAGCAAGTTCGTATCCGATGCGACTTTCGCCAGCGACCTTCAGTAAGCGTCTCAGTTCATCGTCTCGCAACGCTCTGCGTTTCCACGCCGGGGCAAACTGAACCTTTTGTACGGTCACCAAAGGATTGTGAGAGATACGACGTTTTTGGATCATCCAATTGAGCATCGCACTCGCGGAATCTAGGTACTGGTTCAAGGTTTTTGCAGCCTTTTCTTGTTCCGCTCTCCAAGCCGTAAACGAATCAGTAGTCACCTTAGCCGGATGCACCCAGCCACATTCGCGGATAAGGATATTGAGGCGGTAACCTAAATTCTCGATGTAAACATCGTCTCGGCCAATGTTTCGAAGATCGTTCAAGTAATCAGCCAGATGTTTTTCCATCGGCTGCGAGGCAGACTCGCGTAAATTCTTCGGTGGTGTGATGCCAGCGCGTTCCCTGTCCTTTTCCCTCACCAAATCATCGAGCTTCTTTTGAGCAACTTGCTTGTCCAAAGTCTTCAGTG
>DASXNN010000098.1:0-4849 GCA_036495045.1 Candidatus Udaeobacter sp.
CGAACGCTGAGTGATTTTGAGGGCGAAAGAAACCTTTTACAAGGGAATGAAAGTGCGTGTTGCAATTATTCAGGCGGCGCCAGTCTGGATGGATCTCGAGGGAAGCATGCGCAAACTCGTTCGATTGGCTGAGGCGGCGGCGAAAAAGGGCGCGCAACTTGTTGTCTTCGGCGAGACGTGGCTTCCAGGCTATCCAGCATGGCTGGATTACTGTCCCGGCGCAGCTCTTTGGGATCACGCGCCGACAAAGGAAGTCTTTGCCCGTCTGCGGCAGAACAGCGTCGTGGTGCCGGGAGCAGAGACGCGACTTCTTGGTAAGCTGGCTGCGGATCTAAAATTGACGCTCGTGATCGGCGTAAACGAAAAAGTGGAGAGTGGGCCAGGCAACGGAACGCTCTTTAATACGCTGCTCACGTTTAGTCACACCGGCAAACTTGCGAATCACCATCGAAAGCTCGTTCCCACCTACACGGAACGAATCGTTTGGGGGCAGGGCGACGGATCGGGCCTTCAATCAAAGCCGACGCCGCTGGGCCGCCTTGGCGGTTTGATTTGCTGGGAACACTGGATGCCAATGGCGCGTCAGGCGCTCCACCTTGCCGGTGAACACATTCACGTTGCCGTTTGGCCGACCGTGCACGAGATGCATCAACTCGCCAGCCGGCATTACGCGTTTGAAGGGCGCTGCTTTGTCCTTGCTGCTGGTCTGATTATGCGTGCAAAGGATTTCCCGAATGAATTGCGTCCGGTGCCCCATCTGAACAGAGATCGGCAAGCCTTCGTGCTGCGGGGCGGTAGCGCGATCATCGGACCAGACGGTCACTACGTCGTCGAGCCAGTCTTCGATCGGGAGACGACGGTCTCAGCTGAGCTCGATCTTACCGCGATCGATCGCGAGAAAATGACCCTGGATGTTTCAGGCCATTATAACCGCCCTGATATCTTCGATTTCGCGCTTCACAAAGAAACGCGAAGACGAGGCAGTTTGACTATGTCACGCGCAAAAAGAGCGTCAACAAAAAGATAACTACGGCGCGACCAGGCAGCACCTTTGATTGCGACACCAGCAATACAAAGAAAATCGCAACGTGATGGCACTTGGCGTTGTCAATAGAAAGCGATAGATTCGAGTTTCAATTGAACTGCGCTTCCACAATTCCTCGATGCCTTGTCGCGGCGGTGTCTATGGCGGCGTGGTTTTTCGCCAGCAATCACTGTGCGCTCGCCACGCCCACAGCGCTAGCGAGTGCAGGTTCGCAGTGTCCGATGCATGCACAGAAAGAGCATGCACCGCAGCCGCAGAAGGGAAATGGATGCGGTGATCTCCCGTGTTGCAAGAATTTGCAGGCAACCATGCTGTCGGCGGCGAAGACAATTGCGAAACCGGTCTGGTTCGGGCAGTTCCAGCCATTCTCTGCGTTGATCGTTGACGCCGCTCGAATTCAAGCCCAGCAGGTTTCGGTAATCTTCGATACCGGACCGCCGGGCGAGAATAGTTTTGTTCAATCGGTTCTTCAGCGGAGCATTCTCGCTCACGCTCCTCCTGTTTCTCTGAGCTAACGCGACGCCCATTTTTCGGGGCGGTTGCACGTTCGCTCGTTCTCTGGCACGCCGCGGTTGCGTCGTGTATCCCGGCTGCGCACTGCGCTTTTGTTTAATCAACCACCGTAGTTCACACCACAACCAAAAATGAAAATACCAAAACAGGCTATGATGCTCGCGTTCGCAGCTGTGGCCGTTGGTTGCGCGTCGACAAACGTTCAACCTCCACCGCTGTCGGCGACTAATCCTGCCAGCGCAGAAGCCAGGGAATCTGTGACGCCGACTGCAAAACCGGTGCTCGGTCGTGATGCGCTGACAGAAAAGACAAACGAACTTCTCGCCGCGAATACGCCGGGGACCCCGAGTTTCCAGCCGTCGGAAATGCACCACCGCATGGGCGGCGACATGGAGGGGATGCAACACGACCCCAGCGGCGCGATGAAAATGGAGCCGGGCGAAAACAAACCGGTGAACGCAACAAGTTATTACACGTGCCTGATGCATCCGCAGGTTCATGAGCACAAACCGGGGAAGTGTCCGATCTGCGGCACGACACTGATAAAAAAAGAAGGAGGGTCGAAATGAGCCGCCGCCTCTTTCTCGCGCTGATTCTGCCGCTGTTGTCGATCGTGGCTGCAAGAGGCCAATCGGTTGAAGATTTGCAATCGACGATTCGAGAGCGAACGGGGAAGCAGGTCGAATGGCCGAGGGACGTCGAAGCAAGCGATCAGATTCGAGAAGCGATTCGCGCGTTACTCCGGCGGACGTTAACGGTTAATGCCGCCGTGCAGATCGCGCTCTTAGATAATCGCGAATTGCAGGCGATCTTCGAAGAGATAGGAATTGCCAACGCCGATTTGATTGAAGCGGGTTTGTTGAAGAATCCGATTTTCGCCGGAGACGCCCGCTTTCCCAATCGCGCGCCGTCCGGCACGAATATCGAGATGTCGATTGCGCAGGAATTCTTCGATCTCCTCGTGATTCCGCTCCGGAAGAAAGTGGCCGCGGCCGAGTTGGCAAAGGCCAAGCTGCGGGTGGGCGATGCGATCTTGAAACTGGCTGCCGAAACGAAGACGGCGTTCTACGAGTTGCAAGCGCAGGAACAATTACTCGGACGTTTGCAAGCGATCAATGAAACTGACGCTGCTGCGGTCGAGCTGGCGCAACGCCAGCACGAAGCGGGAAACATTAACGATCTCGATCTTGCCAATCAGCAGGCGACCTATTCGGAGTCGAAACTGGACGTTGCCGAGACATCCGCGTCGACCCGCTCCGGTCGCGAGAAGCTCAACCGTTTGATGGGAACCTGGGGCGAAGACACAGCCTGGAAGATCGACAACGAGCTTCCGGCGCTTCCGCCGGCGGATTTTCCACTAAGGCGACTCGAATCGTTGGCGATTAATCAGCGGCTCGACCTCGCCGCAGCGAAAACGGAAATCGGCGCGTTAGTGGGAAGTCTCGGCATCACGAAAACTTATCGATATGTCGGCAGCATCGAATTCGGCGTCGACACAGAAAAGGACCCGGACGGGCAGCGCGTTACCGGTCCGACATGGCAGTTGGAATTACCGATCTTCAATCGAGGACAGGGGCGCATCGCCAAACTCCAGGCTCAACTGCGACAAGCGGAACGCCGGTTGGAATCTGAAGCGGTCGCGATTCGGGCGGAAGTGCGCGAGGCGCGGGATCGCCTTATCGCGAAGCGCGACCTGGCGGGCTATTACCGCGATGAGCTATTGCCCGGGCGAAAGAAAATTCTCGAGCTCACGCTCACTCATTACAACGCGATGTTGAAAAGTCCGTACGATCTTCTCCTGGCAAAACAAAACGAGATCTCAGCCGAGCGCGGCTACATCGATGCGCTGCGCGATTACTGGATCGCCCGCGCCGATTTGGAAAGAGCCGTCGGCGGAACGCTCGGCGCCATTTCGATTGAGATGAACTCTTCGTTCAAAGAAACCAAAACTACCCAATAAGAAATTATGATTACTCGTCGGAAATTTTTCTCAGGCGCGGCCGCGTTAATCGGCGGTTCCGCTTTATTCAAACGAATTGCACGTGGCGCAGAAGTCGTGTCGAGGCAGTCGGCTTCGGCCGCTCCTCCAGCAGAGGGAAATTATCCAACCCTCGTTACACCGAACGGATCGAGCTTGCGGTGGAAAATGGTGGAGGGCGTAAAGGAATTTCATCTCGTGGCCGAACCGGTAAAACGCGAGTTCGCGCCGGGGATGATCGTCAACTGCTGGGGCTACAACGGACAAACGCCCGGCCCGACTATCGAAGCTGTCGAGGGCGACCGCGTCCGGATCTTGGTGACGAATCATCTGCCGGAGCCGACCTCCGTCCACTGGCACGGATTCATTCTGCCGAACGGGATGGATGGCGTTGGTGGTTTAACGCAGAAACATATTCCGCCCGGAGAGACTTATGCTTACGAGTTCACCCTCAAGCAAAATGGCGTGCAGATGTACCATCCGCATTCAGACGAAATGGTTCAGATGGCGATGGGCATGCAGGGATTTTTTGTCATTCATCCGAAAGACGGTTACAAGCCGGCGGTCGATCGGCACTTTTGTATCTTTCTGGAGGAGTGGTTCGTCGAGCCCGGAACATCAACTCCGAACCCGAACATCATGACCGACTTCAATTTGTTCACGTTTAACAGTCGCGTCTGGCCCGGCACTGATCCGCTCGTTGTGAAATTGAACCAACGCGTTCGCGTCAGTCTCGCCAACCTGAGCATGGACAGTCACCCAATTCATTTTCACGGCCACCGTTTTTGGGTGGTGGGCACTGACGGCGGCGAACTGCCAAAGGAAGCGCGCTGGCCCGTAGTAACGACAAACGTTCCGCCTGGCACGACGCGCACCATCGAATTTGTGGCCGATAATCCGGGTGACTGGGCGTTTCATTGCCACAAGAATCATCACGCCATGAATGTGATGAACCACGGAATCGCGAACCTGATCGGCGTGAATCAGGAAGGCGTGAGCGAGAAAGTCCGCTCCCTCGTGCCTAGTTACACGGCGATGGGATCAGCTGGGATGCACGATATGAGCGAAATGCACATGGGCGGCCCGAAAAACACGCTGCCAATGATGACCGGTACCGGTCAATTCGGCCCAATCTCGATGGGGGGCATGTTTACTGTGCTAAAGGTGCGTGACGGAATCACCAACTTTGAAGATCCCGGCTGGTACAAACATCCGGAAGGGACTGTAGCCGGCCCAAAGACCTGATCATTCCAGTACGTAAGGAAAAGGGAATTCAGTTAATCGGGATCCTTAACAGCGCGCTTGCGGATGAC
>DASXNN010000099.1:0-3578 GCA_036495045.1 Candidatus Udaeobacter sp.
AACCTGATCAAAATAAACCGCTGCGGTTGCGGGTTGGAAATCTGGAAATACCAATCGAGCCCTCGGCGCTCGAGACCGACACCGGGTTGGGTTTCACCAGTCGCGATGGAAAACGAACAATTCCGGTAGAAACGATTCTGCCAGGCAGCTTGTTGAAAAGCTATCAGGTGGTGTTCGATTACGCGAAGCGAACCTTAACGATCGCGCGGCCTGATACTCTCGAAGGCAAGGGTGAGGGCGTGCCCTGCCGGGTGAACGAAAAGACGGGATTGATATCTGTTACCGGTGCGATTGCGGAACATACCTACGCGTTAGCGATTGACTGCGGGTCGGCCTACTCCTGGATTCGATACGACGTCGCGCAACAATGGGTAAGAGCGCATCCGGATTGGAAGCGAGGAACGGGCGCGGTTGGTGAAGCCAACATGCAAACCAGAACAGACGGCGCCGAGGCGCGAGCAACGATTTTGCGTTTGCCCGAGATCAAGTTCGGTTCGCTGGAACTCAAGCAGATTGGCGTGCTTGGAATTTCAGCGGAAGCGCCTCCGATTCCACCCGCGCCCGGAGAGAGCGTCGTTCATGGAGACTTTTTCGATTGGTATTCGAAGAAGGCTCCGGAACCGGTGATCGGCTGGATCGGTGGCAACGCGCTTAAGGGTTTTCGCGTCACGATCGATTTTCCCCGGCGCATGATTTATTGGGAGCAGCAAATCGAGCTTGATCCGCATGATCTCGACCAAGTGGGCGTGACGTTGGAGAAACGGGACACCGGTTATTTCATCGCTGGAATTGCGCAGAAAGATGGAAAGCCAACAGTGGATGCGGTTCGAGTCGGTGACAGGTTAATTCAGGTCGATGATCTTCAACTGAGCAATGCAACCCGCGGCGCGATCTTTGCCGCTTTGCATGGCAAACCCGGCAGTGTACGAACGCTTGTCGTGGAACGAGATGGCAAACGCCTGAACGTGGCGACGAAAATAACGGCGTTTTAAGAATCTCCTCTGTGGTTAATCGAATTTAATCCTGTCGATTCGTTTACTCTCCGATTATCTTGACCAAGACCCGCTTTTTTCTTCGGCCGTCGAATTCGCCGTAGAAAATTTGTTCCCATGGGCCGAAATCCAGTTTGCCTTTGGTGATTGCAACGACGACTTCCCGGCCCATGACCTGACGTTTGAGGTGGGCGTCAGCGTTGTCTTCGCCCGTCCGATTATGTCGATAGGCGGCGGTCGGCGCGTGCGGCGCCAGTTTTTCCAGCCACACCTCATAATCGTGATAGAGCCCCGGCTCATCGTCGTTGATGAATACCGAAGCGGTAATGTGCATCGCGTTAACCAGACAAAGTCCTTCGGTCACGCCGCTCCGGTGAACGAGTTCCTCGATCTTCGGCGTGATGTTGATGAACCCGCGCCGCTCCGGTACCTCGAACCAAAGATGTTCAGTGAGCGATTTCATATTAGGGGAAGTTGATGGTTGAGAGTTGAAGTTGAGAAAAGTGGAGGGCAGATGTCAGCGGTCGCAAATCAGGAGTCAGAGGACATAGGCTTTTCAGATTTGTCAAAGACGTTAGGATTGATTTTGTCGTTCTTATGTTGCCGAAAATAAAGTACGCGCGCAGCGGCGATGTGCGCATCGCTTACCAGATTAGCGGAGATGGTCCAGTCGACGTGGTATGGGCGCCGGGGACGATGTCGCATCTGGACCTGGATTGGGAAATTCCGCAGCGCGCTCTTTTCTTCGAGCGGTTCAGTAAATTTTGCCGGCTGATTCGTTTCGACAAACGCGGCACTGGTCTGTCCGATCGGCCCCTGAAGATGGCGACGCTGGAGGAGCGGACTGACGACATTCGAGCCGTCATGGATGACATCGGTATCGAGCGCGCGAATGTTTTTGGTGTTTCCGAAGGCGGCTCGATGGCGTGTCTTTTCGCCGCCACTTATCCGCAGCGAGTGATTTCGCTTTTAGTCTGGGGTGCGCAGGCCCGCTGGATCGCTTCCCCCGATCATCCGTGGGCCCAGACGCAAAAAGAGCATGATGAAATGGTTGCAATGATTGACGATGATTGGCCTTCTTTTGACTACCTGACGGGACCCGGCGCCGGTCTCGGTCGCGATGCGGATCCGGCATTCATCGAATCCCTTGGTCGTTACATGCGCGCGGCAGCGAGCCCTTCGGCGGTGCGTGCGTACGAAATAATGAACGGCCAGATCGACACCCGCCCCATCCTTCCGTCGATTCAGGCGCCCACTTTGGTGATGAACCGAACCGGTGATCCATGCGCGCGCGTGGAAGCCGCGCGCGACATGGCGTCGCGGATTCCGAGCGCGAAGTTCAAGGAATATCCGGGAAACAGCCATTCCATGATGCTCGATGACATGGAGATCGTGTTGTCGGATATTCAGGAGTTCATTACCGGGAAACGACCGATCGATATCTACGATCGGATCCTGGCCACGGTGCTGTTTCTCGACATCGCTTCCTCGACCGAACGCGCGGCGACGCTGGGTGACACGGGCTGGCGTAATGTCCTGACCTCGTATTACGCGATTGTGCGAAAGGAGTTTTCTCGCTTTAGCGGCAGGGAAATAAATACCACGGGTGACAGCTTTCTTGCGACGTTCGACGGTCCGGCGCGCGCGATTCGATGTGCGCTCGCCATCGCGTCGGCGGTCAGACAGCTCGGTATTGATGTGCGCGCCGGAGTGCACACCGGCGAATGCGAATTGATGGGTGACAATATCGGCGGCATCGCAGTGCATATTGGGGCGCGGATTATGGCGAAAGCCGAGCCGGGTTCCGTGCTGGTCTCCGGCACTGTGAAGGATCTTGTGTCGGGTTCTGGAATTGATTTTCAGGACCGAGGTGTTCACCAGCTTAAAGGCGTTCCCGTCGAGTGGAGACTTTTTGCAGCGCGATAATTGGGACGCGGACAGAAATGACCAGCCTTCGCGCAGGGCTACGGCTTGGCAACCGAGTGACGAGTAACGGCACTCAGAAGACTTCTCTGTCCGTGGGAGTTTGATTCGCGGATGCGGCTGACACAGCCGCCACTACAACTCCGCGCCGTAGAAATCGCGCACGATCGTGTCGCGAATTGTTGCCGGTTTCAACGGCGTCATCGGTTTCGCTCATGCGCGCGGCCAGCTTCGAAAGCTCCTCCCCGCTGAGTCGGCGCTCAGCATCGAGTTGATGTGCAAAACGGATCACGCCGAGTTGTTCGTTCGGGGCACTACGCTTGATCTCATCGATAATTTGCTGCGCTGTCACTGTGAAAGAATACCTCTGTGGTTGGTCGTACGGAATCCGGTACTAAGCGCGGCGTGACCCTGTGCTGCGATCTTTAAATGAAAAACGGGAGTGACAAGCAATACCACGCTCAGAAACCAAACCAGTAGGAGGATCAAACCACATGCATAAATCAACATACAACGCAAAGGCTTACTCCGCTGCCAGCGCGACATCGCCACTGGCCTCCACCGCGATCAAGCGTCGCGATCCAACTGACCGCGATGTGCAAATCGAGATCTTGTTTTGCGGCATCTGCCACTCCGATCTGCATTCGGTGCGCAACGAATGGA
>DASXNN010000100.1:0-12996 GCA_036495045.1 Candidatus Udaeobacter sp.
TTTTCCTTCGTGTTCCGCCCTTTTTGGTGAGTAACAACTATACAGCGCTGCTGGCCGAGCGTCGCAAGACCGCTCGGCATGGCTTTGTCATCGGCAAAGCGGCGATCCCCATGCAGTTCAACCCAGTTTGTAAAGCATCGGTCGATGTAATCGAGGGCGAACGGCCGCTGCACGTGCCGCGCGATTTGGACGCGCTGCCAGGCGTTCAGGTTACCGTATATCTGGCCTCGAGTTTCTTGCAGCTTTTCCTCAAGCGTCTTAACCGCGGGATCAAGATTGACATCATGTTCGTCGGAATGAGCTTTCAAATCTTGCAAGCGCCGCTGCAGTTCAAAGATCGGTTTTTCAAAATCGAGCGGTTGAATCTCCATGAATGAAAGGTACAAAGTTAAAAAAGTTAAAGCGCTACAAAGTCGCCGCGTCTCAAGGTTGTAACCATTGTAAACTCTTTTAACTTCTTAACGATTGTCAGTCGATAATGGTGACAGGCGTCCGGTTGTTTACAAGGCTGCTTAGCTCCTCGGTATCGGAAGCAGCGAGGCCAAGGCCGAGTGGCGGCGGTGGCTGAGTAATATTGGGATGCGCCGAATCAGCCACCGAGTAAAGGGTGTAAGCCGGTGCGCTCAGACGGACCCAGCGGGTGCTGCCAATGTAATCTTTGCTACCCAGTCCAATGCGTTTCCCGTCTTTCCAAGCCATCGTCTCTGCAACCTTCGCCGTGACTTTCGACGGCTGTTTAGGTGGCAACTTCGCTTCATGCACATGATACTGCTTAAAAAAAGTGCCGTGATTAAGAAGCACGACCACGTTGGCCTTTCGTTGAATCACAATTGAGAAATCCGGATGGGAGATGAGCAAATGCTCGCCGATATGCAGCATCGTGCCGCTCAAATTATTCATCCGCATGATGAGCTCGGGCGTCGTCTTCAGTTTCCTTGCAATCTTTGCCAGGACGTCTCCGGACTTCACCACATAATCAGTTTTTTCCGGCGAAGGATAACGCGAGAGGAAGATGTCGATGTTCACTTCGCCGAGCAAATCTTTGGCCTCTTCCAAATGCAGCCCGGCGGGATATTTCTGGATAAAGGCGGTAAGTGCGTCGCGCGCTTCAGTCAGTTTGCCATCCTGCCGCAGTTTCGCCGCCGCCTGAAATTCAGGAAGGCTAATATCTGGCGTGGGCGCCGGAGTAATTTCTCCGCGCTGTTCCTTTTTCACAGCGATCTCTTCTTTAAAAACAAGGTTATAACTAAAGAATGCGGCGCCGCCAAAGATGATCAGTGCCAGCATTAGAACGAGGAACCACTTCATGGATGGCAGAGGGAAATTGTGGATTCGAGCGCAGCGCGGGCGACGTTTCGAATGAAGCAAGACCAGCGCGAGCGGGAGGCTCTCATGACTTGAGGCAATCGACAGTCCATCAAAAGAGAAATCGCGCGCGAGGAATCAATCGCGCCGGTTAACCGAGCCGATTGCCTACGAGCCCTCTTTACCCGATTCAAGTCCAGGAAATAAGAGATGCCAGAGCCGTCCGAGCGTGCGCTCCTCCTGATTGCTCCAGGTAAAGTGGCAATCCTGACAATAAAATTCCTTCGGAATAATTTTCATCGCACAAAGAACGCCAACAAGCGCTGGGGTGATGAATTTACGGGTCATTTGCGGATATTCGATGTTCGAAGAGCCGCACTGCGGACAGCGAATCACCGCAGTAGCGATGTCCGGGTCGGTGGCTTCCCACTCGACCATCAAGCTTTGTGCTCTTTCGAAGTCGTTATCCTCCACCATCACTTTTGCGTTCGCCTGGGGGCGAGACATGAATCCGACCTGCTGCAAAGGGGCTTCGTTGTGAACATCGGCCTTCAGCCCTGCGTCTTGGAAGCGCCGTTTCAGCTGCCTCGCTTTTACCGGTTCGTTAAACGTGGCGATCGTCACCATAAAATTCTCTTATCTGCACGACAGTGCACGCGTCCTCTGATCAAACATCAACTAATGGGCAAGTGCAAGGTTTGGCGGAGGAAACCATTTGTAGAGCATTAAATACACCAGGACCCCGGTCACTGAGACATAAAGCCAGATTGGGATCGTCCAGCGTGCGATTCGCCGATGGCGGTCCCATCGGCGGCGGAACACTGGAATGAGAGTCAAAATCACCAAGGGCAACGTCACAAAGGCGAGCAGGATGTGCGAAATCAACATTGCAAAATAGAGCGGACGCACCATTCCCTGCGCAGTGAAATGGGTCGATTTCTCGCCGACGTGCGCGTGATAGACGAGGTACCCGATGAGAAAAAATGTGGATGCAATCACAGCCGTGATCATGCATGCCATGTGACGCTGCCACGCGCCGCGCCGGATCAGGTACCAGCCTGTCGAGATGAAAACGGTGCTGATGAAATTGAGCGATGCGTTGATCGCTGGCAGATCGGAAATTGTCATGGAAATGTAGAAGCCTAAAGCGATGAAGCGCTACATCAATAATCGCTGCAACGCTTAGATCCTTCAACGTCTCAACGAGCCCATGCCACCGATTCTCGAACCGCCGAAGCCCGTCGTACGGAAACAAATTGGACGATCAACTTTGGGGCGCCGCATCGCAGCAATCCTAACGCGCTTGGTGATACTCGTCACGATTTTGCTCTTCGGCAGCACCGGCTGGTATCTGGCAAAGCGAGGCTTCGGCCGGCAGTGGCGCTATCGCATAGTCGAGGAATTGCACAAGCGCGGGGTCGAAGCTTCTGTCGGCAGGTTAACGCTCGATCCGTTCCGCGGTCTGGTCGCGAAGAATGTGCGCATCTTCGATTACAAGAACCGTGAAAATACCCTTGCTCTGATCAGCGAAATCTCCCTCGATATTAATTACGCTGCGTTCATCCATCATGAGCCATTCCTCAACGCGCTCGACGTGCGTAATGCGCAAATCACGCTGCCACTCACAGGCGTTGATGGGAATACCGGTAAGGCGCAGCTCAACGATCTCCGCGCCCACGTCTATTTTCCGCCCGAACAAATCTACGTCAGCCAAGCCGAGGGAATTTTTTGCGGAATACGGATTTCAGCGACTGGACAATTAATCAAGCGAGCCAATTACCCGCCATCAACGCCGCTTTCTCAAGAAGAGTGGCAAAAACGACTGTCGATCTTGCGACGAGTCGTGAGCGAACTGCAAAAGTTTAGCTTTCCGGCCGCGCCTCCCTGGTTGCAGGTAAAATTCAGCGGTGACGTCGCGGAAATGGAGGATGCACGAGTGGAGGCGACGCTGCGCGGCGATCTCTCGCAACGAGGCAATTACGAAATGAAAAACGTGTCCGCCGCCGCCGAATGGCGCGACCAGCGCCTGACGGTCACGCACTGCGAATGGAACGATGCCTTGGGCAGTTTTGCAGGACGCGCCAATTGGAGCCGGCAAGACAATCGCGCTGAGTTCCGAATCCGCAGCAGCATTGATCTAAAAGCTTTCCTCGGTGCCTTCGGATTCCTGGGACCGTTCGCAGACGTGGCCTTCTATTCCCCACCTTTGGTCGAAATCTCTGGCTCGGCGAACATCGGAGAAGATCGGCTTCGTCCAGCGATCATTGGCCACGTTACTCTCGGCAAATTTGCTTACAGAACAATGCAGTTCTCCGATTTTATGGCCGATTTTTCCTGGGATGGCGAACGCACATTACTCCGCGATGTGCGTCTTCGGCATCAAACCGGTCAGCTCAGGGCCGATCTTTTCGATGCCCCAAATGATTTTCGTTTAAACATAGAAAGCACAATCGCTCCAAGCGCAGTGCACGCCCTCGCCTCTCCTGATTTGGATGAATTTCTCCGGGATTGGGAGTGGCAGCGCCCCCCTGCGATTCACCTCACGATCAGGGGTTCCGACCATCATCCAGAGAATTGGCGAGGCGATGGAAATGTGGCTTTGGATCGAACTCGATTTCGCGGTGTCTGGATGAACAGCGGAAATACCAGCCTCCATTTGGCCGACGGCGCCATCACTTGCGACAATTTTCGGGTCGTGCGCGACGAAGGGATTGGAACAGGCTCTTTCACGTATGATTTTAAAAAGCATGAGGTGCGTGTCTCAAATATCAAAAGCAACCTGCGTCCGGCCGAGGCGATTTTTTGGATCGATCCCAAGACTTGGAAGACTGTTGCGCCTTACAAGTTTCGCCGCCCGCCCACCGTTACCGCTAATGGCGTCTATCAATTTCGCGGCGGCAAGAACACACATCTCGAGGTCACGGTCGATGGCGGCAACGGAATGGATTATGAGTTTCTTGGGAAGACGTTGCCCTTTGATCGCGTCTCCGGACGGCTGCTATTCACGAATGACCGGTTGCAAATTGTCGACCTTCGCGGCGCTCTTTTTTCTGGAAATGTGGGTGGCAGCGCTGATATCTCCCTTGCGAAAGACAAACCGCGTTATCACGCGAGTGTTGTTGTCGCCGACGTTGACTTCCCTCGTCTGACCAATCTTTACTTCAACTACTATCACTACCGGACCGTGCGTGGACAGTTGACCGGAGCGTACGATTTCGATGGACTGGGCAGCGACTCACGCGCCATGCATGGCACTGGAAGAATCGGAGTCACCAACGGCGATATCTTCGCCATTCCTGTCTTCGGGCCGATTTCGGAGATCCTCACTCATATTGTGCCCGGTGCCGGCTATAGCATTGCACGTAACGCTGGTGCCAAATTTACCATCAGGGATGGAATTATTCACACCGACGATCTCGATGTATCCGGACAACTTTTCAGCATCCTGGGCCGTGGCGACATCTATTTTCTCGACGACAAACTCGATTTTGAGGTGCGGATCAATGCGAAAGGCCCCGGTTTCGTGCTCGCGCCAGTTTACAAACTTTTCGAATACAAGGGCGAGGGAAGCCTGAAAAAGCCGGATTGGCATCCGAAGAGATTTTAGATTTTCGATCACCTATTTTCGATTGAATGAAGGCGTCACGAAGCCGTTTCCCGGCTAAATTGGCAATTGGCAATTCGCAATCGGCAAAATCGACAATTCTCTTGGGCGCCCACATGTCGATCGGCGGTGGGGTGCAAATGGCGATCGAGCGCGGCTGCTCCATCAATTGCACCTCGATCCAGATGTTCGTGAAGAATAACATGCAATGGTTCGCGCGTCCGCTCACGCGCGAGCAGGTTGCGGCTTTTCTTAATCACCCGCAACGCGGCGAGTTATTGTCGATCTTTGGGCACGCGAATTATCTCATTAATCTCGCCGCCACGAATCGTCAGTTTCACGCTAATTCGTTGCGCGCTCTTTCCGAAGAATTGATTCGGGCCGACCAGCTTGAGCTGCCGTTCCTTGTTTTACATCCGGGCGCCCATCTCGGCGCCGGTGAAGAAGCCGGCCTCGATAAAGTTATTGAGTCGGTTAACCGGGTACTCGCTCGAATTCCGAACGTGAAAACCCGGATCGGGCTCGAGACGACTGCCGGACAGGGTTCATGCCTTGGACATAAATTCGAGCACCTCGCTTACATCCTCGGCCGCGTGCGCGAGCCGGAGCGATTGTGTGTTTGTCTCGACACTGCGCATGTCTTCGCAGCGGGTTACGACATCGGGAGCGAATCAGCCGTGCGAAAGACCTTCGCCCAATTTCATCGAACAATCGGTCTCGACCGTCTCGTTGCGATTCATCTCAACGATTCCAAAACGGCGCCCGGCTCGCGTGTGGATCGACATCAGCACATCGGCAAGGGCAAAATCGGTCTGGCCGCTTTCCGCTTCATCATGCGCGATCACCGTTTCCGAAAAATCCCGAAAGTACTCGAGACACCAAAGGCTAAAGACTTGCACGAAGACGTGATGAACCTAAAGACGTTGCGAGCGCTCGCAGACGAACAATGACGAATATCGAATGTCTAATGACGAAGGAATGACAATTTCGCCATTTAGCATTCGAATTTCTTTCGTCGTCGGCGTTCGTGGTTCGTGATTTACTTAATCAACCGAATCGTAATCGGATAGCGATAGAGCTTCCCTTCGCTTGCCTGGATAGAGGCGACGATCACCAGGACCAGATTCAAAATATGGAGAATGCCGAGGATGACAAATCCGATCAACACCAGACAGAGAACGCCCGCGATCAAGTTATAGATCAACATCGAGATCTGAAAATTGAGCGACTCCTTCCCGTGCTCGTCGATCTCGGTGGAATCCCCACGTTTGACCAGCCAAACAATCAACGGACCGAGAATATGACCGGCCCACGGCACAAGAAATCCGGCCAGGGCGCTAGCGTGGCAAAGCACAGTCCAGGTCCGGACGTTTGATGAAGTCGTCGATGTTTTCATTGGCTTAACCTTTCGCTCGAGTAATAGAACAAGTGTTCCGCTTGCTGCGGATAAGCGCAAGAAAAGCCTCGCGCTACGTTTCTTTTACTCGCTCGATGTGCGCGCCAAGTTCGCTTAATTTTTCATCGAGCCGCTCGTAGCCGCGATCGATGTGATAGACGCGGCTCACTTCGGTGACTCCGTCCGCCTTCAATCCAGCGAGCACCAACGCGGCGGACGCGCGCAGGTCACTCGCCATGACCGGCGCACCAAAAAGACGATCCACTCCTTGGATCACGGCTGTCGCGCCCTCCAACTGCATCTGCGCTCCCAAACGTTTTAGTTCGGCAACGTGCATGTAGCGTTGTGGAAAAATATTTTCCGTCACGACGCTGATGCCGTCGATTGTGGAGAGCAATGCACACATCTGCGCTTGCATATCACTTGGAAAACCAGGATACGGGTCGGTAGTTAGTTCGAGCGCCTTCGCGTCCCCATTGGGGGAAATCGAAATCGACCGGTCTGCGATGTTGATTGGAAAACCGCAACTGACCAGTGCATCCGTGATCGAGCGAACATGCTCCGGCTCAATCCGCTTGACGGTAATTCCTTTGCCGCAAATCGCCCCAGCTACCAAAAATGTTCCCGCTTCAATTCGGTCCGGAATAACATCGTGTTCTGTTCCGTGTAGCGCGGCCACGCCTTCGATGATGATCCGGCGCGTTCCGGCGCCTTCGATCCTCGCCCCCATTTTGTTCAAAAAATTCGCAAGATCGACAACTTCCGGTTCTTGCGCCGCACCTTCGATCACCGTCACACCATCCGCGAGCACAGCGGCCATCATCACGTTATCCGTACCGAGGACCGTCGGACCGAATTTGCCCCGCAGATTGATCACCGCACCAGTCAACTTCGGCGCGAAAACTTTCACGTTGCCGCCTTCTACACGCACAGCCGCGCCGAGCCCCTCAAAGCCTTTCAAATGCAGATCAATCGGTCGATCACCGATCACGCAACCTCCGGGCAACGACACAGTCGCTTCTTTGCAACGGCCCAGCAGCGGCCCGAGTACACAAACAGAAGCGCGCATTTTGCGAACAACGTCGTAAGGCGCTACCGATCCGATGTTGTCCGCCGATACGCTCACTGTGCCGCTGGCGCGTTCCACTTGTGCACCCAGGTGGATTAGAATTTGTAACATGTAATGCGTGTCGCTCAGGTCGGGTACACCACGAACGACGCACGGCTCCCGAGTGAGCAACGTCGCGGCCAGGATCGGTAGCGAGGAATTTTTCGAACCGCTCACCTTGATAGAACCCGAGAGCGGATGGCCGCCGTGAATAAGGATCTTATCCATACCTGGCAAACAGAAATCGTGGTCTACCTGAATAATCGTTTTTCAAACAAATGTCGCGGTAATTTTTTTCCGCCAATCTGGAAAAAAGCGCTTCGCTCTGGCCCAGTCCGATTTCCAAGGCCAGCCTTCCGCCCGGGCGCAGGCGCGCTGGCGCCTGGTCAATCAGCGCCCGCACTAATTCGTCGCCCTGCCCGCCGGCAAAAAGCGCGACTTTCGGATCATGTAGAACCTCGCGCGAAAGCGTGTGTCGATCTTCCGCCGCGATGTAGGGAAGGTTCGCAACGATGAGATCGAAAACCCCATCAACATTTTCGAGAAGATTGCTTTTAAAAAACCGGACGCGATCCCTTAAATTCAAACGGGCTGCGTTTTCTCGGGCGAGATCGAGCGCATCCTCGGAAATATCGGACCCTGAAATCTTTGCCTTGGGAAATTCCATCGCCAAAGTGAGCGCGATTACTCCGCTGCCGGTTCCAACGTCCAGGATTTCGGATTCCGGATTCCGGATTCCGGATTTCAAGAGCTCAACAAGTTCCTCCGTTTCCGGCCGTGGAACCAGTGCGCGTTTATCACAGAGAAAAACGTGGCCGCAAAATTCGACCGTGCCGAGCAAATGTTGAAGCGGCTCGCCTTCACCGCGTCGCCTGACCAGCTCGCGCAACGGCGCCAGTTCGGATTCGGACAGCTCGCGTTCGAATTCGAGATAAAGCTCGAGCCTTTTCCGTCCCAGCACATGGGCAAGCAAATGTTCCACATTCAAACGCGGACTGTCGATCTTGCGCTTTTTGAAATACGCGGTGGTCGACTGCAGCACGTCCAGCACAGTCAAGACAGGTTTCTTTGTCATTCGGAGCGGAGTCGAGGAATCTCTCACTGTTATTTGATCGAGCCGTGATTCACGGCGAAGAGTAAGAGATTTCTCCACTTCGATCGAAATGACAGAAGCAGAGTGCTCACGCGAGCGAGGATTCTTTTAATCGCTCCGCCACGTCCGCTGACTGCAGCGATTGAATCAACTGGCCGAGATCGCCGTTCATCAGGCGATCTAAATTATAAAGTGTCAGCCCAATCCGATGATCGGTTACCCTGTTCTGTGGAAAATTGTAGGTGCGAATTTTTTCTTCGCGGCCGCCGGTGCCAATCTGGTCGCGGCGCTGCGCACTATATTTCTCGGCTTCCTCGCGCTGCTTTCGCTCCAGCAAACGGGCACGCAAGATCGACAATGCACGTTCCTTGTTCTTGATCTGGCTTCTCCCATCCTGGCAACGAACGATCGTTCCGGTTGGAATGTGCAAAACTTGAACCGCCGAATCGGTCGTATTTACGCCCTGCCCGCCAGGGCCGCCGGCGCGCGAGACCTCAATTCGCAAATCTTCCGGCTTTAATTCAAGATCGACATCTTCCGCTTCTGGCAACACCGCGACGGTTGCGGTGGAGGTATGAATGCGGCCTTGCGCTTCCGTCGCCGGAACACGTTGCACACGATGAACGCCGCTTTCGTAACGCAGTTTTCGAAAAACGGACTCGCCGGAAACGCGAAAAATTACCTCTTTTAGTCCGCCCAGCTCCGATGGACTCGATTCCAGGTCCTCGGTTTTTAATCCGGCTGATTCTGCGTAGCGATTGTACATCCGGTAGAGATCGGCGGCGAAAATCGCGGCTTCGCTTCCGCCTGTCCCGGCGCGTATTTCCACGATCGCATCTCGATTTTCGTTCTCGTCGAATGGAAGCAAGCCGATTTGAATTTCACGCTCAAGATCGGCAACCCGCTTTTCCAAATCGGGGATTTCGTCGTCAGCCATCGCCGCAATCTCGACATCACGCGAAGTGGTGAGCTCGCGGTTGTCGTCCAACTGGCGCCGCGCCGCTTCGAGCTCGTTCCAGCGTTCAAGCAGATTCTTGATACTCGCATGTTCGCGCATGATTTCGCCGGCGCGCTTGCGATTATCAAAGAGACATGGATCAGCAACTTCGCGTTCGAGTTCGGCGAAGCGTTCGCGTTTACGTTCAATTAAAAGATCGAAATCCATTGGGGTAGTGGCGGCTGTGTCAGCCGCACATGGAGCAGGCGCTTGGCACAAGCGCCTCTGCAACTCAGCTAAGCTTTCTTGTCAGCTCGCGTGGCTTTGGTGCTGCCATACCGGCGGGCGAATTTTTCCACGCGTCCGGCGGTATCGACGAACTTTTGTTCGCCGGTGAAAAATGGATGGCAAGCGGCACAAATACCGATCTTAATATCGCGACGCGTCGAGCGGGTGTGATACACCGCGCCGCACGCACAGACGATGTCGGTCTCGTAATACTCTGGATGAATGCCCGCTTTCATGTTCGGAAACGAGGGCGGAATGTAACCGTGCGAATGATTTTGTGCAAGCGATGAAGCCGAGCGACCCACTGCTCATTGCATGGAGCGAGACGTTTCCGCAGAAAGGCGATGCGTCCGCGATTTTCGCAACAAACGGCAAAATCCTGCGCACGTTTCGTGAAGTCGAAGAGAGCGCACGGAAATTCCAGGCGATGATCGACATCTTCCCCGAGCATAGCGTTGTTGCGATCCAAATTGGTAGCCACGAAGATTGGCCATCGATTTTGATCGCGGCTTTGCGCAAGCGCCTGGTTGTCCTTCCCCTGGAACGATCGATCAGCGATCAACAACGAGACGCGGCGCTGAAAATCTGTCAGGCAAGCGGAATTGTGGAGACGATGGTTCGCAAGATCGGCAATCGCGGGTCGCCACATTGGGACAAAGAGCCTCCCTCCCTCTTGAAATTAACTTCGGGCACGACAGCTGCACCGCGTGCCGTCCGGTTTCGCAGCGAACAGTTGCTCGCCGATTGCAATCAGATTTGCGAGACCATGGGCATTAGCGATGCCGATCTTAATTTCGGCGTAATTCCGATCTCCCATTCTTACGGCTTTAGCAATCTGCTCACGCCGCTGATTGCCCGCGGCGTGCCGATTGTCTTGAGTCATGACCGAACGCCCCGCGCCGTTCTTGTCGATCTTGCGCGGACAAACGCGACAGTTTTTCCCGGAATGCCGGTTTTCTATCAGGCTTTCTGCGAAATGGAAGATATCCCGCCGTTGCCAAAACTGCGGCTTTGCATTTCGGCGGGCGCGCCGTTGCAGGTCGCCGTCGCGAAAAAATTCCGGGAGAAATTCAAGTTGCCCATTCACTCGTTTTACGGTGCGTCGGAGTGCGGCGGGATTTGTTACGATCGCGAGGCCACCAATGAGATCGAAGGTTTTGTCGGCGCGCCGATGGAAAATGTCGATCTTGAGGCTATCGATCGCGCGGCCTCGGCGAGTCAGGTTCGTGTGCGCAGCGCCGCGGTGGGGGACGGTTATTTTCCGGAGCCGGACGACGAAAAACTTGGCCGTGGATTTTTTGTTCCTGACGATCTGTTAACGAAAACGGAGCATGGACTTCAGATCGTCGGCCGAATTTCCGATGTGATCAACGTAGCCGGGAAGAAAGTCAATCCGGCAGAGGTCGAAGCGCACTTGCTGCGTTTTCAAGGTGTGCGCCAAGCGGTTGTGTTTGGTCGCGCTTCGCCGTTGCGGAATGAGGAAGTGGCGGCATGTGTACTCGCTGCACCGGGCGTGACCGAAGCCGATCTATTGCAATTTTGCCGCAGCGGATTGAGCGGTTGGCAAGTACCAAAGCAGATTTTTATTCTCGATGCCATTCCTGCCAATGAGCGCGGTAAAATCAGCCGGCGCGAACTCGCGCGGCGTTTTGCAGCAAACTAAGAGATCACTGTTGCGCTGATTGGGTTCTTGAATAAAACCTTCATATCGGATTTGCTTAGCGAAACCGTGGAGGACTATTATGCCGACAACATCCGGCGAACCAAATCCAATACAATCTGGAGTCGAATCCGAGAATAGCGCAGATTTAGATCAAGCAAGCGGTGGATCGGTTTCGCAGGAAGAGGAAACTGCCGCGAACCAAATCAGCGCGCCCCCGGAAGACCCGGGCAAATCCCAAGACTGGTGGAGCGCGCCGCCGCCAACGGCGGATTGGGCCCACCCTGCCGCGAATGATGAAACTCCAGCCGATGATGTTTCGAAAGAGTCAACCACGGCCGATGTGTATTTTTGTGGTCAAACGAGTTTCTTTTCGTTGAACCGGGCCCTCCAAGCCGTCGTTAAAGAGAAACTTAGCGGATCGTTACGTTTATTCTGGGATCAGGAGCCCATAGATCTTTTGACACAGAACGGAGAGATCATTTTTGCCACAACCCGGGACCTGGAACTTTATTGTCCGGAATCGCCGGCCGCCCTTGTCAACGTCGATGGCGAGATTGTTGCCAAAGCCCACGCTAAACAATCCGAAACGGGGACGCCACTTTTCCTCACGTTGGCACAGGTAGAAGCAATCACGCGCCCAGCCGCTATGGAATTGACGCAGCATTATGGCCAAAAACTTTTTTCACAGCTTTGGCTGGCACCGCGCGTCTGGCTCATGTTCGAGAAAAACGTGGAGTTACCGAGTGGCTATAACGACATGACGCCCGAACCAGATGTCGATGATTGGGCATTGGAAAGCCTGCGTTTCGTTCAAGACATGAGCGGGCACATGGACTTCGACCCGCGCGCCATTCCGGCTTACACGAAAGATGGCTTCGAACGCGCGCGAAAACTCCAGTTAACGTCGGACGAAGCGCAATTTGCGTCGCAGTTCAATGGTGTCCGGTCCGTCCAGCAAATTGCAAAGAATCTCCGACTCGATTTGAAACTGGCTCGTTTGATGCTGTTCCGGTTTGTCGCGCTTGAGGTTGTGGAATGCTGGCCGGCCAGCACCGCCCAGCCACCGGAGCACAAGAGCATGTTACAGCGGATCATCCGGCGGCGATAACACTGCCGCCGAAAAACGGCGGCTTCCGGACTACGGATGCGACCAAAAAAAATGGTGCCCCAGCGCGCCTATAATCAAATTAACCTATCCCGGCTGCGTTGCGGCGACGAAAGTCTTAACTGAAGCCCAATCGTTCGGACAGAATCCAGTCCGGGCGACATAATAGTTGGTGCTACGTTTGTGCGAAGCAAAAGAGGCAGCGGCCGGAACCGCTGCCCCTTTGTTAAACTGCTCGTTTGCGAGACTTAGAACTTCTTCGTCAACCGGGCGTACCAGAACCGGCCCAGGTTATCATAGGTGCTGCCCGGAATGCCGAAGGCATTGCCATCCTCGAACCCAAACTCCTTGGGTGGATCCTCACCCCATATATTGTTCACACCCACGGTAACGGTCGAGTTGTTCAGGATAGTCTTCCAGCACGGCATACTGTAAGCAACTGTGGGCGGTGCTTCCTTCTCTTTGCCCACCACTTCCTTGCCGCCTTTCGAGTACCC
>DASXNN010000101.1:0-10350 GCA_036495045.1 Candidatus Udaeobacter sp.
ACCGCCGCGCGTCTCCCTTGTCCGAAGTCACTCGTACCTCGATGGCATGACCGACTCCTCGTTGCCGAGCAACTGCGGTCCGGAGCGCGTCATTGCCGGCCACTTTGCCGTTGAGAATCAACTGAACTTTTCTACTGCTAGATGTAAACTGCTTATTCTTGGTAAAGACCCTGCCTCGTTTTCTCATCCTTCGATAATGCGCACGCAAACAGCATCCCCCTCGCTTACTGCTCCAATACTTCGTTTCGCGGGCCCGTGAAAGTCGCCCGCCTGCTCGTGTGTCTCAATCACATTGCCAGCTTCATCGTAAACGCGGATCACTGCCAACTTAGGCTGTGTTTATTTTTTGAAGAGCGATTTCAATTATGCCGACTCATTGTTCAAACGGGCCCTCGCCCTGGATCAATGAGTTATAGCGTCTTGCCTTTTCAATTCATAAATCACCGAATCAGGATTCTCTTTATTCAATACAGCAAGCGTAAAATTATTTTTCCCCAGCAGCCTTACTGATTTGAGATTTCGCGGACTTACTTCCGCCTCTATCTTTTCAAGCTTCATCTGTTCAAATCCAAATTGAATCACGACCGGAATCACTTCCTGCATGATTCCTTTGCCGTGGTAGCGCGGAAGCAATTCAAAACCCAGGTCAGCCTTGCGAGGATCTGTCGAAAGATTCCAAAGGCAAATAGATCCGAAAAACGTGGATTCACCTTTCGGAGTGATCACCCAAAAGATGCTCAGGTTATTCGCAACCCCGTCGATGATTTTCCGGATGAATTGCTTTGCATCATCGATTGAGGTTGCTTTGGGTCGGTCGAGGTATTGGTTGATCGCGTCATCAGAGCGCAGCGCGAAAACCTCCTTTTCATCGGTCGGCTGGAGCGGCCTCAGCTCATACTGAGCCGTGGTTAAATAGGGGAAAGGGCTAAAGTTGAATTCCATCGTGATGGTGTATACCACAGCCGACCGAAGGGCAGTGCATCGGAGATTAGATCGACGCCGCGATGATCTTTGCGCGGGTGGACTTGTCCTAAATCTGTCCTAAATTTTTTGCGCGGCTGCGCCAAAATGCACTTTTCTCATAGGTAAAAGCAGCGGGGTGGCCGACGGGACTCGAACCCGCAACAACCAGAACCACAATCTGGGGCTCTACCATTGAGCTACGGCCACCGTCGCTTCGCTGCCGAACCAGGATTTTAAGATTCGAATCCTGTTTTGCAAAGAAAAGGACTCGCTTTTTGAATTCGCTCCAGACATTCTGGCAATCACGTGAACGCTGGACTGTTATTGACACGTCGATTATCATTGCGCCGAATTTTCGCATGAAGCGAATTGGTTCGATCTTATTTACCGGTTTCTTTTTCCTGGCGTTAAACCAGTTTGCGGCACAACGGGACGATCCGAGCGAGATTTTTCTGAAAGCCTATATGACCGCTCAGCAGGGCGAAAAATTCGAGCACGATAATCAGTTCAAGACGGCGTTAGCGAAGTATCGATTTGCCGGAAGTCTGATTGAGGAGTTGCGCAAATCGCACGCCGATTGGCAGCCCGCCATCGTCGAATATCGGGGCCGCAAAATCAGCGAGGGCATTTTGCGGATTCAGGGCAAGGTTTCGACACAAAACGACCTGACGTCAGGTGGAAACCGTTTACCGGAGACTGTTCCCGCACTTCCTCAAGGTGGAGGCCAATCCGGAGCGGGCGTCGAGGTGATGACGTCTCGTGCAACCGAAGCGACGCCACGATCCCCGAGCGACGCCACGATTAAAGAGACAACCAGAAAATTGCGCGACAATCTCGATCAACTGCAGGCAGCGCTTGAAAAATCACAGGGCGATCTCGAGACCGCGCGAAAAGAAAAGGAACTGGTGAGCGCTCGCTTGCAGCAGTCAAATTCGAAGCTTGAGAAAGCCCAAAGCGACATCGAGAAATCCAAAAAAGCAGAGCAGCAAGTTCGCGATCAACTCACACAGGCCCAGGAGTCATTAAGAACGCTCCAGTCGTCCCGCGACAGCGACACAAAAGAACAGCAACAATTGCGTGCAGAGGTCGCACGGCTGAAAGATGCGGTCGCTGCTGCTGACGAGGCGCGGGCGACGGCGGAAAAGCAAAAGGACGAAACCAACGCAAAATTCGCCGAGGCGAACAAGCAAATCGCCACGCTTGTGGACGAACGGGATCGAGCGATCGCCCAATTGAAGGGGACGAAGGAAACCGAACAGCACATGCAAGCGCTCCTGGCCGAAAATAGCGATTTGAAACAGAAACTCGCAAGTGCGGAGAAAAGTGTGCGCACACTTGGTGAGGACAAGCCGAAAAATACGGAGGAATTTGCCAACGCGAAACGGCAGGTAGCCCAACTTCAACAGCAGCTGGCCGATACTCAGAAACAGAATCAATATTTCGAAGCGCGGGTTGCCGAGCTTTCGGTCCAACTCGATGATGCCGGCGCTCAGCTCCAAAGTGCCAAGCTCACCGGCGCAAATGCCGAAGAAACGACGCACCTCACCAAGGAAAACGAACTCTTGAGAAACATCATTGTGCGCGAAAGGCGGGAGGAAGCGCGTCGTTACGAGGCGAAGAAGGTGGTGTTGGCGGAGTTGGATAAACTAAAGATCCAATCGGACGCTTTGAACAAGCAGATCGAATTTCTGGCGCAGCCGGTCACAAAATTAAGCGATGAAGAGCTCGCTTTGTTCAGGGAGCCGGTGGTCTCAATTTCAGATCAGAATTCCGGCGCGTTGAAAGCGAGTTTTATTTTCGCCAAGAAGTCGTCAATAGGCTCCATTACGATCGCGGAGCCGGACGAAACAGAAAAACCGCCTCGTGGGGCGGGTGGGGCGACGGCCAATGATTCCAGCGATCCCCCTGCGTCCAGCGACTCCAAACCGGCCGTGCCAGATGATCTGCAGAATGTCGCGCGCGCGGCGAAAGAGAGCTTCGAGCAGGGCAAATACCGTACCGCCGAAAGCAAATATCAGGAAATCCTCGCCGAAAGTCCGAATAATCTCTACGCGCTGTCCAATCTCGGTGTCGTTTATTTTCACCGCGGCAAATTTAAGGCGGCGGAGCTGACATTGAAAAAGGCCCTGGCCGTATCGCCCAAAGACGAATTTGCGCACACGACCCTGGGCATCGTCTATTATCGGCAAGCGAAATTCGATGATGCCGTCGCCGAACTAACCAAGTCGCTTGAGATTAATCCGCAAAGCCCAATTGCCCACAATTATCTCGGCATCACCGCCAGCCAAAAGGGCCGGCTCGGAGAAGCGGAAAAAGAAATACTTCAAGCCATCGCTAACAATCCGGATTACGCGGACGCGCATTTCAATCTGGCCGTCATTTTCGCGACGACGCAACCCGCTTCAAAAGAACTGGCCAGGCGACACTATACCAGGTCCACCGCCCTCGGCACTCAGCCCGATCCATCGCTCGAGAAACTGTTGCAGTGAAAGGCAACATCGACGTCGGATTCTTGTGGCGTCGCAGAGCTAATTAGCCTCGCGTCGTAATGCGCTTCCTTCGCGCCTTCGCCATCGCTCTCATCACGGCCATCCTCGGAATGTTTCTGGCGGTCTTTGCGTCGGATTATCTGACGAAACTTTACCACGTCTCCGACATGGAAGGACAGCGGGGCATGACCGTCATCTTCCTATTTGCGCCGCTTGGACTCGTCGCCGGGTTTGTTGTCGGTATCGCGGTCGCGCTGTGCGCACGCTGGCCGGGCTTCATCGGCTTCGTTAAGACGCAGGGCTTGTCGATTCTAGTTACGATTGCACTTGCGACTGTCGTTTCGGTCCTTTGTTGGGTCGCTGCGGACAAACCGCCAAAAATCGATGGCAATAAGCTCACGCTCGATTTTGAGTTGAAAATCCCGGCGACGATTCGCGTTCCCTCTGAATCGACCCCGAATAACATCTACGCGAGTCTCTACGCCAGTAACCACGACAATCGATTAGCAATTCTCGATTTCAAGTCAATCACGCGCCCGGACGGTTATGTGATCATTCCAGGCACGGCTGAGCTCATGTCGCACAGCGCAGATCGGGAATTGCTCGCTTCGATGGGCAACGAAACCGGTGCGTCGCAATTTATCCATCTGAATTTAGCGGCTGCTCCTCGCAAGGAAGACGAAACGTGGTCCCAGTGGATTCTCGCCACGCAGCGCGCTGACCCCAGCCCCGTGCCCGAGCCGGAGAGAATAGCGGTTCGCTATCGCGTTCGTGAGTTAACGAAATAATTTACGCTGGCGGTTCCTGTTTCGATTCAAATCGTCGCCGTGAAACCGTTCCTCACCGCCAACTGGCGTTATCTTGCGATGCTGAATTACATCGTCGATCCGGATTTGATCAACCCACTCGTTCCACCCGGAACCGAACTCGATTACGATAACGGCGAAACATTTCTCAGCGTCGTCGGCTTTCTTTTTCTCGACACGCGCCTTCTCGGTTTACCCATTCCGCTTCACCGCGATTTCGAAGAGGTGAATCTGCGCTTCTATGTGCGGAAAAAATCCGCGGATGTGTGGCGACGCGGCGTCGTCTTCATTCGCGAACTCGTTCCGCGTCGCGCCGTCGCACTAGTCGCGCGCGCATTTTATGGCGAGCCCTATCTCGCCCTGCCGATGAAGCACCACATCGAACATGTCGATCTTTCGGTCAGTGTCGAGTATTCCTGGCGTCGCGAGCGAAGATGGGAGTCACTCAAAATGAGCGCGGCTGGCGAGCCGCAATCTATTCCTGCTGGCTCGCATGCCGAATTTGTAACCGAACATTATTGGGGTTATACAACTGTGCGGGCCGGATGCAGCGAATACCGGGTCGAACATCCGCGCTGGAAAATTTGGAGGGCAGAGAGCTTTGAGTTCGCTGCCGAGGTCACAACTCTTTACGGCGCGCAATTTACCGAGACATTAGCGAGGCCGCCGCGTTCCGCCTTTATCGCCGAGGGTTCGCCCATCGTGATCGAGCGGAAATCTATACTACTGTAGAGGGTCTGTCACCGACGTGCTACCGCGTCAATAATTGTCGGAGAACAAACGGCAGAATCCCGCCGTGGCGGTAATAATCGATCTCGATCGGTGTATCGATCCGCAATTTCAAAGGTACCGAACGTGATTTTCCGTCTTTGTCTTGAATCTCGAACGTTGCATGGTGACCCGGTCGAACTTTGTCGGACAACCCGGTGATTGAAAAGATCTCGGACCCATCGAGTCCGAGCGATTGCGCAGTGGTTCCGTCGAGAAACTGCAACGGTAACACGCCCATTCCAACGAGATTGGAGCGATGGATCCGTTCAAAACTGGCCGCCACTACCGCTTTTACACCCAATAAACGCGTTCCTTTCGCTGCCCAATCACGCGATGAACCCGTGCCGTATTCGTGTCCGGCCAAGATGATCAACGACGTCTTTGTTTCCGCGTATTTCATCGCCGCGTCGAAGATCGACATCTGATGACCGCTCGGTTGATGAAACGTGATTCCGCCCTCCGTTCCCGGCACCATCAAATTCTTGATGCGAACATTGGCGAAGGTCCCCCGGGTCATCACTAAATCGTTGCCGCGCCGGCTGCCATAACTGTTGAAATCAGTGTGATCGATTCCGCGCGAAATCAGATACTGCCCGGCTGGCGATGTCGCCTTGATCGCGCCGGCCGGCGAAATGTGATCGGTCGTGACCGAATCACCGAAAATACCAAGAGCGCGCGCCTCGCGAATTTCTTTGATGTGTCCCGGCTTCATCGAGAAATTCTCGAAAAACGGCGGTTCGTGAATGTAATCGCTTTTTTCGTCCCACTGGTAAATGTCGCCCGTGCTCGATGGAATTTCGTTCCACTTCGGGTTTTGATCGGCGAAATCGCGATAAAGTTTGCGGAACGTTTCGGGCTTGAGTGCCGACTGCATCGTCTCTCTGATTTCACGTAGGCTCGGCCACAGATCGCGCAGGAAAGTCTCTTTCCCGTGTTTGTCTTTGCCGAGCGGTTCTCGCGAAAGATCGACATCTACCCGGCCAGCCAGCGCAAAAGCAACGACCAGCGGCGGCGACATCAAAAAGTTCGCCTTGATAATTTGATGCACGCGCGCTTCGAAATTTCGATTCCCCGAAAGCACCGAGGCTGCAACCAGATCGAATTTGTGGATCGCCTTCTCGATGTTCGGATGGAGCGGCCCCGAATTGCCAATGCAGGTAGTACAACCATAGCCGACGAGATTGAATCCGAGTTGATCGAGATATTTTTGCAACCCGGTCTTGTCGAGATAATCGGAAACAACCCGTGATCCGGGTGCGAGCGAAGTTTTCACTGCAGGATCAATGCGCAAACCGCGGTCGACTGCCTTTCTTGCAAGCAGACCAGCTGCGATCATCACGCTCGGGTTGCTCGTATTTGTGCAGCTGGTGATCGCTGCGATGAGGACACTGCCGTGGCCGATCCGACTTTGCCCATGCGTGAACATGTCGCTCGACGCAGCTTCAATATCTTTTCCAGTATCGGGTGTCGGGCGGTTTGCCACCATCTCGATCTTGTTACGCTCGTCGCCCGGATTAATTCCTTGATCGATCTCATCTGTTGATGCCATTGCACGGTCGCGCGGCGCGCTGCCATTCAATTGGACGAGATGTTTTTCGCGAAGATCGAGATTCTTTTTGCCGTAACCGCCATCCGCGACCGGTTTCTCAAGCAACTCGCGAAATGTTTTCCCGAGGTCCGGCAAATTGATTCGGTCTTGAGGCCTTTTTGGTCCGGCAACGCTCGGCTCTACGTCTGCCAGATCAACATCGAGATCCACGCTGTAGTCGATTTCGCCTTTGCGCGGCATCCCGAACATTTTTTGTGCGCGAAAATAATTTTCGAAGGCGCGGCATTGCTCGCCGCTCCGTCCCGTGGCCCGGAGATAATTCACCGACTCTTGATCAATCGGAAAATATCCCATCGTCGCGCCGTACTCGGGCGACATGTTTCCAATCGTCGCGCGATCCGGCACCGGCAGCGATGCGGTGCCTTCGCCGTAAAATTCGACAAATTTACCAACGACCTTTTGTGCGCGCAGCATTTGCGTGACGTGCAGCACGAGATCGGTCGCCGTCACGCCTTCGCGCAGTTGTCCGCTCATGTGCACACCGACGACTTCCGGCGTTAAAAAGTAAACCGGCTGCCCGAGCATACCGGCTTCCGCTTCGATGCCGCCAACGCCCCAGCCGACCACGCCAAGCCCGTTGATCATGGTCGTATGTGAATCAGTTCCAACCAGTGTATCTGGATAAAATATTTCTGATCCCTGACCTTTGACTTGTGACCTCTGGCTCAGCACGCCCTTCGCGAGATATTCCAGATTCACCTGGTGAACGATGCCGATGCCTGGCGGAATTAATTGGAAAGTTTTGAACGCTTGTTGGCCCCATTTCAGAAATTGATAGCGCTCGCGGTTGCGCTTGAACTCCATCTCCAAATTGAGTTGCAACGCTTTTGCCGATCCAAAGAAATCCACCTGCACCGAGTGATCGACCACAAGATCAACCGGCACTAGCGGTTCGATAATTTTCGGATCGCCGCCCAGCTTTTTCACGGCGCTGCGCATGGCGGCGAGATCGACAACCAGCGGCACGCCGGTGAAATCCTGCAAAACGATCCGCGCGACGACGAACGGAATTTCTTCGTTCGCGGGCGCTTTTGCGTTCCAGTTCGCCAGCGTCTCCACATCTTTGCACCGGACTTTTTTTCCATCGCAATTGCGCAGTACCGATTCGAGAACAATCCGGATACTGACCGGCAATCGCGAAATTTTCCCGACGCCCTGCTCTTCCAGCGCCGGCAACGAATAAAGAAATCCCTCCCGCCCTTTTCCAGCATCGAATTTCCTTAGGGTTTTAAATTCGTCGTTCATTCCGTGGTTGTCATGTCGAGCGAGGTCGAGACATCTCTCGCTGTCCTCTCCAGAAAATATCCAGAGATTCCTCGACTCCGCTCGGAATGACAAAGGTTCACTTCAATTCCATGAGTTTCGCTTTGATCTTGTCGAAATTGGGCAGTTGCCTGGCGTCGTCGTTGCTCTCCGCGTATTGGATCACGCCATTTTTGTCGATGATGAACGCTGATCGTTTAGGCACGCCGCCCATTCCGAGGTTCATTTGCGGCAGGAACGAGTCGTACATCACGTCGTAGGCTTTGGCGACTTCATGCTCATAATCGCTGAGCAGCGGCACAGTGATCTTTTCCTTCTGCGCCCATGCCTCCTGCGCAAACGGATTGTCGCCGCTGATTCCGTAAACGGCGGCGTTCAGATTGTTGTAGGCCGATAGACCGCTGCTGACATCGCACATTTCCGTGGTGCATGTGCCGGTGAAAGCCATGGGAAAAAAGAGGAGCAGCGTGTTCTTCTTTCCGAAATTATCGCTCAGCTTGATCTGCTTCGGCCCATCGGCGGTCTTGGTCGATAACGTGAAATCTGGCCCTTTAGTTCCAACGGCAAGTGGCATATGAGTTCTCCGGCTTGAGTTAAATAGCGAAATTCCAGTATAAGATCGACACCTACGTGGTCAAAGAGAGAACGTGATTCGTTAAATCGTGAACCGTTACATCGGTCCGTGCTTTCCGATTCACAATTCACGATTCACGAATCCGATGGAACTTTTTTGGTGGCTGCTCACGGTAGTGCTGTTTGCGGTCGGCCTTATCGGCACGGTGCTGCCGGTATTTCCAGGAACGACCTTCATTCTCGCAGGTGCGATCATCCACAGGGTGATGCTTGGTCCAGAGAGAAGCATCGGTTGGTGGAGCATCGCCATCCTTGTGCTGCTAACCCTTGCGACGTACGCGCTCGATTTTCTGAGCGGTTACTTCGGCGCGAAATATTTTGGAGCGACAAGATGGGGGATGGTCGGCGCTGTTCTTGGTGCACTCATCGGCATCTTTTTCGGAATCATCGGATTGTTTGTCGGGCCGGTGATTGGCGCAATCGTCGGAGAATTCCTCGCTGGCAAGAGAATGATCGACGCGGGTCGGGCAGGCTGGGGGAGTTTGATGGGAAATCTCGGCGGAATGATCGCCAAACTCGTGATCGGACTCCTCATGATCACGATCTTCTTTATGACCATGCCACCGCCATTTTGAATCAAAAACGAATCAGGAAACCAGGAACCGAGGAAATTTTAGAACGCTTTTGTTCCTGCTTTCGTGCATTCCTAATTGTGTTAACTTAGAGCGATGGCAGATGATCGCTGGTGAGCCGCAAGGCCCGCTGGAGGAAAGTCCGAACACCATACGGCGACATGCCGCGTAAAACACGCGGGCGCCGCAGTTGCAAAATTGCGGTGACGGAAAGTGTCACAGAAAAGACACCGCCGGTTCTTTGGCAACAAAGTGCAGGCAAGGTTGAAAAGGCGAGGTAAGAGCTCACCGCTCGCGAAGCAATTCGGGAGGCAGGAAAAACCCCATGCGGTGCAAGACAAAACAGAGGGAGGGCAGCCGGCCCGCCGATCCTCGGGTATCGTCGCATCACGGCGAATAAACATTCGCCGGGCGCCCAGCCCCAGTTTTGCGGGTGAAGATGTCGCTCTTGGCGCGTCGCTAGCAAAACTGGAGCTGAGTGAGATAAATGATCGTCGCGGTCTGAGTAATCAGACCGACAGAATTCGGCTTATCGCCATCAAAACATGAAGGGCGCTTTCGGAAACGAAGGCGCCCTTCGCTATTTAACCTATGAGAAATCTGAAAGTCAGAACAGACTGCGCCTGATCAGTCAGAACAATGCGTCAGAATGCCCGTTTCCGCGCCGTAGATGCCCCTAGAACGCGCCGGAGGGGCCTGGCAGTGGTCAAGCCAGCGGGAGCCGGTCTAGCTGCCAGTTCAGAGGCTCGTTTCGCAGGATCGACAACGATTCGATCAAGCCGGATGAAGCGGGCAACGTGATTGAGACGCACGAGCACAAGGGCGAATTCAAGGAGTGGTGACGATTTTTCATAACATCTGATATTGGGCGAACGAGCCTTTTGCTCGCGCCTGCGGAAAGCCGGTCAGGTGGACCTCTTGAGAAGACTCCTAACAGACTTGGCGCGGCTAGATTCTTTTACGAACGCGATGCGCGTCATAGCAACGTTATTGGCAGCAAATCCCTGGATCCCGTGGGAATTTTGCGTACGGCAGACGGACCCCGCGAAAGAAAAACTGGTCGGACCGGATTGAGAGCGGCGCAAGGAAGTCATGCGTGCCGGCAGCAGCGACCAGATCGTCCTGATCCACGCCGTCGCCGCTAACACCGATTGCGCCGATAAGGACGCCGTTGCGATAAAGTCCAAAGGCGCCTGGGAAAATCGTGATCCCATTCGGGAGATTTGGATTTGGCGCGGCGCCAG
>DASXNN010000102.1:0-36483 GCA_036495045.1 Candidatus Udaeobacter sp.
GCTCGATACAGAATCGGAACGCGCGATCCAGGATAATCTCGGGCGATTACTGGCCGGCCGCACGACAATTGTGATCGCGCATCGACTTAGCACGATTCGCGAAGCGCATGCGATCGTGGTGCTCGAAAAAGGCAGTGTCGCGGAGATTGGCACGCATGATGAATTAATGGCGCAACGCGGCCTTTATTATTACCTCGCGAGTCAGCAACTGGGAATCTGAAACTAATTCTCTAATGAGCTCACAATTAACTCAGCGCGGCTCCATCGATGCGGAATCCGAAATGGCGCCCCAAGAACCGCCACCATGGATCATTCGTTCGGCGGCATGGCTATTGATCGGAGCGTTTCTTTTTGCGCTGCTCATCGCGATTGTTATGCGACTGCCGGAGACCGTACGCTGCCCATTTGTGCTGATCCCCGCCACCGGTGCTGATCCAATTCAGGCACCCCACCAAGCCGTAATTAGCCGTGTCGCGGTGGGCGAAGGTCAAACTGTGAAACGCGGCGAGGAGCTATTCGTGTTGCGCTCTGATGAGATTCGCGGCTGGGACACCCAATTTCGAACGCTGACGGAAGATTTACGCAGTAAAGAAGAGAGCCTCACCCAAAGTGATACTGCATTCGCTGCGCAGCTAAACATCAAAAAAGCTGAAATCGAGCAAGCGAAAAGTGAAGTGAAATTCCGCGAAAATCACACGACGACGAGTCGCGATCTCGTCGCACGCATGGAAAAGCTTGCTCAAAAAGGCGGTATTTCGGAAGTTGATCTCGTCAAGCTGAAGCTCGATCTGGCCGGATCGGAAAAAGATTTCAGCGTAGCCCAGAGAACCGTTCAGCAGGTGAACCTCGATCGGGAGCGAATGGAAACAGAGCGACAGCGACAGCGCGGCGAGCAAGAGGCGGAAATAGAAAAGTTAAAAATGCGGATCGGAGCTTTGAAGACAGACTTGGAAAACACGCAGCAAAACTTGCTCACCGTTCGCAGTCCCTATGAAGGAGTCATCATTTCGATGGATCAACGCACGGTCGGCAGCATCGTTCAACAGGGCCAGATGCTTTGCCAGCTCGCTCCTAAAGATGCGAAAGCACGCGCCCGATTGACCTTAAACGAAGCTGGCTTTCCAAGGCTCGCCGTCGCTCAGCGCATACGTTACTTTTTCCAGGCATTCCCTTATCAGCGTTATGGTGCAGTAACCGGCAAGATCGACTGGATCAGCCCCTCCGCTGTCACCACCAGTGATGGGTCGCATTTCGTCGCGTTGGGCTCCCTGGATCGTTCTGTGATTTCCCCCCGTCCAGGGCAAATTTTGCCTCTCCGAGTGGGAATGCGAGGAGACGCACACATCATCGTGGGGGGGCGGACGTTGATTGAATATGCATTCGAACCAATTCGGCAATTGCGCGAGAGCATGAGGCAATAATTCGCGAATCACAATGCAAGAACCGCTCTCCAGATTGAGAATCCAGGATCTGACCACAAGCAATGAGGCCATGGCACGTTGTCTGCAGCTGGCAGCGCTCGCGGCGAAGACGGACGTGCCAATTGTACTTCTTGGCGAGACCGGCACTGGAAAGACTTTGCTCGCGCATGCGATCCATAATTCCTCGGCACAAGCAAAGGGGCCGTTCATCGCATTCAACGCCTCAGCGATCAGCGACACGTTACTCGAAAGCCAGCTATTCGGTCACGAGCGCGGCGCGTTTACAGGCGCGCAACAAAGCGTCAAAGGAAAATTCGAACTGGCCGATGGCGGCACACTTTTTTTGGACGAAATCTCCGAAATGAGTCCGCTCGCCCAAGTGAAAATTTTACGCGTGCTTGAGTACGGCGAATTTGAGCGGCTCGGCTCCGAAAGATTGCTCACCTCTAACGCGCGAATCATCTGTGCCTCAAACTGCTCCCTGCGGGATCGGGTGCGCCAGGGAAAATTTCGAGAAGACCTTTATCAGCGATTGAACGGCCTCACCTTGCTCATTCCGCCACTTCGGGAACGCATGGAGGAACTGCCAGTACTGATCGCTGCAGAATTGAAGGCCGCCGGCTTGAAAGAAGGCAAAAACATCACGGCGATTCATCCTGAAGCCATGCAGAAATTGCTTCACCGCGCATGGCGTGGAAACCTTCGGGAATTAAGTCACACCGTGCGAGCGATGACTTTGTTTTGTAACGGGCCGGTGATTCTTCCCGAGCATGTCGTTTTCCCACCGGACCTCGAACCCGAGCAGTCTTCGCGAGCGGGCGAGCAACCTCAGGCTGGTGCATTCTCCAACAACAACAGCAACAACAAAGAGCTAGGGATCGATCTTTCGCTGGCAAGTGCGGTGAAAAGGCACGTTCGGTTCGTTTACGAGCAAGCAAATCGCAATCAGCGGCGTGCGGCGAAGTTGCTCGCCATTTCTCGGGCCACCCTTGCCCGCCATCTGCAAAACGCGGCGCAAAAGTGATACATGATCGGTCTGAATATTAAGCAACTGTGGCCTCAGAAATGAACGCGGAGCGTTCGTCCAATTTGGAATGGCAGCTCTTTTTCATGAAAAACGCGCTGTGTAACCGTCTCTCATTGAACAACAAATGCGCCGAGCACTTTTATTTCGGCCGGGTCTTGCGAACTCTGGCACGGATACTGATAATATAGAAAGCCAAAGTGAGTGCACCGAAGAACAAAAAGAATGCGCCCGCCGGAGAGTCAGGAAATCAAAGGCCTAAGCGCAGAAAAGACAAATTGATTCGTCTGGATGACCTGATTCCAAAACAGGATGTTAAAGGCGGCCATCAATTGCTGTTCGGTGCCACTGACACAACAGAAACAACAAACAACTGAAAGGTAATATGCAAGACAAAACAAAGAAACAAAAGAAAGACAAAAAGATCAAAGTTCAGGACCTCAAGCCCAAAAAAGACGCCAAAGGCGGCGGCCCCCATTACACCACCGGCGGCGCCGGCTTGCACGGGCTCCACTAAGAAAAAGAGAAAAACAGCCGCACTGTGGTTCGATCCCACTGTGCGGTCTTTTTATGTACACGCTAGAGTAAAAGCTGGCGGAACAATTCCTCAATCGCACGAGGCAAGTTGCGGAGTCATGCTGAAAGAAGCGCGCAATTCGCCACCGGGCGGAATTTTTTGAATTCCTTGCTTGTCTTCAAAAGCGCGTTGTTCGTGATGATCGGTCAGGCCCCAGCAAGGTTCGATGCAAAGAAACGGTCCGCCATCAGACCACAACGTCAGATACGGTACGGCGGTTAAGTCGAGAGTGACCCAGCGCCCGCTTGGCGGATCGACATAGCAAAATTCACGCTTCGCTACGTCGACAAACTCCAGGATGTACGATCCTGGCAACTCATTTTTTGGGAACGGCATTTCCCCGCCGCCAAAATCGATATCGCGGGTCTCGCCAGAAAGATAGTTCTCTGGCGATAAATATCGGCGATACACGCCGGATGGCATTTGCAGCCGAAAGCTTTCGGACGAGGTCGCCGCGAATCCGGGATGCAACCCGAATCCGACATGGGCGATCAACTCGGGCTCTTCATTTCGAAACTCGAAAAGGACGCTCACTTTACTTATGTCGAGCTTGTAAGTTAGGTCGACGCTAACTTTCAGCGGATATTCGGTGGGCGAAAAATCCTCCGGAGTAATCCGATATCTCAGCGACCTGCTCTCGTGGGTCGCTGATTCGACAAAGTGCCACGTTTTGGAACGCAGAAAGCCATGCGTGCCCCCTTTGATCTCGCGACCGCGATACGAACTGCGTCCATTTTTCAGCCGATGCAGATAATAACCCATCACTGTGGCGTGATTTGCCCATCCCTGAGGCGGCGCTGACACATCGTTATCCCGATAAAGAAAGCCGATCCATTCGCCGGCTTCATTTATTCGGGCAAGACTGATTAGCTCCGCGCCCAGACGCGAAACGATGATCCGAAGGCCGTTCTCCTCATCCGTCAGGATGTCAAGATGTCGGTCTCCCCGATGCTCTTCGCAATGCGAGAACCTCATCGCAACTCATGGGAACAAACCGCGCATCTGTTTGGCCTTGAGCACACGCTCGACGCCGATAGCCATGGCCGCGGTGCGATGCGAAATCTTGTGGTCCCGGGCGCGCCGGATCACATAGCTGAAGGAATGCTCAAGAATGCGGAATAGCTTATCGGTCACTTCGGACTCGGTCCAGAGGAAGCTTTGCAAACCCTGGACCCATTCGAAGTACGAAACGATGACGCCTCCAGCGTTGCAAAGAATATCTGGAATCACAAATATCTCGTCCCAGCGTTTTTCGAGAATTACGTCCGCTGCCGGCGTCGTTGGGCCATTGGCGGCTTCGGCCAGAATACGACATTTGATTTTGCCTGCATTCGTTTCGTTGATCACCCGATCGACAGCTGCCGGCACGAGCACGTCGCAAGGGAGAATGAGCAATTCCTTCGGATCGACATGATCGCCCTGGTCGAAAGCTTTGAGCGACCCTTTTTTCAAAACATGTTGCTCGGCCGCCTTCACGTCGATCCCTTTCGGATTATAGATCGCCGCGTAAGCGTCACTGATTCCAACAACTTTTACGCCGCTCTTGAGCGCGAGCGAAAGCGCAGCGACGGAGCCCACATTGCCGAACCCCTGCACGATTGCCGTGCATTTGTTGGGATCAATTTTCAACAGGTTCATGGCCCGCTCGATCAAGTAAACGGCACCGCGTCCGGTCGCTTCCCGTCTGCCTTCAGTCCCGCCAATGGCGACCGGTTTTCCGGTGACGATCTCGTTCACGGCGAAGCCCTGATAGACGGAGTAAGTGTCCATGAACCACGCCATGATCTGTTCATTAGTGCCCATGTCCGGGCCCATAATGTCGGTGTGCGGTCCGACGAACGGAATCATTTCCTGCATGTAACGGCGCGAGACGGATTCCAGTTCGGTGTGTGACAATTTGGTCGGATCGACCGCGACGCCGCCTTTGGCGCCGCCATAGGGCAAATTCGCTAGAGCGCACTTCCAGCTCATCCACATCGCCAGTGCTGCCGTTTCGCCCATCGACAACGACGGCGCGAAGCGCGTGCCGCCCTTCGTCGGGCCGAGTGCGATGTGATGTTGAACGCGATAACCCTGGAAAGCTTTTGTGCTGCCGTCGTCCATGTGCACGGGCAGAGTTACGGCGACGGCGCGCTTCGGATAGGTCGCCCACTCGCGATCGTTCTGATCGATGTTTAAGTAATTGGCGATGACCTCGAATTGAGCGCAGGCCATTCGAAACACGTCGTCGTCGTATATAGTCATGTGAAGGAATTCGGAAGTTAGAATATCCGACTGGGAAATGCAGTTGCTATTTGCGCTGGGCAAACCGAGCCGTCAAATCGAAACCGTGCGCAGGATCGACAATCACCCTTGGAATCCGTAGCGTTCCTTCCAAAATCAACCCGAAATGAAAATCGAAACTCTAGCCGTCCATGCCGGACATGCGATCGATCCCGCCACCGGAGCGGTTTCGGCACCGATTCACCTCTCCACGACGTTCGAGCGCGACGTCGATGGCGCTTACTCGCGCGGTTTTATGTACACGCGCAATAACAATCCGAATCGTCAGGCGTTGGAATGCGGAATCAGCATGCTCGAAGGCGGCGAGGCGGCGGCGGCTTTTGGGAGCGGCACGGCCGCGGCAATGGCATTGTTTCACGCGCTCGCGCCCGCAGATCATGTCCTCGCGCACGTCGATGCTTACTACGGTACGTCGCGATTACTCCGCGAAATCTTTCTGCGCTGGGGCTTGGAGGCGGACTTCGTCGACATGAGCGACCTCGCCGCCGTGAAAAAAGCGATTCGCCCGAAAACAAAACTTGCCTGGATGGAGACACCCTCCAATCCGCTCCTGAAAATTGTCGATCTTGCCGCGATCTCAAAAATCGTCCATGACGTGGGCGCGCTTTGCGTTTGCGACAACACCTGGGCGCCGACCCTGCAACGGCCATTCGATCTCGGCGCGGATTTCGTTATGCATTCCACGACGAAATACTTCGGCGGCCATTGCGACGTCCTTGGCGGAATCGCCGTTGCGAAAACCGAGAACGATTTGTTTCAACGCGTCCGCAGCATTCAATACGAAGGCGGCGCGGTCCCCTCGCCGTTCGATTGCTGGCTGGTCTTGCGCGGCATGCGCACACTGCCGTGGCGGATGCGGGCGCACTCGGAAAACGCCGCGAAAGTGGCGCAGTTTTTATCGCAACATCGAAACGTCGAGCGCACGCATTATCCGGGACTAACAAAGCATCCCGGACACGAGATCGCGAAGAAACAGATGTCGATGTTTGGCGGGATGCTTTCGTTCGAAGTAAAAGGCGGACGCGATGCGGCAATGAAAGTCAGCACAAAGACGAAAATCCTTACGCGCGCGACCAGCTTGGGTGGAATCGAGAGTTTGATTGAACATCGGGCGTCGATTGAAGGCCCGGGAACGAAGTCTCCGGAAGGTTTGCTTCGCTTATCGATCGGCCTCGAGAATGCCGACGACCTGATAGAAGACCTCGATCAAGCGCTCGGTTGATTTCTGCCGCTCCGTAACACTGGCCTTCAGGCCGATGATTTAGGGGCGTTGGGAATTCGAAAAGCCGTTTAAACGGCTTCTCTTGATTGTCCACCGCTCTAACACCGGCTTACAAGCCTGTGTTAGCGGCGTGTAAACTTCCGCCGGACAAGGTCGACAACGTCGCGCACTTCATCGACGCGGAACAGGAACGCGCTGCCAAAAAACACCGCCACCGCAACGCCGATCACCAACAGTACGCCAAAAACCTTTTGCCATCCCGGCAAGTGCGCGCTCGGATAAAACATTGTCTGAAGCGAAAGCCAGCAAATCCCCGCAAGCAGCGCGAGCGGGACTACGAGCTTGGCGAGCAATCCAAGAAGCGCACCGGTCTCCAGCGGCCCGGCGTGTTTTCGCATCATTATATATAGAAGCCCGAAGTTAATGATGGCGACGAGGCTGACCGCAAGCGCAAGGCCGCGATGACCAAGGCCAAGCCTGAACATAAAAAACCAGTTCAAAACGAAATTGATGGCGATCGACAAAATGCTGACCATCATTGGTAGGTACCGCCGGTCGAGCGCGTAAAACGCAGGCGCCAAAACTTTCACTGCTGAATACGCAGCAAGACCGATCGCGTAAAATTGCAACGCCGCGGCCGTTTGTCGAGTCGATTCCGCCGTGAATCTTCCGTGCTGGTAGATAACGCTGATGATCGGATCAGCGAGAAGAATCAATCCGACCGCCGCTGGAATCGTGAGCAACATCACCAATCGAATCGCGTGCGATAACGCGGATCGAAACCCCGCCATGTCGCCCAAGGCAGCCGTTCGCGAAACGAGCGGCAGCGTTACGGTTCCCACAGCAACGCCAAAAATCCCGAGTGGCAATTGCATCAAACGAAATGCGATGTTCAACCAGCTCACCGGACCGTCGATCACGTGACCCGCAGCGTCAGTGACACGTGCAGCAAAGGCGCTGTTAACCAGGACATTGACCTGCACTGCGCTCGCTGCAATCACCGCCGGTCCCATCAAGGCGAGCACGGTTCGCACGCCAGGGTCACGCCAGCGAAAATCAGGACGATATTTGTAGCCGACACGGCGTAGCGGTGGAAATTGCGCGGTTAATTGCCACAGCCCGCCGATCAACGTTCCAATCGACAATCCGATCAGCGAACGCGTGCCGAAGTGCGGGTCGAGCCAGTAACCGAACGCAACGCCGCCGATGATTGAGCCAAGGTTGAAGTAGCTCGACGCCATCGCCGGGGGGCCGAAGATATTTTTCGCGTTCAGCATTCCCATGACCAGAGCGGCCAGCGACACCAGCAGGATGAACGGCCACATAATCCGCGTGAGCAGAATCGTCGTCGCCGTCTTGTCCGGCGACCAGCCTCCGAAGCCGGTCATGACGTAAATAATTTGCGGCGCGAAAACGATCCCGAGCAGCGTGACCGCGCTCATGAAAACCGCGGTCAGGGTTGCGACTTTGTTCCCGAGGCGCCAGGCCGACCCGTCTCCCTCGGTCGCAATTTTTTTTGAGAACGTTGTGATGAATGCCGTCGAAAGGGCGCCTTCGGCAAATAAATCGCGCAGCAAATTCGGAACGCGAAACGCGATCAGAAATGCATCGAGATTTTTGCCCGCACCGAAAAGCCCGGCGAAAACCTGTTCGCGAATCAATCCGAGGATGCGCGAGCAAAGCACGGCGATGCCGACCACCCCGGTGGCACGAGTGCTTACACGTTGCGGCTGTTCAGCCATCGGCGAACAAAGAACAACGTCTCGGAGTTTACGAAAGCAAAAAATTACCCGATGAGTTCGGCCATCAAAGTTCAGTTGGAAAATCGAGAAATTCCCACGGCAATTTGAACCGCTTAGACAAATGAGCAGCGAGCGCTTTCACGCCAAAGGTTTCTGTGGCGTAATGTCCGCCGAGCAGAAGATTCATCCCGATCTCTTCGGCGGCGACGGTGGCCCAATGCGGCGCTTCGCCGGTGATGAACGTGTCGATCTTTTCCTGCGCGATACGATAGATTTCCGAGCCGGCACCCCCGGTAACGATCCCGATCTTTTTGATTCTCTTCGGACCAAACGCAAACGCTTTGACCTTCCCGCCCAACAACCTCTCCAGTTTGCGTAAAAGTTCACTGCTCAAAATCGAAGCACGCATTTTCAATCCGATGAGTTGTCCTTTCTCTTCCAAGAAAGGAGTGGTCGATCTTAGTCCGAGTGCCGCGGCGAGCTGCGCGTTGTTACCGATTTTTGAATGAATGTCGAGCGGCAAGTGCGCACCATATAGCGCGACGTCGTTTTCAAACGCGATTCTTAATTGTCGGCGTAGCGCATTTGTCACTGGTTGCAAACCCGGCCAAAACAAACCGTGATGGACGAGCAAAAAATCGACATCTTTCTTTGCCCCCTCGCTGAGAACGCGCGTAGAGACATCCACTGCTGCGCCAATTTTTGTTACCCGACCCGAATTTTCGATCTGCAAACCGTTTAACGCATTTGGCCAATCTTCAATTTCGCGGACGCGCAAATATTTGTTCGTATATCGAACTATTTCGATGAGTGATGCCATCGGCGATAATTTGAGCCGGTCTTCCGAAATTTGCACTGCCGATTACGAGCAAGGCGTCTTAAGTTTGCTTGACGAATTCGGCGCGGCTTGTGACGTTTAGCGATCGATTGAAATGAACGTGGATTATACCGACGCGCCAACCGCCAAGCCGGCATCGGGCGATGCGGACAAAATGCCATGCCCGTATTGCGGACATTTGCTGCCAAAGGATGCGACAAGCTGCGATCAATGCGATTGGAAGCGAAGCGCCACCGAGACTGCGGAGGGAAAGGCGAGCGATGCTGTCGCTGTCCTTTTAAGTATTATCCCTGGTCTGGGTCATATTTATAAGGGACACAAGTTCGCAGGTTTCCTGTGGATGGCTGGCGCGGTCCCCGCCGGGATTTTCGTGTTTCTGGCTGCAATCGCCTCGGCCGGTTTCGGCGCCGGTCTCTTTTTTTTCTACTTAATCGCAGTCATGCTTCATGCCTACGCGGTTGAGGATCGCGTCGTGCCGCCAAAGGAAGACGAGGGCGAACAGTACTGAAAATAAGATTGACACTTGGTTAGGGCGACTGGCCAATAATCCAAGTCACGTCCCCAGCAATGGGTTCGACGCGTGTTGCAGGCAATTGTGGATCGCTTTGCAGAACGCGCTCGATTAACTCCGCGCCTTTTTTTTGCGTTCACCGGGAAACAAATCTCTCGCGCATGATTGATGAGTGGAAAAGTGAATGTTAATCGCCACGAACTAAACTTCCGTACAAAATTCGCGATCACTCGCCGCATTGTTTCTTCAAGACCAGCCGTGCCCGGAAACAGCGACGCGGTATGGCCATCGTCGCCCAAGCCGAGCAGAATCAGGTCGTGTCGGTAAATGTCTTCGCCGCGCTGTGCCGCCAGGAGATCAAGCTCATTCTCGTATTCCCGCGCGGCGATTTTCGGATCGGTTTCACCGCGCATTCGCATGATCGATTTTCGGGAATGGCGGCCGGGATAAACAGCGCTTCGCGCGCCATCCTGAAATTGCTCTGAGAGTCATCTGGCCGGGACGCAACGCTCGTCTCCAAAAGTGATCTGGATTGATTTCCATGGAAGATCGCGTCCGATTATGGCGAGCCGTTCGTAAATCGGCCGCGGAGTGTTCCCCCGGAAAGCGCGATCCGAAATTCGTTGCGCTCGCTAATCGCTTTGTTCGCTTGATCGACGATGAAATTCGCCGCATCGGCGACAAAATTCCACATCCGAATCACTTCGCGGTCCATGCAAGCTTCGATTCAGATCGCGCAATGCGATTGGCCGCGTTTCTCCAGGTAGCGCTGATGATATTCTTCCGCGCGCCAGAATGTGGTTACGGGTTCGATTTGCGTCACGACAGGGCGGCGAAAGCGCCCACTCTTATCGATCTTTTCCTTTGAAGATTCGGCCGCTGCCTTTTGCTCTGGCGAATGATAAAAAATCACAGACCGATATTGCGTTCCAACGTCAGGACCCTGGCGATTCAACGTCGTTGGATTGTGGTTGGACCAAAAAACATCCAGCAGATCCTCGTATTTCACCTGCGATGGATCGAATTCGACTTCCACCACTTCGGCGTGGCCGGTTTCGTCCGTGCAAACATCTTCGTAGGTCGGATTCTCTTTTGCTCCGCCCGCATACCCGGCCGTTGTCGAGACCACGCCTTCCAAGTTTCGGAATGTTTCTTCCACTCCCCAAAAACACCCAGCACCGAATGTGGCTTTCTCCGTTTTCATACTGTACGGTGGAGCGGTCGCGCGCTGCACGCAACCGTCTACGAGTCCACTTTTCGTTGCTTGAGAGTTGCTGCACGGCATCTAGCATTGCCCTAAAGTCTTATTGTCACCCGCCGCGAAATCTGGCAGGACGTTGAACTAATGGCCTTTAATCAATTAATTACTTCTACCACAACTCTCGAACGGACTCGCCCTCTCTTCCCTTTTCGGTTTCTAAATGGATGCGGCGCGTTGCTGGAGAAAACCGGCATTTCACCTACCCCATTTCGCGCAGTTGATTTGATCGAAGGGGCCAAGCGGCGTTGCGGCCTTGCCGATTTTGGCGCCGGCGATTTTTTCGAGGCTATCTCTCGGCTGCTCGAGTCCTGCCACCGTGAATCCCGCCTTAACTTGATCGGAAAGATCGCTCTTCGTAGCGACCTTTTACGCACATTGTGCTCACGTTTGTTGATGCAACGGGATCGGCAGCTTTATCCCGGCATTGCGCGGCAGGAAATCCGCGAACCGCTCTTTATCGTGGGCTTACCACGCAGCGGCACCACCCTCTTGCACACCCTGCTCGCTGCTGATCCGGAACATCGGGTTCCGCTCACTTGGGAGGTGATGACGCCATCCCCGCCTACTCGCGACAATGAGCAACGACGGATTCAGCGCGCGACCCAAAGTTGCAACTGCCTTAATTGGCTGGCACCCACGTTTCGCTACGTGCATGCCGTCGGCGCGGAGCTCCCGCAGGAATGTGTCGGCCTCATGACCCCTAGCTTTATGAGTGATCAGTTTGATACGATGTATTATGTGCCCTCCTATCGGGCTTGGTTCTTCCGCCAAGATATGCTGCCGGCATACGAATATCACCGGTTCTTCCTCCAACATCTGCAGTTCCGGCTTAGCGCACGCCGTTGGGTGCTAAAAGCTCCGACACACATGTCTGCCTTGCCGACGCTACTTTCGGTGTATCCCGATGCGCTCTTTGTGCAGACCCATCGATCTCCGCTTGAGGCGATGGCTTCGGTCTCAAGCTTAATCACGATCCTCCGCCGTGTGTTTAGCGACGCGGTCGATCCAATTGTTGTTTTCAGTGAGGCGATTCAGTATTGGTCACAAGCGCTGGATACCTTTTTGCAGGAACGCGATCGACTCCCGCGTAAGCGCGTTTGCGACCTCGATTTCCTCGAGCTGCGTCGCAATCCCATCGCCGCGGTCCAACGCGTCTATCAGCATTTTGGCTGGGTGCTCTCGCGAGAGGCGGAACAGCGAATGCGGGTCCTACTCGCAAAGCAGCCCAAAGAACAGTACGGCAATCATCGGTATAATCTATGGCAGTTTGGTTATGATGCAGCGGAAGGTGCCAGAGCGTTCGCGAGCTATTGCGAACGGTTCGGTTTCTCCTCCGCACACACTGTTGGCAAATCTCGTCAACGCGACAAGGCACTCGCTTTTAAGTAGCAGCAAGATTTTAATGCTCCGACCTCGCCAACGATCGCCCTAGCCGTTACGACAGGCGCACGCTTAGCCCGTCGCGCGTCACACCGGCGCTGTTAACCAGAACATCAATCTTGCCGAATTCCTTCAGAATCTGCGCTCCAATTTTTTGCACGGCTCCGTGATCGGCAACATCAACCGCGTAGGCCTTCGCCGAATCCGCGTACTTTCCATTGATTTCATCGGCCATCCTCTTTGCCTTCGCTTCCGTGCGACTCACGCAAGCGACGCGCGCCCCTTCACTCGCCAGCCGCAAAGTGATCGCATGACCGATTCCCCTGCCTGCTCCGGATACTCTCGTAACTTGATTGTCGAGTCTCATCTCAAGGGTTTCCCTCTGATTAAAACATGACGAAGATGGCGCGGCATAGTTTCAACTGCCGAAAATTCCGAGGAATGTAACTTCGATGGCGAGCCCTTCCTGAATGTTGCGGCCAAGCTGATCGCGCAATTCTTCCAACCGCCGGATCTTGCGCAAAACTTCCGACGTCGTAAAGCGCTTCGCGACGGCGGCGGTTTCTTTTCGCGCGTCGGGCAAATCCCTTCGATCGACGTCGCTACTGGCTCGAAGAACGTCAGTCCACCAGGCGAATAAAATTTCGATGAGTTCAGCGCGCCGCTGCAGATACAGACTCTCGATCAGCGCCTTGTAATATTCCTCGCGCTCGTCGAGCCAGGCACCATCGGTCGAATTTCTGTAACGGGCTTCCTCTTCCTTCAATGCTTCGTCGGTTTCGGCCTTAATTTGCTCACGGCTAAGGCGGAGCAGACGCTGAAATCCTTGGGCCAGGCGATATCCATGCTGAACGGTCCAGCTCTGCTCGCGCGCCGTCTGCTGAAGCAGTTTTACGAGCTTTTCATCTTCCGATTTGTTTTTGTATTCGCCGTTTGGAGCAAGTGGAATTGGGATGCACCGGGAAAGAATTGTATCGGGCAGCGCTTCGGGCAGCGCGCTTAAAAGGAGCAGCAATGAGTCCTTCGGCGGTTCTTCGAGAGTTTTGAGAAACGCGTTCGCAGCCTGTGGCTGAAGCCGATCAGCCTCGGAAATGATCGCAACTTTGCGCCGGCCATTTGCAGCGCGCATTTGCAGCGCATGCTCAAGTTCGCGAATCTGACTAATGACAATGCGGCGGGATCTGGATTCGGGCTGGGCAACGAAAATCTCCCGCGCCTTCGAGGAGAAAACGTCATCAGCGTTTGTTCTGTTCACCAAACTGGCTAGCTCCGTCGCGAGCAATTGTTTCCCACTGCCGGGCGGTCCCGAAATCAAATAGGCATGCGCCAGTCGATTTTGCTGGTGCGCTCGTTGAAGATATTCCAGTGCTGCTGTGCGGGAAAAGGCCATCTTACGATTGCGGATTGCGGATTGCGGATTGCCAATTTTGTCGCAACGCTGGAAATCGCCTGGAGATGATTTCCCAAATCTCATCCTCAATGTTGTCTTCCGGACGCGAGCCGTCGATTAAGACAATTCGATTCGGTTCGCGCGCGGCAAGGTCCCGATAGGCTTCTCGGACCTGCTTATAAAATTCCGTCGATTCCTGTTCCATTCGGTCCGGCCTGCGCGCGGTGCGTCGCATTCGCGAAAGCGCGATGCCTTGATCAACATCGAGCACGAAGGTCGCATCGGGTTGACAGTCGCCGATCGCAAATGCGTTTATTTGTTCTACGATTTGTCGATCCAACCTTCGAGCAACGCCTTGATAAACAGTGGTCGAATCGAAGAAGCGATCTGAAATCACACAAAGGCCCCGCTCGAGCGCTGGTTTGATCTTTTCACGGACTAACTGACTTCGGCTCGCTTCAAACAACAGCAGCTCCGTTTGCGGTGTCATACCGGCGGCTTGCGGCGCAAACTGTAAAAGCTCGCGAATTGACTCCCCAATCTCAGTGCCGCCCGGCTCGCGCGTCAGCAGATATGGGGCGCCAGCCTGATCAAGACGTGTCGCGAGTCTTTGCACCTGAGTGGATTTCCCGCATCCTTCTGATCCTTCAAAGGTGATGAATGGGGGACGCGGCATTTGACCCGACTCTCAAACAAACCCACCCAGTTGTCGAACAAGGAGTGACGTAATTCAGGCCTCTTACCTGACGTATCCGGCGGGGCTTCCAGCCTGACTTCTCGTGCGGGCAGGATGCCCGCTCTACGCGACAGGCTCGAAGCCTGTGTTACGATTCGATTGTGAAAAATTTCTGGTTGGTGAAACAGGAACCGTCTTCCTACTCGTGGTCCGACTTTACGGCCGAGGGCGAGACCAATTGGACAGGCGTTAGAAACTACACGGCACGGAATAATCTGCGCAGGATGAGAAAGGGCGATGAAGTCCTCTTCTATCATAGCGGCGAAGACAAAGCCGTTATCGGCGTCGCCAAAGTTATGCGGGGAGCTTACCCCGATCCAACCGCTAAAGAAGGCGACTGGAGCGCCGTGGATCTTGCACCGATCAAATCTCTGCGGCGGACGGTCACGCTTCAGCAAATCAAGGCCGCTCCTCGGCTGAAGAAAATTCAGCTTGTTCGGCAATCGCGCCTCTCCGTCATGCCTGTGACGGCTGGAGAGTTTCGTGCGATTGTTGCGATGGGAAGCTAGCGTCCGTTCGTGCAGCGCCCGCGCTTTTGCGCTTGTCGCTGGGACAGGGGTTGTCGAAAGTTTAAAAATGACTTCGGTGGTCGCCACTCAATTCGCACCCCTCGTTGCGACGGGAGCCGCTGCGAAGGATTTTCTGGTCGTCTCGCTCCACGACATCGCTCCCTCCACCCGAAATGTGGCGAATGAGATTATTTCGGAATTATTCCAGCATGGTGTGCACGTCTGTTCTCTTCTTGTCGTCCCCGATTATCATCACGAGGGGTTGGCTGTAAAAGACCGGCAATTCATTGGCTGGTTGCGGGATTTGGAATCGGACGGACATGAAATCGTCATCCACGGCTATTTTCACGAACGCCCTCGCCGTCCTAATGAAAGCTTGCGCGACAAATTTCTGACTAGGTTTTATGCACATCACGAAGGTGAATTCTACGACCTTAAGTACGATGATGCGCTGCGGCGAATCACGAACGCCCGCGATGAATTTTGCGCCAGCGGGCTGAGTCCGCGGGGTTTTGTCGCGCCGGCCTGGTTACTCAGCAAAGAAGCCGAAGATGCGGCGCACGATGCTGAACTAGAATACACAACGGGTCTCCGCGTACTACGCGATCTCAGATCAGGCGAAGAGTTCCCGACGAGATCGATAGTTTATAGCGTCCGAAGTAGTTGGCGACGAGCTGTGAGCCGCGTCTGGAATGTCGCTCTGCTCCAATTTTTGAAGAACAATCCCCTCTTGCGCCTGAGCATCCATCCGCCCGATTATTCTCACCCCGCCGTTTGGAGACAGATCCTGCGATTTATAGATATGATGGATGAAACAAGAACGCCGACGACGTATCGCGACTGGATCGCCAAACAAAGGTTAATGGCGGACCCAAAAGCATGAAGAATGAGCAAGTGCGATTTACATATTCATTCGCGATACAGCACGCGCTCTGAGGAATGGTTATTCCGCCGTTTTGATTTTCCAGACAGCTACTCCGATCCGAGGGAGTTGCACCGGCAGTTGCTGGAGGGCGGGATGGATTACGTCACCATTACCGATCACGATACGATCGAGGGCTGTCTGCAAATCGTGGATTTGCCTCATTCATTTATCAGTGAGCAGGTGACGACTTATTTTCCGCAGGATCCGTGCAAGATCGACATCCTCGTCTGGGGAATTTCAGAAGAGCAACACCACGAGATTGAGAGCGTCCGCGACAATATTCTCGAACTCCAACGCTATGTCCAAACGGCTCAAATCAGTCACGCTGTCGCCCACCCCCTTTACAGTATCAATGGCAAGCTCACTGCATCGCATCTCGAACGCCTCATTTTGCTCTTTAAGCATTTCGAAGCCATCAACGGCTTACGGGATACTCTTCTGAGCGAACTTGCTCAGAATCTTTTGGGCTCTTTGACACCGGCGAAGATCGACATGTTTGCTAATCGGCAAAACCTTGCGCCTACGCACCCGGAGCCGTGGATGAAGATTTTCACGGGTGGCTCGGATGATCACGGGGGACAATTTATCGCTTCCGCATACACTGAAACGCCGCCAGTGGGCTCACCGGAGAAATTTCTGGCTAACATACGTTCGGGGGCATGCACGGCACGCGGCGGGGGCGGAACTCCCCTCGCCATTTCGCACAGTTTCTACAACACGGTCGCGTGTTATATCCAGGGTCGTTTTCACGAAAAACTCGGACCAAGCGCCACACTCGTCGAACAAATGTTTTCGCGTTTCATGGAAGGGCGCGATCCGACTGAGTTCACACTCAAGGAGAAAGTAGGCTTTATCGCGCAAGGCGTTTTATCGGGAAAAATCTTCGACCTTGCCAAGCCGGCCAACAGATCGCTTTGGAAAGAGCTCTCAGGTTATTTTGCGCAGCCGGAAGTAAAGGCGAAACTCAACGATGAGATCAGCGCAGTTCCTGAGCCGGAGCGCCGCGCCTTTTTGCTGGCAAACCTTGTCGCAGAGCAACTCACGTTTCGCCTTTTTAAAAAATTCGTCCAGCAAATCAGCGGGGGCAACCTTGTCGAGAGCATGCAAGCGCTTAGCGCGATCGCGCCGATCCTGGTGATACTTACGCCATACCTGTACGGCTTTCATAGCCAGGCGCCGTCTCGCTCGTGGCTACGGCAAATTTTTAACGAATTAACCAGGCAAATTCCAGCTGCGCTTCAGAATTGTAAACGCGCTTGGTTTACTGATACGCTCGAAGACGTCAATGGCGTCGCTACTACGATTCGCAAAATGACCGCGGCCGGAGCTGCCGCCGGAAAAGAATTAATCGTCGTAACCTCACGGAGCGAGCTACAAATAGATGATATCCCGATCAAAAACTTTCAGCCGATTGGCGAGTTTGAACTGCCCGAGTACGAGCTTCAAAAATTAAGCTTTCCGCCGATTCTTCAGATCCTCGATTATATTCAGCGGGAAAAATTTACCGAGATTATTATCAGCACGCCCGGACCGATCGGTCTGACGGGGCTGCTCGCGGGCAAGATGCTTAATCTGCAAACCAGCGGCATCTATCACACCGATTTTCCGCAATACATTCGAATTCTTACCGAGGACAGTTTTCTCGAGAGCGCGACCTGGCATTATATGCATTGGTTCTACGGCCAACTCGATACCGTTTTCGTCAATTCCGAAGAATATCGCCAGAACTGGATCGCTCGCGGCTTCGATCCGGGGAAATTGAAAATTTTCCCGCGCGGTCTCGATACCGAGCTGTTCACTCCCGCGCGACGCGAACCGGCGTTTTGGGAAAAATTCGGTGCAAGCAACAGTCAGGTCCGCCTGCTCTATGTCGGACGGATATCGCGAGAGAAAGATCTCGACGTTCTGGCAAACACTTATCGGCGGTTGCGCGATGAAGGTTTGCCGGTCCAGCTTTTTGTGGTAGGCCACGGCCCTTACTCTCAGGAGCTTTCGGAACTTTTGCCCGATGCAGTGTTCACCGGATACCTTACTGGTATCGAACTGGCCACCGCTTACGCTTCGGCTGATGTTTTTGCTTTTCCAAGCACCACCGACACTTTCGGCAATGTCATCATCGAAGCGCAGGCATCCGGCGTTCCAGTCGTCGTCTCGGATTCCGGCGGCCCAAAAGAGTTAGTCGAAGACAAAGCGAACGGTCTCATAACCAAATCCCACGACGTAGAAGATTTCACACGGGCGGTGCGGGCACTGGTAGTCGATCGCGGGCTACGGAAGCGAATGGGCGAATGCGCCAGAAAAAGTGTGGTGGACCGCAGCTGGCCAGGCGCGTTCCGCAATTTTTGGGCAACCTCCGAGGTCTAGCCGGCCTCGACTACCGGCTTTTGATTGTCGATGTTGCAGAGGAAAAAAGAAATCATCGAGACCCACAACCGTGACACAGCCGCTGGGCGAAAAATTTGCGTGACGGATCCGCGAGAATTTCGCCGCTATCCCATCGGCGCCGAATTAATTGGCGCAAACGAGACGCATTTTCGCGTTTGGGCGCCAAAAGCGACACGCGTCGATGTAGTGCTTGAAGAAAGCGCAGTAAAAAATGCGCACCGCACATTTCACCCGCTCCGACGAGAAGAAGGCGGGTATTTTTCCGGGTCGACCGAAGCCCGCGCGGGCGACTGCTATCGGTTTCGTGTTGATAGCGCCGAACATTTTCATCCCGATCCAGCGTCGCGTTTCCAGCCCGATGGACCGCATGGTTCTTCCCAGATAGTCGATCCTGCAACGTTTCGCTGGTCGGACGCGGAATGGCCCGGCAAACAGTTGAAGGGCCAGATCATTTATGAGATGCACGTCGGTACGTTTACCCGCGAAGGAAGATGGCGCGCCGCCGCAGAACAATTGACCGAGCTGGCCCGCATAGGGATCACTGTTATTGAAGTGATGCCGATTGCGGATTTTCCAGGAAACTTCGGCTGGGGTTATGACGGTGTCGATTTTTTCGCACCCACGCATTTGTATGGCACTCCGGAGGACTTGCGCGATTTCGTGAATCGCGCGCACTCGTTAGACCTAGGTGTCATTCTTGATGTCGTTTACAACCACTTTGGCCCCGACGGAAATTATCTGGGAAGTTTTTCCGACGATTATCTGGTCCGCGAAAAAGGCCACGAATGGGGCGACGCAATTAATTTTGACGGCCCGAATTCCGGGCCAGTCCGCGATTTTTTCGTCACGAATGTTCGCTACTGGATCGAGGAGTTTCACTTCGACGGTTTCCGCTTCGACGCGACACATGCCATCCACGATCGATCCGAGGAATATATCATCGGCGAGGTCGGGCGCGCGGCGCGCGAGGCAGCCGGCTCACGCTCGATCCTTCTAATTGCCGAAAACGATCTTCAGGAAGCGAAGATGGCGCGACCGCGCAGCGAAAGGGGCGACGACCTGGACGGGATGTGGAATGACGATTTTCATCACAGCGCCGTCGTGGCGTTGACCGGTCGCAACGAAGCCTACTACGGCGATTACCGAGGCGTACCGCAGGAATTTATTTCCGCTGCGAAATACGGCTTCCTCTATCAGGGCCAGGCGCTCTCATGGCGAAAAACGTTGCGTGGCACTCCCGCGTTCGGAGTGCCGCTGGAGGCTTTCGTTTGCTTCATCGAAAACCACGATCAAATCGCCAATACTGGCCGGGGCCGACGATTGCGCTTTCAAACTTCACCGGGGCGCTATCGCGCCATGACCGCGCTTCTTTTGCTCGGGCCTTGGACGCCGTTGCTGTTTCAAGGAGAAGAATTCGGCGCGTCCAGTCCGTTTCTGTTTTTCGCGGACGTAGGCGATTCGTCTGTGCGCGATGCGACTCGTCGAGGTCGCGCCAAATTGCTGGCGCCGTTTTTGTCGCTCACCAAAGAAGAGGCGTGGAAGAGTCTGCCGTCTCCGGATGATCCAGAGGCATTTGCCCGATGTAAACTTGATTTTTCTGAGCGCAAAAAGAATTGCGAACTTTATGATCTGCACACGGACCTTTTAAAGTTGCGCCGGGAGGATTCGCGCTTTCGTCAGCAGTCTCCTGGCGAAATTGATGGCGCGGTGCTAGGGCCTGCCAGTTTCGTTCTCAGATATTTTTCGCAAGAAAACGATCATCGCCTATTACTCGTAAATTTCGGAGGGGACCAAGTCCTGCACCCTGCTCCAGAGCCTCTGCTCGCACCGCCATCGGACTGCAAATGGGAAACGCTCTGGACAAGTGACTCTGCGCGCTACGGCGGAGCAGGTTCGGTGGCAACTGCAAGTAAGGAGCAATGGTTTTTGCCGGCCGAATCCACTGTTGCTTTGCGACCAGTGTAGCGGAAAAATGACGAAATCCGAGCCCTCGGCATGCACCGAAGTTCAATCCCAAATTAGGTTACCCCAAATAAGCGAGTGGCAGGATTGCAGCCTGGCCTTGCATCAATATGCGCGGAATCGGGGCTGCAAACTACAGGGCAATCGGTTGCAGCCTCAATTGATATCGGCACTGTTTTATTTAAACAGGTGTTGGGTAAAGACAGCGTAGCGTGCAATATGTAACGGCGGTTGTTTCGCCTGCGAACTCTGTGATCTAGCAAATGGCGCTCACCATTACGTACTGACCCGATTCATAATTGATGCCTGAAACCGCACAGCAAATTTCCGAAAAACCGGAAGTCCGCAAAGAGCTGGCTCGAACCGCAGGCGAAAAAAGGCCCCGCGAAAAGGTCAAGGCGGGTAGAAGCGACAAGTTCTGGTTTGTCACGCATGCGCTTCTCTTGATTGGATTCGGCGCGCTTTATTTTCTTCTCGGCTCGAAGCTCATGCTGCTTCCGCCGTCGCGGCTGGATTTTGCGCATCGAATTCTGCGCGGCGCCACGGTCATCGTTGTCGTCCTTGCGATTGCAAAAGCAATTTCGGTTTATGCGCTGGGTCGAATCGACGACGCTGTTATCCGTTTCACTCTAAGGCGAGTCGAACATTTGCTCGTTGGCCTCGTAATCGTGCTCATTGCCGTCTCGATAGTCTTTGTAAATTGGTACGCCGCGCTTACCGCACTGGGCGTTGGATCGATCATCATTGGCCTCGCCGTGCAAACGCCAATGAAGAGTTTCATCGCATGGATCTACATTCTTGTCCGTCAACCGTTCCGCGTCGGGGATCGCATTAAAATAGATGATGCTACGGGCGACGTGATTGACGTTGGTTATCTCGACACGACGCTGTGGGAATTCGGAGGGCAATATATTTCCGGCGATCATCCGAGTGGACGCACGATCAGGTTCCCAAATGAAAAAGTGCTCGACTCAATCGTCTACAACTATTCGTGGCCGCTGTTTCCTTACATCTGGAATGAAATTAAATTTCAAATCGCTTATCAGAGCGATTTGGAGTTCGTCGCGAAAACAATGCAAAAAATCGTGGAGAAAGAACCCGGCGAGGAAATGATGGAACGGGTCGCCGTCTATCGCGATCTTCTGGCCCGTACACCGGTGGACGAACTCGAAGTGCGCGAGCATCCTCGCGTCATTTTTCGCGTTGATGAAGTGACTTGGATTGATGCCATCGTTCGTTATCTGGTCGCGCCGCGCGAAGCCGGCTCGACCAAGAGCCGCCTGATACCGAAATTACTCGTGGCTCTTAACGCTGCTCCTGAAAAAGTCATGTTCCCGAAAGGCGACGCGCGATAAGTGGTTTGTCATCCAAAGCGAAGTCGCGGAATCTCTCACTGTTCATTTTAATTCGATGAAGCTTTTTGTTGTCATGTTGCTGTTCGCCACGATATCGATCGTCGCTCTCGCGCAAGAGAGCACAACGCCGCCGCCGAGAGTTTATCCGGTGGCGTTGCCAAACTACGACGAAGAGACGGCGACGCGGCTCCAGATTTTCCTGGACAATAGTGATTTCGGCCCGGGCAAAATCGATGGAAGAATGGGCGAATTTTTTCGCAAGGCGCTCATTTCCTATAAGCATGCGCACGCCATGCCGAAGACCGGCGCGGTCGATTCCTGGCTACTCGATCAGGTGCCGGTGACTTACACGACCTACACAGTGAGAGAAGAAGACCTGAAATCGATAGGCAACGTTCCCAGCAGTCATGCCGAGCAGGCGAAATTGAAGTGGCTACCCTACACGTCGCCGCTCGAATTCGTCGCGGAACGATATCATTCGGCAGAGTCTTACATTCAGAAACTTAATCCGGGCAAAAATTGGGAACATCTTCAGCCGGGCGAAATGCTCAAAGTGCCGAATGTTTTGCCTTTTGAGGTTGAAAAGTTCACTGAGGGCAAGGTTCCTGAAAATTCCGCATTCGCTGCCCGCAAGATTTTCGTCGACACAAAAGAACATCTCCTGGAGGTCTTCGACAATGACCAACTTGTTTGCGTGTTTCCGATTACTCCCGGCTCAAAAACGTTACCAGCGCCGGTTGGCACATGGAAAATCCTCGGCGCAGCCATTTGGCCGTGGTTTCGCTACGATGAAGGCATGCTCAATTACGGCGTTCGCACCGAGAACTACTACAATCTTCCCCCCGGTCCGAACAACCTCGTCGGCGTTCTCTGGATGGGCCTGAACAAACCGGGCATCGGTATCCACGGAACGAACAATCCTGAGACGATAGGTCGGGCCGCAAGTCACGGCTGCATTCGATTAGCGAACTGGGACGCCGCTCGCATCAAAGACCTCGTGAGCGTTGGTAACACGGTTATCATTTTCTGATTCTGCAGCGGCGCATTATGAGCGTCGCACGATTTGTTCCAAAAATTTCTCGCGCGGAATCGCGACCTCAAGCGTCTAGGCTTCAGATCGACAACAATGGATGTCAATGAACGCGAACGGTATCGGGCGGCCATTCACGGTGATCGAGAAGCTTTTGAAATGATTATTCGCACGCATAGCCGGGCACTTTTCGCCATTGCTTATGGCATCCTTGGAAGCCGCGAAGAGGCCGAAGACGCCGTCCAGGATGCTTTGATCAAGGCTTGGAAATCACGCTGGCGCGTGCGGGATCCGGAAAAATTTCCGGCGTGGCTGGCAACTATCGCGCGTTATCGGGCGCGCGATCTCGCGCGACGGCGCCGCGCCATTCCGCTGTCCGCAGCGATTGCCGAAGCGATTGAGCCGAGTCTCGCCGTTGAAATGAACGGTCTGGAGTTAGATCGACAATTAGATTCCGCGCTCGCCGCGCTCCCGGAGCTTCATCGTGTCGCGCTCACGCTGCGTTATTTCGAAGAGATGGATTATCGCACCATCGAAAACACGTTGGGTCTGACAAACGGTGCGCTACGCGGAATTCTTGGCCGCGCTCTGGCTTCAATGCGTAAACAGCTTCGCCCTGCTCTCGCGTCAATGGACTAAACGTATGGCAATCATTCACGGCGAAATCGATAACTGGCTCGCTGCCGATCTGCACGGCGAGCTTTCCGCGGATGACCGCGACGCCCTTCACACGCATCTCGTGGAATGCGGTGCTTGCCGAAAAACTCATCAGGAAATCAAAACTATGAACAGAATTCTCGAAGAAACTCTCGCTCAACAAAAACCTGATCCGACTTTCGAACAACGAATGCTCGCCGGCTTTCGCGATCACATCCCGCAAAGAAGCGGGTTCGTAAAGCTGCTTGTCGATGTTATGCGTGTGCGTACAGCGCGAATCACTGCCGTTGCCGTGGCGCTGCTGGCGCTGATGCAAATTGGCCGAATGATCACTGGCGAGAGGGCGGTTTTGCCACGCCGCCTCGAACACCTCGGGAAGGAAGAATATGCGACGCTGCCAGGGCAGACACTATATGGGTTAGGAGAGAATCTGAACGCCACGCGGAAATCTGAGAAACGCGGCTATAAAGGTAGCGCCGTAGCAAAACTGGCAGCCAGTTTCGGCCCTACAACTTCGCAAGATGCGGGCGCTCCCGCCGCGCCTCCAGCTCGACTTCAAGACGAAAGACAAACGTTGACTGAAACCGAACCAACGATTGTCCCAGGATCAAATATAGCTGCCGCTAAGACGGGAGCAGCTACGCCGGCGGAAACGCCCGCTCCACAGCTGGCTAATCGCAAACTGATCCGCAATGCGACTGTCGAACTCGAGATCGCCAACTTTGATGATGCAGTCCAAAGGATCACCACGTTTGCAAGCGAAGAACGCGGTTACGTAGCCACGACGAGTTCTCAAAAACAGGCAAACGGAAAACTGAAAGGCGAAATAGTCGTCAAGGTTCTGCCGGAAAATCTTGATCGCTTTCTGCAAAAGAGTCGGGGCCTTGGCGAATTTAAGAACCAGACGCTCGGAACCGAGGATGTTACGAAAGCGTACTTCGACACGGATGCGCGACTGAAAAACGCGCACGTGATGGAGCAGCGTTTGATCGACATGTTGAAAACGAAGACTGGCAAGGTCTCCGACCTGCTTCAGGTAGAGAAGGAACTTGATCGCGTGCGCGAGGGAATCGAGAAGATGCAGGGCCAGCTAAAGTACTGGGATTCGCAAGTGCAATTCGCCACAGTGACGATTTCTCTTGCGGAAAAAGACCTGGAAGAGCCGGCGGCCTTTTTGCTCAAGGAACGTGCCCAACTCGCACTTTATGCGACGGATGTGGAGAAAACTTACAACGATATTAAGAAGCTGGCCTCACCAAAGGTACAGATCACAAATGCCCAGCTAGACCGCGACTACTCCGGACGCGTTTCGGCACGAATGAGTATGTTGGTCGCACCAGAAGAAAGTGACGGAATGGTCGCCCGGATAAAGGGATTAGCGCGCGTGGAAAATTTTCAAACGCAAACCGAACGCATCGCGCAGAGCGGCAGCGGCATGTCAGAAAATGCAAAGACCAAGCGCGACAAGGTGGAACTCAACATCAACATCTCGCGCGAGGAACAGGAAGAAGCATTTCAGCAGACCAGCTTACGTATTCGCACGGCGTCGGTGGACGAAAAGGCAAAGAAGCTTCGCACTGTGGCAGAGAAGGAAAATGGGCGCATCCGCAGTTCCACCTTCAGTCGCGATCCAGACGGGCGCGAAGTGGCCAGTGTGTCACTGCGCGTGCCGATGAAAAGCTATTCGACGCTTATGCAATCGCTAAACTCTCTCGGTAGGGTCGAGGATGTGAGTGTCCAGCGGCAGGACCGGACTGGAGCGCAGATCGACGAAGCAAACGCGCCGGCGGATATCTCGATTCAGATTTACACCCAAGGCAACATCGTTTCGCAGGAGAGCGGCTTGCTCGCCACGCTGCGACGGACGCTGACGCAAAGCGCCGGAGCGTTGATGTGGAGCTTGCGCATGGTCGGAGTCGCGCTCGCGTTCTTAGCGCCTTGGACGCTCGCGATTGTTGCGGTGATTTGGATCACGCGGCGTGTCTCACGCGCGAAACGAAAATCCTGAATGTAGAGGCAGGCGTGTCGGCTGCGAAGCTTCCTGGACTAGCACGCGACACGCCCTGCCTCTACAGAAACGGAATCACTCTTGCCCGCTTTGCAAACGCGACATAATTTATTGGCAAGAGGATGTCGATGAAAACTACCAGCGGGATCAGCCTAGATAATGCGGCAGTGGCCGCCACACCGAAGCATCTTTTACAATTTGCAGTCGACCAGCGCTACGACGATTACACGCCCGTCGATCACGCCGTCTGGCGATTCATCATGCGGCAAAACATTTTCTTCCTGCGGGAGTACGCCCACAAGGTTTATTTCCGAGGTCTTCTGAACACCGGTATCTCGTTCGAGCGGATCCCGCGCATTCAGGAGATGAACGACATCCTGGCCAAGATCGGTTGGGGCGCAGTGGCGGTGGACGGATTTATTCCGCCTGCGGCATTCATGGAATTTCAAGCTTACAAGGTCCTCGTGATCGCGTGCGACATGCGGCAAATCCATCACATCGAATACACGCCCGCGCCTGACATCGTGCACGAGGCAGCCGGACACGCACCGATCATCGTCGATCGCGGGTACTCGAATTACCTGCAGCGGTTCGGCGAAGTCGGCGCCAAAGCGATGTCGTCAAAAAAGGATTTCGAGTTGTATGAAGCGATCCGGCATTTGTCGATCCTGAAGGAACAGCCGAATAGCGATTTAAAGGAAGTCGAGGAGGCCACGAAGCTGGTCGAGCATCGGCAAAAGACTCTTGGCAACCCCTCCGAGATGGCGCTGCTCTCGCGCTTGCACTGGTGGACAGTCGAGTACGGACTCATCGGCACATTAGAGAATCCGAAAATTTATGGTGCTGGATTGCTTTCGTCGATTGGCGAATCGGTTTCCTGCCTCGAGGCCGAGGTGAAAAAGATCCCCTACTCCATCGACGCGCAAAATTGCGCGTTCGACATCACAACGAAACAGCCGCAACTCTTTATCTGCCGTGATTTCAAACATCTTCGCGATGTGCTCGAAGAATTTGCGAGCAAGATGGCGTACTCGATCGGCGGACTCGAAGGAATTAACAAAGCAATCGAGTGTAACAACGTCGCAACATGCGAGTACTCATCGGGTCTGCAAGTCAGTGGCGTTTTTGATGAGCTCATTGTCGATCCAAACAACACACCGATTTACTTGCACGCCAAGGGACCGTGCGCGCTCGCGTTCAAAGACAAGGAAATCCCGGGACACGGACGCGATTATCACAAAGACGGATTTGGCTCGCCCATCGGAAAACGGAAGCAAACCGAACTCATCGAGGGTAAAAAAGCCAAACTCGAATTCGAGAGCGGGGTTGTTGTCGAAGGTAAGATCGACAAAACGCTTCGCCGCGATGGAAAACTGCTTCTAATCACGTTATCCAGTTGCCGAGTAAAATATGGCGCTCGCCTTTTGTTCGATCCGGATTGGGGCGTGTACGATATGGCGGTCGGCGAACGGATCAGCTCAGTCTTTAACGGTGCGGCGGACAAGGACGCATACAACCAAGTCGCGCTGGTTCCGAAAGAGCGCACGATCAAAGTGCGCTCAGATGGGAAACGCCAGAAGCTCGAAAATCTGTATGCACAGGTGAGAAAAATTCGTGGGAGCAAAACCGGGTATGATCGACTGGGCGAAATCTGGGAAACCCAGCAGGTCGAACATGCGGACGATTGGTTATCGTCGATGGAGATTTTCGAGATCCTGGACACGACAGAGCAACAACCGGAACTGAAAGCAAAAATCGAGAAGTTCCTCAACGAGAAAAAAGCGCAGACCAAAGATCTGACTACACTGATCAGTTGGGGCTTCCGGCTGGTCGAATATCATAAGAAACCCGAATACCAGGCCGACGTTGCAAGCGTCACCACAATAGACCGTTAGTTTCGTACTTGTTATACTGTCGCGTAGCGGATCAGCTGCGTGCGCCCTCCGATTTCACGGCCAAAAAGTGGACGGAGATAAATCATGTGCCGTGGCGGCAAACAGCGCGTCTTGCACCAGGTGAATCAGCACGCGACCGGGCTCCTCGGCGTACATCATCTGGGCTGGCGACTGCTGTAGCCACCGGCCTGTGGCCGGTTAGAAGATGCTGTATCAGACTAATGCCCGACGGCGTGTAGCGCCGAGGCTACAACCGACAGCAGACTGCAATCATCCCAATGTGGCCTCGAGGTAGCACTACTTGGGCGCCAGAGAGGCAGCAATTTGTTCAATGAACCACCAGACCGTCGATTGTAGCCACTACTCTATGGGCCGTTCTTGCATTTGTGGACCTGCAACAGGCCGGTCGCTACAAGATCACACCGTCTCATCTTTGAAATGGTGCTTGCCCTTCAACGCCTTCATGTAACTTGTCCTTTTGTGTCAATTCCGAGTGCAGTTGTAGCAACGGCTCTGTGAGGCGTTCTTGCATTTGTGGACCGGCCACAGGCCGGTGGCTACAGACGTGTGACCGCCCACAGGGCGGTGGCTACAAAATCACACCGCTTCGTCTTTGAAGTGGCGTTTGCCCTTTAATGCTTTTGCGTACTCGTCCTTGCTCAGAATATTTTCGTCGAGCTGCATCTCCGTGCGGCAAAGGTTTTTGAAGAACGTCTCGATGCTCTCTTTGCTGCTCCTCATTTCATCCGTGAGATAGTTCGCATCGACGTTGATGCAAATCGCGCCCACAATCCCAAATTCCCTGCGCATGATTGGTATAGTCGTGCATTTGAATTTTCGCGCACCAATGTTGAGCTCGTAATTCAATTTCTCTTCATTGAGAAGCTGGCGCTTTTTCAGATCGATCAGCAAATTAGTCGTGCCATCGCGCAGATGACGGCCGGTGACATTATTTTCGAGGACTATGAGCGAATGCGCCGGATCAGCCAGGTTGTGAAGCAGAATCTCAATGCCTGTATTCGGGAATGATTTTCCAATCAGTCGAACGATGCGGACGTAGTTTTCGAGAAATTCGGTCGTGTCGTCAGCAATTTTTCTTCCCTGGTACTTATCAAAGAGTTGCACGTAAACCTTCTGCTCTGCGGGTTCCAGTTGATCGCGCACATTGTTTTGCTCGCCGATAAAAATCAGTTGCCGCGCCGCTGTGCGGTCTTCGTTCTTGAGGAAATAGTGCATGCCAAGTCGGAAATCTTTGAGGCTAAATTCGCCGAAATTTTCGCGACTAATTGTGAACGGATAAAAATCGTAATCCTCCAGATTTCTCCCAAACTTGCGGCGACGTTCCTTATATTTTCCCCAAATGAATCCAGCGGCGAGAAACAACAGTGAGACAATGATCGACGCAACGACGTTGATGGTAAGTTCGCTTTGCAACGCTTTGATCATAGCCCGAACACTTTTTTTGGCGCTGTAGCCACCGGCCTGCAGCCGGTACCTTTTCGGAAGATCCAGCTCCTTGGAAAACGGCTCACAGAGCCGCGGCTACAACGTGTTCCCGTCGGGAACTTGCGCGACCTCATCACAGATTTCCAGTCAAGTTGGAGAGACTGATATTTTCCAGCGCTACTTCCGCGGGCCGCGAAAGCGCGTAAGCGACCGCGCTCGCGACATCATTCGGCGAGATCATTTTCTCGCGCGGCCAATCCCCTTCAACACTTCTCCAAATACCGGTATCGGTTGCGGCAGGATAAATGTTAATGACGCGGATTTTATGCTCGCGCAATTCTTCGCGCACGGACTGAGAAAATCCCTCGAGAGCAAACTTGCTCATACAATAGGCGCTCCAATTGGCGAAGCCGGTCTTGGCTGCCACCGAAAGGATATTAATGATACTCGCGCCCGGCGGCATTTCCGGAGCGAAACGCTGCGTCAATAAAAAGGGTGCGGTAACGTTCACGCCGACGGTTTGCTCCCATTCAATGGATGTGATTTCTCCAAATGGTTTTACGACCGCGACGCCGGCATTATTCACCAACAAATCCAGCGGATCCTTTCCAACCGCGGCGATGAGGTCGGAAACGCCAGAGTTCACAGCGAGATCATGGACCAGCCGAATAACGCCTCCACAGCGTGGCTTCACGGCTTTGCAGACTTCTTCCAATGCGACCGTATCGCGCCCATGCAACAGCAAGGTAACGTCTTCCGCCGCCAGCTTCTCCGCGATGGCGCGCCCAATTCCGCGGCTGGCGCCAGTAATCAAATATCGCTTCATTCTTACAAAATTGGAGGGACATGCTCTGTCATGTCCCAAATGTTAATGGACGCGACGGAGCGCGTCCCTCCAAAAAAATCCAGACGCGCTATGTTCGGCGCAGCGTAAATCGATTATTCGCCGTTTCCCAAAGACGCAGTCGGACGAGCCTTTGATTGAGCCGATTGTCGATCTTTGGCCAAAGTGCGCGCACAATATTTTCTCCCGTCGAAGGAGCATCGCGAAACTCGGCTGTTTCGAGGTCGAGATGTCGATCCTGCCAGGGGTTGAGCGACTCTTCGATTGCTTTTCTGAAAGCACCAAAATCATGGAGTGTCCCAGTCCGTTTGTCGTACTCGCCGCCGATCGTTGTCTCTGTCAAATATCGGTGGCCATGGCCAAGTGGATTATTGCATTTGCCGTAAAGATTCGCGTTTTCGGCCTCGGAAAAACATTCCGCATGCAATCGATGTGCAGCATTAAATGGCATCCGAAGCCCGAGAAAAACGCTTTTGTCGTGCCACACTTCGGCAAAAAAATCGTCGCGCTCGTGCAGGCGCACGCGATGCAACAGGGGCATACTTGCATTCACCTGCTCGTAAATGTAACCAGCCAGGCTCTCCGTCGTTATCGGACGATCCTTTAACTCCGCGACGTCATTGAGATAGCGATGATCAAGCTCTGAACGTAATGAATCGAGACAAGCATTGATTGCAGCGTAGCGAACCAAAGGCATTTCTGCATCCAACCAAATGGCTCGAAACGTGAGCCGCGCGCGATAATTGTGCCCATGAATTGAAGTTGCTCCACCAAAAAGACGCGCGTTTTCCTCTTCGCTCAATTGAGGCGACACCGTTCGGCGCGCAGCAGAAAACTCCAACCAATAATTCGCTTCGCAGGCACCGTCGGAATAGAAAGTTGCGCTACGCTCGGGCGACTCGGCAACATGACAGGCGACAAGTTTTGCGCTGACATCAGAGAAGAGCGGCGCAAGACCGCCATGCAGCCGTCGTGCGATACTCTCCATCGTCGGCGGAACTCCAATAAACGAGAGGTTGTCCTGATTCAAGAACTTGTGATCAAAACGAGCGCGCAGGAGTCTTCCGGCACGCTCCTTGATTTCACTGATGTTGATGAGCATTCCAGTGCGTGGATCTACCGGCCCGGTGAAAGCAAAATACGCCGCGTAATTGCGACCCGAGCCGTATCGTGCTTCAGTTTCAGGGCCGAACACCGCGAGATTTTTGTTGTCACTCCAACGCGTTACGCGCAAACGCCGTGAAGCGGAGAATTCCAGGCGCTTACTGACGGTAAGGAGCATAACGTCATCACCTCCTCAACAAATAGTGATCATCCACACAGATCATCAACCGACAATTAGTCAAACATTCCTTTGACTTACTCCGAGCTTTCATGATGTTTGAGTAGATGAAACATATAGGCTGGCGGGAGCGGTTGTTCAAAAGCACGCGGGGAAAAATCCTCGATCTCCTGCGGACACGAGAATGGACGGTGAACGAACTCGCCGAACAGTTGCGCCTGACTGATAACGCTGTGCGAGCACACCTTGCCAGCCTCGAGCGCGACAGACTCGTCGCGCAGTCAGGCATGAAGCCGGGCATTCGCAAACCGCACACTACGTATGCTCTCGGCCCGGAAGCCGAACAGCTGTTTCCGAATGCATACGGGCGATTGGTCGCGCTTTTCCTGTCGATATTCTCGCGGCAGGTTAAGCCAAATGCCTTGCGCGCCGGGATGCGCGCCGCTGGCCGAACCTTGGCCCAGGAGTCTCTGCACGAATGGCGCGGCAAAACCCGCCAGCATAGAATCGATGCTGCACTGGGCATTCTCAAGGAGCTGGGGGGCGCGGCCACCTTTCGCGAAGAAGATGGGAAGCACTTCATCTACGGCAATGGCTGTCCAATCGCTGCTGCAACCGCGAATCATCCCGAAGCATGTCTCCTCGCGGAGTCATTGCTCACGGAGATAATTGGCTCGCCCGTGAAAGAACATTGCATTCGCGGGGCAGCACCTTCCTGCCGCTTCGAGGTGAAATAAATTCGCCTCGCAAATTAGTTCTTCAGCGCCCGGTAGGGATCGGAGCCGGTATTCAAAACACCATAGAGAAATTGCGCTCTGAAAATAAATAGTCAAATGGTTTATTGACTTATTGTGGACGACGCGACAAATTGCTGGCATGAACGCTACCACTGATCAATCACACGTCGCCGACAGCATGTCTTCGCCGGCTCATCAGGCATTCCGCATCCTGCGCTTCGGATTCACAGTTGCCCCGATCCTCGCCGGATTGGACAAGTTCTTCCACCTCCTGGTCAACTGGGACCAGTATGTCCCTGGAATGGTAGCGAGAGTTTCACCCATACAACCGCACACGCTGATGTTTGTCGTAGGCGTGATCGAGATTGTGGCTGGAATTGGAGTCGCGTTTAAACCGCGGATTTTCGCTTATATCGTCGCCGCTTGGTTGGCGGTGATCATAATAAACCTGTTGCTGATCCCCGGTTACTTTGATATTGCGCTCCGTGATTTCGGGCTTCTGCTCGCCGCGCTTGCGCTGGCGCGGTTAAGCCAGCAGTTCTCGCGCGCGTGAGCCACTGGCGAGATCCAAAGCATGAATTGTCGGTTGCCGGAAAAGAGCGACTCACGATCAACTTGCGGAAATGCATGCAAGCAATCGCCGAAAAGCAACCTGCGATTCGCGGGTCGCAAACGACAAAATTGCAGGGCAAAGCCCCAGCTTCTTTTTCCAGCGCGTTGAGGAGTCGCCGCAGCGACCGTTCCACCTATTCTTTCAGCAACGAGAGAAATTCTGAACGGGTTCGGGCGTCGTCTTTAAAAGTGCCGAGCAGGCAGGAAGTTTTCATGACGGAATTTTGCTTTTCGACGCCGCGCATCATCATGCAAAGATGTTTCGCCTCCACGACGACCGCCACCCCGGACGGCTCAAGACAATTCATGAGCGACTCAGCAATCTGAGTAGTGAGATTTTCCTGGATCTGCAAACGTCGCGCGAAGACATCCACAATTCGTGCCACTTTGGAGAGGCCGATGACTTTTCCATTTGGAATGTAGGCGACGTGCGCGCGACCAATAAAGGGCAGCAGGTGATGCTCGCAGAGGGAATACAGCTCAATGTCCTTCACCAGAATGATTTCACTTGCCTCGGACGCAAACACGGCATCGTTGATAATCTCCTCGAGATCCTGGCGATAACCCTGCGTAAGAAATTCGAAGGCGCGCGCGGCCCGGTCTGGCGTCCGCCGCAGCCCTTCGCGATCTAGATCTTCGCCGACACTTTCAAGCAGTTGCCGGTAAGCTCTCGAGATTTGATCAAGATCTTTTTCTGGTAACCGATTAATATCGCGCGTAAATCGCTCCTCGATATCGAGATCCGAATTACGGCGTTGAATCATAAATTGCGCAGAGCCCCGTCACTCGGCCGTGTCAGTCGAGCCAGCTCTGCGGATATTTTGGATCGTCGAGTGCAAGCGACTCTTCCGTCAATTCAAGCGTGTGCTGAGTGTCGAACATGACGGCGAGCTCTTCCGTGCGTGTTGCATTCTTGCTCGCCATGATCGTCCCCGGATGCGGACCATGCGGAATGCCGCGAGGGTGCAATGTGATCGAGCCGCTCTCGATACCGCGGCGCGATCCAAAGTTTCCGCGGACATAAAACAGAACCTCGTCTGCCTCGACGTTGTCGTGCACCCACGGAATCTTCACTGCCTCGGGATGAGTATCGAGGAAGCGCGGTGCAAACGTGCAAACGACGTAACCACGAATCTCGAATGTCTGATGGATTGGCGGCGGTTGATGCACAGTGCCGGTGATCGGTTCGAAATCCTGCGCGTTGAATGTAAATGGATAGAGATAACCATCCCACCCGACGGCATCGAAGGGATGATGCGCGAGCGTCACGCGCGTGAAACGCGGGCCGTCTTTGACCAGAACATCGATATCTTGCTCTTTGTCGATCGTGAGCAATTCCGATGGCGCATGGAGATCGCGCTCCGAATACGGCGCGCCCATCTTAATTTGACCTTCGTGATTTAAGTAACGCTGCGGAATCCGGACGGGCCCGGCCGATTCGAGAATAAGGTAATCCTCCTCTTCAACCTTGTCTGGCACCAGCCGGTAAGTAATGCCGCGTGGAATAACAATATAATCTTCAGCACGGTAGGGTAGTTTGCCGAAAACTGTTTCCAACGTGCCGCCGCCGTGAAAAACAAAGATGATTTCATCGGCGCCGCCATTCTTGTAATATTCGAACTTGTCGTAGGTTTTCGCGGGCCGCGCGCGATATGCCGTCATGTCCTGATTGAAAAGCATCGGAATGCGGCTGGTGTAAAGATCGCCGCGCCTCGGAATATTCGCTGTTTTTAAATGATGATGGCGCAGCGGGCTGTCAGAAACCTTTTTCGGCTCCCAAAGTTTAATCAGCTCAACGTTGCGAACGCGTGTCGGCGGCCGCAAGTGATACATGATTGAATACGCTTCGTCGAATCCTTGCGTCGTGAAGACATGTTCGTAAGCGATGCCTTCGTTTTTATAAGTCGGCGCCGCGCCGTTGCGATGAAACCAGATGTGATGTTTTCGCGGAATTTCGCCAAGCCTTTGATAGTACGGCATATCGATTCTCCTTTACAAATTTCCTCGTGCTTCCTGTTCTCTCTCCAATGCTTCGAACAGCGCTTTGAAATTACCTTTGCCGAAACTCTTTGCCCCCTTGCGCTGGATGATTTCGAAAAAGAGCGTCGGGCGGTCTTCCACCGGCTTGGTGAATATTTGGAGCAAATAACCTTCGTTGTCGCGATCGACCAGAATGCCAAGCCGCTTTAACGGCTCGAGATCTTCATCGATGTGACCGACGCGATCGGGAAGCGTGTCGTAATAAGTCGATGGAATGTTCAGAAACTGGACGCCGCGCCTTTCCAATTCGGTCACGGTCTTGACGATGTTCTTCGTGGCCATGGCGATGTGCTGGACGCCTTCGCCGTTGTAAAACTCCAGGTATTCTTCCACCTGCGACTTCTTTTTGCCTTCGGCCGGCTCATTGATCGGAAATTTCACGAAGCCATTTCCATTGCTCATCACCTTGCTCATGAGCGCAGAATATTCGGTCGAGATATCCTTGTCGTCGAAGGTGAGGATGTTCCGAAATCCCATCACATCCTCGTAAAACTTCACCCACGGATTCATCTGGTTCCAACCGACGTTCCCCACGCAATGATCGACATGTTGAAGGCCGGTCTCGGGCGGATTGTAATTCGATTCCCACTTGCGGAATCCCGGCATGAACGGGCCACGATAATTGTGTCTCTCAATAAAGAGATGAACGACCTCGCCATAGGTGTGAATTCCGCTCATCACGACTTCACCATCCTCATCCGACAGCCTTTTCGGTTCCATGTAACTCTTACCGCCGCGCTTTGTCGTCTCTTCCCAGGCTGAAGTCGCGTCATTAACTGTAAGCGCCAGCACCTTCACGCCATCGCCGTGTTTGTGATGGTGGTCCGCGACCGAATGATTCGGCCGCATCGGTGTCGTCAGCACAAACGTGATCTTGCTCTGCCGGAGCGCGTAGCTCGCTCGATCTTTCGTTCCTGTTTCCGGTCCCGAATAAGCGAGGCTTTGGAACCCAAACGCTGTCTTATAAAAATGCGCCGCCTGCTTGGCGTTTCCGACGTAAAACTCGATGTAATCAGTCCCCTGTAGCGGCAGAAAATCTTCTTCCACCGCCGGAACCGCCTTTGTCTTTGGAGCAGCAATTGTTGTTGGCATAACGACCTCCGTGTTTTTTCGGGCGCGATCGGCGCATCAAAATATAAGATCGATAATCCCGCCTCGCAAGATTGCGTGGCAAAGGCATCTTGTCTGTGGCTGCCGGTCGCTTCGCTCGCAGGAGCTTATGGCTTTTCTTTCGGCGCGAGGGATACGACTATTTTCTCAAAGCGCGGATTGCCGCGGAGAGAGTCCCAGTACGGCTCCAGCTTCAGCTCGCCGTAGCTGACGCCTGCTGGATTTCTGGCAGAGAGATCGAGTTGTTCGAGCGCAAGATCCTTCTCGCCCATCCAGGCATAAATGATGGCGAGGTTAATAATATAGCTCGGTGCTTCCCAGGCGTCTTTCGACAGCGGTAGAAGCTCACACGCACGTTTCCCTTCTCTCATCGCGTCGGCTTTGTGACCAAGGCCGGCATCGAGCAGGCCGAGCATGCTCCACGCCGGTGCGTAATCCGGTTGTTCCTCTATGATTTTCGCTTCAATGGCGCGAGCGGCAACGAAGGCACTTTGCGCGCGGTTGTTATCGCCAAAAGTGCGTGCCACAAGACCGACAAACCAACCACGCGGGATTCGGAAATTCTCGACATCGTTAACCACACCTTCCTCTGGAACGTAGGTAAGAGCTTCCTCGGCAGCTGCCCGATCGCGTTCGGCTAACGCGCAAGCGACAAATGTTTCCGCCGCATTCGAGGTAGCTTCCGATCCTTCTTCGCGGAATTTATCTAATTGTTGCCGCAAAGGCCCAAGATCGGCATGAGTGAAGTAAGCTCCCTGTGCGAGCATGGTGCGAGCGAAGTAATCTTTAGGCGACAACTCAACTGCCTGTCTAAGTAACTTGTCTGACTTCTCAGATTGGCCCATTCCTCCGTAGGTGAAGCCGGCTTCTTCCATGATAACAAAGTTCCGTGGGTCCAACTCGATCGCACGATCATAGCTCTTCAGAGCATCATCCCATCGCGCCTGGCGGCGATAGACCGCGCCGAGCAGGTTGTAAAGCCGCGCTGAATTCGGCAAGCTCCCGCGAGCAATCTCAAGTTCTGCCCGAGCTGTCGCGTAATCGCGAAAGCCATGGTAGGCGAACACACCCTTTTGCATATGCACTTCACCATCGTCGGGTTGAAGGCGTTCCGCCTCCTGCAAAGCGACGCGTGCTTGCTCCCGCCGCGCGGGCGTGTGATCGAATCCGTACCAGTAAAGATCGAGCTGCGTTTCGCAGATCAAACAGTAAGCGAGCACGAACTTCGGATCGCGCCGCACAGCCTCCTCGAGCAGGCTGATGCCTTGAAGCAAGTACTGTTTCGCTCCGGGATTATTAGC
>DASXNN010000103.1:0-15829 GCA_036495045.1 Candidatus Udaeobacter sp.
CCGATGCTTTACAAACTGGGTTGAACTGCATGGGGATCGCCGCTTTGCCGATGACAAAGCCATGCCGAGCGGTCTTGCGACGCTCGGCCAGCAGCGCTGTATAGTTGTTACTCACCAAAAAGGGCGGAACACGAAGGAAAATGTGATGCGCAATTTCGGATGCGCCCATCCGGAAGGTTACCGGAAAGCGCTGCGTTTGATGCGGCTTGGTGAAAAATTTGGCATACCTGTGATTTCATTGATCGATACGCCAGGTGCTTTTCCGGGAATTGGATCGGAGGAACGTCACATTTCCGAAGCGATCGCGGTAAACCTTCGCGAAATGATGAGCCTGCGCGTGCCTATTATCGCCGCTGTTGTCGGCGAAGGTGGATCAGGTGGTGCGCTCGGCATTGGCGTGGCAGATCGCGTGTTGATCTTCGAAAACGCTTACTACTCGGTGATCAGCCCGGAAGCGTGTTCCGCCATTTTGTGGAGAGATCGTCGCCATGCCGCCGAAGCGGCGGAAGCGCTAAAGCTAACCGCACAGGATCTGTTGAAGCTCGAAGTGGTGGACGAAATTATCCCCGAACCAGAAGGCGGCGCGCACCGGGACTACGATTCGGCCGCGGCAAAACTCAGCGCCGCGCTGTGCCGCAACCTGCAGCGCATCTCTGAAATTCCAATCGACGAACTGTTAAAAGAGCGTTACGCGAAATTTCGCCGGCTCGGGACGTTCGCAGAGAGCAAGCCTGCGACTGCTTCGTCGCGGTCTTGATGTGAGTCACAGAACTATCGCGTGTTTACGGGTGTTTATCGGTTTGGCATTTTCATCGCTGTAGCTCTGGTAGCGAGGAGCGCGGCGGGGTCCGCCTTCCGTTTTGATCGCGACACATTGGCGTTCCAAAACGCCACCGTGCTGAAGTACAAGAACGGGGCTCCCTTTCTGCGTGCAAGATCGACAAGCGACGATCCGGCTAACAAATATACGCGCCGCTGTTTTGTCATGACACGCACCGTAGTGCAATTCCGCAAATTCGCGCGGTTCGATCCGTCCGGCGCGCCGTTAGATGAGAAGCAACTTGCGGCCCGCATTCGTTCGGTTTCGCGCCAATTTGCCTGGCAAGAACCGTTACCGGAAAACGAGCGAATCGTATTTCCCGGTTATGCAAATCTGCGCCAGATGAGCAAAGCGCGCGCGGAGGTGTTCAAAGAAAATATCGGCAGTGGGTTCATAACTTATTTTCGGCCCAGCAACGGCCGAATGTTTTTGCAGCACAGTCGGAAATATCAGGAGACAACTCATGCCAACCTTGATGCCGCCCTCTCGCGTGGTGATCTGTTCGTCGGTTATCTTTCCACTTATCCGAGACTAAGTATTAATCACGCGGTGCTGGTTTACGCTCGGAAAAAAGGTCGCCCCGGAGACGAACTGGAACATTATCTCGTTTATGATCCAAACCATGCCGAGGCACCGCGCGAGCTAACTTGGTCGCCTCGTGAACGTGCCTTTTCTTATCAGAAGGACATAGACTTCATCGGCGGATTCGTTCGCGTTTATCAAGCTTACGGCAGTTTCCTGCAGTAGAAACGATTCATTCAGTGGAGATCGCCATGCCAGATAAACCCACCCCAGTGCCTCAGCCGCCTCCCCCGCGGCCAATTCCACCTGCGGAGCCGCTGCCCCCCAATCCGCCGCCGGTCCCCGCCGGCGGGCCGGTGAAGTGCAGCAGGATTTCGATCGAGGATTCAGCACGATCGTGTCGGCGGAAACAAAAACCGCAGCGCAGGATCGACGCGCCCAGCCCAGGCAGCTTCACTGTGATCACCGCCTTTGACCTCCATGTAATGTAGATCGTTCTGTAGTCCCCATCCCTTCTCGATCAATACATCGCGCAACGTCTGGGCGCGTTCCCAACCGGTCTCGTTGGTCCCTGTGTCCAGCCAGATTTTGAGGGGAAGTTTGCCATCCAGTTTTTCCACCATCCGCACGATAACTTCGTTGTCCCACCACACTGCCGGCGACATAACAAGCAGTCGCGTAAAGGCATTCGGAAACCATAATCCCAGCGCCATCGTCAATAAGCCGCCCATCGACGAGCCACCGAGGCCGGTAAATTCGGCTTCGCGCTGCGTGCGATACTTTTTGTCTATATATGGCTTGAGCTCTTCGATCAAAAACCTGCTGTAGTCTCTGCCAAGGCCGCGACTGCGCGTTTCCTCCAGTTCCGATTCAAAAATCGTGCCGGGTGACGGCGCGTATTCGTGAATCCGATCTTTGCCCGTGTTTGCAATCGCGACAATGATGAGCGGCTCGATGAGTCTTCTTTGAATCAATCGCTCGGCCGTTTCGTCGACACCCCACTCGACGCCGGCAAATGAAGTCGCAGCGTCAAAAACATTTTGTCCGTCTTGCAAATACAACACCGGATAACGGCGGCGCGCAAAACGTCGGTAACCGCGCGGCAGATACACAAGAACGTCCCGCCAGTTTCCGAAAATCTTCGATCGAAATCCGCGATGCCGTTTGATCTTTCCGGTGAGTGTATGTTTGGCCATGCAAGGCGAAACGCATCGCTGAAGATGAAATGTAGCGCAAGCCTCCGGCTTGCGATTTAGACGGACTGCAACCAAGATGGCTGCGCCACTCTCTGGAAATGAATGAACGCTATATCAAATGGAGGACGCCTTATTTGAGCCGCGGCTTTGAAATGTTCGCTTTCGGCGACGGCGGCGGGTTGCCGCTGATTCTCTTTCCGACTTCCTTCGGCCGTTATTATCAGAACAAAGACTTCGGCTTCGTCGGTTCCGTGGCTGGTTACGTCGACTCGGGCCGGGTCACGGTATATTGCCCGGATGCGAACGCACAATGCCTATGAAAACGTGATCGTGCGGGACGTGTTCGATCTGGCGCGGCGTGAATGCAATTCTCATCGTATTGCAGTCAGCGGCGCGAGCCTCGGCGCATATCACGCTGCCAACATCGCGTTTCGCCATCCAAATCTGGTAAGCCATCTCTTCAGCCTGAGCGGCTCGTTCGACATCAGCTCATTTTTCGACGGCTATCACGACGACAACATTTATTTCAACAGCCCGTACGAATATCTCCCGAACATCACCGACCCATGGAAATATAATCACATGGGAATCATCATCGGCACTGGCGAGTGGGACAACACCCGCCATGAATCCTATCGTCTTTCTGAGATTCTTAATTCAAAAGGCGTTAAGCATTTTCTCGATGATGGGAAATGGCGCGGCCACGACTGGAATTATTGGCGCGATATCCTGCCGTACTATTTGTCGCTTGTGTGAGGCGGATCAGGCAATGTTATGAAAAAAATCGGAATCCTTTTTGGTCAAGAGCACAGTTTTCCGCCGGCATTTGTCGAGCGCGTGAATCAGAAGACGGGTGGCAAAGAGATCGTCGCGGAATTCGCCAAGATCGACAAGGTGATCCAAGGCGAGCCGTGCGGTTACGACGTGGTGATCGATCGCATCTCGCAAGACGTGCCGTTTTATCGCGGCTGGCTCAAGAACGCCGCGCTTACCGGAACAGCCGTTGTGAATAATCCATTCTGGTGGAGCGCGGACGAGAAATTTTTCAATAACGCGCTCGCAACGAGAATCGGCGTTGCCGTTCCGCGCACGGTATTGCTGCCGTCAAATCAGCCGCCAACGGAGACAAACGATAAATCATTCCGCAATCTGGGTTATCCGCTCGATTGGGAAGGAATTTTCAATTACGTCGGCTGGCCTGCATTTTTCAAACCCTTCGCCGGCGGCGGCTGGAAAAACGTTTATCGGCTGCACAACCCGGACGAATTTTTTCGCGCTTACAATGAGACCGGCCAGTTGGTCATGATGTTGCAGGAGGAAGTGAAGTTCGACATGTATTTCCGCTGTTACTGCATCGATCAACGCCACGTGAGGATCATGCCGTACGAGCCGCGGCATCCTTATCACCTGCGCTACCAAACCGAGTGGCAAGCGCCGAAGGAAGTTTTGCAAAAGGTCGAAGACGGCGTGTTGACGCTAAATCAATTTCTCGGCTACGACCTTAATACAGTGGAGTTCGCGATCCGCGATGGTGTGCCCGTGGCGATCGATTTTTGCAATCCGGCCCCAGATGCGGAGGCCGCTTCCGTCGGGCAGGCAAACTTTGAATGGGTGGTTGAGGCCGTCTCCGAAATGGCGATCCGTAAAGCGAGCGTGCACAAATCTGGTCAGGATAATTTGGGCTGGGGTAAATTTATGCGGGCAGCCGTGATGAAGCGCTCGTTGAACGACCTCGGCTAAGACTGAGAGTTAAACCGCACCGACGAATTTGTCTTTTGCAGGCAGGCGGCGGAAGATTTTGCGGACGGCTCGGAGATCCGTTCCTACTGCTAAATGAAGGAACACACATTTACCCTCGGTATTGAAGAGGAATTTGCGATTGTCGATCCGGAGACGCGCGAGCTTCGGTCGCACATCCAAGAGATCCTCGAGCATGGGAAAGTTATCCTTAAAGAGCAGATCAAGCCTGAGATGCACCAGTCGGTCGTCGAGCTCGGCACAGAAATTTGCCAGTCGATTGTCGATGCGCGCGCCCACGTGATCGAGCTGCGGAGCAGGCTCGCGGAACTCGCCGCCCGCAGCGGGTTAAAGATTGCCTCCGTCGGCACGCATCCATTTTCGCACTGGCGCGATCAACTAATTACTCAAGGCGAGCGCTATCACGAAATCGTCAAGGACATGCAGCAGCTGGCGCGCGCGAACCTTATTTTCGGATTGCACGTCCATGTAGGTATCCCAGATCGCGAGGTCGCCATCCACGTGATGAACCAGGCGCGCTATTTTCTGCCGCACATTTACGCGCTCTCCGTGAACTCGCCGTTCTGGGTCGGTCAGGACACGGGCTTAAAGGGTTATCGGCTGAAGGTGTTCGAGCGTTTTCCCCGCACCGGCATTCCCGATGCCTTCGAAAGTCTCTCGGAGTACGAAGATTACTGCAAGCTCCTGGTAAAGACCGGGTGCGTTGATAATGCGAAGAAAATCTGGTGGGACATCCGACTACATCCATTCTTTGACACGCTGGAGCTGCGCGTGTGCGACGCGCAATCGCGCGTGGACGACACGCTCGCGATTGCCGCTTTGATTCAGGCGGTGATCGCGAAGCTGCACAAGCTGCTGCGGCAAAACATTACCTTCCGCGTTTATAGACGTCGGCTTCTCGATGAAAATCGCTGGCGGGCATCACGATACGGAATTGATGGCAAACTGATCGATTTCGGTAAAGAAGCCGAGGTTGAGATCCGCAGTTTGTTAAACGAATTGCTCGAGTTTGTCTCCACTGAAGTGAATGAGCTCGGCACCCAGAATGAGATGGCGCATATCGAGCGGATCATGCGCGAAGGCACTGGCGCGGATCGACAACTCGCTGTCTGGGAGCGGACGCGGGACATGAAAACTGTCGTCGACCATATCGTCGCAGAAACGTACGAACGTCTGGACGTGTCGCGGGATGCCGCGATTGCCGGTTAAATTCTTGGTCACGTCGAGTTGGGCAGATGCTGGAAGAGATCTCTACCCCGGTTTTCTCGGAAAAGGTAAGAAAGATTGGCTCGCTTAGTGCCGCTCGCGAAATCTTTCGGAGTGCGACTCGTTGCGGGACCGGGTAGACTTTATTTAAACTCGCCGACGCGAAATCGCCGCCGCAAATATTCTGCAACGGCGGCTTCGTCAGGGTACTTAAAGACGATAATGCCATCTGTAATTGGAGCGGCAACGTACATCGCGTCTAAAACACGATTCTCCGTTTCCAAAAGCAATAAGCCTTGAGTGTAATTGCGAGTTATCGCCGCCAATTTCTGGGCATCCACAGGCATCAATGTGATAAGAACTCCCTTACCGTCGCGAGCCAACCGCAAATCGCTGACTGAACGAACCACCAGCAACGGATGCTTATTATCGAACGTGACCCCAATGGGAGAATCACGACCTGCCTGTTTCATTGGAATGGATGCGAAAATTCGAAACACAGGAGTCTTCGGATCGACAGGTTTAATTTCGGCGCCAACGCCCGCCCCGAGCACAGAAAAACAACAGCAGATTACAAGGGCGAATCTAGGAAATATGCGCATGCAGATCGAGCAGAGAAAGCTCAGCCACGGATCCGCTAGGCGCAAGTGGCAACCGGTTGACTAATCGTCGCTTTTTCTATTCGCTTTAATCGTTGTCTGGAACGCGACATGACGATTAGTGGTCGCTGCTGGTCTGGCGCGAACGAACTGGGCATACGCCTTGTTTTCGACATATGGATCTTCATCGGCGGTTACTGCGTTCCAACGCAGATGCCCAAAATGCCGCCAGCAATCCAGGACGATCCCACGATTGAATGGCTGCCCCTTGGCAGTGACAACAATGCAGTTGTTCTCGCGCCAATTCCCGACGTTTGATTCTCCCCAGTGGAGTTCGAGACTGTTGAGTTTCAGCGCATCGAGCGCGACGAGCAGGTCCTCTGCCCATTGGAAACAGTAGCCGCGTTTCCTGATGCCATGATAGATAAGGAAATTATTAAAAATCGGCGTGCCGAACATACGGTATTGCCGTCGCAATTGGCTGACGGTGATATAAGCGCACTCTGCCAGTTGTGCTGCTTCTTCCGTTCTGACGCGCGGCGAAAGGGCGACGATTTGCTTCGTGAGGGCGTTCGCCGCTGCCAGATCACCGCTCACCACTTGCAGCGCGGCGGTGCGCTGTTCTTGCTCGGCATTCGCGAAGCTGGTCCACAGCGTGGAAATGCCAGCCGCAATCGCGGAAAGGCGGAGCAGTCGCCGACAAATGCGATCGTAGATCAACACGTTCATTAATTCCCGAAGAGCGCCTTTGTGATCGCGCATACCTTCTTCGAACACAAGCCCGCGAGTGGCTGCATCCCGCGCTGGGTTAGAGATTCTTCGGTCGCGCTGTTGCGCCGCTTAGTTTACACCCCAGGTTGCCTGCCCCTGATTTCCGCGTAATTCTGAACACTTTCGTATGCCCGACCGCGCTTATCTCCATCCGATTGACCCGGAACTGCTCCCCGGCGCGCGCAATGCGATTGATGTTTGTCTTCGATTGAAGCCGCAGGAGCGGATGACAATTATCACAGACACTGTTACGCGCGAAATCGCAGCGGCTCTCCAAAAGCAAGTGGAGCGCGTCGATTCGGATTACAGTCTGTTTGTGCTGGAGCATCATGCGCGGCGTCCGCTCAAGTACATGCCGGAACTCATTCTGGACGATCTGGCGCTGTCGCAGGTGTCGATCTTCGCCGCGCAGACGCAGCCCGGGGAGCTTACTGCCCGGACGCAAATGACCGGCGTGGTCAATAACCATCGCATCCGGCACGCACACATGGTGAATATCAATCGCGAAATAATGCTGGAGGGAATGCGCGCCGATTTTGTGAAAGTGGATGAACTCAGCCAGCGCCTGGTCGCGCGCGCGCGACAGGCTGAGCGCATCGCCTGCCGCACGCCCCACGGCACTGAATTGGAAGCGGAACTTTCGCCGAAACTCAAGTGGCTCAAGACCAGCGGGATCATCACGCGCGACAAATGGGGCAACCTTCCTGGCGGCGAAATCTTCACCGCGCCCATGAACACGAACGGCACATTCGTCGTCGATGGCGTGGTCGGCGATTATCTCTGCGAACGCTACGGAGACCTGCAATCGAACCCGCTCACGATCGAAGTGGAAAACAATCGCATCCGATCGCTGCGGTCCGAGAACAAGGATTTGCGCGACGAATTTAGCGCTTACACCAGCACGGATGAAAACAGCAATCGCGTGGGCGAATTCGCCATTGGCACCAACACCGCCTGCACACACGTCATCGGCAACATTTTGCAGGACGAAAAAATCCCCGGCGTTCACATCGCATTCGGTCATCCCTATGCCGAACACACCGGCGCGAACTGGATGTCCAAAACACACATTGATTGCGTCGGCCGCGATTTTGATATCTGGTTCGACGGCGAGCAAGTGATGCAGCGGGGCAAGTTTCTGATATAATGCTGGTGTATGGTCGACGAGACTCGGAAGCAACTGGGGTACGTGCCATTTGTCTCGCTCTCCATTCGGGCATCTGACGGACGTGAATATTCAGTGCCAACAGCGGATCACGCCTACATTACGCCGCGCGGCAACCGCCTTATCGTTATTGATGATGAAGATACTGTGGCCATTCTCGGAACTCTGCACATCAACGGTGTGATCCGGCAGGCGAACGGCGCCTAGGTCAAAGCGGATCTGGCAAGATGGATCCGCAACTTCGCTCGCGCTTTAACGCCGACTTCACGGCGGAGAAGTATGGGGCGCTGTCGCGCTGCGTGAACGAAACCGAAAAATGGCCGGCTGATTTTCGGATTTCGGAGACGCCCATTTTCCTAACGTATGAGTTCACCAATGAAGTGATGCGCGCAGCAAATGCGATTGTCGATCTTACGCGCACGTCGGAGTTCACACGGCATGCACAAGATGCGATTCCGAACGGACTCGAAGTGCCGAATGAATCCGCTCATCCGAATTTTCTCGTCATTGATTTCGGGATTTGCGCCGAGGGCGATCGGCTCGTTCCGCGCTTAATCGAGCTGCAAGCATTTCCAAGCCTGTTCGGCTTTCAGTTGCTACTTTTGCATTGCATACGCAAAACTTATCCGGCGATTCCGCGTAATTGGACTTCGTCCTTCGGTGGAATCAAAGATGAGGCGTACGTCGAGTTATTGCGCCGGACGATCATCGCCGATGCGAATCCGGGAAACGTAATTTTGCTCGAAATCGAGCCAGAGAAGCAAAAGACGCGGGTCGATTTCGCCGCAACGGAAACATTGCTTGGCATTCGCTCAGTTTGCCTGACCAAGATCAGAAAGCGCTGCCGCCAATTATTTTACGAGCGCGACGGACGCGAAGTGCAAATTGAGCGGATTTACAATCGGGTCATTTTCGATGAATTGCTGCGGCGTCAGGATTTACATCTTCCGTTTAATTTTCAGGATGATCTGGATGTGATTTGGGTCGGCCATCCGAACTGGTATTTCCGGATCAGCAAACATTCGCTGCCATTTCTAAAAACCGAACACACGTCGCCTACTTCTTTCGCAGATGAATTTCCGAGCGACGAGAAGCTCGACAAGTACGTTTTGAAGCCGCTCTATTCCTTTGCCGGACTCGGTGTGGACATGGAACCGACGCGCGACAAAATTTCGGGGCTGAAAAATCCGCATGATTGGATTTTGCAAAGAAAGGTCGATTATGCGGCTTTTGTGCCAACGGTTGAGGGCTCTAAATCAAAAGCGGAGATTCGAATGATGTTTGTCTGGCCCGAGAATGACCGCGATCCGATCCTGGTAAATAACCTGGTCCGCATGAGCCAGGGCAAAATGATGGGCGTCGACTTCAACAAAGACAAAACCTGGGTCGGTGCCAGCATCGCGCTGCACGCTATGTAGGTCGCTGATGCTCCGAGAATGCCGGACGTAAACGCGTCTCCGAGGAATTTGTTACACCGTGCAACTAGGCTGGCTCAGTTGAAACCGTCGCTTCACCTGCGCCTTGCTCCAATGCCTGCTCGACCGCGCGCCAGGCAAGCATCGCGCACTTGACCCGCTGCGGAAATTTCCGGACGCCCTTCATTGCTACAAGATCACCTAATGCTTTGGGTGTCTCGCTCGTTTCACCTGTTACGAGACTGTGAAACGCCTGGAGTATTTCCATCACCTCCGCGCGATTTTTGCTCCTCAATTTCATCGTCATTAATGACGCCGATGCCTGGCTGATCGCGCAGCCATGTCCGGTGAACTTGATATCTTGCAGGCCTCCCCCGGCGTCGAATTTTACGCCGAGATGAATTTCATCGCCGCAAGCCGGGTTATCGCCATGCACGCGCACGACAGCATCGACAAGTTCTCCAAAATTCCGCGGCCGACGCGAGTGATCGAGAATGACCTCTTGATAAAGCTCTTCGATCTCCGAATTCATGAAAAGAAACGCACGGCGGCACGGAGAATTTCAATCATTCGATCGATTTCTTCTGTCGTGTTGTAAAAGTAGAAGCTCGCGCGAGTGGTCCCGGGTATGCCAAACCTTCGCATCAATGGCTGATTGCAGTGGTGTCCGCCGCGCAAAGCCAGTCCATACTGGTCCGCGAACGTGGTGAGATCGTGCGGGTGCGCCGCATCCATTACAAAACCAACTAGCGCACCGCGTTGTTTCGTTGGCCCGAAAATGTGCATTCCGGGCAATTCGGCGAGACGCCCGGCGGCATACCGAGCGAGATACGTGTCATGTCCAAAAATTGTTGGTCGTCCGATCTGCTCGATGTAATCAATCGCTGCCGCCAGCCCGATCGCACCGGCGATATTTGGTGTGCCAGCCTCAAATCGATGCGGCGCCTTTTTGAATGCGCTTTTTTCTAAGGTCACACTGACGATCATCTCGCCGCCGCCGTGCCATGGCGGTATTGAATTAAGGATCTCGGCACGCGCATAGAGTCCTCCGATGCCAGTGGGCCCGCACATTTTATGACCGGAAAAAGCGAGAAAATCGCATCCCAATTCTTGGACATCAATCGGCAGATGTCCCACACTCTGTGCGGCATCCACGAGCGTGAGGGCGCCCATCGCGCGAGCTTTCCGACACAGCTCCGAGACTGGATTGATTGTTCCGAGCGAGTTTGAGACGTGGGTGAACGCGAAAAGTTTTACTTCAGCCGTCAGCAATAAAGAAAGCTGTTCGCGGTCGAGCGTGCCATCATCCAGGACAGGCACGAAACGCAATCGAGCAGCCGTTCGTTCGGCTAACAGCTGCCACGGCACCAGATTGCTGTGGTGCTCCATTTCGGTCAGGAGAATCACGTCGCCCGCTCCAAGGAATTTTCCGCCCCACGCCTGCGCCACGAGATTTATGCTCTCGGTAGTTCCGCGCGTGAACACGATTTCTTCCGCACTCGCAGCGCCCAGGTAAGTCGCGACACGCCGGCGTGCTTGTTCGTACGCTTCCGTCGCGCGCGAGCTCAGTTCGTGCAGTCCGCGATGTACGTTGGCGTTCTCGTGCTCGTAGTAATGCCGAAGCGCGTCGATCACGGCGCGTGGCTTCTGCGACGTTGCCGCGCTGTCAAAATAAATCAGAGGATGGCCATGCGCCCGCTCGCGGAGAATCGGGAAATCCTCGCGGATGGCCTTCCAATCTACTGTGCCAGTGGCAATTTGGTGCACACCGTAATCTCCTCCACCGGCCGCTTCGCGCCACTTTATTTAGGAAACGTCATCTTCACCCAACGATCGACACGTTTCTCGAGGTTTCGTCTTGCCTAAACTAGTGTCAGATCCTTAAGGTGAGCGCTCACCTTCAGCAACAAGAGCAACAATAACGGAAGGAGCAGATTCCTGATATGAAAAACCCTCAATCTATTGATAGTGTCACTCGGCGCGGCTTCTGCGAGCTTGCCGCGCTGTCGGTCGCCGCATCAGCGTTCGGGCAATCGTCGGAAAAGACGAAAAGCGCCTCAGCCAGCGCGAATTTTCCGCCGATTGGCGATATCCACGCTCACGTCTGCGGCATCCATTTTTATAGTGGCGACATGAGCCGGCAGATTATCGCCGAGCATTATTGTTCGCATCTCAGCGACGAGGTCCTGCAATGTGTCATTTATGACACGAACAAACCTGGCGCGCGCCTGATCGGCGTCGAATACATCGTCAGCGCGAAGATTTTTGAATCTTTGCCGCCTGAGGAGAAAAAGCTTTGGCACAGTCATAATTACGAAGTGAAATCCGGCGTGCTGACAGCTCCAGGGATGGCTGACACCGCCGAGAAGGATCTGATGAAGATGCTGATCGGTACCTACGGAAAAACCTGGCACACATGGCAGGTTGATCGTGGCGACAAATTGCCGATGGGCATTCCGCAACTCATGATGGCCTTCACTGCCGATGGACAGGCCAAAGCAAATATTATGAGCGAGCGTGACAAACTCTACGGACCGTCGGCTGCCAAAAAGGCCGCGCGAGGCGACATAGCCGACGCGAAGCTAGACCCCGGCGCGGATGCATGGCAGAAAGACGCAGCGGCACAGCTCGATTTGAAAACTGTTGCGGCAGCGACGCGATAATCGTGGTGTTCCGATTCAGCCCGGCGCTTGAAAATTGGGGCCGCGCATCGGTAGGCCGAAGGCACGGCACTAAGGGACTAAATCTCTTCGTCTTGTCACTCTTTTGCCGACATTACTTCGACCGCTTTGGCCGAAGTTCGCACGGGGACGATGTCGAAATCCATTAAGTCCCGCCAATTTTCAATCCATCGATCGAACAGTGCGAAGTCTTCTGTCTGCATTAATTGCCAGCAGACTTTGAAATCTAAATCGATCCAACTGGAGACGTAACCCAGTCCTTCGGGCATCATCCGTCCCTTCTCGCGAAAACGCCGATAGATTTCCGGTGCCGCGCCGTCTTTGAATCGCTCAACGACCATGTAAAGCATAGAAGAAGGTTACAAGCGTTAGATGAGTTAGAATGTTAAAAGGAGAGCCTTTGTAACTGCTCTAGTCTTGTAACTCGTTTAACCTTCTTTCAGTTCTTCGTTCGTTTCGACAAAGGCGTTGACGGCAAATTCCAAATCTTCGCGCGAATGCGCCGCTGACACTTGGGTGCGGACGCGCGCGGTGCCGTGCGGCACAACGGGGAAAAAGAAGCCGATCACATAAACGCCTTTCTCCAGCATGCGCGCGGCGAACCGCTGCGATTTCGCGGCGTCGCCGATCATGATCGGCACAATCGGGTGGACGCCGGGCTTGATCGTTAGGCCGCGCTCGGTCAACGCGGCGCGAAAATAGTTTGTGTTCTCTTCGAGTTTGTCGCGCAATTCCGTCGATGCACTGAGCAGTTCGAGCGCCTTCAGCGACGCGGCGACAACCGGCGGTGCGATTGTGTTTGAAAACAAATAGGGCCGCGAACGTTGCCTCAAAAGATCGACAATCTCCTTGCGTCCGCTGGTGAATCCGCCGCTCGCGCCGCCGAGCGCTTTGCCGAGCGTACCAGTAATGATATCGATCTTGCCCATCACGTTGCGGTATTCATGTGTCCCGCGTCCGGCCTTGCCCAGGAATCCAGTCGCGTGCGCGTCGTCGATCATGGTCAGTGCATTGTACTTTTCGGCAAGACCGACAATCGCTTTCAAATCCGCGATCGTTCCGTCCATTGAAAAACAGCCGTCGGTTGCGATCAAGCGGAAGCGCGCATTTTGCGCGGCGCGCAATTGCGCTTCGAGATCGGCCATGTCGTTGTGTTTGTAACGAAACCGCTGCGCTTTGCAGAGCCGGATACCGTCGATAATGCTCGCATGATTCAGTTCATCGCTGATCACTGCGTCCTTGTCAGTGAGCAGTGTTTCGAAAAGTCCGCCGTTAGCGTCGAAGCATGACGGGTAAAGGATCGTCGCTTCGGTTCCGAGGAATTTTGTCAGGGCGGCTTCAAGTTTTTTGTGGATGTCCTGCGTGCCGCAAATGAAACGGACACTGGCCATGCCGAAGCCGTGCGTATCGAGCGCTTCCTTTGCCGCCGCGATTAGCGCGGGATGATCGGCCAGGCCGAGGTAGTTGTTGGCACACATATTGAGCACCCGTTTGCCGTCCGCGACGGCGATGTGCGCGTCCTGCGGAGTCGTGATGATCCGCTCGGTTTTGTAGAGACCTTGCGATTTAATTTCTTCAAGTGTCCTGGAGAGCTGTTGTTCGAATTCGGCGAGCATGGTTGAGCTGAAGACTAACGCAGATTTTAACGGATTAGAAAATGCCAACCGTGGCGAATTTTTCCAAAAATAGTCTTGCACGGGATTGTGAATAACTGTTAATAACTCGCCCGATCTCCCTTGCATAGCTCCCAAACATTGCTGCTTTCGCTTGCCGTGATCGGGGCACTCTTCCTCAGTGCCTGCGGGACGAGCAGGCATGCGTTGCCGCAATATGAGCCGCCCCTGGCAAAAACTGGTTTTCAAAACGTTCGTACAACCGCCTATACAGACACAGAATCGGATCATCGCGAATACAGCAATCACAACGCGCTCGGTGGAGAGTTGCACGCCGCCGGTCCGCCGATTCATCGAGCCGAAGCAGTTCCGCGCGCGATCCCGGTCTATGAAGTTCCACGGGCGGTCCCGGTGGATGTTACCGCCGAGCCAGAAGTGCGGCGCGCCTCCTATTCGCCACGTTTGCAACCATTCTCGATGTCGGAGAGACGAACGACGACAACTATCAGGACAAGAGCAGGAAGGTCCAGATCCGCGCCTCCCGTGCCTATGATCGGGAGCGCTGCGGCTGATTGGTCGCGCTGGCCAGTTGGCACAACTTTCCGGTTGCTTTCCACCGGGCAAATGTATCGAGTCGATGATTACGGCTGGGCGCTTTCCGGCCGCAACACGATCGATCTTTACATGGCGACCCAACGAGAAATGAATTCGTGGGGAGCCCGTGAGGAGACAATCCAGGTCCTGCAATGGGGCGATCCGGCGGAAAGTTTACGTTTCCTTGCTCCGCATCAGGATTACAAGCATATCAAGCGCATGGTGCTTGAGCTGGAAGGCCGCCATAAACAAGCGGCGGCTTTGCGGTAATCCCGTCTGTTTCATTGCAATTCGGGCGTTCGGTAGAGTTCGCAGGAATGAACGTAAGAGGTCCTTCCTGCCTCGGTGATAAAGGTATGGCGTGGCAGGCGACTCCGCTCAGGATGACAATTGACTCCAGTCGAGCACAATTTTGCCCGAGTTGCCGGATTTCATGAGCTCGATCGCTTCCTTGAATTGCGGGTAGGGAAAGCGGTGGGTTATGACCGGTGAGATATCTAGGCCGGACTGAATGAGCGCGGTCATTTTGTACCAGGTTTCGTACATCTCGCGTCCGTAAATTCCTTTAATGGTGAGCTGGTTGAAGACGACCAGGTTCCAATCGATAGCGGCGCTGCCGGGCATGATACCGAGCAATGCGATTTTGCCACCGTGGAACATATTCGGCAAGATGTCCGCAAAAGCTTTCGGGTTCCCAGACATTTCAAACGCTACGTCAAAGCCTTCTTTCATGCCGAGCTTTTCCATGGCGTCGGCGAGTTTTTCGGTGCGCACGTCGAGCGCGAGCGTTGCTCCCATTTTGCGCGCGAGCTCGAGACGATACGGATTGATGTCGGTAATGACGACATGACGCGCTCCAGCCTGTTTGCAGATCGGCACAGCCATGCAACCGATCGGGCCGGCACCGGTGATAAGCGCATCTTCGCCGACGAGATCGAACGAGAGCGCAGTGTGCACAGCGTTACCGAGCGGATCGAAACAGGAAAGAACGTCAAGCGGAATGGATGGATCGGCGTGCCAGCAATTTGATTGCGGAATCGCCACGAACTCGGCCCATGCGCCGGGGCGATTCACGCCCACACCTTGCGTGTTCGGACAAAGATGACGACGCCCGGCAAGGCAATTGCGACAATGACCACAAGTGATGTGGCCTTCACCAACAACGAGATCGCCGCGCGCAAATCCCTTCACATGATCGCCGACAAGATCGACAACGCCGACAAATTCATGACCGATGGTCATCGGCACCGGGATCGCCTGTTGCGCCCACGCGTCCCAGTTATATATGTGGACATCGGTGCCGCAGATCGAGGTTTTTAAGACGCGGATGAGAACATCACCTGTGCCAACTTGAGGAACAGGCACTTCTTCGAGCCAGAGACCGGGCTCGGTTTTGCTTTTTACCACGGCCTGCATCGTTTTCTGCACAGCAAAGAATTATCCACAGATTTCAAACATTCACACCGATTATGAGACGAAATGTCGAAAA
>DASXNN010000104.1:0-39750 GCA_036495045.1 Candidatus Udaeobacter sp.
ACATCCTTGCCAAATATGTCGAGAGAATGATCTCGGCTCGCCCGCCACCGGTATGAAACAGACGGGAAGCCATTTCGCGCGCACCCATATCCATATATATACGTTGTACTGCGTCCACTCCGCGGTTAGTGCGCGCAAAAATCGAGTATGACAGCGCGCAATTCGCTCGGACGGCGCCCTCGTCTCGTAGGTGTAATCATGTCGTTGACCGATTTGGATTCCGCGATCCAGATGCGGAAACCGCCAGATTTGTTTGAACTGCGATTGGATCAACTCGCTCGAGATCTTGACAAAGTGGAAAAGAAATTGTCGAAATTACGCGCTCCACTCATCATCACCGCGCGGCATCCTCGTGAAGGTGGCGCCAATCAATTATCAACCCGGCAGCGGCGCAATTTGCTCTCGCGCTTTTTGCCCTGTGCCCGCTATATCGACGTCGAACTGCGCTCGGTAAACGCGCTTCGGCCGCTGCTTCAAGCAGCCAGACGGAAAAACGTCGGGCGCATCGTTTCGTTTCATAACCTTAAGGCCACGCCAGATTCGCGTATCTTGCGGACCAAGGCGCGCGCGGCCAAAGCACATGGCGCAATTATTTTCAAGCTCGCTACGCGCACTGACAAACCGGTGCAACTTGCGCGATTGTTCGATTTCATGACGAAAAAAGATGTCGATCTTGCCGTTAGTGTTATGGGCATCGGAAGACTTGGTGCAATTTCGCGCGTCCTGCTTGCTCATTACGGTTCGGCGCTGATCTACGCGTCGATTGGCCAGAGCCGGATCGCGGGCCAAATCTCGCTCGAACAACTTCGCGCCTTCGGAATTGGTTCTGGTGCGAGAGCGACTTGACTGTGTTGACCGGTTTTGCCCTTTTAGCGCTCCGCATACCTTTGTAATAGGGAGCACAAATGGATGAATCTATAATTCTGCCTGAGCAAGTGCCCGTCTTACCGCTGCCCGGTGCTTTGCTTTTTCCACACGCACTGCTCCCTCTTTATATTTTTGAGCCCCGCTACCGCCAAATGCTGAAGTATGCACTTGGTCATCATCGGATGCTTTGCGTCGCACTGCTTAAAGGGCATTGTGCCGACTGGCAATCGCCCGCCGATTTTTTTCAAACCGCCGGCATCGGGCTCATACGCGCCTGCGTTGAGCGCAGCGATGGGACGTCGGACCTGATTCTGCAAGGACTGGAGCGCGTCCGCCTCGCCGATTTCGAACAGAAGACACCGTTTCCGATCGCGACAATTGAGCGACTTGAATCCGCCTCCGACTTCTCAGTAGAAACCGACGCGCTCGCCACCAAGGTCCTGGAGCTTTATTCTAATGTAAAAGCAGATGGGCCACGACAACTTCCGCCGAAAGTGGACCGGTACCTCTCCGATTTGAGCGACCCGGCAATGCTTGCCGATCTTGTCGCCTCGACGTTCGTGAGTGACCCATTGCGGCGCCAGCGCGTCCTGGAAGAACTTTCCGTAAATCAGCGCCTCCGCCTCATCATTCAATATTTGCTCGACGAAATCGGCAGCGCAGCATAGCGACAGGTGCCGCGCTTGCAGTGCAGAAGAGCCACATGCACGTTTCGGTTCGTGCGCGTCGCTCTCGTCTCAGTCGTTCTTTTTCTTTCCGGCGCGAGCGCGCTCCTTTTTCAGACTCTTTGGCTCAGACTGAGCGGTCTGGCGTTTGGCAATTCGGTCTGGGCCGCGGCGTTGATTCTTTCGAGTTTCATGGCGGGCCTCGCCCTTGGAAGCGCAATTGCGGCATCGTTGACGCTCCGCCGGGCCAGACCACTGCGCCTTTACGCAGGGCTGGAACTGGCCGTGGCAGTGTTCGGTTGCACGCTCGTGTTGGGAATTCCGCTGCTCGGAGAATGGCTGCGGCCTGTTTTTCAAACGCTCTGGACGCATCAGCCATTGCTCAACGTGCTGCGCTTCTCGATCTCGTTTTTGATTCTGCTCATTCCGACGACTGCGATGGGTTTAACGCTTCCGGTTTTGCTGGAAGATCCACTTCTGAAACGATACGAATTCGGTCGCACGGTCGGGCTGCTTTATGGATTCAATACGCTCGGCGCGGTGGCCGGCGCCTTAGCCGGCGAAGCTTATCTTGTTGGCGCATGCGGGCTTTTCGGCACCGGCTTGAGCGCCGCCGCCATTAGCTGCACGGCAGCCGTTATCGCCTGGTTCTTTTCCGCCGCAAACCCAGAAATAGCCGGGCAAACATCCCGACCATCCCGCTTCCGATTGCCATTCGCAAAATCGCCGCCGTGGAATCTGCTTTTTGTCAGCATGGCAGCCGGCGCCATTCTCCTTGCGCTGGAAGTAATCTGGCTTCGTTTTTTGCACTTATACGTTACGTCCACCGCTACCGCGTTTGCTATAATGCTCGCGGTCGTGTTAGCTGGAATCGGCCTCGGCGGCATCAGCTTCAGCCTGATTCCGCGGCGTTTTGCATCACCCCGACAAGCAATTTCGATTCTTTTGCTCCTCGCCGCGATTGGGACGCTGCTCTGCTACACGTTCTTTCCGGTGCCGCTTCTCCCACCGAACGCGCCTGCGCTGACGAGCAAGTTTTGGCAGCAGCTCGCGCAATTATCATCGGCATTGATGTTTCCGGTCGCCTTCCTCTCCGGTGCTCTGCTCCCGGCAATCGTCACCTGCGTTCAATCCGATGTGCGCAGCCGGATGAACAGCGTCGGTCTCACCATTTTGTTCAACACTATTGGCGCCGCTTTTGGGCCGCTGCTCGCCGGTTTCGTGCTCCTGCCTCAGCTTGGTTTTCAGACGAGCTTGATCCTTGCTGCAGCCGCATACGCGATGCTGGCCCTCTTGACGAGCCAGAAATCAAACTGGTCGCTGCGGCGGGTCTCCGGAATCGCAATGTTTTTGCTCAGCGCGGCGTTCATCGTGACGCTCTCGATCTTCCCCTACCATCGCGATGAAATCCATTTCGCCAATGGGCGCCGGCCGTATGAAGCAGACGGCTCATTCCTGATCAGAGAAATCGAAGGCACAGCGGACACAGTTCAACTGTTGCGCTGCGATCTTTACGGCGAGCCGTATTACTATCGGCTCGTTACCGACTGTGACTCGATGTCGGGAACCTTGCCCCGCAGCCAGCGCTACATGCGATTATTCGTTTATCTTCCGCTGGCCCTTCGACCGCAAAGCGAAAATGCCTTGCTCGTTGGTTACGGCGTAGGCGTGACAGCGGATGCATTCACGCGTGATACGCACCTCAAGCACCTCGATGTTGTCGATATCTCGAAGGAAGTCCTCGGTCTTGCCGATTTTTATTCCGGTCCAGGCTACGCAAATCCGCTGCGTGATCCGCGTGTCACCACCTTCGTCCAGGATGCTCGGTTCTTTCTGCAGGCTTGTCCGAAGCGCTACGACATTATTACCGGCGAACCGCCACCCTTGAAGGCGGCCGGCACAGTCAACCTCTATACCGAACAATTTTTTTCGCTGATAAAAGGCCGCTTGAAGGATGGCGGCATTGTTAGCTTTTGGCTGCCACTCTATCAGCTGCGCAGCGACGAGACCAAAGCCATTCTTCGCGCCTTCCACAATGTCTTCCCGAACGCGTCACTCTGGGCGACCAACGATCTGGAGTGGATCATGATCGGCATCAAGCCGCCTCTGCCAAAGTTGGACGAACCGGTCGCGCGCAGACTGTGGAGCGATCGCAGCACCGGGTCCGACTTGGTCCGAATCGGAGTCGAAGTGCCCGAACAGATGTCAACTTTGTTTGTCATGGACGGCGAAGAAATCAGCCGTCTCACTCAGGGCGTCGAGCCGTTGACCGATTTCTTTCCCAAGCGTCTGACCGATGCGCGGCCAGATTTCGACGCCGCCGACCGGCTTGGTTACAATTACTTTGAACATTCTGCTGCCTTGCGCCGTTTCCTTTCCTCTCGTCTCATTGAAGAGATTTGGCCTAACGAGTGGAAAAAATCCCTCGAACCGCTCTTCTTCGTCCGTGAAGCTCAATACCGCGCGGAAAAGTTGGGCAGCAACTGGTTGGCTGCGCTCGACCTTTATTTGCGCCGTTCCCGGTTGCGCACGCCGGTCCTGGCGGCACAAGACAGCGATGAATTTCGCGTCGCTCTTGCGGAAACATTTGCCGGACAGTCGCCCGCCTCCATGCCAATTGACGCGTTGCGGGATCTGGTCGCCGGAGCGCTCGCCCGTCGCGACATCGCCGGCGCCATTCAACTTCTGGAACAGGAAAGAGACCGCGGCTTCGCGAACATTAACGATCTGTTTCTGCTCATTTACCTCTATTGTTTACAGGGAAATGTCGATCAAGCCGAGGCCCTCGCCACAGCCGATGCGGGATCGATCCAAAAGGATTGGTTCGTGAATTGGCTCTGGGATGATCTGCAAGCCGAATTTGGCTTTCGCCCCCCAAGCTGAATTTCCTAGAACCTGTCGTTTCCCTTGCCGCGCTGTCGGCAGTTCACGGAAATGGCGTGACTACCAGACCACACGATGGCTAATACCAAGCCCAAGGCGCACCAGCTTGCACCGCCGATTGCTCGCCAGGCCACAATCGCGCGGAAAGAAAGTGACAACACGGCTACCTGCAAGGCGGCGGCAATAATCAGCAGAACCCGCGAGGTTCTTGCGTCCTGCACCAGAAACACGGCGATCGCGACAGTATTGATTAACAGCAATAGCGCCATGTGGCGAGCGGTTGTTTGCGGACTGAAGGCAAGCGCAAGGAAGATGAGCACTGTCCCTTCGAGACTCGTCACTGCGTTTGTGGCGAGTAGGTCACTCTTCTCTGGTCTGAAAATCGGCACCCCATTCCGGCGACACATGAAAACGATCGCCGCGATGACAGCGACAAAGACGCACAGGAGAAGTATCACAGCTAATAGATCCGGCAGCTCGTTAGACCTGGTCACCCGAAACATGCTGGACGTGATCGAGAGAGAACGGTCCATGCCGACCTTGAGTATTTTGGCCGTCTTAGGCGCCTCGATGATACCCATCATTCGGCCCAATCCTCGGAACTCGATTGCCGTGTAACGCGCAGTCCGGGCAAATCCAATTTGTATTGCAGGCAATGCCATAAAAAAACTAAACGCGACAATCGACCCGAAGGCTGCGCGAAAGTTTTTCTTAATGAGGAAGTATGGCACAAAGATCAGACTTAAATATTTAATGCTAGCTGTGGCGCCGACAATCGCGCCGGCCAGCAACGGTTTGCGCTGCATCCAGGTAAGGATGCAGGCAAAGCCAAGAAGAATCAGGCAATCAGTTTGTCCCAAGATGAAGCTCGCATGAATCTTGTCGGCGATTAACAGCGTTGCGATCGCCGCAATTAGCCACGGAATCGAAGGATCATTTTCAGCGCCGGTGCAAAGCCAACATCTTGCCGCTTCGCTTGCGGCAATCAGTGCTGCGGCGAAGACAAACACGCCGCTGAGAACGATCCAGATAATCGCGGCCATGTGCTCGGGCATCAGCGCAAGCGGCTGAAGGACGAAGGCGAGAAATGGTGGATAAATGTAATGCCCGCTAGCGGCTGCATAGATGTCGCTCCCATTCCACATGGCGCGGGCGGCCTGATAAAAATAGTGGAAATCTTTCGTGCCGCCGATCGAAAACTGCCTCAAGACCGCATGGGCTCCCAGGATAAACAACACAATGATTGTCAAAGCGCCGTACGCGAGACGTTTCCGGAATACGATATTAGCGAATCTTTTTTTGGTCATCGGAGGATTGCCACTCGCGTCATTTCGGTTACGCGTCAGCACAGCCGGGAGGCGGGAAACTAGTCGCTATTACGGAATTTTCGCCGCAATTTGGGCGAGCCGCGCGTGTTCCTCAAGCAAATAGCGATCGGTCATGCCGGCGATATAATCGCAAACCGTGCGATGCAATCCCTCCGCCTCCATTCGCTTCGCGGCCGTTTCGCCAAGCTGGCTTGGATCGACAATGTAGCTTTCGAAAACCTTTCGCAGCATCTCGCAGGCTCGCCGGTTCACCTCGGCCACCCGGGGATGATAATAAACACTCTGATATAAAAAGCGCCGCAACTCGCGGTTAGCTTCAAATAAATCATCGCTGTAACGAATCAGCGGCGCTTCCTGTTTGCGCACTTCATCCGCGCTTTGCACAGCAGCTCCCATAATCGATTGGGCGCTTGTGCCGACCACGTCCTGGACCTGCACGTCAATGATGTCGCGAATGATCAGCTTGTGCAGTTCAGGCTCACGGGCATCGGGATAACGCTCGAGCACGGCACGATGGCTCCTTTCCCAAACCGCATTTTGTTCCAATTGCGCCGCGCTCAAAATTTCAAAATCAACGGCGTCATCCAAGTCATGGCTGTAGTAGGTGATTTCGTCCGCCAGATTTGCGATCTGTGCTTCGAGCGACGGAAACCGGTATTTCTCTTCCGTCGGGGTGGGCGGATCATAAAAAGCCTGGTGCTTTCGCAAACCTTCACGCACTTCAAACGTCAAGTTCAGGCCAGCAAAATTCGGATACGCATTTTCGAGCAATTCCACGACGCGCAAACTTTGCCGGTTGTGATCGAATCCGCCATGATCGCGCATACATTCGGCGAGCATCTCCTCACCCGAATGGCCAAAGGGCGAATGCCCGAGATCGTGCGCCAGCGCGATCGCTTCGGCGAGATCTTCATTCAACGATAAGGCTCGCGCGATCGTGCGACTGATTGAGGCAACCTCGATTGAATGCGTCAGGCGTGTGCGCAGATGATCGCCGGTCCCGTTGAGGAAAACCTGCGTCTTATATTCGAGCCGGCGAAACGCGCGCGAATGAATGATCCGTGCACGATCGCGTTGAAATTCCGTCCGATAAGCATGAGACGACTCCGAATATTTTCGTCCGCGTGAATCGCCCGACTTTTGGGCAAATCGCGCCAGCGTGACACGTTCGGCCGCCTCCATTTCCTCGCGTGACCTGTAGCTGCTTCGCTGTGCGAAGCGCGACCCATATGTTCGCTGCTCGTTCACGCCAACGATTATTCGCTGGTTGTTGATCTTGGCGAGTCTTGATTTGCCGAGCGTAAAAACTTCTCTCGCAAGGTTTTTTCGTTCTGTCGCCCATCTAATTTCACGGTCAGCAAATCGAAAACTGCCAGCAAGATCACCGCCAATGTTAGCCACGCGCAGATTGCCCAGAACAAGATGAACCGGCCTGGGTGCTCGCGCGGATCGAGCGCCGATTGCAAAAATGTCGAGCCGGAAAATAAAAACAGGAGCGCAAGCCCGAGCAGGACGAACATCGTCTTGCGCCGTGTCTTCTGGTCGCGAATCGCCCCGCGCGACGCCTGAATGACAAAAGAAGTTGTGCGCAAAGGCTTTTCTTTAGGCGAACTGTCCACTTGTAAAGATTCTTCCGCTCTTTGCAAAAGTCGATTTGGATTTGCCGACATAAAAGCGCTGCACGATTGTCGGTCTTCGATGAAACGTCCCAAAAAGGATCAGGTCACTCCCGAACGTTTGATGCAATTTGGTTTCGCTTACGCGCCGCCGCTCATTATCGGGGCAGCCGTGAGCAATAAGGTTTTCGATTCGCTCGCAAGCGGAGCGAAGACTGTCGCGCAACTTAGCAAGGAAACCGGTGCTCCAGCCCGCGGGCTGCGCGCGATCATGAACGCGCTTGTGGGTCTCGAGCTTTTAAAAAAGGATCGACGAGAAAAATATTCGCTCACGCCTGAGAGCATCGCCTTTTTGCTCAGCAATAAGCCGAGCACGCAATCCGGATTCTTCGGGACAATTCTACCCCAACTGATTTCCAGATGGTTGCGGCTGGCTGATGTGGTGCGCGACGGCCAGCCGGCTGTGGCCGTAAATCAGGAAACCGAAGGAACTGAATTTTTCAGCCAACTGGTGGAAAACATCATCCCGATGAGTTACCCCAGCGCCCAGGCGCTTGGCGATCATTTGAAAGTCTCCAAAGCAAGAAACGACATTCGTGTTCTCGATCTTGCCGCCGGCTCAGGAATCTGGGGAATTGCGCTCGCGCAGAAATCGCCGCGCGTGCGCGTGACCGCGGTCGATTGGGCTGGAATGATTCCTACGACCAAGCGAATCACACGGAAATTCGGCGTGGCCGACCGCTTCCAATTTATCGAAGGCGATTTGCTCGAAGCGAACTTTGGAACTGGCTACAACATCGCGACGCTCGGTCACATTTTGCACAGCGAAGGCGAAGAACGCAGCCGCCAGTTGCTCAAGAAAACTTTTCGCGCCCTAAAATCCGGCGGAACGATTGCCATCGCCGAATGGCTCGTGAACGATGAGCGCACTGAGCCGTTGCCCTCGCTAATGTTTGCCGTGCAAATGCTCGTGAATACAGAAAAGGGCGACACCTTCAGCTTCAACGAAATCAAAACCTGGCTGGTAGAAGCGGGCTTCAAAAAAATGTGCAAGCTGGAAGCGCCGGGACCTTCACCGCTAATTCTGGCAACAAAGCCTTAATCAAGAATCGGCTTCTCATCCGCGAAGCGAAATGCTTTAATCTCATCCGATGAGAAAAGCGAAATCCCGCGCCGAAAGGCACGTTTCCTATCAGAAGCCGGCCCTGCGCAGCGAGGCGTTTGCCCGGGCGATCAGCGAAGCGAAATTGCGTGTCATCGGTTCCGGCGGTCTGCGCTCGCTTTTTGAACAAGCCGCGAAAAAGGCGGCATCGCTCCCCAAGCAGCCGTTCAAGGAAAATTGGGCGTATCTTCAGACGATGCTGCGGCTGGTCCACGCGTACGAGCGCGGTGAATACCAGCAGGTTTCGAATGATGCCCTTATGTGGATCGTAGCGGGTCTCAATTATTTGGTTGACCCGTTTGATTTAATTCCGGACAAGACCCCGTTCCTCGGCTTTGTCGATGACGCGACGGTGATCGAATTTGTGGCCGACAAAACCCGGAAAACGCTGGACGATTTCATGACGTGGGAAACGACGGCTCCGGCGCGTCAGTAGGAACCGGATCAAACCATTAGCAGCGCAGGGTTTTCCAGGAGATGCCGCAGTTCCTTTAGATATTGCGCGCCGAGTGCGCCGTCGATGACGCGATGATCGCAGCTCATTCCGATATTCATCCTATGGCCGACAATAATTTGGTCGGAATCGTCAACCACGGGGGTTCTTGTGATCAACCCAACCGATAAAATAAATCCCTGCGGCGGATTAATAATTGCGAAAAAGCTGTCGATCCCCATGCCGCCGAGATTTGAGACGGTGAATGTGCCGCCTTGAAATTCTTCCGGCTTCATTCGCTTGTTGCGCGCGCGGTGAGCCAAATCCTTCGCGAGTTCGCTGATTTCGCGAAGTGATTTGTTTTGCGCAGCGCGAATTACCGGCGTCAACAATCCATCTTCAATCGCGACGGCGATGCCAAGATCGACATCGGCATATTGCACGATCGCATCTCCATCGAACGATGCATTCACGCGCGGGACTTTCACTGCGGCTTGCACTGCAGCTTTCAAAACAAGATCGTTTACCGTGATCTTCGACGCGTCAGTGCCGTCACCGCCAGATTTCAATTCCTCGCGCGCCTCCATGAGCGGGCCAGCATCGATGTCGATGTTGAGATAGAAATGCGGAACCGGACCAAGGCTTTCGACAAGACGCTGCGCGATGATCTTGCGCATGCCGGAGAGTTGAATACGCGCGCCTTCGCCAGATCTCCCTGTCGGCGCCGGCTTTACGGCATCAGCTGGTTTTTGCGACGCACTCGTTGTTTTTGATTTTGCGGCCGCGCGCACATCGGTTTCGGTTACACGGCCATCCGTGCCCGTGCCGTTCACGCTGGAAAGATCGACGCCGAGTTCAGCCGCAATTCGTCGAGCAACGGGCGACGCTTTAATCCGCGCTTCTTCACGCTGTGATGGCGGCTGTGTCGGCTGCGTTCGTGCAGGCGACACGGCTGCCTCTACAGGTTTTTCCTTTGGTGGGGCTTTTTGCTCTTCTTTCCTTTCGGCTTTTGGTTTTTCTTCTTTTTTCTCCTCTTTTTTCGCCGGCGCTTTTTCTTCCTTGGGTGCTTCTTCGCCCTCACCACCGATGAACGCAATTTTGTCGCCGACGTTTACCTTGCCGCCTTCTTCGAGATAAATCTCAGTGAGTATTCCATCTTCAGGCGCCTCCCATTCCATCGTCGCCTTATCGGTCTCAATTTCGGCAAGCACCTGACCGGCCGAAACCTTGTCGCCCTTCTTTTTTTTCCAAGCAACGAGCGTTCCCTCCGTCATCGTGTCGCTCAGTTTGGGCATCTGGATTTCAGGCATGTGGAAAAGTTAAAAAAGTCACAAGAGTTACAATGTTACAACGGTCTCCCTTTTTAACCTTCTAACATTTGTAACTCTTTTAATTTGGTTCATGCGTAGCAAACTTTTTTGACTGCGGCTATCACCTTGTCCGCATTTGGGAGAACAGCTTTCTCAAGGCGTTCGTTGTACGGCATCGGTACGTCTTCCTGTGATACGCGAATGATTGGCGCATCGAGCTCATCGAAGATATTTTGTTGAATTCGATAGCAAACTTCAGCCCCAACTCCGCAGAATGGACAGTCCTGTTCTACGATGACCACGCGATGTGTCTTGGCGACCGAATCGAAAATCGCTTTCTCATCCAGCGGTTTGATCGAGCGAAGATCGACAATTTCGGCCGAAATATCTTCGTCTTCCAACTTCTGGGCCGTCGCCAGCGCGAGCGGAACGGTCTGCGAATAGCAGATGATCGAGACATCGCTGCCCTCGCGTTTTACTTCTGCTTGCCCGAGCGGGATGAGAAGTTCTTCATCCGGTGGCTCTACCATTCCTTTTGAACTGTAGAGAAGTTCCGCTTCCAAAACGAGCACCGGATTGTTGTCGCGGACGGCTGTTTTCAGCAGACCTTTCGCATCACGCGGAGTCGCCGGAGTGCACACTTTCAGTCCAGGCGCATTGGCATAGAGAGGTTCCGTGGCGTGCGAATGGGTCGCGCCAAGTTGATGTGCCGGCCCATTTGGACCGCGAAACGTGATCGGGATATTGAATTGCCCGCCCGACATCGTGAACATGTTTGGCGCGTTGTTCACGACCTGATCAAAGGCGACCAGCGAAAAGCTGAACGTCATAAATTCAATAATCGGTCGCAAACCAACCATCGCTGCTCCCACACCGAGACCAGCGAATCCGTTTTCACTGATTGGGGTGTCGATGATGCGGCGCGGCCCGAAGCGATCGAGCAATCCCTGGCTCACTTTGTATGCGCCATTGTATTCCGCGACCTCCTCGCCCATCAGAAAGACATTCGGGTCGCGCTCCAGCTCCTCAGCGAGCGCTTCGTTGAGCGCCTGACGATACGTAATTTCCCTCATTCTGTGGCAGCTATGTCGGCTGCAAGCCCGTTAGACTTCACAGGCGATGCGCCTGCCTCCCCAGCTCCGTTTGCGTAAGTGTAATCGTAAAGCTTGTCCAGCGGTGGCTGGGGGCTTTTCTCGGCAAACTTTACGCTGGCAAGCACTGTCTCTTTGGCCTTTTTGTCGAGCTGGTCGAACTGCTCATTCGTTAATTTGCCTTCACGCGTGAGCTGCGCCCGCAAACGCGTAATCGGATCATCCAGGCGATATTTCTCCAGCTCTTGCTTCGTCCGATAACTTGCCGGGTCGGACATCGAATGACCGCGATAGCGATAAGTGCGAACTTCAACGAACGCCGGATGTGGCTCCTTGCGGATGGAACTGACAATCTCGGCGATTTTGTCGCGCACTTCCCGGAAGTTCATTCCATCGACAATTTCTCCGGGGATATCGTAACCTTCGGCCCGATCAACAATTTGCTTAAGCGATGTCGATCTTTTCACGGAGGTGCCCATGGCGAAAAGGTTGTTTTCACAAATGAAGACGATCGGCAATTTATAAAGCGCGGCGAGATTCAAAGCTTCGTGGAAGGCGCCTTGATTGATCGCACCGTCACCGAAGAAACAGAGTGCTACACGATCTTCGCCACGGTATTTGATCGCAAAAGCAAGTCCAACGGCCAACGGTACGTGGGCGCCGACGATCGCATGGCCGCCATACATGTGATTTTGGCGATTGAAGAAATGCATTGAACCGCCCAAGCCTCGCGAACAGCCGGTTTCCCTTCCAAAAAGCTCGGCCATGCACGCATTCGCGCTGGTGCCGCGCGCGAGCGCGTGGCCGTGATCGCGATAAGCGGTGATAATGTAATCGTCGTCGCGCACGGCTGCGACTGCGCCGACGACCACAGCTTCCTGACCGATGTAAAGGTGGCAGAAGCCGCCAATTTTCTGCGCTTGATATTGCTGGCTCGCGCGTTCCTCAAAACGGCGGATCAGCAGCATCAGCGCGAGCATTTCGACTTCGTCGCGTTGCTCGGCGCGCTGCATCGAAATCTACGCGACGCGAGGCAATGCGGCTTCAGCGCGCGCCCGGCTGGTTTTTCGTCCAAAGTTCATGCACGCCACAAAAAGGAGCGTGAAAAACAGATCGCTGAGGATGGTGTTGCGGAAAAACATCCAGGTCGGGGTTGAGCCGTACTGTGGTAAGCCCACCGTCTGCGCCTGGATTAGTCCAGCGAAGTCTTTTGCATAACCCGGATCGCTCAGCCACGAAAAGGTATTCACGACCAGATAGAAAATTATCGATCCGAGAACCGAAGCCGGGAGCAACGTCTTGAATGATGCACGATTTTGGATGGCGAATCCTATCCATCCTACGAGCGCAAGAGCTAAATAGTGTCCCAGCATTTGCATCTGAAGGAGCGTCGCACCATAAACGTAATTCAAAACCAAGTCCGAAATGAAAAGCGCGCCGAGCGGAACAGTGAATTTGAATCTCGGTGGAAAATAAGCTGCGCCGCAAAGCGCGATTGCGGCCAAAGGTGCGAAATTCGACAACCAGATGGCCTGGCCGGAATGGATCAAGAGTGCTGCCGCCACGCGATAAACGACAGCCGAAAGCACGAGAAGAAGAGCCGGAATCATTCGGAAGAATTTAGCCGTCTCGGGACAGATGCAAAGGCGATTTGCTCCGAACGGGGATGGACCACGCCGCGAGACCAACAATCGACTCCAAAACTACTTCACAGATGCGGCCGCGAGCGCTTTGTTGAGTCGCGCCTTGCGGCGATTAGCGGCATTTCGATGAATGATGCCACGTTTTGCAGCCTTATCGATTGCCGAAATGACGCCGCGTATTCCTTCCAAATTGGATACTTGCGAGGAACGCGCTTGCTTCTGCATCCTGCGCAGACGTGTCAGAACACTGCGATTGCGGAGCGATCGTTTCAATGTCTGGCGTGCGCGCTTGGCGGCTGATTTTGTATTGGCCATTGCTTAACCAGCAAAATTGTGGATGTCGAGGCTCGCGGTCGCAATCGCGATTGTCAAGACTCACCCGTGCAGCGTCACATTCGGATGCGAAAATCGACAATGATTGCGCAACTTGACTCTATGCGCGCGGATTCTTGTTTTGCGCAATCGTCGAGCCATTGTTCAGCGCCGGCGTTGCTTTATCCGGTGGGCGAGCCTGGCGCTTTTGTCGCTCTGCAGCGAGCGCTCCCGCCATTCGCATCTGCTCGACCGTGAGCGAAGCGGAGTCCGATTTAGTGCCAAGCGGATCCTGAACTGTCGTTTTTTCCACTTCCGCGACTAGCGCATTGCTCGGTGGCAACGGTGTCGCCTTTGGCACCTTGGGCAAACCATCCGGAACAATTTGCACGATAGCCCCGAGCGAAAGCTGGTTATAAAGGGCGGTGACGTCGCTCGATTTCATCCGGATGCAACCGTAGCTGGCTGGCCGGCCGATTGTATTTTCCTGCGGCGTACCGTGGATGTAAATGCAGCGCTGAAAAGCATGGGCGTTTTGCGCTTCAAGTCCACGCAACCAAATAATGCGCGTAATTACGGGATCGCGACCCGGTGCGTTTGGCGCGAGGATTTCACCGGTAAACCGGCGGCTGTGAAACACGGCGCCGATAGGTGCGTGGTCGCCAATTTTCTGCGCAACGGCCAAATAGCCGAGGGGAGTAGTCATTCGTCCCCAATCATCGCCCAGTCCGAACATCGAAGTGGAAACAGGATAAGTTGCGACCTTGCCACCATTTTGCAGAAGCATCAGCTTCTGATCGCGGACGCTAATAATGAGGCGCGTCGAAGGGTCGGGTTGCGTAGCGAAAAGTGCAGGAGCAACTGAAATCAGACTGAAAATTACAGCCAATGGGCGAAGCATGGGCACCTTTTTACTCGACAATTTAAATTTTGTCACGCGGAAATTACGGTGGCCGCCCGCGAGCTGCCAAAACCGATCTTTGGCCAGCGGGTTGCCAGGGACGAGAGACAGACATAAAGAAAACCGGCCTGAAACATAAGCAGGAAGGGTATCGAAATAAACTGTCGATGGACAATCGCGAACCAAAGGAAGTAGGTAAAATAAATCGCGAAAGCCAACTCCGCCAGCGGGAGTGCCGATTTGAGTGGTCTGTATTTGCAGCTTCGCCACGGTTGTGATTTGCGTTCGATCCCGTACTTGGGCGTCCGCGTGAAATCGGACTTGTGATTGAAGAGCGCTTCCAGCACGGCGCGCGCATTGTTGAGCGAAAGACCGACGCCTAGGGCGAGCAAACATGGCAGAAAAAGAATCTCTTTCATCCACGTGCGTGGATGCAGCTCGCGTTGCGCGCAAAAATAAAAGACTGCGACCGATCCCGATGCCGCGATAAAGATCGGGACATCGATTAACAGTGTCCGCAGCCAGCCGCCGTGGGGAGCCCCGGTAGAGGGATGCAGAAGAATGCATAAAAACGCCAACAGCAAGTAGGCGAAGTTCGACATCAAATGACATGTAGCCTCAAGTTTAATCGGAAATGGCAGCCGGCTCCGCCAAATCGTGGGCAACAATTTCTTGCAAGTTTGGATGGATCCCTTCGTCCAGCGATGTTGCTGAGACTTGAATCCGTTCATGTCCACTGGAAGCTCAGCTGGAGTCACAACATCGGACAAAAAAATAAATTGCCAGCCTCCGAGCTGAGCACGATAGCTAAGATCGAGATCTTCGGTAAGCGTGTCATGCTGCCAACCTCCGCCTCCTTCAATACATGTGCGCCGCCAGAGTCCGGCGGTCCCATTGAAATTGAAAAAGCGTCCACTCCGACTGCGCGCAGTTTGCTCGAGCAAAAGGTGCCCATCGAGAAAAATTGCTTGCATGCGTGTGAGAAGTGAATAACCGCGATTCAAATGCCCCCATCTGGTCTGGATCATTCCTATCTTCGGATCGGTGAAGAAGTGGATCGTACGCTTTAGTAAATCTGGTTTCGGAACAAAATCGGCATCAAGGATACAGACAAATTCGCCTTCCGCGGCCACGAGACCCGCGGCCAGCGCACCCGCCTTGAAACCAGTGCGATCAATACGGTGAATGCGTTGAACATTGAAGCCAGCCCGGCGTAATTGGCTCGCGCATGAGGAGACAATCTCACGTGTGTCATCGGTTGAGTCATCGAGCACCTGGATCTGGAGAAGGTCCCTCGGATAATCCAACTCGCTGACCGAGCGAAGCAAACGCTCGACCACATAAATTTCGTTGAAGATCGGCAACTGCACCGTCACTTTCGGCAGTTGCTCAAAGTGTCGGGCCGGAACAGGTTCGCGCTTCCTGTTTTTAAGAAAGAGATAAATGATGAAGTAGCGATGGACGCCATAAGCCGACAAACCGATGAGCACACTCAGATAGCAGACCGTCCAGATAATGTGTCCGAGGCTTCCTTGCATGGGAGTTTCCGCCGCTGCCAGTGGTTAAGGCAGCAAGGGCGACATGATGCCGCTTCCAGCGTATGCGTCAAATCAAAAATCGAACCCTTGCCTGTGAAAACCGCCATTGCATTGTTACACAATCGCTTCGCAACGGTTCTAAGAACGAGAGCTCGACACACCCGCCGAATTCAGTGTTTGTTGTCGATTTGCTTTATAGGGTGCGTAACGGCTTGGCGACGCCGCTAAACGGGGAAGAGTAACCGCTCACCGAACAGGGATACGAGCGCGAGGAATTGGGCGCTAATCCTTACGCCGCGCCGTCGATCGCGCGCATTTTCCAGCAGCTCGATGATCTGACACCGCTGCCTTTCGAGCAACTGCGGCGAGAGTTTCCCAAAGTGAGTCCTCCTGGCCGCGAGCAAAAACGTCTGATCTTTGGAGGACTGATCGCCGATAGATTTTTTGATTGTCGAAGCAGACGTGAAATCGATTCATGAGCAAGCGCGCGAGGTAAACGCCTCGATTCGTCAAATCGACTAAGCCAAACTGTGGACATTCGTCTTGCCTGAGGCGTCAACCAGGTTAATTGGTGATAGGCCGATTTTTCGCAATCAACGCGATGCAATTTCGAGGGAAACAGAAAGCAAATCGCTTCCAACGCTTTAAGATCGTCTTTCCGATCCTCCTGGCGGGATGGATTCCATCGATCTTAACACTCATCGTTTCCTACACGATCCTTACCCGGACGCTCGAAACGAAAATCCTGAGCGACCGGCAGGCCTTCGTGCAGCTTATCGCTCACCTCATTGGGGACGACCTCGGCGGCAAAAGTACTATCATAGAGTATTACCAGACGCTGCCGGAGGTCGCAAAAAATCTGACCAATCCAAATGCGGCGGCGGGGCAACAATGGATCAATCAAACGTTCTTCTCCCATCCGCGCGTCGACGGAATGTTCATGACCACGCCCGACGCCCGCCTGATCGCATCGGTACCGTACGATCCGGAATTGATCGGCAAGGATTTTGGGTCCGACTACTGGCGCGAGCAAGCCACGGCGTCGAATAAAGCCTTCGTCTCGGCAGTTCATCCCCGCTTGTCAGACAAGCGAATGGTGACCGATATCGTCGGCGCGGTTCGGGCGGCGGACCAGACCATCATCGGTTACATCGGAATCTCCGTGTTGGTGGAAAGAATCGGACGACGTTTGTCCACGATTGGATTCACCGATCAATCCGTCTGCGAGGTGCTCGATCAAAATGGCGTGGCGCTTTTCACGCACAACTTCCAGCCAAATCCTGCGCCGCGCTCGGTTGAAAGTGAGAATTTGATTAACGACATCCATAACAACAAAGCCGGTCACCTTGAGCGGGGCGGAAATCTTTATTCATTTAGCCCAATTGAATCGACCGGCTGGGTTGCGGTGGTGGAGCAGCCAAAAACGGTGGCCTACAAACCGGTCCATGACCTTCTTGGGCGAATGACTGTCCTCGCGGCTTGGTTGATCGCACTTACAGGCGTTTTCGCCGCGCTCGGTAGCAAGTTTTATCGGCGTCAAAGGGAGGCTACGCGCCGCATCGAACGCGAAGTCATATTTAACGAAAAAATCCTGGCGAACATGCCAAGCGGCATTGCTTTTATCGATCCGACTTCGCGCCGTTTTCTCCAGGCGAACGACGCTTTCGTGCAAATGGCGCAGCGTTTTGGCGAAGTGCCGGCCGGTCGCGACATCAGGGAAGCCAGCTACGAAGATGTAAAGATTGCTCCGGCCGGGGCGATAGAAAAAGTGCTTTCTTTTGGCACCCCATTTCAACTGATCGAAGAGCCATTGAAAGACAAAGCCGGCATAATGCACTTTGTAAATATCAACCTGCTCCGGCTGCAAGGTCCGCAACAAACCGTTCAAGGAGTCCTTTATCTGGTCGAAGACAAGACGCGCGACGTCACGCTGCGCCAGGAACTGATCGACGCAAATGCGGCCAAAGACCAGTTCCTCGCGCTGCTCTCACACGAGTTGCGGAATCCCCTCTCGCCCGTAATCGCAATGGTTGGGGAATTAGAGGCAAGCATTCCAGATTCCCAGTCGGCCCGGGAGGCGCTCGAGGTCATCCGGCGCAACGTTGAGCTGGAAGCACGGTTGATCGACGATTTGCTCGACGTAACGCGGATCGCAAAAGGCAAGCTGCAGTTAAGCTTTGAAATTATTTGCGTCCATGAAATCCTGCAGCGCGCTTACGAAATCTGCCGCGACGACATTGCTGCCAAACATCTTCAAGTGGAATTTCGACTCCGCGCCGCTCACACCCATGTCGAAGGGGACCCAGCCCGTCTGCAGCAGGTGTTTTGGAATCTTATTAAGAACAGCGTAAAATTCACCCCGGGGAAAGGCCGTATCATTATCGAAACGGCCAATCTGGCGCCGGAGGAGATTGAAATCCGAATCACCGATACTGGCATTGGGATCGAGCCGGAAAAGATCGATAAAATCTTCAACGCCTTCGAACAGGGCCAAGTCGCGATCACCCGCCGTTTTGGAGGTCTTGGCCTCGGCCTTGCCATCTCGAAAGCGATGGTTGATGCGCATGGCGGAAAAATCCGCGTGGAAAGTCCCGGGAAGGATCGCGGCTCGACTTTTTCGCTAAGTTTAAAGACCGTGGCTGCACCCGCCGCGGAAGGCGATGGAGCTGAGGAGCGTCCGTCCGCCACCAGGGAAGTTGAGCCGAGAACACCCACACTTCGGCGCGTTCTCGTAGTGGATGACCATCACGATACTTGCACTGGCATGAAGATGATGTTGGAACGTCGGGGCTACGAGATTACGGTGGCTCATTCTGCCGAGCAGGCGGTGGAAAAAGCGCACGAACGGGATTTCGACCTCCTCATCAGCGACATTGGGCTACCGGATCGCAGCGGTTACGACCTCATGCGCGAATTACGAGACAGCAAAGGCTTACCCGGAATTGCACTCAGTGGCTTTGGATCGGAACATGACGTAAGCAAAGCCCGAGCGGCGGGCTTCGCCGAGCATCTCACCAAGCCAATCAACTTTGAGCAGCTGGAAGAGGCGATCCAAAATCTGCTCGATCTCGAGGCGGCCACGAGCTCGTGAGCTCCGCCGACTTATTCCAGGCGTTCGCCGGGTTATCCGCCGTCGTGGCCCGTCGCCGCAGCGTTCTTCTCCCGCTCGGATGCTTCTTTTAATTCCCGCGAGAGCTTCTCAACTCGCTGACGCATTACCTTGCCAGCTTTGAATTTCACAGTCACACGCGGCGGAATTACGAAACTGCTTCCGGGCTGGTTCGGGTTCCGTCCCACGCGCGGTTTTGTCAGCCGCGGCTGAAAAACACCAAAGTTGCGCAGTTCAACGGCTATGTTGTTGGCCAAACTATCGGTGATTTTATCAAGCGTCCGCTGGACGACATCGAAAACTTCGTGTTGGACCATTCCGGTTTGATTGCTAATGGCGACGACAATGTCGCGTTTGGTTAGCTTTGCCATAATATCTATTTAGTAATCGCTCCAAATAAGGGTAGCGGTGGCTAATTAACTGCAAAAAAACGAAATTTCTTACCGGCCTAACGTCTTCTACAAGAAGCGCGAACACAAGACGGGTTTCGTCCGGTCTCGTATTACGTGGTCTTTCGCCAATTTTCGCGCGATCGCGGCGGTGCATAGTGATTTGGGGCAATCTCGTGCGCAGTCCGGAAGTGCACTTTCGCCACCTCACGCAGCGCTTGCGGCCCACTCGTTTCCACCAGCTTTTTTGCTGTCTCTTTTACGTTCTCCGACACGCCACGCTCCAGGCGCACACCAAGTTCTTTTCCCCGGCGCTCCAGCCAATTGATGAACTCTTCACGGGCGAGAATCGACGCCGCTGCGACTGCAATATCCGATTCGGCTCGTGTCCGTTGCTGGATGTCGATCTTTCGACCGTGCCGCAAGAGCGATTGCTCGACCACGCGCGCATCGGCAAACTGATCCGACAAGGCGCGCGGGCAATCCGGCTTTTTTTCGAGCAAATTCTCGATGACCCGTGCGTGGCCCCACCCCAGCAGCTTGTTCAAGTTGCCAAACTTTTCGTAAAGCTCGTTATACCTTGGAGGGCCAATCCGCACCGTCTCCACCAGACCGCCGGCAGCTTTCCGAATGGTTTCGCCCAGCGCACGAATGCGCGCGTCAGATCCAATCCGTTTGCTATCCTGCACTCCGGCATCGACAAGGTTGCGCGCAATCCCGCGATCGACATAAACTCCTGCAATCACGAGCGGTCCGAAGAAATCACCTTTCCCGCTTTCATCCACGCCGAAGTGCGGCTCGAACATTTCCGGCGAGTGCACTTCTTCATAGCCCAGCCTGGCTTCGCCGAGGATTTTTGGTTCGAGCTCAAACTGCACGAACTGTTCCACGTCCTTGCCCTGCACAAGCGCCTTTGGTCCTTTTTCATAAACCGCCACGCTTAACTTGTTTTTCTGTGCAAAAAAAAGCGTGTACTGTTTCAGGGAAAACTCGAAACCGAGCTCGGTCAGCAAACCACGAAGTTTATCCACCTGTTCCGGCGTTAACGCCGCAGTAAAAGAATTCATTCAGCTATAGGTTAACACAGATGAAACGGGGATGGCATCCCGGCAGAATTGAACCGGCGAGACATAGTCACGCATCTGTGTTAATCCGTGTTCATCTGTGGTCTTTCCGAAAAATCGCTTTCGTCGCGCCCTATTCAACTGGTATCGCGAAAACGGGCGCGACCTCCCGTGGCGGCGAACTCGCGATCCCTACGCAGTCCTGATCTCTGAATTCATGCTCCAGCAAACCCAGGTAGCCACGGTGCGTCCCTACTATAATGAATGGTTCCGCCGCTTTCCCGATTTCCCCGCGCTGGCGCGCGCTTCGGAAAGCGACGTCCTCCACGCCTGGCAAGGTTTGGGTTACTACGCTCGGGCTCGCAATCTTCACGCCACGGCGAAAACGATCGTAGATCGGCATGGTGGCCGTTTCCCAAAGTCGATCGACCAAATGCGCCAGTTGCCTGGCATCGGAAAATACACCGCCCACGCGGTCGCGAGTTTCGCATTCGACCAATCGGTCCCAATCGTCGAAGCCAACACCGCCCGTGTTTTAGCGCGCATTTTCAATTTGCGAACTTCGATCGATAAAATCGCGGGCCGCGAATTCCTGTGGAATCGCGCCAAGCAAATCATAGCCCAACGTGGCGCCGCGCGTTTCAACTCCGCTCTTATTGATCTGGGCGCTCTGATCTGTCTTCCGCACGAGCCGAGGTGCCGGATTTGTCCGGTAAGAAAGTTTTGCCGCGCAACAAACCCGGAAATCCTTCCGGTGAGGAAGACTCGTCCGCACACAAAACTGCTCACCGAAAGCCACGCCTTTGTCGTCAGCCGAAACAAAATCCTTCTCGAGCGCTCCGACAGTCGCTGGCGCCGCATGTGGATATTGCCGCCGCTCAAAACAAGATCGACGATTAACGGTCCGATTTACAGGTCGGTCTTTCCTTTCACGCATCATCAGGTGGTGCTCAATGTTTATCGACGCCGCCCACGTAAAACCGACAGGTTACAACGCTGGATTAAGATAGCTTCACTCGGCTCGATCCCGGTTCCATCACCGCACCGGCGCGCGATTACATATCTTTTACTTCAGCACGAGTAGGACAATTACCCCTGCGATCGTCGTGAGAATCGTAATTGGAATGCCGAAGCGCGCGTAATCCCAAAAGCCAACTTCCAAATGTTCGCGCACAGATTCCACTACGATCATGTTTGCCACCGAACCGACGATTGTGAGGTTGCCGGCAAAAGTGGTAGTCAGCGCGAGTACTTTCCACATCAGCTCGGGATTGGTAAAGCGCTCGATCCATTTCCCGGCGACGAGAACAAACGGAACGTTCGAGAAAAGATTCGAACCGGCCACGGAGAACCATGCGAGGTTCCAAGTCTGCGTTGTCGCGCTTGACCCAAAGAGAGGTCGCAGATGTTGATAAATCGCATCGGGCAAACCGGTATCGCTCAATCCATCGACGACCACAAAGAGCGCCGCGAAGAATACAAGTAAGTGCCAATCGACCAGCTTGAGCACTTCGTGCGTGTCGCGACGCGCGAGCACCATCACCAGCACTGCGCCCGAGAGCGCCGTCCACGCCAGATTTAACCCAGCGACAAAGCAGGCAAAGATCGACAAGAACACGATGCACGCGATTGCAAATAAACCGCGATCGAGTTTCGGTACGATGTGGGCTTCTCGTTTGATGACTGCTGATCGCAAAGCGCCCCGGAAACCGAAACGTAAAATTGTGAAATTGATCGCTAGTCCAATGATCGCCGCCGGCACCAGCGTTCGCGAGAATTGCGAAAAGGAAATATGCGAAAAATGACCGATGATCATGTTTTGGGGATTGCCAACAAGCGTGGCGACGCTACCAATGTTGGCGCTGGTCGCTAACGCAATGAGATACGGCAGCAGAGGTAGCTTTCCACGTCGGATCACTGCGATGACCAGTGGCGTAAGCATCAAACAAATCGTATCGTTGACGAGCAGTGCCGAGAGAATTCCCGATGTGAGCGTCAGATAGAGTAAGAGCCGCTGCGGAGTGCGGGAAAACCGCAAGACGACATCGGCAGCCCATTCGAAAAAGCGCGCGAGATACAGATAGGCTGAAACAAGCATCATCGCGAGCAGTAGCACTATCGTGTCATAGTTGACCGCCCGATAAGCGCGCTCGGGCGTCACAACGCCGGTTGCGACCATCAAGACTGCGCCAAGCAACGCCGCGGCCGGACGATTCAATGGCAGAATCTTGAGCTGCCGGCCGCTGATGAGGACGTAGGTAATCGCGAAGATCACGCTCGCGACAAGCTCTTGCTGCCAGTGATTCACAGCGCGTGCATACCGAATGGCATCTCATTTTTCAACGAGCACAAATTCTTTGCGAAGCTCGGCCGGAGTGAATAGCCTCTCGAATTATGGACTACGCGCGCGGCTCTGTCTGCGGAAGCGATGATAAGGCACGTTGAAATATGAGGAGCATGACTGGCTATGGCCGCGCCGAGATCGATCACGGCGGGACAAAATTTAGCGTCGAGCTCAATTCTGTGAATCGAAAGCAGAGCGACATCGTGATCAATCTGCCGCGCGATCTGACCGAGCTCGAGCCCCGTATTCGCCAGACAATCAATGAAAATATTTCGCGTGGCCGAACGAATGTCGTCGTTAGTTTTCACAACGGCCCAAACGGCGCGCGCCGCCTTGCGCTTGATACGGATCTCGCCCGCTCCTACCACGAAGCGATGCGCTCATTGCAAAAGGAGTTGAACGCGCCAGGCGAAATCACCATCGGCGCCATCCTTCAAGCTCCGGGCGTAATGCGTCTTCCGGAGCCCGTCATTAGCGCGGAGGAAGCATGGCCGGCCATTGATCGCGCCCTGCGCGGAGCGCTAGCGGAGCTGATCAAAATGCGCGAACGCGAGGGTAAACATCTGGCCAAGGATTTAATCCACCGACTCAAAGCGATACGCAAAAAACTCAAAGAGATCCGCGTGCTCCATCCCGATGTAGTCAAAAGATACCGTGCAGCGCTCCTCGATCGCATTCAAAAGGCCGGTCTGCTGATCTCCACTGACGACGAACGTTTGCTGAAAGAGATTTCCTTCTTCGCCGATCGTGCCGATGTTTCCGAAGAACTGACGCGCTTGGAAAGTCATCTAGCCCAGTTTGCGCATCATTTGCGCAGGCACGAGCCGGTCGGTCGCACCCTCGAATTCATTACCCAGGAAATTTTCCGCGAGCTCAACACGCTCGGCGCGAAAGCAAATGATGCCGCCATTTCACAACGCGTCGTGGCTTGCAAAGCGGAATTGGAAAAGATTCGCGAGCAAATCCAAAACCTTGAGTAAACAGTTCAGCCGTTACGGAATTCTCTTTGTCATTTCTGCGCCTTCAGGCGCCGGCAAGACCACGTTGGTCGCAGCGCTTCGCCAAACCCCCGACCTTGTTTATTCCGTTTCTTGCACCACGCGCGCGCCACGCGCCGGCGAAATCGACCGGGAAGATTATCAATTTCTTTCCGACGCCGATTTTCGCGCGCGAGTAAAATCCGCTGATTTTCTTGAATACGCGCAGGTGCACGGAGATTTTTATGGAACGTTGCGCGAGCCGGTGATCACAACCTTAAAGAATGGTATAGACGTTTTGATCGATATCGATACTCAAGGCGCAGCTGCCATTCGCAACTGCGACGATCCATTTATCCGCCGGGCTCTCGCCGACGTGTTCATTATGCCGCCCGATCTCGAAGAATTGCGGCGGCGGCTAATGAATCGCGGAACGGAAACGGCACAACAGATCGACTCCCGTCTCACTACCGCGGCGCGCGAGATGGAATTATGGCGGGATTACCGCTACACTATTATCAGTGGATCGGTCGAAGAAGATTTGGACAAATTCCAGCACATCATGGACGCGGAAGGTTATTTGAGCCGACGTCTTATTCAAAGGTAGTTTGTCGATCTTGCATGGAAAAAGACGCCAGACGCAGAAGTGACAAAGCGAGCGCTCGAAAAGTCGTCCGCATTCGCCCTGGAACGAAGTCAATCGTGCTCGGCGTCACCGGATCAATCGCCGCGTACAAGTCTGCTGAGCTTGCCAGCCTGCTCGTTAAACAGGGACACGAAGTTTTCGCCGTCATGACGCACGACGCGACCGAATTTATTTCGCCGCTTACTCTGCAAACGCTTTCTAAAAATCCGGTGACGACGAGCTTCTTTGACGAAAAGGAAAATTGGCGACCCGGCCATATCGAGCTCGCAGATCGCGCCAACCTGGTTCTGATCGCACCAGCGACCGTGAACATCATCGCTGAACTTGCGCACGGGTTGGCCGGTCATCCGCTCGCGGCCATTGCGCTCGCCACACGCGCGCCGATTCTGATTGCACCCGCCATGAATGGAAAAATGTGGCAGAATCCTGCGACCATGGAGAACGTGGAAAAACTCAAAGCGCGTGGCATTGAGTTTCTTGGACCGGAAGAAGGAATGCTCGCCTGTGGCTACGAAGGCCTCGGCCGGCTTTGGAAAGTGAACGACATTGCCTTTCGCGCCGAGTTCCTGCTCGCGAGTCAGGATAATTTGATCGCGTGAGATTTCTTATCACGGCCGGCCCAACACGCGAGCCGATCGATCCGGTTCGTTATATTTCGAATCGTTCCTCGGGAAAAATGGGCTACGCTATCGCTGAAGTCGCGCTCGAAGCCGGACATGAGGTCGTTTTGATTTCCGGTCCGGTGAATCTCGATCCGCCGCGCGGCGCCCACGTTATCTCAATCCTGACCAGCGATGAAATATACGACGCCGTTCATCAACATGCGGACGGTTGCGATGTTCTGGTGATGTGCGCGGCGGTCGCCGATTACAAACCGCAAAATGTCTCTACGACGAAAATTAAGAAACGTGACGCATCCCTCTCGCTTGAATTGCTTCTCACGCGCGACATCCTCAGCTCGCTTCAAAACAAAGATCGACAATTTCTCGTCGTTGGATTCGCGGCGGAAACAAATGATCTGGAAGCAAACGCACAAAGAAAGCTTCAGACAAAACATTGCGACGTCATCGTGGCGAACGATGTGAGCCACGCAGATTCGGGAATGGAAAGCGACCAAAATGAAGTGACAATTTTTTTTCGAAGCGGCGAAACGAAAAACATTTCTCGCGCACCAAAAAAAATCATCGCGCGCGAGCTCGTAAAAATATTTTCAAAATACGCGAGAAAAATGTTTGACAAAAAAAATGTGGTGATTACTGAACGAGTGTAAGTGAAGTCATTCCCAACTCTTCACACATCTCCGCACGTTGCGGATTGAAAGGGGGGAATAGTCGATGGCAAAGAAAAAGAAAGCAGCGAAGAAAAAATCAGCGAAGAAAAAGAGGCATTAAGGCCCGACGCTTGATAACGATTCCGAAAGCTTTCGGGATCACAACCCCTAACTTCAACCCGGGAGGAGAATTTAATTTTCCTCCCGGTTTTTTTCGCAAACGCACAAATGACGCTGTCGATCTCGCACGCGGTTTTCCCGTAGCCGTCGCCTAGTGAGAGGCGCAGGACACGTTTCCAAACAGCCCCAGCGATTGCCCTTCCCACAGTGAAGCGACTACCGCGGAAATGTTTCGTTTTCCGTTGTGCACTTCGCGACCGTTGTGCGAAATAATCTCTCGTCATGAAGCATTATCTCGACGCGGCGGACAACGCCGCGCGCGCCGCGGGTGAGCTGCTGCGTCAAAATTTTCGACACCCCCAGCGTGTCAATTCCGCACTGGCACATGATATCAAACTGCAGATTGACATTCAGGCACAGGAATTAATTACGAAATTGCTTCTGAAAGAATTTCCCGAGCACGCCATTTACGGCGAAGAGGGAATCGTCGGCGATCAATCGAGCGAGCATCAATGGGTCGTCGATCCGCTCGATGGCACCGTGAATTATTTTTACGGTATCCCTCACTTTTGCGTTTCGATTGCTTTACGTTTTCGGGGCGAGATTATGGTTGGCGTAATCTACGATCCGATCCGTGAGGAAATCTGGAGAGGACAGAAAGGAGAAGCTCCGAGATTGAATGGGCGGGCCTTTCACGTGAGCGATCGCGCAGACCTGGCTGAAGCGGTGATCTCGGTCGGACTTTCCAAAACCGGGATCACGATCGAAGCCGGCCTTCCTGTTTTGCAACGGATGATCCATCGCGCCCGCAAATGCCGCTTGCTCGGCAGTGCCGCCCTCGATATGGCGTATGTCGCTTGTGGACGGTTTGACGCTTACATCGAACAGGGAATCAGCCTTTGGGACATCGCCGCCGGTTGGCTCTTAATCGAAACCGCTGGCGGAACTGTCGATCTTCGTCCCCGTGAAGACATGAAAGATAAATACAGCGTTGTCGCCTCTAACGGACTAATCGATTTAAAACTCTGATCCGATGATTCGATGTGGAATCGGCTATGACGTGCATCGTCTTGCCAAAGGACGAAAACTGATCCTTGGTGGCGTGGAGATCGCGTATTCGCGTGGGCTCGAAGGACATTCAGACGCGGATGTCTTATCGCACGCAATCGCAGATGCACTGCTCGGCGCGGTTGGCGCGGGCGATATCGGTCAACATTTTCCAAACACAGACGAAGCATTTCGCGACATGAGCAGCATCGAGATTTTACGGCGCGTGGCCGCGCTACTCGCGGAGAAAAAAACGAAAGCGAAGAACATCGATGTGACCGTCATCACCGAAGAGCCGAAGATCGCGCCGCACATTCCAGCTATGCGAAAAACAATCGCCGCTGCGATTAGCCTGGGTGAATCCAGCATCAGCATTAAAGCGACAACAAATGAACGCCTCGGTGCGATTGGTCGCGGCGAAGGTATTGCGGCGATGGCAATCGCGACTCTAGAACAAGAATGACTACATTGTCATTCCGAGCGAAGTCGAGGAATCTCATCCTGTTCGTCCGAAAACAATTAGAGATGTCTCGACTCGGCTCGACATGACAATGCGCTTCTTTAACACTTACTCGCGCCAACTCGAAGAATTCGAGCCGCGTGATCCCGCACTCCGCAAGATCGGCATCTACACGTGCGGGCCCACTGTTTACAGCCGCGCGCACATCGGAAATTTCCGGGCGTATGTTTTCGAGGATTTACTCCAAAGGCATCTCGAACTGCGCGGTTACAAGGTGCATCGCGTGATGAATATCACCGACGTGGATGACAAGACGATTCGCGGCGCGAGCGAAGCGAAAATTCCGCTCCGGAAATTTACTGAGCAATTCAAGGAGGCGTTCTTCGAGGATATCGAAACATTGCGAATTAAACGCGCAGATGAATTTCCCGCCGCGACCGACCAGCTCTACATCGACAAAATGATCGAAATGATCGCCATCCTCATCTCGCGCGGCCTCGCTTATCAAGCCGAGGACAAATCAGTTTATTTTCGCATCAACAAATTTCCCGGTTACGGAAAGCTAGCCCATTTCGATCTCACCCAGTTGCAATCGACCGGTCGCGTGAAACACGATGAGTACGACAAGGAACACATTGGGGATTTCGCGCTCTGGAAAGCGTGGGATGAGGAAGACGGCGAGGTAGGCTGGGAAAGTCCATGGGGCCGCGGTCGGCCGGGTTGGCATATCGAGTGCAGCGCGATGGCGACCACGTTACTTGGCGAACAGATCGATATTCACTGCGGGGGCGTGGACAATATTTTTCCACATCACGAAGCGGAGATTGCGCAGAGCGAAGGCGTCACCGGGAAAAAATTTGTGCGCTACTGGCTGCATTGCGCGCATTTGCTGGTTGATGGACAAAAAATGTCTAAATCGCTCGGCAATTTTTACACGCTCCCGGACGTTCTGGAGAAAGGATACAGCCGCCGCGAAATTCGCTACGCGTTGATGCGCGTGCATTATCGCGCCCCGCTCAATTTCACCTGGGAAGGAATGGAGGAAGCGCGGCAAGCGCTCACCCGCATCGATGAATGGCTGGGGCGACTTCGTGAAACGGTTGCCGAAAAGGTCGACACGGGAAAAAACACTACGCAACCTGGCCAGCAATTTGAAGAAGCGCTCGACGATGATCTGAACATTTCCGCAGCGCTCGGATTTTTGTTCGAATCAATTCGGAAAACAAACCGCGCGATGGATCGAGGCGAGCTTGATTCGGCGTCGGCGGATTCGTGGTTGAATTGGTGGGAGCGCGTTAACAGCGTGCTCAGGCTTCCGACGAGCGTCCAACTCCGCGCGTCCCTCGACATGAAGGGAGAGCTTCAGGCTGCACATATCCCGGCCGAAATCGCAGAACTTGTAAGACGGCGCGAAGAAGCGAGGCTTGCAAAAGATTTCCAAAAAAGTGATGAATTGCGCGACGAACTAAGCGCTCGCGGCTGGGAAATGCGCGACACCAAAGAAGGTTACACGATTACGCAGCGCGCCGGCGGTTAACTCGGAACCAATGTTCGCACCCGCTGATTTTCTCAACCTCGAACACACGGCCCACCCGAAATTGTTCGAGAAACAAAATTGTGTCTGGGACGCGCTCAAACAGATTGCAAGTTACTTGCAATTTCGTTTGAAGCCCGGAGTGCTGGGTCAGCTAATGGGAAAACCTTTCATCAGCAATCATGTCTTCGTCGGACGTGGCACGATTGTTGAACAAGGTGCGGTTCTGAAAGGTCCCGCCTGGATCGGCGAGAATTGTCAGATTCGCAGCGGCTGCTACGTGCGCGAGAACGTAATCGTTGGCAATGGCGTGGTGATGGGGAACTCCTGCGAATTCAAGAATTGCATTCTCTTCGACGAAGCGCAGGTGCCGCATTTTAATTATGTGGGCGATTCAATCCTTGGCCACCACGCCCACCTCGGTGCGGGCGTGATTCTCTCAAACGTGAAGCTCGATCATGGCGAGATCACCGTCGTCACCCCGGAGGGCAATATACCAACCGGCCTTACAAAATTTGGCGCGATCGTGGGCGATCGAACGGAGATTGGTTGCAACACTGTGATCAACCCAGGCTCGGTCCTGGGACGCGATTGCATGATTTATCCGGGCGTAAATTTTCGCGGCGTCCTGCCTGACGGCAGCGTGGTGAAATTACGGCAGGAAATTCACGTTTTGGACCGACGCGACGCGTGACGCGGGTGGCGGATGGGGAATTCGAACCCGGGGTTCGACAAGACACCTTCTGCCATTTCGCGTTCTCGCCTGCTCGAACTCGCTGCGCCAGCAATCGGGTTTAAAATCGTTTTGAAGTAATTGTCCGCGGACGGCCAACTCTGAGAGTAGTCGAAGTTCCGATTGCATTTCGAGATCGGATCCGTGGTCAATCAAAAATGTCTTTTGGAATCGCGCTTCAATTTTTCTCGCGATGGATTCTCGCCGTTTGTCGCCGACGCCTGCGACGGTAGCACAGTCGAGCGAATACCCGTATCATGAAACGCTTCTTTCTCACCGGAGCGAGCTCGGGGATTGGCCGCGCCATTGCCAGAGCCTGAGAGGCAACGCGGTTCAGCATTCATTCTCTAGCAGCCGTTGACGACGTCACGTCGACTGCGGTTTTATGCTATCGGGCAGTTCAAGCTACCCATCCGCACTGCGAAAATATAACCATCGCAACGGCGGCTAAAATCACCGAAAAGACGAGATATGCGCGATTGAAGGCTTTGTTGTCTCCTAGCAAAGCAAGTGCCATGATGATTGGGAAGATGACGATCCCGAACCGGGGCACAGAAGTCAGCGCCCCCCACGAGGTAATGAATAACAGCGACACGACCCCATGAACCGCGTAGCTCGGTCGCAACCGGAAACAGGCGAAGATCGCCAGGCCAAGCAATGCAATTGTGAAGAAAAACTCCCACGCGCCTCTCCCGGAATTCATTGATTGGAAAGAGTGTAGCAGAGTGTTCCAAGGCAGGGTAAAATGGCGGTTCCAAGCTTTCACGGCTTGGGCTTGCGATATGATATTCCAGTCGCCGAATCGCCACCGCAGGAAAGTGACATGACCTGCGAGAGCGATTGGAGCGATAGTTAGCGAGAGGCAATCGGGCCTGATTTGCCGCCACTGGAACGACTTCTGAGAGAGGTATTCAAGCGCCAGAGGAATAATAAGCAACACACCCGGGGCGCGGCATAGTGCGGCGGCCGCCGCAAGGACACCAGCGGCAAGCCATCGAGTCGTGCGAGCATAATAGAAGGCACTGACAACCAAGGCGAGAAATAACGAGTCTGAGTAAACAGCTGACAAAAACAGAGTTGTCGGAAAGACACACAGATAAAGAACTGCCCGGGCGGCCGTGCTCCGGTCATAATCGAAACGAACCAGCTTGTAAAAGTAAACCAGCGCGACAAGCAATGAGGCGTTTGATACAGCGATTCCAATCGAGAGCCATCCGGCATCGCGAGGCAATGGAACCAGTTGATGCAATCCGCGAATGAGGCAGGGATAGAGAGGAAAGAAGGCTACACTGGATCGCTTTCCGGGAACAAACCAGTAGCCATGTTTTGCGATGTCAAGATACCATAGGGCATCCCATCGAGCCCACATGTTTACAAGCGGATGAGCATTCGCAGAAACGTGCCCAGCGATATTGTGTACATTGCCGTCAGTCGCCACTTCCCATTTAGTGCCCTTAAAGGGTATTCGCAGCAGATGAAAGCCGAGCAATGCGATAATAGCCAACGCCGCCCGACTAACGGCAAGCGGAACTACCACGTCACGCACCAGGCACTTAGAAAGACATCGCCGTAGCAAAGCCAAAACAACCCGATACCCCGCGCCCTCTTGACGACTTCCAATCGCCCACCTTGAGGTGGGTTTGGACGGCAAGATTGGCGGCGTCTCGTTCAAATCTGCTGGCACCTCCTTTCGCTGCGCCGCTGGTAAGTCAGACAAGTTGATTTCATTTACATTCAGTCGCCAAACTAGCGAATACTTCTTCGCAAATCAGTCGCAGTGAGGCAAAACATTCTTAACCCCTGAGAAAATGACACTAAAATCTAACCACGCGACGCCTGGGGCCGTTGGCTTCATCGATTGGTTAGGCGCAGCCTAAGCTCAACTACACCTCGCCGTAACTTTTTAGCATCTTCCTGATTTGCCACACGCCATACGTCCTCAGCAACGGATAATTGATCAAATCACGCAGCTGAGACTTCGGCTCATAGTACAGAGGCGAGCACAGGCCAGGCGCAGATTGCAACTCAGATTTTCCCGTTTTTTCGAAATTCCGAATCGGGCGGTGCGGCTCGTGGAGCTGCTGCCGATCATCGGCTTTTCGATCGCGCTGATCCAACGAATGAATGACTTCCTGCAAAATACTTCTTCAGTACGGATTCTGCCTTTATCGGCTTCCAATAATGTTATCAACTAAAGTTTCCGATAAATCACGCCCTCCGCGGTCCGCGCCGCTAGCCGATAGCGTTCCTCCAGCAGTCTGGCCAGAATCGGAAAGTCCCGCACCGGATACTGCTGCGGGCTGTCACCGTTCTGGAGGTCGACAATGTATGCAGGGGGATGCTTGGCAAAATCTTGTTCGAGCGTTTCCCACGCGCCCGGCACGATCCGGTCGATGTGGAGGAACCCTTCGCCGAACAGATGACGCGTGAGCGCAACCGTGTGGATGTAGCGACAAGCGGGGCGCCGTCGAGCTTCAAGATATATTGTCGCCTTATTGCCCCAGACGAAAACCCTATCGTCAGGAGCCGAATGCTCCGACAGATATCGTGCCGTCTCGCATGGCTCGTATCGCGAAGCCAGCCCTCGCCAGTGCCAGTGCATTATTGAAAACCAAGCAGCGGCGAGTGCCAGCCACGCGTACGTGACCCTAGGTCGCAGCAGCCAGTTACGCGGTTGGGTCCTGCGGGACCAGAGCCGTGCGTAGTGCGGTGCCGTGAGCAGCGCGAGTGGCGGGATCAGCTGGATGTAATAGTGATGATAAAAACGCCCGCCGGCGGCAGCGCCAATAGCCGACGCGGCGAGAAGTCCGAGAAGCGCCGTCCGCTCCGAGGTCTTGTCCGCCCAGACACAGCGGTCATTCCAATATGCCATCCCTGCACCGAGGATCAACGGCCAGCAAACGCCAGCGAATTGCAGCGTACGCACGATTCCCTGATTCCAGAACACGTCATGCGAAGCCGAATGGTGGATGAGCGTCCAGTAGAATGCCTCGCGAAGGATTCCCTGTTCCCGGAGGGCCATCGCTATCAGACCTAGCACTCCAAAAAAGCCACCAGTAAGCATAGCGGCATGAGCAACAGACGCCGTTCGCGTCAAACTGCGGCTCGCACGGTAACTCGGCAGGAGGAGATAAATTCCAAGCGGCACCGCTGCCACCGCCGCCGGCTGTTTAAGGAGAAATGCCGCGCACAGGAGTGCGCCCGCGGCGATGAGCTCGGGACGTGCTCGCGACGATCCCCTTCCGAACGCGATCGCCCATGCCCAGACGATGGGAAGATTCATTAGTACCTCGCCGTTGAATGCCAAGTTGTCGTTGTTCGAGATCGCCCAGGGCTGGAACACACCGTAGAGCAGCGCGGCGATCAATCCGGTTTCGCAATCGAATAACCGTTTGCCGATCATATACAAGCCCGCCATCGTGCACAGTATCCAGACAAGGGCGACTGCATGCAGCGCCCTCCAGTTGAACTTTCCCGCCGCCTCGAAGACGGCGGCGTAAGTCCAAAACAGGAGCGGCGGCTTGCGGTCGACCGCATCCACGTACGGCCGCCCCCCGTCGACGATCTCGTTCGCCACGACGGAATATATCGCTTCATCCGTGATTGGGCTTGGATCCAACAGTGACGGAAGCCGGGTGACAACCGTGAGGAGGACGATTCCAAGCGCCGCAAACTGGAACTGCCGAAAGCTACGCGTTAGCATACCTCAACCGCATCGCCGTTCATCAGATGTCGCAAAAGCCAGCCAAGAATTTCGTTGTCGCACCGCGCATTTGCAAGGTCAGAGAGCCAAAGCCATGAGTATTGAAAGCCTGTCTAAGCACAAGCTGCCTGACAGTTGTTCTACGAGGGGAGCGGATGGGGAGGGATTCGAACCCCCGGTACCTTTCGGTACACACGCTTTCCAGGCGTGCACAATAGACCGCTCTGTCACCCATCCCGTTAGATCGACAATCTACCAGTCTACGATCGTCTCACGAATTTATTGTAGGGGAAGCTGTCGGCCTCCCGCTTATCGGTTAGGATGCTGACAGCGTCCCCCTACAGATGCATTTCGGAGTCACAGTTGCAATCGCCGGAACAATTCGTCGAGCGGCAGCTGAATGCCGATGTAGAATTCACCGAAATCGGCATACTCCGCGCTCACTGGATCGAAACGCATTTTGTAAACGATCGCTTTGATCTGAAACGTGTCGCGCGCGAAAAGCGTCACTCCCCATTCGGCGTCATCGATACCGGTCGATCCGGTGATAAGTTGTTTTACTTTGCCGGCAAATTCGCGGCCAACGCTCGCATGGCCTTTCATTAACTTGCGGCGCTCGTCATAAGGAAGCGCATACCAATTGCGCTGCTCCCCGCGGCGCTTGCTCATATTATAAAAACAAACCACCGGCCAATCAGGTAGCGTCGGATACACGCGCTCCTGGCGATAATGTCTCATTCGCTCGCGGAATGAATTCATCGCTTCGGCGAATTTCTCCGAGTTGGGCTTGATGTTTTGTTCCTTCGCCAATGTCTCCGCGTACTCTTCATCCTCCGTGATGTACTCGCTCTCTTCCGTGAGTGAGAGATAACTGTACACCGGCGCCAGCATATCGGCGCCCAACGAAACCGAGAGTCCCTTCTCGATCTTGTTTGCGTTATGCAAATCTGGCGTGATCAGCATGAAACCGAGATCCGCCTTTGGCGTCACCATGCTGAGGGTGAGCAGTTGCGTCGATTCCATTGCGCGCACTTCCTGCACGAGCGACGCGAGATTCGTTTTCGCGCCGTTCTGTTCTTCGCGGCTGAGCATTTGCCATTGTCCATATTCGATCCGGTAAAACAAATGCAGACAATGCCAGCCTTCTTCCGGAACAAGCGCCGTATTTTTATCCGTCATCGCGCTAGTCTCTCCCGCGAGAAGCCGTGGTCAAGGCTACCGCATGCGTTTCGGATGCTCTATCCGGACGGCCGCTCGTCCGTGACAACGCTTTGCGCGCGCGGCAAATGCGTCATGCAATATTCTTCGCCGTCGCGCGAGACGCGAAACTCGAGATTCGGGTTGCTTAATTCCGTCGCGCCGCAAACTGCGCATTTATGCAATGGCTCGGTTTCGTCGCGGGACTGTCGGGCAAAACGTTTGCGCCGCGCCGAGACTTCACCGCGGTGCCGCGCTTCGTGAAGGATTTCAGGACCAAAAAAGATCAGATAATTCATGAATGCCGCCACCAGCGCCATGCGGTAGGAATTCGAGTTCATAAAAAATCCAAATAGCAAAAGTGCGGCTGAAACCCAGGCGAGCCATTTGATTTTTACGGGCAGGATAAACAAGATGTAGATCACCTGGTCGGGATAAAACCGCGCAAAGGCAAAAAACAACGACGTGATCAGCATGCCGTTCGAAAATCTCGCGCCGAAGAAAAATGCTGCGGCCGTCGTGCCAATCATTCCGACCAAAAAATAGAGTGTCAACCTGAACGCTCCCCAAGCCTGCTCAAGACCATTGCCAATGAACCAGAGAAACCAGAGGGCAAACAGAATCCACCAAGGACTTAGGGTTTGCGGAATGAAAATATATGTGACGAGACGCCAGACTTCGCCGTGGCGAATGCGCACGGGATCGAGCTCGAGCACGGAAGTGAATCCCGGGAGGAGCCAGGCCAAGGCGAACACCAGTGCAGCGAAGCCGACGACAATGCGCATGAGTCCCGGCACTCCAAGAAAACCAAAGCGGCGTTCGAGTTTATCTAACCAAGTCATTGCTGCGCACGGTAAAGGAACGCGCCCGCGCTTCAAGGTAGATCGCCTGCTCCGTCGTTCGATGTTAATGAAAACGCGGCTTCGCCGCTCAACTTTGACATCGGGCACCAGACTGCTCGATCCACCTTTGACTGCGTAAACGCGACGTTTAGCTTCAACGCGTGAGCAAGACGGCCAAGAAAAAGACGCCACTTTATGACGAGCATGTGCGACTTGGCGCGAAAATTGTTCCGTTCGGCGGATGGCTGATGCCGGTACAATACACGGGCATTCTCGAAGAACATCAGACCGTCCGAAATAACGTTGGGATATTCGATATTTCCCACATGGGACAATTGATCGTCAGCAATCCGGCGGCTGCCGGATGGCTGAACACGATGCTGACTAACAACATCGACAACTTGGAAGTCGGCCAAGGGCAGTACACTTTTCTCCTCAACGAACGCGGCGGAATCATTGATGATTTGATCATTTATCGGATCGGAGGTCAGAAGTTTCTCCTCGTCGTGAATGCCGCGCGTACGGACGAAGACTTCGCCTGGCTCGACCGACACCGGCCAATCGATGTTGATCTAACGAATCGCAGCGCGGATTTCGGCGGCGTCGCCATTCAGGGCCCGCGCGTAGCGGAACTATTTCATGCGGTCTTCGGCAACGATGTCGACCTTCCGCCGCGGAATCACATTGTCGAGCTTGGGTTCGATGGAACAAATGTCTCCGTCGCGCGAACCGGTTACACCGGCGAAGACGGCGTGGAAGTTTTCTTTCGAGCAAAAGATGCTGTGGAGCTTTGGAACGCTGCTCTTGAAAAAGGCAAACAGTTTGGAATCAAAGCGTGCGGCCTTGGCGCGCGCGACACATTAAGACTCGAAGTCTGTTATCCGCTTAACGGCTCCGATTTCTCGCCGGAGCGCAACCCTATGGAAGCCGGCCTCGGTTTTTTTGTCGATCTAACCAAGCCAAAGTTCGTTGGCCGTGAAGCCTTGCTGAAGACGAAAGAAAATGGATCGGCAGAGAAACTCGCTGCTTTTCGGATGGAAGGGAAAGGCCCGCCGCCGCGCCCGCACTATTCAATTTTCCGCAATGGCGAGCGCATTGGCGAAGTGACCAGCGGCACACTCTCTCCGAGCTTGAATTACGGCATTGGCATGGCATACGTGTCCGCGCCGCACGCGAAGATCGGAACCAGGATCGACATAGAGATTCGCGGGCAAAAACTTCCAGCCATCATCGAAAAGAAACCGCTTTACAAAAAATCATGAACGTCCCCGAGGAATTGCTTTACACCGAGAGCCACGAATGGATTCGCCGTGAAGGTGACAAGGTCCGGGTCGGCATCACCGATCATGCGCAATCTGAATTGACCGATGTGGTTTATGTCGAATTACCGAAAATGGATCGGCAACTGAATGCGAAGGAACCCATCTCAGTCGTCGAATCGGTCAAGGCGGCGAGCGATATTTATGCACCAGTCAAAGGCACTGTTGTCGAAGTAAACAAGGCGCTCGAATCAGATCCCGGCTTAATCAATCGCGAACCGTACGGCCAAGGCTGGATTTTCGTTCTCCAAATCGACAATGCAGATGATCTCAAACAATTGAAAGACGCAACAGCTTATCGCAAACAAATCGGCTAGCACATCACCACTGAAGGCGACGCTAACGCTAGCGAGCATTCCCTATCAATCTTAGCTAGACCAATTCGACCAGCGGGCCAATTCCGCCTGCCAGATCCGAGTCGCTCGGTAGAAGTCGCCCTTTTCGCGATGGCGGGCCTGTGCTTAATTCCCCTTTTGCCCGTGAGCAGTAAACCGAAGCAGCGCGAAACAGAGCTTAACTTTGAGAGCGCGATGGATCGGCTCGAGGAAATTGTCGAGCAGATGGAATCCGGCAAATTGCCGCTGGAAGATCTGATTGTGCGGTATGAAGAAGGAATGAATTTGGTAAAGATTTGTCAGGAACGACTTGCCAAGGCGGAACAGAAGATCGAAATCATCGCCCGCAACAGCGCGGGCAAGGCCGTGGTTAAAGACTTTGAAGCAACGCCCGAGCCGCCAGCACCCGCCAACGCACTTGCTGAAACCGAAAAGACTAATGATGAAATCAAACTCTTCTGAGGCGTCCGAGTCGGCTGCTCCGGCCCGACGCTTGCTCGATAGCATCCGTTCGCCTGCCGACATCAAAACGCTGCGCGAGCAAGACCTAGCGCAGCTCGCGCAGGAAGTGCGCGACGAGCTGATCAAAGTGCTTTCGCAAACGGGCGGTCATCTTGGGCCGAACCTCGGGGTGGTCGAATTGACCATCGCGTTGCATCGCGTGTTCGACACGCCGCGGGACCGATTTGTAATGGACGTGAGCCATCAGGGTTACGTGCATAAAATGTTTACCGGACGCCTCGATCGCTTTTCCACAATGCGGCAGTACGGCGGGCTGAATGGTTTTCTTTTGCGGACGGAAAGCGAGCACGATTGTTATGGCGCCGGTCACGCGGGGACAGCGCTTTCCGCTGGGCTGGGCATGGCGGTCGGGCGCGATCTGAAGGGAAGCAACGAGAACATCGTCGTCGTTGCGGGCGACGCCGCGTTTACCTGCGGCATCAGCTACGAAGCGCTCAATAATGTGAAGGCGCATACGAAGCGCTTTATCGTGGTGCTCAACGACAACGAGTGGTCAATCGCGAAAAATGTCGGAGCGATCGCAAATTATCTAAACAGCATCGTGACGAACCCCACGTACGCACATTTGCACGACAAAGCCCGCCATTTTGTGCAGGCGATTGCCGGGAAAACGGTGGCGGAATTCGCCCATAAGGTCGAAGAAAGCGTAAAGGGATTGATCGTACCAAGCGTTATCTTCGAGGAGCTCGGATTGCGCTACTACGGCCCGATCGATGGACACGATATTCCGTTGTTGATCCGGACCTTTGAGTTTTTGAAAACGCAGGATGAGCCTGTGCTGCTCCACATTCTTACCAAAAAAGGCAAGGGCTATGAGCCGGCTATTAAACAGCCGGACAAATTTCACGGCCTTGGCAAATACAAGATCGAGAGCGGTGAAACCACGCCGACGCCGACGCCGACCTATTCCGAGATCATCGGCAAGACACTGGCGAAATTTGCGGAGAGCAACCAAAAGCTTGTCACGATCACCGCTGCAATGCCGAGCGGGACCGGCCTCTCGCATTTCGCAAAGGCGCATCCGACCCGTTATTTCGACGTTGGAATCGCCGAAGAGCACGCGGCGCTATTTGCCTGTGGGCTGGCGACGCAAGGCTTGACGCCGTTTCTCACCATCTATTCCACGTTCTTCCAGCGCGCTTACGACATGGCGATTCACGACATGGCGATCCAAAAACTAAACGTCAGGCTCTGCATGGACCGCGCCGGGTTGAGCGGCGATGACGGCCCGACGCATCATGGATTGTTCGACATCGGTTATCTGCGTCACATCCCGAATTGGGTCCACATGCAGCCAAAAAACGAAGACGAATTCGTCGACATGCTTTGGACGATGGCGCACTACAACGCTGGTCCGATCGCCGTCCGCTATCCGCGAGGTTCAGGAACCGGCGCGCAAATCAAACCGGAACCGAAACTTCTCGAGATCGGAAAAGCAGAGGTCGTGCAACATGGACGCGACGTGGCGATTTTCGGGCTCGGCAACATGTTTGAAGTCGCCGAAGAAGCGGCGCGCAAACTGGAAGAGAAAGGAATTTCGGTGGCCCTCATCAATCCGCGGTGGATCAAGCCCATGGACACAGGCACGCTGGAATTTTTTGCGCGCGGCGTGGAAGTCGTCTGCACGATCGAAGATCACGTCTTGCACAACGGTTTCGGCTGTGCGGTGATGGAACATTTGCATTCGCAAATGATCAACACGCCCGTCGTCCGCATCGGGTGGCCGGATCAATTTATCGAGCACGGCGCCGTCCCGATCCTCCGAAAGAAACATGGGATCACTGCGGATGCACTTGTAGAAAAGGTCTTGCCGCTGTTGCGAAAAAAATCCACCGCCAGACCAACCGCAGCCTAGAGCCACAAAAAGCGAAGGGCGCCTTCGTTTCCGAAAGCGCCCTTCATGTTTTGATGGCGATAAGCCGAATTCTGTCCGGCTAATTTCTTAGCCGGGATGATCATTTATCTCTCCTGGATTTCTCCAAGAGTCCGATCCCGCGGTCGCGGGACCGTGATGCGACGATACCCGAGGATTTTTATCGGGCCGGCTGCCCTTCCTCTGTTTTGTCTTGCACCGCATGGGGTTTTTCATGCCTCGTGAATCACTTCGCGAGCGGTGAGCTCTTACCTCGCCTTTTCACCCTTGCCGGCACTCAAAGAACCGGCGGTATCTTTTCTGTGACACTCTCCGTCACCGCAGTTTTTCAACCGCGGTGCCCGCGTGTTTTACGCGGCATGCCGCCGTATGGTGTTCGGACTTTCCTCCAGCAAGCCAAAAAACGGCTCGCCAGCGATCATCTGCCATCGGCAAGTAATTTATCACAGCCAGCCAGGAAGAAAAAGAGAACTTCGGAATACACGGATAAAGAAGATACGAACATCAAAACGGGGCG
>DASXNN010000105.1:0-24666 GCA_036495045.1 Candidatus Udaeobacter sp.
GCGGCAAATCCGCGTTTATTTAGCGTCGCTCGACGGAGCGGCCCATCCGCCTTAAATCGCCAGTTGCTTTGGAAAGCGCGAAAGAATCTTGCAGCCGATTTTGGTGACCACGACTACATCTTCCTGACGGGCGCCACCCAACCCTGGATAATACAACCCGGGTTCGACTGTGAGTACTTGTCGATCTTTCAGCGTCACTTTCTGCAGGCGCGGATATTCGTGAATCTCGAGACCAAGTCCATGGCCGGTACCGTGAAAAAAACCGACGTTCTTGCCCTTTCGCACTTCGGTTGGAAAACCGCGTTTGGCGAAGAGTTCTTGGATTGCTTTGTGAATCGTCATTCCATCCACTCCCGCCTTGATTTTTTTCAATGCGAGTGCTTGTCCTGCCTTTACCGCCTCCCAAAGCTTGCATTGTGCCTCATTGGCTCGGCCGCGCAGGACCGTGCGGGTCATGTCGCCGAAATAGCCGGTCTTGGCGTCGCGCGGGAAAACATCCAGGATGATCAGTGAGTGGGCGTAAAGCGGACCGAAACCGCGCTCATGCGGATCGCACGCTTGATCGCCACCCGCGACAATTGTGCCGGTTGGAATTCCACCAGCGCGTAAAATCGCGGAATCAATTTCCGCCCGCAGCATCTCCGAAGTCAGTGTTTTTCCATTCCAGCGCAATCGTTTTCCAGGGCCAGGCTTCGACGCTTTCAAAACTTCAATCGCGCGTTTGAGTCCCTTTTCCGTAATTCGCAAGGCTCGCCTGATCATTTTAACTTCGTTCTCGGATTTCGCTTCGCGTTCCGGCCAGAAAAGCCCGTTCGTCGCCTGAACACGGATTTTATTTGCAGCAAGTTCCTGCGCGCAGCCGAGCGAAAAATTTGCCGGAACAATTGCCGATCTTACGCCGCGTTTTCGGAGAAAATACGCGAGAACTTTTTCATAAGGCGGCGCTTTCTTCGACCTTCCCTGCACTTCGCGCTCGAACTGATTGAAGGAGGCAAATTCATCCGCTTCGGCCTGCTTGCGTCCCCGATCGATTTCCAGATCACTTAAAACGAGCGTGCGCTTGCCGTTTCTCTCCAGAAAAATGAATGGATCAGGCGCCCAAAACTTCGTCGCGTAGAGCATCTCCGGATCGGTCTCGCTAGCTGCGACGATTAAACGAGTTTGGGTTTTGGATTTTCGATTTCTGGTTCTCATTCAACTCCTTCTCACTTCCAGTTGTTTTCGCAAAATCCAGTGGAGCAGGGCCAGCAATCCAAGCGTCGAAGCAATTAACACAAGCGTATTGAAAACAAACACGCCGATTTTAACGCCGAAGTAATTCTTTTGTGCGCCGAAGAAAACGTTCGGACGATTGCCGCGACGATAATCGCTTTGTTCCATTTCGGCGTTCGAGATCAGATCGGAAACCTTTTGGTTCACATAAATCTGTTCGGCGGTAACCGGACCGGTCGCGTCCTTGAAGAGGGCATGGTCAAACGGCCGTTTGCCATCGAGGACCTCATCGATCAAACCAAGGTAGTGATCAAGATCGTACGGTGACTTTGCCTCCAAACCCGAGAGCAAAGCGAGCGTGTCCTTCAGGTCGTTGAGCCTTTTTCGCTCCTGCGGATTGCTGGCTTTGGGCGCGAGGCGTTGAATTTCCTCGTTGGCGCGATCCTGCCGTCGCGTGAGCGGATTGAGCTTGGCTTGCGCGACGATCATCTCTTCGTACGACCAGCGCATGGCGACGAATTGACAGACAAATGGCACCTGCAGTTTGCTCTCCATCTTCTTGCCCTGGTCCGTGCTCGGATGCTCGGAAAACCAGTGGGAGAGCGCATAAAGAAGGGCGAGGTTTCGGTTCATGTCCTCGTATTTAATCAGGGCGCCACCCATGATGATCTGGGGGATCAAAACGAGCGGAACAATGTTGGCCGCAGTTTTCGGATCGGCGACGAGCGAAGAGATAACGAGGCCGAGGCACACGCCACCCATGGCTGTCATGAACATGATGCCGAGATCGACCCAAAACATCCCGCGGATTTGCAGAACGTAGTTGCCGATCAGGGCAAAAAGCACGCACTGAATCAGCGCAAAAATGCCGAGAGTGAGCGTTTTCGAGATTACGTAGTAAGAGAGCCGAACATTCAGATTGCGCTCGCGTTGCAGGACGGCCCGATCGCGAATGATATCGTCGGCGCTATTGGTCAAGCCGAGAAACATCGCGACGATCAGGCCGAGGAACAAAAACGTCGGGATGTGATAAGCCGAGGCAAAATCGTACTGCCCGCTCTCGGAGTAACGCAGAATCGTTGCGATGAGCAACGCCAGCACAGGCGAGACGCCAATGGTGATAACGAGATTGGCGCGATTGCGCAGTTTGCTGAGAAAAGAGCGTCGCAACAGCGTGCGAAATTGCGTCCACTCATCATGCCAGCGAAATGGCAGGCGCTTTTTCTGGACCGGTGCGACCGGAAGTGGCACGCCCGGTTCTTTGCGCAGGGAAACTTGCTTGACGTCCTGGATCAATCGAAACGCTTCGTATTTGTCGCGCCAGAATTCCGGCGAATAACGGCGCGCCGCGATGAGCTGCCCGCGACTGTTTTCTTCGTAAATAATGTCGCCACTGATATCGCGCAGCGGCGTCTCGAGCACGTCAAAAATGAACTCGGGTCGCGTTGTTCCGCATGATGGGCACGCGCCTAATTCGGCCCCGAACTGATGCTGATGTTCCGCTTCGGCAAAGTAGCGAAGCATATCGGAAGGCGTGCCGAAAAAGACAAGCCGGCCGCCTTTATCGAGCAGGATCGCCTTGTGAAACATCTGAAAAAGTTTCGAGCTGGGCTGATGAATAGTGACAATGATGATCTTGTTGTGCGCCATGCCGCGAACGATCTCGATCACGTGCTCGGAGTCTTTCGAGGAGAGCCCGGAAGTTGGCTCGTCGAAAAGATAAACGTCCGACATTCCGATCATATCGAGCCCGATGTTGAGACGTTTGCGCTCGCCCCCGCTCAATATCTTCTTCTCCACGCTGCCCACGACGGCGTCCCGGCGTTCGCCCAAACCGAGCTCGATCAATTTTGCGTCCAGCCGCCGCGTGCGATCGCGTCGTGAGAGGTGCGGTGATCGAATCGCCGCCGCAAACTGCAAGTTTTCGCCGATTGTGAGATGTTCGTCGAACGCGTCTTGCTGCGGCATGTAACTGATGTAGCGCTTGAGCGCGTCGAGGCTCGAGTAGAGCGATTGTCCATTGAGGATGACCTCACCGCTGGTTGGCTGAAGTTGTCCGGCCAGCACTCTCAGGAGCGTGCTTTTTCCCGAACCACTTGCGCCCATCACGCAAACCAGCTCCCCGCGAGTGACTCCGAAGGAAATTCCCTCCAACCCAACTTCGCCGTTACTGAAGCGATGAGTGACTTCATTCACCTCGAGAGAGCGAATGATATTGCGCTCTTCCTCGATGATTCGTTCCGAAAAATTGCAACGGAGAAATTGCCCGACATCGATTCGGATGGTGTCGCCATCCTTCAGCCGCGCGCTTGTGCGCACGGGGGTGTCGCCCACTATGATCGGGCGATCGGCTTCAATGACCTCCAGTAGGCCGACCCGCTGATCGTAATCGCAAAAAATCTTCAACAGCACATCGCCGCTCGTTCCCGGTGAAAGCAAAATATCGCCAGCTTCCAGTCGGCTGGAATCGTTCGAAACCAAATATTCGGACTTGGAGGCTTTAAGTTGAAACCGGCCGCCCAAAGCACGAGCCCGCCGGCGCAGATCGATCAAATCCATCTCGCTGTCATTGTGGAAAATGATTCTGTCTTCCAACGCCGCTTCGACCTGCGTCCCGGCTTTCAGTTTTATCCCTTTCAGCTCAGCATCGACATCGCGCAATGCTTTCACCCGCACCTTCAAGCCGAAAGTAATCCGGAGCGAGCTTTCACGCGTTCGAGAGCGCTCCAGTTCCACTTCATCCGAGTCCTTGTTTACCCGGATGAAAATCTGCGGAAGTGAAACATTCTTCTTGGCGTTGAAATATTGCGCCAGCTCCTGGTAGCTGAGCACCTGATCGCCAACCAGAATTCGCTGCCCAGGGTAAATTCGACAGAACCCGCCACGCACCAGCGGCCGGCCTCGCACAGACACGTTCTGCCCGCTGTAATTTTTCAGCAAAATGAGATCATGATAGCGGAATGCCATCAAGCGATCATTGCCGTCGAGGTTCTTAAGAGTCACATCTCCCTTCCCATTTGTGCCGAACGAGAGCGACTCCAGGGGCGACGCGCCCCGCTGGTAGATCGACGGATCGGAGTCCTCCGATGCATTAAGTTGGTAAACAATGTCAATGGCTTGCGCGGCCATGCCGAGCTGCGACATGAACGAATAGAACGCGACGACTTGCTCCTGCTTCAATCCCGCCTGGGAGATCAGGTCGTAAAGCTGAACGCCAAGCATAATCTTACGCTCTGTGCTGAGTTGTGCGCCCAGTTTCTGCGCCATCGCCGCGAGGTCCTGCCGCTCATAAAGCGCCTGCCGGAACAACTGTCGGAGTTCTGAGTAAACCGCCTCCGGATAATCATAACGCAAAAAACCGAGACTTGAGTCGATCTCTTCCTCAAGCAGAACGCCATCGGCCTTCGTGAAGCTTGCCAGCACTTGAATCAACAGAGGCAGCAGGTTTGGCCCTTCCGAGACACTGCGCGGCTTGCGCAAGGCGCGTCGCATCAGACGGCGGCCCGTCCGCCGCACGCGATAGGCAAGCGGCGTAACGCGCTGCACGGCGCGGTCGATTTTATCTGCAACCGATGAAACCAGTTCTGTCATTTCAAGATTCGGAGTTTAAATTTTAGCTGAAACCAACGAGCGACGCAATCTGCAGCCACGATACATAGGCAAAAGGTTGCGGTGTCTTCGGCTTCTTTAACAATTCAACGTTTCAACTCTCCGCGATGTCGATCTTCTCACTATCCATGCTTACCGCCACTCACCTTTTGCCCAAAACGGCCCTGCTCTTTGCATTGAAAAACCCTTCATGGTAACCTGCATTTGCGCGTAAAGCGTTTTAATTCCATGCCTCAGCCTGATCGTAACTCTCATAAGGAGAATAAATCCCGCGGGAACGAGCCCAATTTTAACTGGCGCGGCGTCATCCTCATCGTGGTCGCCTTCAGCTTTATTGCGCTCGCCATGCTCTTTTATCGCGGAGGGATGCAACCGGTCGAAGATGTTCCCTACAACCGCTTTCTCGAACTGCTCGATAACAAGCAGATCGTCACCGATAAAAATTATCCGCTTCAACTCGTGGTTGAGGATGGCCGGCCGACCCAAACCTTGCGCGGCGCTTACATTCGCCAGGGAGTCGGCTCAGCGCCTGCGCAGCAGGTCCCCTTTCGCACCACGGTTTATTTGAGCTTCACGAACAATCTGCAGGAAAAACTCGCAGCCGCCGGCATTCAACCAGCCATTAAGACCGAATCAAATGTCCTGGCCCAAACCGTAGTCGGTTTTCTCCCGATCGCTCTTTTCCTCCTGGTGCTTTACTTCCTTTTCCGTCAGCAAATCCGCATGGCTGGCAAAGGCGCGCTCAATTTCGGTAAATCGAAAGCGCGGATGCTCGCCCGCGACAAAAACAAAATCACATTTCGCGATGTTGCCGGTGTGGAGGAAGCGAAGGATGAAGTGCAGGAGCTGGTCGAGTTTTTGCGCGACCCGAAAAAATTCCAGAAACTCGGCGGTCGCATTCCCAAGGGCGTTCTCCTGGTCGGGCCGCCTGGCACCGGCAAAACTTTGTTAGCTCGCGCTATCGCAGGCGAAGCGGATGTTCCGTTTTTCTCGATCAGCGGCTCGGATTTTGTTGAGATGTTTGTCGGAGTCGGTGCCTCGCGCGTCCGCGACATGTTCGAGCAAGGCAAAAAATCCGCGCCTTGCATCATTTTCATCGATGAGATCGACGCCGTCGGGCGCCATCGCGGTCACGGCGTTGGCGGCGGCCACGACGAGCGCGAGCAAACGTTGAATGCGTTGCTCGTCGAGATGGACGGTTTTGATACGCAGGAAGGCGTAATCATTATCGCGGCAACTAACCGGCCCGATGTTCTCGATCCGGCATTGCTCCGACCGGGGCGCTTTGACCGGCAAATCACCGTCAATTTGCCCGACGTGAAAGGGCGCGAAGAAATTCTGCGCGTGCACGCCAAGAAAGTGAAACTGGCGGAAGGTGTCGATCTTGCCGTGGTCGCGCGCGGCACTCCGGGTTACTCCGGTGCCGAGCTGGCCAACGTGATCAACGAAGCGGCGCTGCTCGCCGCGCGGCGCGGCTTAAAAGGAATCACTCTGGCAGAGTTGGAAGAAGCGCGCGACAAGGTCCGATGGGGCAAGGAGCGCCGCAGTCTCGCGCTTAGCGAGAAGGAGAAAACAAACACGGCGTATCATGAAGCGGGTCACGCGTTGCTGTTGGAACTTTTGCCGCACACCGAACCCTTGCACAAAGTCACGATTATCCCGCGCGGACCATCTCTCGGATCGACAATGTGGTTGCCGGAGGAAGATAAATACACCAACCGCAAAAACGAATTACTGGCCGGCCTTGCTGTCAGCATGGGCGGACGCGTCGCTGAAGAAATAGTGTTCGGCGACATTACCAATGGCGCGCGCGGCGACATCAAAATGGCAACGGCAATCGCCCGCCGGATGGTTTGTGAATGGGGCATGAGCGAAAAGATGGGCATGGTCGAATACGGCGACCACGAAGATTACGTTTTTCTCGGTCGCGACATTTCCCGTGCTCGCGACTACAGCGAAGCAACCGCGGAACAGATTGATCAGGAAGTGAAAAAACTACTCGACGACGCGTATCAACTGGCGAAGAAGACACTCATTGCCAACCGGGACAAGCTCGAGGTAATCGCGAAGGCACTGCTGGAATTCGAAACTCTCGACGGCTCACAACTTAAAGAGATCGTCGAACACGGTCGCCTGATCAATCCGCCAGGTAGAGCCGCGCCCCCGGACGGTCAAAAAATGCCGCCCGAAAAACCGCCGAAACAGGTTGTCGCCGCGCCCGACGTCACGCCGCCACTCCCCGGCGCACTCGGCGGCGCGCCCGCGTAAATTTTCGCGCGTCTCGTCGTGAGATTGGCCGGATTAGATCGATTTATTCGGCCTAATTCTCGTTAGGCCGAAAGCGACGATCGTATGAATCGCATTTTCGGCGGCGTGATTGTCAGTTACTGCCAGTTCCTCACGATTCTCCTGACTTGTGTGAAGTCTTTTCTCAGCTCACAAGGGGGCACCGGGACTGCTCTCTTTTCTATCCTTCCGCGATCTCAACTATTTGGATCACTTGACCACAAGAGAACCAGACCCATTGAGACGAAAGCGTTTCAAGTGGCTTCGGTTTTCGGTTTATGCCGCCTTCGGATTTTTCCCAGTCTTGCTTTGGATACTTGATCTTGTTCTCGTTAGGGGAGAAACGTCGCTCCCGCTTTGCTTCTCGACTAGATCGCGCAACTGGCGCTCGAACCGCTGCGTTAGTTCACTGGCCGTGGCAAACCGGCACCGCAATTATTTCGGCGAACGGGAGTCGGCGTGTGTTTTTACATCGCGCCGTTGTTTTTCGACAACGCGACGCAACTCGCGCTCCATCGTCTTGAAAGCGTCGTGGATGACCTTGTTGAGCGGTTGGTGCGTGCCGTTGTCCTTTTGCTTTTCATCGGCCACGAGCTCGTGACCGCGCGAAACGGTCACATCGATCCGACAACGGTACGGATTTCCTTTTTGGTGGGTGTGATTGGTTTGCTCGATGGCGATATCGCAGCGGTTAATGTGGTCGCAAAATTTCTCCAGCCGTGCGGCTTTTTCGAATACGAGATTGTCGATCTGGTCGGATTTCTCCAGACCCCGATAACTGATTTTAACAGGCAGTTGCATGATTAATTAGATACTAACGCGCGCTCCGCCGTTGAGCGAAGTAAAATGTTGGAGCGTAAGTTCACATCGGCTGTAGCGAACGAAAGTGCGCCGACAATTTTGAGGGTTCAGTCTTGACCAGATCGGATTTGACGTGTTCGACGATCCGGTCGCGCACGCTTGCGGGCAAAAGACCGACAATGGCAGCGTGGATCGATGCCGGCGCGGCAAGCGACCAGCCTTCGACCCCGTCGCTCTGCACAAGTTTTACGATTTGATCGGCGAGTTGTTTGTGAATACGCCGGTCGGTTTCGGTTTCCAGCTGGGTCCGCTCCGCGATCGAATTTGCATGACGCCCCCCCGCGCCATCGCTCACCGGAAAGCGGCCGGCCAGATCGCTTACCTTGTCGACCATTTTCCCGTGCGCATCCGTGATATTGAACGCCTGCACCAGTTGTAAGCTCGGCCCGCGCGTTGGCGTCTCGTCCACCCGATATGCTTTTAAACTGCCGCGGTCGGTGACGATGATGAGAGAACTCGGTGTCATGGCAAATCAGGGACCAAGATGGTCGCGCATGAAAAGCGCATTACATTTCTATAACTGATTCGTGTCTCACGACAAGATCGCGCTGCCCTGATTTCCATGTCAATCGTAATTGCGCGGCCTACTTCCCGCGAGCTCGTTCTTCTTCTGCGCTGAGCGCGGAAAACTCGACCCGGCGTTTTTTCCACGATTCCTCGCGAGCTTGAGCATGTGCGCCAGTGACCAGTTGAAGCAAACATGCCGCGCGACCGCCAAGATCAACATCGTCGCCTGAGGCGAATTTTTTGGGCTCAGTGAAGAAGCCTTCGGCATACATCGTGTCGAGGATGAGTTGCCACTCAATGTGTTCCTGGCCCGGTAGGACAAAAGGGATCGGTTCATAATGCGCGTTCATGAGCAACAAAAATGTGTCGTCGCGGATTGGCTCACCCTGGAAATTGAATACGTCCATCGTATCGCCGCTTAAAAGCATGCCGAGACAACGTACAAATGGGTGCGCCCATTCTTCCTCGCTCATTTCGTTACCACCCGGATTGAACCACATCACATCCCTGATTTCCGAACCTCGAATCCGCCGGCCCTGGAAAAATTTCGGACGGCGAAAGACCGGGTGATCCCTCCGGAGCTGAATCAGTTTTCTGGTGAATCCAAGCAATTGATTCTGCTTATCATCACGCTGCCAATTAAACCAACTGATCTCATTGTCCTGGCAATAAGCGTTATTGTTTCCGTTTTGCGTTCTACCCCATTCGTCACCGCCGCAGAGCATCGGCACGCCTTGCGAAAGAAATAATGTCGTCAGAAAATTCCGGCGCTGACGTTCGCGCAAGGCGTTGATCTGGGGATCGTCGGTCGGACCTTCGACGCCACAATTCCAGGATTGGTTATTATTGTCACCGTCCCTGTTGCCGTCCCCGTTCGCCTCGTTGTGCTTCCCGTTGTAGCTGACCAAATCGGTCAATGTGAAACCATCGTGCGCGGTCACGAAATTGATGCTCGCGTAAGGGCGTCGCCCGTTATGTTGATAAAGATCAGGACTGCCGGTGAGTCGGTAAGCCATTTCACCGACACGGCCCTCGTCGCCTTTCCAAAAACTGCGCATCATGTCGCGATATTTGCCGTTCCATTCCGCCCAAAGCACGGGAAAATTTCCGACCTGATAGCCGCCTTCGCCTACGTCCCACGGTTCCGCAATTAGCTTGACCTGCGAGAGCACAGGGTCCTGATGAATAGTTTCGAAGAAAGCGTGCAGCTTGTTCACGCCTTCGTGATCGCGCGCCAGGGTCGATGCCAGATCGAAACGAAATCCGTCCACGTGCATTTCGAGAACCCAATAGCGCAGGCTGTCCATCACGAGCTGGAGCGCGCGTGGATGGAGCAGGTTAAACGTGTTGCCAGTGCCGGTGAAATCCAGATAGAAACGCGGATCATCTGGGCGCAACCGATAGTAAGCGAGATTGTCGATTCCGCGGAAACAAAGCGTCGGCCCGAGATGATTTCCTTCCGCGGTATGATTATAAACCACGTCGAGAATTACTTCGATGCCGGCAGCGTGGAGATTGCGCACCATCGATTTGAACTCGATGATCTGTTCGCCCATTTGACCGCTGCTCGAATACGCCGCGTGCGGCGCAAAAAAGCCGATCGTGTTGTACCCCCAGTAATTCTTCAGGCCGCGATCAATCAAAACCTTATCGTCGATATGCGCGTGCACCGGCAATAGCTCGACTGCCGTGACGCCGAGTTTCGTAAAATAGTCGATTGCCGCCGCACTCCCGAGACCCGCGTATGTGCCACGCAATTCCTCAGGCATTTCCAGCCAAAGTTTACTGAAGCCTTTTACATGCAACTCATAAATCAGAGACCTGTGCAAGGGAATGCCCGGTTTCCTGTCTCCCTGCCAATCGAACGCATTATCGATTACGACCGACTTCGGAACGCCCCACGCGTCATCGCGGAAATCCTGGGCCAAATCTTCGTTTTCGCTGCCAACGACGTAGCCAAACATCTCGTCCGCCCAGTTCACCTCCCCAGCGATTGCTTTCGCGTATGGATCGAGCAGGAGCTTTGCGCTGTTGAATCGCAGACCGCGTCCCGGATCGTACGGACCAGAAACTCGAAAGCCGTACAATTGTCCGGGTCGCACATCGGGCAAAAACACATGCCACACCTGATCGGTATGTTCGGTCACAGGAATCCGAACATTTTCCTGACTCGCGTCGACGTTATCGAAGAGACAAAGATCAACCGAAGTAGCCGCTTCGGAAAAAAGCGCAAAGTTCACGCCGTTGCCCAGCCACGTCGCGCCAAGTGGATACGGATAGCCGAGCCAGGTCTTTACCGACGTCATAAACGCGCCGCGTTTATCGGACATGGAACGCGCATTGGCAATTCCGGATTTGATGTTGATCCAACCGGTGCGCGTTCAGCTTGTCGATGTACGTTCGCACCAGCAGAATATCGAGAGGGGTGAACGATCTGGCTACACGCCTCTTTTTGGCAGGAAACCGCCATGCGATTGCCTAATCCATTTGTCCTGGCCGCGATTTACGGCCTTTCTGAACTTTACCTCGCTCTGACTCGCCGGTCGCGAACGCAAGCGATTTCCCGCGACCGCCGTTCGCTCATGCTTCTGTGGACAATCATCATTGTCACTCTTTGGCTTGGTATCCAAATGGTCTGGCTCTTCCCCAATGCAACCGTGCGGTACCTACGCGAGTTTTACCTGGCCGGTTTTTTGTTGTTTCTCGGCGGCCTGATTTTGCGCTGGTACTCGATCGGCTATCTCGGTCGCTATTTTACCGTTGACGTGTCAATCTCAGCCGAACACAAGCTGATCGATTCCGGCCCCTACCGATATATCCGGCATCCGACGTACACCGGCGCGCTGCTGGCTTTCCTTGGCCTGGGATTCTGTTTTGGAAACTGGTTGTCGATCTTGTTTATGACTGTGCCGATTATTGCTGCATTCCTCTGGCGCATCCGGATCGAGGAACATGCCCTCAATGATGCCCTCGACGAAGAATACCGCGCCTACATGCAGCGGACAAAACGGTTAATTCCGTTCGTTTACTAGCGTTACAAATCGCGAAGCGCGTTCTGCGCCTTTTCTACGTCTGACAGGCGCAGGATGATGAGACCCTTTGCGGCTTTGGGGCTACCGGCGAGATAAGCGTATTCGATATTCACTTCCGACTCCGCGAGACGCTCGGCAATTTTTGCGAGGACGCCTGGTTTGTTATCGGTTTCAATCATGAGCACATCAGATTCGAGGGCGAGCACGCCGGCTTCGCCCAACAGCATGAGGGCCTTGGTTGGATCGCTCACTACCATGCGCACGACGGAATGATCGACCGTGTCGGAAGTAGCGAGCGCGTGGATATTAATTTCGGCTTTCGCGAGCGCCTCACACACGCGGGCAAGCGCGCCGGGACGATTCGCAAGAAAGACTGCGAGCTGCGTTGCCGATTCGATCGAGAGCTTGTGATCTGGGCTCATGGCACTTTCAAATTGATGCCGGGAATGACTTCTGACAACTCATCAAAATCTCGAACACGTGACTCGGGAATTATTTTAAAGCAGGAACCAATTGCGCACTCAAACCAGGAAGCCGCGAGTCTGTTCGCTAAAAATGCACTCGAATGTAATTGTCGATCCAACCATGACCACCGTCGGTGAACCTCGGTCCGTGAAAGCGCCAGCCCCGCGACGGACGATTGGTCTCGTTACGGCGTGCTCCATCGTGATTGCCAACATCATCGGCACCGGCATCTTCACGAGCCTCGGCTTTCAACTGCCGGAGATTCATTCGGGATTCGCGCTCCTGATGCTTTGGATTGTGGGCGGTATCGCGGCGTTGTGCGGCGCGCTTTGCTATGGCGAGCTCAGCGCCTCCCTGCCGCGCTCCGGTGGCGAATATCATTTTCTCTCGAAGATCTACCATCCAGCGGTCGGTTTCATGGCTGGTTTCGTTTCAGCCACGGTGGGCTTCGCAGCACCCATTGCGCTCGCTGCCATGGCATTCGGAAAATATTTCCGCGGCGTGTTCGACTTCGGTTCACCGGTTGTGCTTTCGTTCGTGCTCGTTTGGGTAGTGGCGCTTTTCCATTTCGGCCACCTACGCCTTAGCAGCACCTTTCAAAATCTTTGGACAATCGTGAAGCTGTTTTTAATTAGCGTGCTCATCGGAGCCGGATTTCTCGTCGAACAAAAACAGGCGATCACTTTTTTGCCACGGTCCGGCGACACGATGTCGATCTTTAGCGGCGCTTTCGCGGTCGCCCTCGTTTATGTCATGTATTCGTACTCGGGCTGGAATGCCTCGACCTACATCATCGGCGAAGTAAAGGAGCCGGAGCGGAATGTGCCGCTCTCGCTTTTTACCGGCACTATTGTTGTGATAGCGGCGTATGTCCTTCTCAACGCCGTCTTTCTCATGACTACACCGATGCAGGAAATGCGCGGCCGAATCGAAGTTGGTTTGATTGCGGGCAAACACATTTTCGGCACCGACGGCGGGCGAATTGTTGGTGTGCTCATTTGCCTCGGCCTCGTTTCGACGATCAGTTCGATGACATGGATCGGACCGCGCGTCACCATGTCGATGGGCGAAGATCATTGGCTGCTGCGACTACTTGGACAAAAAAACAGTCAAGGGGTCCCAATTAACGCCATGATTCTGCAATTGCTCATCGTCACTCTGCTTTTGTTGACGCGAAGCTTTGAAAGCGTGGTCCAGTATACTCAGTTCAGCCTATTAATTTGTTCGCTTCTTGCCGTGGTTGGGGTCATCGTTTTGCGCTTTACCCAGCCTGAGTTGCCTCGCCCCTACCGTGTCTGGGCCTATCCCTTGCCGCCGCTCGTTTTCGCGACTGTTACCATTTGGATGATGATTTATCTCCTGCGTTCACGCACGACGGAATCACTGGCCGGCCTGGTCACAATGGTCGTTGGTCTTGCCCTCTACTTTTGCGCGGGGAAACGTCTTCGTCGCTCCGCATGAACAAGGCCTCCTTTTCAAAAACAATCGCGAAGATCGCATTGTCGATCTTTGCCGGTGCGCTCCCCCTTCACGCGCAACAAAATCGGGAGGCAGCGGCCCGCACCGTGGTGGGGCCTAACGACACTGCGCGGTTTCTCGCTGGAATGCCGATACCGCCGGATTCACCGCTCGCGCCGCTCACGCGCGATCCAGCATGGCAGGAGCATTCCGCATTTTTTGAGAAAGAGTTCTCCAAACTTAATCTGCGCGAACTCGGAAAACTGCACGCGTGGGAGGAGACTCATTTTCCGGAAGCGACACAACCGATTCCGGTTGCGTTTTATATGTTCAGCGGTCCCGATCTTCTTTATGTGGATCAATTTTTCCCGAAAGCCTCCGTATATGTGCTTTGTGGGAAGGAATCGATGGGACCGCCGCCGGATCCTTTGCGCATCGCGAACCTCTTCGGCGCGCTCGGCAACCTGGAGAACGCGATGAAGTCCTCGCTCGCCACTACCTACTTTATTACGCAGGATATGAAATTCGATCTGCAACAGCAAAATCTAAATGGCGTGTTGCCGATTCTTTACGTTTTCATCGCGCGCGCCGATAAATCGATCGCCCGTGTCACCTTCGGTTCTCTGAGCAGCAATGGTATCTTTCAAGAGAGCGCGCCAGGAAGAAAAGGCGGCAGCATCCCCGGCGTGCGCATCAACTATACCGATAACCAATCGGGTGATTCACAAACGGTCTATTATTTCACTACCGATATTTCTGATGGTGGAATCAAATCGAATCCGGGTTTCGTGAAATTTTGCGAGCGATTTGGCACTGGTTCGAGTTTTCTGAAATCATCTTCCTATCTGATGTTCGAGGAGGGCTTCGCTACCATTCGCAATTTCATCCTCGACCACAGCAACAGAATTGTGCAGGACGATTCCGGAATTCCATTGGCCTATTTCAATCCAAGTAAGTGGAATCTGCGCCTTTTTGGCAATTATCTCGGGCCAATTGAGCTCTTCAAACAACATTACCAGCCGAAACTGCAAGAGCTCTTTGCGCAAAGCGGTCCGCCGCCGCTTGAGTTCGGCTTTGGTTATCGCTGGAACTACAAGGAAACCAATTTGATCGTGGCCGAACGTAAATGACGACTACTGAAATCTCCGAAACCAGGAATAGGGAAAAACATCTCCGGGGCAATCGGTAGGCCAGCGCGGCGGGTTCATTTCACGATGTGGCCGCACAACGATATCGTGCCCGGCGACCTTGCCGCAGCGCTGGCGTAAGTAACGGATTAGTTCTTCGCACGATTCGAGCTGCGCCCGGGTGGGCTGGTCGCGATTGAAATCGCCCACCAGACAGATGCCAAGCGAGATGTTGTTCAAGTAATCGCTGTGGACATGGCCGCCGTTGATTTGGCGGCGCCAACGGTCGCCGACTTCAATCTGACCGTTACCGGTCGATGTGCCGTTGCCAATCACGAAGTGATAAGCGAGCCCATTCTGCATTCGCCGGACATGTCGATGATAATAATCGAATACCCGCGCGTTGCCCTGGCGCGTACCACTGTTATGGACAACAATAAATTGCCAACGGCGCCGCTGCACTGGAGCTCGGCGGATTTGTTCAATGACCGAACGGGTAAGGTAGCGATAATTTTCGCTCGACCTCGACCGTGACCAGGGCCAGAAACTAAATCTGCGCGGTGGCGGCGTTGGCGGCGGCTCCAGGCCCTGCTCTTCTTCGAAGCCGGACTTCTCGATTACGACTTGCGCTCGCTCGCCAGCAGGAACGGCGCCCGGAATTTTTGGCTGCGGCGATGCTGTGGGAGCCGGCACGGCAATCGCGTGCGGCGGCGGCGGAGTCGGACTTTCAGATGGAACGCGAGACTGTTCAGGACTCGGCCTGGGACTTTTCTCAGGCTTTGGTGTTTCGCTTGCTTCTGAGGTTGCTTTTGCCTTGCCCTTCGCAGTTTTTTTTGGAGTTGGCGACGCCTTCTTCTTCCGGGTTGATTTTTTCTGCCCGGCTTTTGCCCTTGGCGTAGGACTCGGTGATTTCTTCGCTTTTCGTAAAGCAGTCGTTGGCTCAGGCGTTTCGCTCGGTTTTGGCTTTGGGGTTGTTTCCTCTTCGTCAGATTTCTTCGCCGCTTTCGCTTTTGCAATCGGGCTGGGCGATTCCTCTGGTCCAGCCGATCCGCCAGTTTCGTCAGTCGATTTGTGTTCTACCCGCTTTGCTTTCGCAATTGGGCTCGGTGATTTGTTCGGCGTTGGCGACGAGGTGCGATGCGTCGTATGCGGTTTTTTCGGTGATTCTTCGCGCTTGCCCTCCTCATCGCTGCTGACCTGCGCGCGAAGGAGACTGCCCACGATCGCGCTGAGCGCGAGCGCAGTTGCAAGCCAGAGGCGAAAGCGAACCACTGCCGCGGAGCGTAACAGAGCACGCGGCGCGATCAACTCGCGAAAGCGCCCTGCTCGCGAATCTATTCGAAGCTCAGAGTCAGGCTGGGCGTGCAGCAGGCGTAGTTCCCCGCGCGGCCCTTTCACGCATGCGTTCGCGCTCCCGGTGGAGAATCGCATTTAATTTCCCGCCAAGAAGCAGGAGCAGACAGGTCAAATACATCCAGGTGAGCAGCACGATAATTGACGCCAACGCGAGATAAGTGGGATTGTAACGATCGTATTTTGCCACGTAGAGTTGAAAGAGCTTGGTCGCGATAATCCAGCCGACGGAAAAGAAGATCGCCCCGGGCAATGCTTGACGCAGCGTAAGATAATTTGCCGGCGTCAGGAGATAAAGCAGAAGCGCGAGAACGATCAATGCTACTGCCGTGAAGGGCAAATTTAACGCGGCCACCCATTCTTGCAGCGGGATCTTGAGCTGGAAATTAACTTCTGCAATTCCGGCGAGCGTTTCGCCGAAGACCATCGCGTTAAAGCAAAAAAGTATGATGATGCCAAACCAGAAGAGCAGCAGGAACGAGATAATGTACTTCGACCACCAATGGGGATCCTCTCGGACGCCATGCGTTTCCGTCAACGCTCGAGAAATAGTGGCGATAAAAACCGTACCGAAATAAATCCCGACGACGATCCCCACGTTTGCGAGCAGACCGCTCGACCCTGTGATGACCACGCTGGCAACCGCCGTGTCGAGAATGTCCTGCACTTTGGGGTCGGGTGGCATGAAGCTTTGCAAGAGAAGAAACATTTGATGGAGCTTCGCCGGATCGGTGCCAAAGAGACCGAGCAGATGCCAGAGAAAAAGGAGACCCGGCGCGAGGGCGAAAAGAAGCAGATACGCCATCTGCGCTGCCAGGCCGGTGGTGGTATCGGTTGCCGTTTCCCAAATCAAACGGCGGAGGACTCGCCAAACAAATCCGAGATATTTCATCGCCGCCCGGAGTTTACTTTGCCGGATATAAATATCCATTAAACTTCCGTCCCCTGTCACCATTCCATTTTTGTCTGCCTCCCGTAACGAATCGTGAAAAAGATACTGATCCTCACCGCCAGTTTCGGAGAGGGTCACAACAGCGCTGCGCGAGGAATTCGTGACGGATTGGCCCGCGTCGCGCCCACAATTGATGTCGAATTGCGAGACTTGTTCGCGGAGACCTACGAATCAGTGAATGAGTCTGTGCGAAGAGCTTATCTGGCGGTGATCAACCGTTGGCCGCGTTCCTGGGGTTACGTTTATCGCTGGCTTGATCGCAAGAAAGATTTCGACAGGAATTTCCGGCGATTCTCCCGGCTCAAGGATCATTTCGCTACCCTGCTCGATCGTTTTCAACCGGATGTGGTGGTTTCAACTTTTCCGCCCTTTCCCTATCTGCTCCAGCAAATTTCAAGGCCGAACCCAGGCTGCAAAAGCGTGGTCGTCGTCACAGATTCGATCACGGTCAATTCAATCTGGTATCGTTGCGCCGCCGATTACTTCCTCGTTCCAAACGAACGGAGTGCGGCAGTGCTGCATGCTGCGGAAATCGCGCAGCAAAAAATTAAGACGTTCGGGTTTCCGGTGAGTCCGAAATTTGCTGATTTGATCCAGGATCGATCGCCGCCTTCGAATAACGACCGCCGAGTTCTTTATGTGGTGAACCCGCCTTCCAGGACGACACCGGAACTGGTGCGACATCTTGTCGATCTCGATATCCAGCTGACCGTCACGATCGGCCGTGCCGACAAACTTCGCGTGCCGGTCCAAGAGGCAGCCGGGCCTCGCAAGATCGACATCATCGGTTGGACAGAAGAGCTCCCGCGCATGCTCCACGCCAGTCATTTGCTCATCGGAAAAGCGGGCGGCGCAACGGTGCAGGAAACAATCGCCGCCGGTTGTCCCATGATCATTAATCACGTCGTTTCCGGTCAGGAAGAAGGGAATGCCCGGCTGATCATCGAAACGAATTCGGGCGTGATCGCACTTTCGCCAGACGAAGTAATCGCGCAAGTTCAGCGGGCGTTTGCCGATGGCGCGAGACAATGGCGCGAGTGGGCAACGAACATCAGTCGTTTGAGTAGACCGCGGGCATCGCTCGAAATCGCGGAGTTTTTATTGTCGATCTAGCGGGAGAAAATTTCTTTTCCCCCAGCAAAAGTTCGCAACACTTCCAATTCCGGAGAAAGAACGACTAGATCCGCGTCTGCTCCAACTGCCAAATGGGCTTTCGTTTCAAGACCAATTGCTCGCGCCGGATTGTCCGTCGCCATTGTGATTGCTTCGTGCAGCGGCACATCGACATCGTGGACCATTGTTCGGACAAGATCGATCATGCGCGAAACGCTGCCCGCCAGCGCCGAATGGTCAGCCAGCAAACAAACGCCGTCTTCGACAATGCAATCGTTTCCGAAGAGCGAAAATTGCGATCCATCTACCAACCCCGCGCCTGCGGTTGCGTCGGTCACGAGGCAAATTCCAGCTGCGCCCTTCGCTCGGTATAACATTTTCATCAATGTCGCCGAAACATGATGGCCGTCCGCAATCAACTCGCAGAGAATTTCCGGTTCGCTCAATGCGAACTCAAGCAGGCCCGCAACACGATGAATGCCGCGCCGGCGCGCTGACGACATGCAATTAAATGTGTGGGTCACGCTGCGCATGCCGCCGTCGAACGCGCGGCGTGCATCCTCGTCCCACGCGTCGCTGTGGCCGCCGCTGACGCTGATGTCGCGCACGTGGAAGTTTTCGATCGCTTCAAGCGCTCCCGGCAATTCTGGCGCGACCGTAATGCGTTTGATCACGTCCGCATGCTCGAGCATCTGCCGTACAGCGACCGGTGACGGATCCTGAATGAATTCTGCGCGCTGCGCGCCGCATTTCGTTTTTGAAATAAACGGCCCTTCGATATGAACGCCAGCAATTTGTGGGATTGAAGATCGACAATCGCGGACCGCCTTTAGAACGTCGACAATGGCGTCTAATGGGGCTGTCGCTGTCGTTAGGAGCAGCGACGTGGTTCCGCCACTTGAATGGAAATCGCAGATCGCTCGGAACGCCTCCGGGGAAGCCTCCATTGTGTCACGGCCAATCGCGCCGTGCACATGAAGATCGACAAAACCGGGCGCGAGATAATTTCCATCAAGATCGACAACGTTCTTTGGCGCCTCCCTCGTTTGTTGCCGGACCTCCACAATTTTCCCTTCGTGCGCGACGACCTCCAGGCCTTCACGGATCCCATCCGGAAAAATCAGTCGTGCGTTGCCGAAAATCATTTTGGCGAGGTGAGACTCGTCGGGCTGACGAAATGCTACCGGAACTGATTGCGTTTGCGAGCCGCAAAGGCCATTTTCTGGGTAGCAATGGACTTCGAATACGATGTCGTGATCATCGGCGGCGCGTTTTCCGGCGCCGCGACCGCGCTCATGCTCAAGCGGAAACGGCCAGAAGCGCGGGTACTCATCATCGAAAAAACGCCCGAGTTCGATCGCAAAGTCGGTGAATCGACTACCGAAGTGAGCAGTTGCTACATGACAAAAATTTTGGGCCTGACCCATTATCTCGGTCATCATCAATTGGCCAAACAGGGGTTGCGACTGTGGTTTTCGAATCGGCCGGACCAATCCTTCGATGATTGCGTCGAAGTTGGCTCACGCTATCAGAGTCGTTTGCCGAGTTTTCAGGTCGATCGCGCGAAACTTGATTCGCACGTGCTTGGCCTCGCGGTAAAAACCGGATGCGACCTCTGGCGTCCGGCCAAAGTGACAAAGTGCGAGCTAAGTAACGCGAACGGGCAAACGGTAAGTGCAGTTGTCGACCATGATGAGCGCAGTGTGGCTTGCCGTTGGGTTGTCGATGCCACCGGACGTGCAACCATGCTGGCGCGGAAGCTGGGACATTTTCGTCCAAACAACGAGCATCCGATCAATGCGGTCTGGGCGCGATTCAGTGGCGTCAAGCAGTGGGACAGTTACGAATGGCGGGAGCGTTTTCCCGATTACGCCAACCGTTGTCGAACGAGCCGCGAGTGGGCGACCAATCACCTTTTCGGTCGGGGTTGGTGGGTCTGGATTATTCCTTTGCAGGGCGGCGATGTCAGCGCAGGCATTGTTTATGACAATCGCATTTTCAAACTGCCGGAGGGACCGAGTCTGGGCCAACGGCTGCATGTACATATTCTAAGCAATCCGGTGGGTCGCGAAATCTTCGGCCGGGCACGCGTGATTGAGGGCGATGTGCACGCGTTGTCGATGTTGCCGTACCACGCCGAAAAAGTTTGCGATCACGGCTGGGCGGCAGTGGGCGACGCGACCGGTTTTATCGATCCACTTTACAGTCCAGGTCTGGATTTTTGTTCTTACACGTCTTATTACGTGGCCGACTTGCTGGCGCGCAGTTTAGCAGGTGAAGATGTTGCTGATCGGATTCGCTATTACAACCAGCAGTACTCTATTACGTATCGCTCCTGGTTCGAGAGTTTATACAAAGACAAATATTACTACATGGGAGATGCCGATTTGATGTCGGCCGCGCTTCTCCTCGATGTCAGCAGCTATTATATCGGACTGGTCAGGGCCGCTTACCGCGATCCGGAACGAGAATTTCTCAATTTGCCGTTCAACGGCCTTGCCGGCCGGATCGTCCGCGCTGCGATGACGTTTTATAATCGCCGTCTTGTGGCGCTGGCGAAGCGTCGGTGGGCGACTGGATATTATGGCAGGCGGAATGCCGGATGGCGCGAGCTCTACGATGGATTTGTTCCCGACGCCCGCCTTCGGAAGCAAATCTGGCACGGGCTGCGGCGTTGGTGGAAATGTGAGCTCATCAATCTCAGATTGATGTTGGCTGCGCGAGCGCCCGTCCCCGCGAGTGAGGCTTCAGCGACGGCCCGAACCGAAACCGCCCAAGCGTAAAACAAACCGGCGACATGCCGATTATCCCTTGTTCATTGCGCACTGACCAAGCCGAGGTACCAGTGCAAAAAAGCATCGCCAAAAAACATCCAGGTTAGCGCGCCAAACGCCAGATAAGGCCCGAACGGCAGCTTCGCCGACCAGATACGCTTCCCGACAACGAGCGTGATCAATCCGACAATTGAACCGAGCAGCGAGCCGGCAAAAAGACTAAACAGTACGGCGCGCCATCCCAGAAATGCGCCAATCGCGGCGAGGAATTTCAAGTCGCCGCGACCCATCGCTTCGCGCGGAATCTGGAGCTCATGCACGACGCCGGAAATTTCGATGAGATTGTCGAGCACAAACTCATTGCCTTCTACGGCGACGCGATCGTGATGAAAGTCCAGTGTCGTATTTCCATAAATGTGATTGTCGATCTTTGCTTCGTTGCACTGGAGCAACAGTCGATCTTTTTCGCGGGCGAAATGGTCGCTCCACAAACTCTGTTCGCTGCCGACCACGAAATCGGCGTCGTCACCCTGTCTCTTCCAGGTAAACGGCGTCGGCGCGTCGAGACGAATTCTTTTTTTTCCAAAAGCGACTTTGCCCGCTTCCAGAACCATCAAAAGAATCAAATAACCGAGGACAGCCGCGAGCAAAGAACGAATACCCGCAGCGACTCGCGAATCGGTGTCCATCAAAGCCGGTACTGCCAGGCTGGCGACGAATCCCGCGATTATCCCGCCGATCGTCACCCGGTCTGGAATAATGAAATGCTCAAAATCAATAAATGTCCCGACGATGAGAAACGAGACAAAAACCCAGTACGCGATCGCCATTGGCCAGGAGAAGCTTTGCCAGATTGCCAGGAAAAGAAGGGCGGTCAGCAATTCCACCGCAAAATAGCGAAATGCGATCTTGCTCCCGCAACTTGCGCAGCGGCCGCGGAGCACGACCCAGCTGATTAACGGCAGATTTTGATGCCACGAAATCGGCTTCTGACACGCTGGACAAAAAGAGCGGCGCGGCTCGTTTACTGAAAGATCGCGAGGTAACCGATAAATACAGACGTTCAAAAAGGAGCCGACCGCGGCGCCGAGAATGAAAGCAAATATGCTGAAGAGAAATTGGTAAACCGAATTGTCCACGCGATCAGCCAGCGATCGATTTCAATTTGCGGCGCTCCATTATCCAGGCAATCCAGATGCAACTTTCGTAAAGCAGGCACATCGGAAGACCCATCGCGATCAACGTCAGGATGTCCGGCGTTGGCGTGATGATTGTCGCCAGGATAACAATGAGGACAATCGCGTAAGGCCTGGTGCGCGCCATAAATCTGTAAGTGATCAAGCCGAAGCGCACGAGGGCTAAAACCACCACCGGCAACTCGAAAGCAAGACCGAAGCCGATCGTGAATCGCGTCACAAAGGAATAATATTGTTGCACGGTCCAAGTCGGCGCCCAGCCAAGCGACTGGGTGTCGCGGAAGAAAAAGAGAATCGTCTTTGGCAGTAACCAGAAGTAGCAAACGAGCACGCCAAGAAGAAATAGAGCGAAGCTGACGAAAATTGCCGGGAGCAAGAAGCGCTTTTCCACGGCGGTGAGCGCAGGCAGAACAAATTCTGCCAGGAAATAGAGAAGGAGAGGAAAAGAAAGAACGATCCCGGCGTAAAACGCGAGATGAAATGAAATCACGAGTGAATCCGTGATTCCAAGGGCGCGCAGCGCACCGACTTGCGGATCGAGATCGTGGAGCGGCGCCTGCATTACGCGCACAAGTGTCGAGCGAAACGCAAAGCAAATGATCATCGCAAGCACGAGCGTGATCGCCATCTTTACGATGGTCCAGCGCAAGTCCTCCAGGTGCTCGAGAAACGGCTTCGAGGTTTCGCTTTCTGGTAACTCGCGAAATTTGAAAATGTCCTGCAGTGCCATTGGATGGACAATCGTTCAGCGCCTCTCGGGCGAAAGAAAGCCGCCCGCCACGAGTCGCGCCCACATGCTCAAAGTGTTTGCATCGCTGATTTGGTTCGCGACGATCATCCGCCGCAATTCCTCCATGCTGAATTCCCGACAATCAAGAATCGCTTCTGATTCATCGCGGACATAAGTGGCGCACGGTTCAACTGGACGTGCCAGAAAAAAGAAGCCGCGTTCGTCAGTGAATCCCGGCGAAGAAAAATAGTGACCGAGTGCGATTAGCTCGCCGTCTTTGGACAATTCATAGCCAGCCTCCTCGCGAAGTTCGCTCAACGCGACCGCCTTGATTTCTCTCTGATCCGGCTCAACTACGTTGTCGATCTGACCAGACGGCATTTCCCAAATCGCCGCGCGAATCGGCACGCGCTCCTGATGAATGAGAACAATTTTTCCATCACGAGTCACAGGCGCAATAATGACGGCTGCCTTCCGGTGCACAACCGTCCAAGTGCGCGGTAATTCGCGCGTCGGGGTTCGGACGTGATCGGTGACGACCTCAAGATGCGCGTTCCCAAAATGCCGCTCACTCGAAATTGTTTCCCATTCTTCTCCATCGTGCACGAGATTGCTTTGTTTCACGCGGCGAACTGTAGCGGCCGCTGCCCTCAGCGGCAAACTGCCTCCGCGCGTACAGCGGTCGCGCCTACCGGTCACCAAGCAATTTTCGCCAGCGCGCGATCTGGACTGCGATGTTTCCCGGCGCGGGAGCCCCGATTGCAGTCCTCGCTGCAAGCGAACAGCGAAGTCGAACAGGTTCGCAACATCGACATCAAACAAATGGGGAAATTTTTTTAGTTCCGCGATCGAAATTTGATTGAGCGGCAACTTCGTTTTCGCCCCATGCGCGACAAGTTTGCCGACAATCTCGTGCGCCTTACAAAACGGCGTCCCCTTCTTCGCCAAATATTCCGCCACATCGGTTGCGAGAAGATTGGGATCGCTTGCTGCGGCTTCCATGCGAGCGCGATTGGTTTCAATTGTCGGCAACATTGCCGAAAACACTTCCAGCGCGGCGCGTACCGTATCGACCGAATCGAAAAGTGCCTCCTTATCTTCCTGCATGTCGCGATTGTAAGACGACCGTAGCGCTTTCAACGTGGTTAAGATCGACAACAATTTACCGTAGAGTCGACCGGTCTTGCCGCGCGTGAGCTCCGCCATGTCGGGATTTTTCTTCTGCGGCATGAGACTGGAGCCGGTGGAAAAAGCGTCGCTGAATTCAACGAAACCGAATTCGTGCGTGCTCCAGGGGATCAAATCTTCGCTTGAAGCTTCGCCCCCGCGGCGCCAATTCGCTTCGTAAGTGTAGTTTCGATGTTCATGTGCACGTCTTCGAGCGACTCCCATTCGAATTTTCCCAATTCGATCTCTTGCTCGATGGCGCGCAATCCATCGTCGATCTTTTGCTGCTCGTCGGCGGTTACGATGCCTGCTGGGGAAGGGCGGCAGCGTGAGCGATCGATCCCGCAATGTCATGTCGATAAAGCCGCCAGTCGAACAAGACCGATCCACCAAAGCGCAGCGCTATTTCCGCCGCCGGCTGGCTAAATCCTCCTTTCCGGATCATTAATTAACGGACGCGGTGCACGTCACGATAACGGAAACATATTTCGCATCCAGCAGAGCGAATTTTCGTAATTCGATCTCGATCTTCTGGATGGCGAAACTTCCAAGCAGGTGCATGGCGAGCCCATCGGCCAAAGTTTCGAGCAAGTTTACTGACTGATCGCGCGCGAAACTCTTCGCTTCTTCAGCAACGGCCGAATAATTGACCGTCCTATTGATCTGATCTGCTAGATCTCGCATATCCTGCTTCGGCCAAAGCGTGATGCTGACGGTTAGCCGCTGCGGCGTTGCGCGCTCTTTTTCGGGAACCCCGACGCGAGCGAAAATCTCGAGTTGCTCGATGTGAATTTGATCGGCAGCCGCCTCGTTGTGCATGGGGC